>JBGVHB010000122.1:0-193421 GCA_045121975.1 Roseburia sp.
AATCTAATTGTGTAAAATTTTCAAGGTACTATATGGTAGGTCAGAGTGTTTCTACAAACTCTTTTGACCCCAACATCTTAACAATAATAGCTGGTATAATTTCAATTATAACTGCAAAGAAAGATTTATTTCCTTCCTAAAAGTATTGTATTATGAGCAAAAGGATAGGATATGAATTTACATAATGAATCGTATTTTGAAAATGGTGCGGCCTTTTCTTCTGTAACTCCAATTCTATATAAAAATGAGGAAAGCACATGCAATCGTTTGATAATTTGAAGGTTGATATTATATTGTTTAAGAAGCTGATATATATGTCTTTCACTATACATCCAAAGTAAATGTTTTTGATTATTATAATTATATTCCTTTTGAAAAATGTATTTATTATGTTGTGATGTCCAAAGAAATTCCGCACTGTTAGAACGTTCAAATTCTAATATTAAGAAACCGTTTGGTTTAAGCACTCTAGAGAATTCTGCAATGGTTCTTTGGACATCAGCATAATTAATTACACTTCCAACACATATAATCCCATCTATTGATTGATCTGGTAGTTCAATCTTTTCTACAGATCCTACAAGATAGTTATCAAATTTAGAAATATATTTTTCAACAATATCTAAATGTATTACTTTAGCAGTCGTTTTATACTCTGTACCACCAGATCCTGCATTAAGAAGAACCATCTCAGAGTTCGTGTATTTTTGTAACCATTGTTCAACTATAGACACGATTGCTTTATATGTATGAGCATGCCAAATATCTTTATCTGGCCAAGGCGTTGAATTCGAATAGTTTATATATGTGATTTCTGACATATCATCTTGTTTTTTCATTGCGCTTATCCCTCTAATAACTTTCTGTAACTGACTGATAACTAAAAATTATCCTTTAGACATATTATACTATATAATGCGCTAATTTTCATTCCTATTTTACAAAAAATGTACCACTACATATAACAACAGCCCAGTTGGTGCTACCAGCTTATGCAGTAGCACCACCCGCATTTAACGATTCTTTTTTTCACTTCTCCTTGCTATTTCCTCATTACAGAATGCTTCACGATTGATACCAATCTCCGCCCTAACACATTCTTCCTGCCATACCTTACAAGCCTCTTCATACTTCCGCTTCTCCTCACGCACCGCAAAAAGTTCTGTAAAGAATTCCGCAGCATTTGCATATCCGGCGTCCCGAAGCACTTTTGAAAGCTCAGCCTTCATCTTCTCCACCTTTTTATCCAAAAGAGTAATCCTCTCCTGCAATTCCTTCCTCTTCTTTTGTTTAAATACTCCGGAACATTCAGACAGCTCAATCTCCAGATTGCCCCGCTCCTGTTCAACCGCAAAGATTTCCTTATTCCTACGCTTCAACTCTGCATCCAATTCCATAATCACCGGATACTTAGACAGCAATAACGATTCCTCCGGCTTCTTAGGAAGCTGTACCTTTTCCAGAATCTCAACCGCCTGCTCTGGCTCTTCCACCAACAATGGAACCTCTTTCTCTACAACTTTCTCATAAACCACATCCACAATCTTTTCAGCCATTTTAGCCGCTGCAAGTAATACCTTGGATATCAGCAATTCCAATGTCTTAATTGCAAGTCTAATAATCTCAGCCAGGAAAGACGGATTATTCCCATATAATTCAATTGAACGCTTAACTTCCTCCGATATCTTTTCTCTCTTCACGCCTAAGATATCCTCTTCTGCAACACCTGAAATCAATGCTCTGTCCACAGTCTGATTCCATCTTACACGCTCCATATTGTCAGCTTCTATCTCTGGCGCCTTGGGATTGTTTTTACCAATCTTCTTGGTAGCAAGATACATTCCATTCCTGTCAAATACATGAAGTTTATCTTCTTCATTTATGGCACAGACATTAATCAGATCCGTGTATAAATACTTTACCTCGTCCAGGAATCCGTCAGCCTTAAACAGCTCGTTTTTCGTAGTAAACAGATTCCGCTCATACACTTCTCCCTTCTTGATAACCTTGCACTTTTTACGGATGTGCCCGGCTTCATCCAAGATTTCCTTCTTGGTACGCCGGTGCTTACCCTTTTCGTCATAAAACATATTTCTGGTCGCGATTTTCTCGATTGGCTTATCCAGAAGCTGACGCTCTGCAAATATCAGATGAATATGATAATTGGTCTTACGCTTGTTATGATGCAGTGCTGAGATACACTCCACCTTATATTTCTGCTTAAAATGGTCTGTAAATCGCTTCAACAAATACGCCGGCTCATAATGCACAAAGGACTCCGGCAAAGCTATAATTAGCTCCCTCGCCTCAATACACTTTCCCTCGGTTCCTTTTTTCCGGAAACATTCCTGATTACACTTAGCCAACTCTCTCCAAAAGCTCCGATCCGGAACAGTAGTATAGGTAGCATACAGATTTTCCTGTTTTGCCTTACTTGATATATAAGTAATTCTGCCTGACACATTGGTCAGCTTATTCATTTGTACAAATGAATTTCTTGGCAATCTAATCATCTCCCTTCTATTGCATAATGTGAGTGGATGCATAAGCATCCGTTTACGAACCTACCGCCGTTTCCGGCGTAATAGCCCCCTGCAAGGGCGAAATACACAGAGTACAAAACGAAGTTTTGTGCGATGGGTGTATTTCGCTCTGCGAGGCTTAGCCCTCGCTTAAGCGCACGAGGGCTGATAAAGAAATTTGTCTTAAGCTCAAAAAAGAAAAAGCCACATACCTTCGAAAAGATACATGGCTTCAACTAAGCTAATAACTATATTCAATTGGCTACAATTTGTGCCGTTTCCGGCACCACTTGTTTCTTCTGTAATTGCGGCTACAATTACTTCCACAAATGATGCTACAACACACCTATCTGTAAAAGTTCTATAGCCATCTGCTATCAATCACCACAGAAACTGAAATCAAGCAACTCGTTTAATTCCGGCTCCATCTCATACTTCTTCATATCTTCTTGCGTGTAATTTCGATTGTCACGAGTATCCCCACTAACTACGACATCTGGTCCTTGCTCCTTTACGGATGTCGCTACCTGCCCTGACATTTGCGTTCCCATCATTTGTGGTACAGGAATCTGCGCTTGCATCTGTTGCTGCACAGGCACCATCCCCTGCAAACTCATCACAGATAAAAGAGACTGCTGTTGCATCATATACATACCAGCCAGTCCCGGCAGGTTATCAAGCACCTTTTTCTCCACCGACTCCACAATTCCTTTTACAAAAGCATCTTCCTTTTCCCTTGATTCCAGATACGGGTCCTGCTTGGTGGCAAGATGCCTTGCGTAGTAGTCATTGATAGCTGCAATTACAAATTCATTTTGGGAACGGAAGTCCTCCTTCACTTCCTTAGAGTGAAGGATTTCCCACGCCTGTCGTTCTGCCTCTTTTTCCTCATTGAAGCGAAAATTATGGTTCTTTACAGCCATTTAATCACCTACTTTCGCATCTTTTGACGAAGCATCATATAACAAAAGTATTCATAGCCCTTGGCATTAGCACAGATATCATGGTTAAAGGTGACTCTGTCCGGATTGTACTTTCCAAACATCTCAACCATCTTGACACCGCCACCCATAACATACAGCTTCATCAAATCCTCGTTATATTCATAATCACGAAGCTTCTCAAAAATCTCCTTTACATACTGCTCCGCAATCTCTTTTACCATATTTACATACTTATTATTTACATCAATCTCTCCATATTGTAAAAACTGGCTGATAATCTCATCCGGCAGCTTCACTCCGGTTTGGTTCATAATATGGTTCTGAATACGGATAAAACACTGATTTACACCAATCTTTTCCGTCCACGACTTACTTTCTATAGGTCTTCCGTTATTCAGATACATCACATTCATGGTGCCGTTTCCGATATCCACCAGCAGATTCATTCCCTTAAAATCCCTCAAATTCTCAGCAACTGCCGCATAGCCCTGTGGCATAACCGTACAATCCACAATTTCAATCAGATAGCTTACCTTCTTGTACTTCAGAGAAACATATCTTTCTCTGGTCAGATACTTCTTAAAACTCTCCCTCTGTGCCTGTACCCACTTCAAGGGAAGTCCCACTGCCAGATGAATCCTTGCCTCTGTAAGTCCCCTTGTTTCAAGCTCCTTGGCAATAGCTGCAAGAGTCATGATATAAGTATCATCATCTTCCTGCTTGTCTGCAACAAAACCCTTGTGACCTTCGCCAATAATATAGTAAGCGCCATCGTATTCGATATACTCCTTACTCAGCACCGGCTCGCTGTCACACTTCACAATTCCCGTAGGAAATACTCTGTGGGCGGTTTTCACATTACCATAACCATTATCTACGCCCAAAATAATCGTTCCGTTCATATTGTATTCTCTAATCTCTCTCATACTAAAATCCTCCAAATTCTAATGATACTGGCGAACAATGTCACTTAACACGACCTCTTCCGCCATTTGTTTTGCCTGTTCCTGAAGCCTCCATATTTCCATTGTGGAAGCTGAATTTTGTGGCTTATGCTTTGCCAGATACTGATTTACAATTCCCTCCAGCATCTCATAAGCCTCTTCATTTACCTCAAATGCCTTACTATTCAAGGTTCCCATACGAATATGATGACTGTACCTTTCTGCATGATTGAATTTCATATAATCTATCCACAACAGACCATATTTTCCAACCCACACATCTGATTCCTCCGAAACAGTAATATTCGGATAAAGCACACCATCCACCTCTATATAAGTACCACCCATTGCTTCATAAGTTGATAATTCTCTGCTCATTGCGACTACCTCCATTCATTTATCTTGCTCTACCCCGACTGCTGCCAAGGATCTCCTGCTTGCTGTACTCCTGCTTCTCATACCACTCCTTCAGGAGCTGTTCAATTAAGTCCGTCTTTTGCTTAGGTGTATAATCCTTTGGGAAATACTTCGCCAAAGAATCTGCACGAAGCTTTATTTGCTCACGCTGATTGGGCTTTTCTTCCTCCAAAACCATACAAATCGCATCCATATCCAATGTTCCATGCTGACTCATTACCTTTAAGCGACACGCCTGTGATAAGGATGGTGTACACTGTTCCAAATCCATAATGGCATGAAGCTCGTACTGTTCCTCTTCCTTCAGATAGGAAAGCTCCACAGCCACCGTAAAAGCAATCTTTTCTTCGTCCACCATATTCAGAATCTTGGGGATAAGGTTGGTAAGGCGGATATACCTTGAAATCTGTGCTCGACTCTCTCCCACCTGCTTTGCTAACTTTTCATTTGCATAATTGGGATTTATCTTTCCACCAGTATTACTTACGTTCCAACATCCATTCTCATCTGTGCCACAGGTTATTTCTGCTAACTGCAAAGTAGTATTCTCATTCTCCAACTTTTTCTCAAGTTGAGAAAAAGTTAAATCCGTCCTCTTCCCCTGCTGTTTCATTGCCTCCAGCTTCATCTTGTAAGCAAAAGCCTTTTCACTTGGCCTGATATGCTCCCTCTGCAAATTGCTATCTACCATAGCAATTACAGCCTCATTATCATCCAATTCCACAATCATTACAGGGACTTCTGAAAGCCCTGCCCATTTACAGGCTGCCTTCCTACGATGTCCGGCAATAATCTCATACCCTTCTCCGTAAGGATTAGCACGAACAATTAACGGAACCAGTACTCCCTTATCTTCAATGCTCTTTGTCAGTTCAAACAACGCAGTGTCTTCCACAACATGGAATGGATGTTCCTTAAAGTCGTGTAAATCACTGATTTTGACATTTCCCAACCTGACACCATGGTCGTCACCCCATGATGGATACATTTCCTTTGTTTCTTTCATTCTCGCATTCCTCCATTCTGAAATCTTAGATATGAAAGCTGACAAAAAAGAAAGACCGCCTGCTTTCACATCCAAAGATGTTGAAAACAAACGGTCTTGCGACTCTTTTAATATTTAGTTGTTGATGAAAATTATCTCCGAAATAACCGTAAATATGAACTGTAGATTTTTGTGTCCACTCATACCAGTTCCATAACTACTGAAACTTTAATCTCGTGAAAAATCTCTTTTTTACGCCCGATTTCGCCGGTATGATTAAATCTAAAAACCCGTGAAAAGTGCGTAAACTCAAGGATTTCTACATATCCACCCTTTGTAGACATGCGACCGTCTCAACGGTACTTTCGTTGTCCCAACAAAGTTCCTGTGTTTCCCTGTCTCCGAAATACACCGGGAAGCGGAACTTTATGTGCTTCAGGAATCTGCCATCTGGCTGCTCCTGCTCATAAATGTCCACCTGTTCTACAAAGCTGTTAAGAAATTCTTTCTTCTCCAGATCGGTGAACTTATCATATAGTTTATCAAAATATAAAAGAAATTGATAGACGTTTTCTTCTGATATTTTCTGTTGCCGGATATTCAACAGGCGGTTCTTTACTTCTTCTATACTATTCTCCACGCCTTCAATTTCATCATACAAACGGTATAACCTTGTCTCCATATCCTGATATTTCTTCTCATAAAATTTATCCATAATATCCAGACTGTCCATCTGCTGTCCAAGTCTTGCTTTTGCCCCGGTCAGCTGTCTGTGCTGTTTTTCCAGTCCTTCAATCTCTTTTTCTATTTCTTCTGTATCTATTCTTGAGCCGATTTTATTCAGGATTGCTTCTTCAAATTTAGGATTCTTCACCAGCTTCCGAATGACTTCTTCTACTGCATTGTTAATCTTCTCTTCGCTCCATTGTTTACGATATCCACATTTATGACCATCTACCAGGCGACGATGTTTGCAAGCATAATAGAAATAATCCTTATATAAGGTTCCGTCTTTCTTTTTCTTTCGGTTCACGTTTCCATACATACCGCTTCCACATAATGGGCATCTCAATATTCCAGATAAAATATGCTCATGATCGAGACTATGTGTCTTTTCATATTTCACACCTGTTTTTTCTCGTTTTTGATGAGCCAGCTCCCAGTCTGTTTCTGAAATGATTCCTTCATGAATACCATCATGCAGCATATAATTTTCCTGCTTTACAATACGGTATTCATTTCTTGTACCAGATACTTTCTCGTTCTTCCTTCGTCCATAAGCTAGCTTTCCACAGTATACCGGATTATCCAGAACGCCTTTTATAAACGAAGAGGCAAATGCATCCAGTGTATTATTCTGTCGCTTTTTCTTTTTATATCCATGCTGGTTCAGCCATGCAGCAATCGCAGAGATTCCCATATTGGTATGAATAAATTTATCATAAATCAGACGAATAATCTCTGCTTCGTCCTCTGCGATCTGCAATTCTCCATTTACTAGCTCATAGCCATAAGGAGCAAACCCGCCGTTCCATTTTCCTTCCCTGGCTTTCTGCTTACGTCCTTCCATTGTCTGAACAAGAATATTCTCTCGTTCAATCTCTGCCACCGCAGACAGAACGGAAATCATCAGCTTTCCACTATCTTTTGAGCTGTCAATTCCATCTTCTACACAGATCAGATTCACTCCAAAATCCTGCATCCTCTGCAAAGAGTTTAAAACATCTGCCGCATTACGACCAAATCTGGAAAGCTTGAACACCAGTACAAACTGTACCTCATCTGTTCCATTCTCAATATTATCTAACATTCTCTGAAATTCCGGTCTGCCCTCTACGCTCTTTCCAGACTTACCTTCATCGGAATACTCATTTACGATTTCCATGTTCTGAAATTCCGCGTATCTCTTGAGTTTTTCTTTTTGAGCATCCAGACTGTAGCCATCTACCTGCATGGTTGTGGATACTCTGGTATATATATCGCATTTAATCTTTTTATTCTTCATAATTTTCCTCGCAGTATAACTCTGTTTTATTGTCCCAACTTTATTTTAGTACTTGTTCCAACTATTTTCAATACTTCTTTTCATTTTTTATTGACATATTTTCGTTCCAAACATATAATAATGATAGAGACAGGATTTCTGTCATCGAAAATATTGTTCGCCCACCGTTGGCGGCTTATAAGTGATCGGCTCGAAAATATTGTTCGCTCACCGGAAGCGTCTAATAAATGTCCGGCTCGAAAATTTCGACCCTGCCGCATGGCAGGGCTTATTTTATAGGTGATAAACATGATATATCAAGAAGGATACGTTTACCATATTAAAGATGAATACTTTGAAAAAGTACGGGATTCCAACTTAATGCAGAACAAAGAAGGGGGTACATACCGTCCTACTTTTTACTGTCTGCGTGACAATAAAACTTCTCTGTTATGGATGGTTCCACTCAGTTCTCGTGTAGAAAAGTTTAAAGCAATACACGATAAACAGGTGGCTAAATACGGAAAGTGCCTAACGATTGTTTTAGGTGAATTTGATGGAAAAGAAGCTGCTTTTCTTCTCCAGAATATGTTTCCAATCAGAGATTACTATCTTGACCATATACATACTCGAAATAATAATCCGGTTCCTGTTAAGCATTCCATTCACAGGGAAGTAACAACACATATGAAAAAAATTCGTCAGCTTCATTCCAGAGGCAAAAAAGTGGTATTTCCAGATATTGACCGACTAGAGCAGATTATGCTTGCAGAAGTAAAAGATAACGCAGCCGAATAATTTCACAAAAAAGCGACAGTCTGATTTACATTTTGTATATCAGGAAACTGCCGCTTCTTTTTCTTCTTTATTCTGTTTTTCTCCCTCCAACTCCCGGAGGACTTCTTCGCCGTACTTATCAATCATCCGTACCAGAAAATCAATACACCGCTCAAATTCAATATTCTGTTGCATAAGCTCCCCCCGTTATTGTTTGATCTGAGCTTATTTTACAGAACCTGCCTGAAAACCACATTGAATAGAAATTGATTGTAAATTGACACAATCAATTTAAAAATATCCGCATTTCCTTGAATCGAATATATGTTCGTGTTATGATGGATATACTTAATCTTTAACTACGAAAGGGGAATTTCTATTGAATCGATGCGATTTTTCTTCTATTAGCACTTGCTTAAAAAATCATATCAGCGAAAGTAATCAAATGAGTCAGCCTGATTTTTTATACGAATTATTTGAAGATTTTATGGATGATCCGGCAAATCAGGATTTTTCAATGGATAACGGTCTGGTTTGCCGCTGGATGACTGGTCAGGCTAAAATCAGTCCTAAAATATCCGCTTACTATTCCAAGTCATCCAACCAGGAAAAATTAGCCCATACCATCCACCAGAATCTTCTTCCACTGATGTCTGACTGTAATATGGCTATAGAAGATATTTACACTTTATTCATTCAGGATGACAGCATCTCAGATGCGAAAAAGAAAAATCTGACTCCCTTATATAAACCAGCCAGTTCAAGACTGCTGTTTCTTGCAAAACTGATTTCTTTTGGCATGGAACGTCAATTCATCAAACGTAATACCAAAAATCAGAAGCTGCTCGCCGGAGGAGCTTTATCCCCCATTGTGCTGGATTATATTATGGACAGTGAGGTTCCGAAACCATGCCGTCATTTTATCGGAAGAGATAAAGAACTGGAAGAATTATATACCATGCTTGAGGAAAACCGTCATGTTTTTCTTTACGGAATTGCCGGCATCGGAAAAAGTGAACTTGCCAAAGCCTACGCAAAGCGGTACATGAGGCATTACACCAATATCCTTTATGTAGAATATACCGGCAATCTTCATCAGGATATTACTGACATGGATTTTATTGATGATCCACCAGAAATCAGTGAACAGGAACGGTTTCAAAGACATAACCGTTTTCTGCGTTCTCTGAAATCTGATACTCTGTTGATCATAGACAATTTTAATGTCTCTGCTACACAAGACAGCTTTCTGTCAGTAGTATTAAAATATCGCTGCCAGATTTTGTTTACAACCAGAAGCAAACTGGATGAATACTGTACTCTGCCATTAAAAGAAATATCGGATATGAACGCTCTCTTCCAGCTGGCATCAGTATTTTATTCAGAGGCAGACACGTACCGGGCAACAGTTGAAAAGATCATCGAAACTGTTCACGCTCATACTTTTGCCGTGGAACTGGCAGCAAAACTTCTGGAAAATGGAATCTCAACTCCAAACCAGTTATTAACAAGACTTCAGGTGGAAAAAGCATCTTTCCACAACGAAGATAAAATTAAAATAATCAAAGATGGACAAAGCAGCAAAGCCACCTATTACAGTCATATCCATACGCTATTTTCTTTATACACTTTATCTCTTGAACAGCAGGATACCATGTGTAATATGTGCTTTCTTCCTTCCACCGGTATTTCCGCCCGTATATTTGCCAAATGGCTGGAACTGCCCACACTAAATGAGATCAACGATTTAATTGAGACTGGTTTTGTCCAGACAACAAAACGTCGCACTATCTCTCTGCATCCGATGATTCAGGAAATCACCCTTTCAGAGACAAAACCATCTGTAACTCGCTGCCACATATTACTGGATTCTTTACAGAAAATATGTTTAATGCATGGGATTGAAGTTGATTATTACAAGAAACTGTTTCAAACAATCGGAAATATCATAGAATTGATTGAAAAGGATGATATACCAAAGTATCTGCTTTTTCTGGAAAATGCATTTCCATACATGGATAACTATAACTACCACAAAGGTATGAATGGAATCATTCAGGAACTGAAATGTCTATTAAAGACAAAAAACATTGGCACTGACTCTGACCAGGCATTATTGCTGGATTTTCAGGCAGCCCTTGAAACCAAACCTGAAAAAGCAATAAAACTGGAAAAGGATGCACTTGCCCAGATAGAAAATATCACTGCTGACAATGCTCGCCTTGTTTCCAACCTTCATGCCAATCTCGGTGGACTTTACCGCATGAACGGTCATCCCGATCTTGCAAGAGAACACATGGAAAAAAGTATCTCACTGCTTGACCAATTTAACCTGCTTCATATAAATGACAGCATACCTCAGATTGCCAATTATGCAATGTTCCTGACAGAACAGCAGGAACCCGAAAGAGGCATCTCTGAATTGCAAAAATTATCCGGCATCATCAAGGAATACCATTCCGATGACTGTCTGGATTATGCCAAAGTACAGGAAACCCTTGGAACCATTTATCTGATGACTGCCAATCTTCCGCAAGCCAAAACACATTTTAAAAGAGCTTTCAAAATATATGAAAAGATCTGGGCTGATGAACCAGAAATGATTGAAGCAAAATATCAGGAAATTCAGGAGTTATATCCACAGATTGGATTTTGCATTGGAAAAAATCTATCCGGTCTTTTAACAAAATAAGCATAATTTACGGCGGGCAACTTGCCCGCCGTTATATTCAACTATTCGTCAAATAAATATATGCATCTTCCAAAGTGATATCATTATCCAGGACACAATTCTCATTTGGCTTTCCTTTGCTTAATACTTTCATATGAATTCCATTTTCTACATACTGCTTAGATGATATAGAATAATTGGCTTCTAACAAACGGGCTTCTTCTGCGTTTTGTACCGTACAATTCCAAACACAGCCCTTTGCATTTTCCAGCAACCCACTCACGCTTCCAGAATATAAAAAACTTCCCTTTTTCATAATGGCAAGCTGTGTACAGGTTGCTGCTAAATCTTCTACTACATGAGTGGAAAACAGCACAGTTCTATCCTTTGAAAAATCAACCAAAAGATTGCGGATCCTGATTCTTTCTTCCGGATCTAACCCGGTGGTAGGTTCATCAATAATCAAAAAATCCGGATTATTAAGAAGTGCCTGTATGAGTCCGACACGTCTCTTCATACCACCAGATAATTGCCGCATTTTTTTATTCTGATGCTCTGTAAGAGAAGTCTTTTCCAGATAATAGGTAATTCTTTGTTCGAGGTCATTTCTGGCTACTCCTGACAGTCCCCCCATATATACAAGACATTCTTTCACCGTAAGATTCGGATATAAGTCGATTTCCTGTGGAAGATAACCAATCTTTTTCTGTATTTTCTCATAATTTCCCTCGTTATACAGAATTCCATCAAGGGAAACCATTCCTTCCGTTTGTTTTAAAACAGTTGTAAGAACCCTCATCAAAGTGGTTTTTCCGGCACCATTCTCACCCAAAAGTCCGTAAATTCCCTTAGGTATTTCAAGAGATGCCTTATTTACTGCAACTACACCATTTTTAAATCTAACTGTTAAATCATTTATTCTAATACTCATAATCTATCCTCTTTTCTTTAAAGTCATTGGTAATACTGCAAATAAAAACAGCCCCGCTATAAAAGACACAAGCGTTCCATAAATCCAACTCTCGGACATTAATTGAGTAGGTTCACAAAAGCTGAAAGAAAACAATCCCAGATTTCCGAAAAATGAACTTCCCGCTTTTGATATAAGTCCAATGACAATTCCAAATAAACATCCAATACCTGCCCACATATTTCGAAGCAATGTACACAAAATCACAGAGCATATACTCCAAAGCCAGATAGTTCCAAACATTGCAATGAAATATAAAAGAAATATCTGAATACCCGAAATGCCTTCGTTTACACTGCCCGGTTTTTGCCAGAAAAACAAAACATATCCAACACAGGAAAGTATTAATAAATATAATATTTGAACGCCCACTCTCTGCGATATTACTTTTAACTGCTTTTTTTGATCATACAAATGAAATACATCGGCACGCTTACTTTTTACTTCCATCAAATATGTGTCACTACAAAAAATAATTGTTAAAAATGCTATTGGCGACTGAATCGCTGAACCGATTTCTTCATAGTATATAATCGGATGAATAGCACACAATATCAGTATAAATGCACATGAATAAAAAATCTTATATAACGACAGGCAGTTTTTTAGTTCCGTTTTCAATGAACCCTCCTCCTTTTCCAGATTGTAACAGAAATACATACTAATATAACTGATGAAATTACAAGAATAATCTGATTTATGTTTGACATTTTGGCTACATGTGTTTCAAAAAATCTGCCAGGGAATCGCACCATAATAGAGAACGGTCTCATATAATAAATATCATTCTTCATGGTCAGCATATTTGAATATATAATGTGTAAAAACAAGATTGGTGCTGCCGGAAGCGGATTTTTAAATATTAATGCTGTAATTGTATAGACACAACATATCATCAAAAGATTCGGAACAATATAGATCAGAGAATTCACGCAAAAATCAATTGGTGTTACTGGAAAGCCCGATTCTAAAGACGTTTTCAAACACAGCATAAAGAATATAACATTCAAAATCACTAATACTCCCAGCATACTAATGAATCCGCTTATTACTTTCCCACATATATATTGGATTGCCGTAACAGGCTTTGTATGTAATAATTCATAGGTACTTTTTCGTGTATCCTGAATAAATAAAAATGATAGCAAGACTGTTGCAAAAAAGGCCATATGCAATCCTGCAAAATCCGTAAATTTTTTGGCAAAGTACCAGGAAAAAGAATGTTCGGATAATTTCCGCTCGATATAATGATTGATTTCTTCTGCTGTCCCCTTATGAATTTCAAGGTCCTCATAAGCATATATTGCATTATAATAGCCATATTGGGATTCCAAAAACTCAGAAGCAGTCTTTACATCCATATTCTGAATTTCTTTCATTACATGATCTGCTTCCTGCCTGCTAAATCCAAAACCATTTTTGGAGGTGTCCATTAACGTCTCTTTGATCGTATCTTCCCACTCCCTTCTTCTTTCTTTATCATCAGATGTGGGAATGTACCCATCCATGACATCAGCATCTTCCAATGCTACGTCATTTTGTGTGATCTGTTCATTCTGTTTGATATAATGAATTTGCAAATACGATGACAGACATTGATACATACTGGCAACTATAATAATCAAGCCAATCCACAAAACAGGGTTCTTTAAATAATCAAGTATACTTCTTTTTATGATTGTTTTCATTGTATCTCTTCCTTTCTTTATTTCTTTAACAACATCATACAAATCAATTCTCAATAAATTCACAACAAAAAAGACTAAAACCACTTTATTTGTGATTTCAGCCTTATAAAGTATTTTTATTCAGCTTTGAAAAGAGCTTCTACATGAGCACCGCCTTGTCTGGCATTATATATTTTCAAATTTCCTCCATGCTTTTCACAGAAAATACGAGAAATATACATACCAAGGCCAAAATGCTTTAAATCATCTTGTGGATTCTTATGATAAAATGGCTCTGTTACTTTTTCCTCAGTATCCACAAATCCTATTCCATCATCTTCAACAGAAATTATAAGAAAACCATCCTTTTTCTTTATCTGCAAAGCAATACTTTTTTGTGCATATCGAACCGCATTTTCCAGTAAGTTGTCTGTCACTTCCATGACAAGTTCCTCATCCACTTTCACAATGTTTTGTTCCTGCACTCTTTCTACCTTACATAATTTACTTTCCTTCTTGGACAGCATGGCAGCTTCTGCCTCAATCTTTTTTGCCAGTTCCGATAACTCTATCTCTGAGCATTGCAGTTCCCTCTGTTCTAAATGGGACATTTTTCTCATGTTTTCCGTGAAATGCTCTATACGGTCAATCTGATACATGCCTGTTTGTAAGATATCAATAACATCCTCTGTTTTTATACTCTCGGCAGAAACAAACTCTAAGAGCATTTCCTGATACCCACGCAATATGGAAAGTGGAGAACGTATATCATGTGCAATTGCATTCCGCAAAGCCTTCTCGTCATCAATCATTCGCCACATCTTTCTGTTGTTATCTGCTAAATCACTTCGCATCATTTCAAATTCTTTACACAAAGTTCCCATCTCATCTTTATTTTCATAGGACACATGAAAATCCAGTTCATTATCTGCAATCATTTGTGAGGCATCTTTTAGTTCCTGTAGAGGTGTCTTTAACTTATTTTTATAAAAAAAGAATACCGCAACAACACTCCCAACAATCGAAAAAATCAGTACCGAATATGTTTCCATAAAGTCACACATTTCCGAAAGATGATAGTCCAAACGATTCATCTGCGATTGATTAGGTCTTGATATCTCAATCTCGTATTTCTTTCCATATTGCTGAAACACGTCCGTATAATCTGCATAATCAATATATTTTTCCCATATTTTATTCTGCATATTTCCTGCAAAATGAACTGTAAATCCAGATAACAGAAATGCTGCCGTTAAGCTGATCACAAAATAAAGCAGAATTGTTTTTTTCAGTGACAAGTTTCTTATTTTTTCCATCGGTATCCAATCCCCCATACAGTTTCTATGTATTCTTTTTCTGAATAATCCGCTATTTTTTTCCTTATACGCCGTACTAATTCCGTTATCGTTCTACTGTCCCCTTCCGCATCATATCCACAGACTTGTGCATATATACGTTCTTTATCAAACACCTGCCCTGGATGCATGGATAAGAATTCAATAATCTGATATTCAATTTTTGTGAACTCCATCTTGTGTCCAGCTATAGCTACTATTTTTTCAGAATAATCAATCAGCATTTCATCCATGAAACGGTATTCCGTTTTTTGTTGATGCCTTTCTTCTCTCTTTATGTTTGTGACAATCCTTGCTTCCAACTCCCGAAGACTAAATGGTTTCGTAATATAATCATCCCCACCTGAAAGCAACCCATTAATTTTATCATCTTCGTCAACTCTTGCTGTCAGAAATAAAATTGGACATAACACTTTACTGCGTATCAGACGACATACTTCAATCCCATCCATGCGTGGCATATTGATATCCAACAAAATAATATCCGGTTTCATTTTCATTTTATTTAATGCTTCCATTCCATCTGTAGCCGTAATGGTTTCATATTGTTTCATATTAAAATAACTACAAAGCATTTTCACCAATTCTTTATCATCATCGACAACTAAAATCTTGTATTTCATCCAAACCACCTCCAGCATCCATATTATACGATAAAAAACAATGAAATCACAACAAGAGTACATGAAGAACGTAAGCACAATATATCTTTTTTCTCAATTCCTGCTCAATTTCCCCTCAATGCCTTTTTCCTCCGATTTTCGTATGCTTATCCCACAGCAAAGCAGTACCACACCGGCACGACCTGCTGAATCAATCAATACGAAAACGGAGGTATTTTTTATGCGAGAACTCAGAAACACAAAAATCATTGCTGTAGATCATGGCTACGGCAATATGAAAACAGCAAACACCGTCACCCCAACCGGCATCAAAGCCTATGAAACTGAACCAATCTTCACCGGAAATATTCTGAAATACAACGGCATTTACTACCGGATCGGCGAAGGACACAAAGAATTTATCCCGGATAAAGCTATGGACGAAGAATATTATCTTCTGACACTAATGGCTATTGCAAGGGAACTGAATGTCTTTTCCATCCGTGAAGCAGATGTTCATCTGGCTGCCGGACTTCCTCTCACATGGATCAGAAATCAAAGAGAAGCTTTTCGTTCCTATCTGCTCCAGAATCCAGAAGTCCATTACCTTTTTAACGGCAAAGAGTATCATCTCCGCTTTGTGGGATGCAGCCTTTACCCACAGGGGTATCCGGCTATCGTAAACCAACTAGGAAATTTCAAGGGAACCAATCTCCTTGCAGATATCGGAAACGGAACCATGAACATTCTGTATGTCAACAATAAGAAAGCGCAGGAGAGCCGATGCTGGACAGAAAAACTTGGTGTAAACCAGTGCATGATTGCCGCAAAGAACGCTGTTCTGGACAAATTCGGAGTGAAAATTGAAGAATCCACCGTAGAACAGATTCTGCGGTTTGGAACAGCTGACATTTCAGCACCATATCTGGATTGTATCAGTTCTATTGCCAGACAGTATGTGGCAGAACTTTTTTCCACGCTCCGCAAATATGAATACAATCCTGACCTGATGCGCCTGTATGTAGTTGGCGGCGGTGGATGCCTGATCCGTAACTTCGGAACGTATGACAAATCACGAGTCACAATCATTGATGACATCTGCGCCACTGCCAAAGGTTACGAATCTCTGGCTTATATGAGCCTGAAAAGGAGGGGATAAACCATGCAGAACAATATCCGCAACACAAACCTGCGCTTTAATCTGGACAAAGAACAGCAGCGTAGAGCCTGGGAATATTTACAGACGATGGACAGGCAGGATTTTAAATCTTACAGTCAGGTAATCTCTCTTGCACTGGTAGATTATTTTGACCGCTACTACCGCACACAGGCTGATCCTTATCTGGAAACAAGAGAACGGGAAGAACTTTTTGTGAAACAGATTGTAGATGCAGTGGAAAACAGTCTGAAACAGGCATTGCCACTTTTTCTTTCTGGACTGACTGCAGGCATGGCGCAAAGGGAGCCCCAAATCAGGGCGTCCTTTCCAGCACCTGAAAATTCACAGCCAGATAGTGATGTAGACTGGGATTTTCTTGGAGAATAAACCCTTTTGATTGGAGGTGAACACATGACGGACTTTCTGACAGCAGACACCAACCTGCCATCTTATATGATGTTTCCCCGTTTCCTTCTGGACATGGAAATAAACGAAACTGCCAAAATGCTTTATATTATCCTGCTCGATCGGGCAAGGCTTTCCCAGAAAAATGAGGGCTGGTCAGATACAGATGGTCATGTGTTCATTTACTTTACGATTGAAGCACTGGCAGAAGTTCTCCACAAAAGCCAGATGACGGTTAAAACTGCTCTGGCAGTACTGGAAAAACAGGAGCTTATCTTCCGAAAACGGCAGGGTCCCGGACAGCCCAATCGGATTTATGTAAAATTCCCAAAAGAAACCATCCACTATACAGACAGATTTCTTTCCCTAAGACAGACAGAAAACTGTCCTATTGACAGACAGGATTCTTTCCCTGATACAGACAGAAAACTGTCTAGTAATAAGAAAGAGATAAAAAAGAACAATTTAGCAATAAGAGGGAGTAAGGATCCACTCTCACCCTATGGAAAATTTCAAAATGTTTTTCTGTCAGAGAAAGAGCTGGAAGATATCCGGCAGACAATCCCTGACTGGAAGGATTATATTGAACGCTTATCCGGTTATATGGCTTCTACCGGAAAGCAATATCAGAACCATGCAGCTACCATCATCAGTTGGGCAAGACAGGATCATCCTGCTTCCCGGCAAAGGAATTACGAAAGTGAGGAATACGAAACACTATGACAAGATTTACAGAAAAAACAACCGCTATAACACCAAACAGAGAGCTTCAGCCTGATGAATATTTTAACGAAACAGACCACCTGATCTACTGTTCCAAATGCAATACGCCAAGACAATGCCGGCATGAATTACAGGGAAAGGTTCTTATTCCTTCCATCCGCTGTAAATGCCAGCAGGAAATCTTTGAGCAGGAAGAAGCCCAGAGAAAACTTCATGAAAAACAAATGGAAATAAAGCATCTTAAAACCAGCGGCTTACAGGACAAAGCACTCTATGACTACACTTTTGCCAGGGATAACGGCATCAATCCGGAAATAAAACTGGCACACAATTATGTAAGCAACTGGGAAGAGATGAAAGCAAACGCTTCCGGACTTCTTATCTGGGGTGATGTCGGTACTGGAAAATCTTTTTTTGCAGGCTGCATTGCCAATGCCCTTCTGGAAAAAGGCGTTCCTGTACTGATGACCAACTTTTCCCGGATTCTGAATACCCTTACCGGAATGCATTTTGAAGACAGAAACCAGTTCATCAACAGCTTAAACCGCTACAGTCTTCTGATTATTGATGATCTCGGAATTGAGCGGAACTCTGACTTTGCACTGGAACAGGTATTCAATGTGATCGACAGTCGTTACCGCAGTAAAAAGCCCCTGATCATAACGACCAATCTCACTTTATCAGAGCTGAATAACGCCGCTGATATCGCACACAAACGAATTTATGACCGTATTCTGGAGAGATGTATTCCTGTCCGTATCAATAACCGGAATATTCGTCAGGACAATGCAACAGCTAATTTAAAACAGGCGAAAAAAATCCTGTTGAACAATCATGCTCCGAACCAGAACTGACTCGAAGAAGTATAACACAATGATTACTTTTCACTGACAGTGGTACTACTTTCTTTCCTCATTTATTACCAGAAATATGCCACTGTCAGTTATCTAAAACCATAGTACCAAACCAAAAGATTTTAAAACCAAAACTGCCCGGATACGGGCATAAAAAGGAGGTGCCAGATATGGCAGATAAAAGAATCATGACACCGGAAGAAAAAGCACTTTTACAGGCAAGACACCGCCAGGAAGAAGCCGAAGCAAGAAATCGCAAAAAAGAACGTGATGCCAGAACACACCGATTAGTCCAGGAAGGAGCCATTCTGGAAAGTATTGTTCCCCATATTAAAGAAATGGATTTAGATTCCCTGAAACGGGAGCTGATGATCCGGCTACGGGGAATGTAAACGCACAAGTTCTACTCCCGAAGGGCGCACTTACTCACCACCTGATAAATCAGGCAGTGGTATCCCCTTCGGGGCTCGTGCGCTCTGCCGAGGGCTTTATCCGCTGTTGCAGGCAACATCGAAAGGAGGTGCCAGATATGGCAATTTATCATATGCAAGCCAAAGTCGTCAGCCGTGGTTCCGGTCGGTCTGCTGTTGCTGCTTCTGCTTATATGAGCTGTAGCCGCATGTACAATGATTATGACGGCATTCAGCATGACTATACTAGAAAGCAGGGTCTGATCTATCAGGAAGTGATGCTTCCTCCAATGGCTCCATCGGAATGGAATGACCGGGAACAACTCTGGAATGCTGTGGAAGAAACCGAAAAGACCAAAGACAGCCGACTGGCAAGAGAATTTGTTGTCGCACTCCCCGTCGAGTTAGATAAAAACAGCAATATTTCTCTTCTTCAGGATTTTATTCAAAAGAATTTTGTGGATATGGGCATGTGTGCTGACTTTGCTATTCACGATACAGATGGACACAATCCTCATGCACACATTCTGCTTACCGTCCGTCCACTGAATGAAAATGGAACATGGCAGTATAAAACAGAAAAAGAATATCTCTGTATAAAAAATGGGGAAGAAAAAGGATTTACAGCTACTGAATTCAAAACTGCACAAAAAGATGGCTGGGAAAAGCAATACAGATATAAAGTTGGAAAAAAGAAGATTTATATGACCGCATCTGACGCACAGGAAAAGGGCTATGACCGCATCGACAAACATCCTAAAAGTAGCCGCTACGGCAGGCAGAATCCTATTTCTGAACAATGGAACAGTGATGAACAACTCTGTATCTGGAGAGCAAACTGGGCAGATACTGTAAATGAAATGCTTGCCCGCAATCAGATAAATGCATCCATTGATCACCGCAGCTTTGCAGATCAGGGAATCACCGAACAGCCGACCATCCACGAAGGCTACATTGCCCAGAATATGGAAAAGAAAGGAATGATAGCTGACCGCTGTGAAATCAACCGTCAGATTCGTGCAGATAATCAAATGCTCCGGGAATTAAAAACTCAGATATCGAAACTGGCTCAAGCTGTCAAAAATTCTATTCCTGTAATTGCAGAAACAATGGAAACTATCCGAAATCATATGATTTTTACACAATATCATTTACTTCATAATGAGATGCAAAAAGAAGTAATTCATGATTGGATGAATCATTTTAATCCAATACTGAATAAATATAATGCTGTTAAGAAGAAACTCAAAGCGAAAGTTTCGGAACGGAAAGAACTGAATGTGCAAAAGGATAAAACCAGTATTTTGAATCCCATCCAGCATATAAAATTGAATCAACAGCTTACCACTGTTACCGAAGAAATTGAAGAACTGAAATCACGGAAAGAGCAGCTAATCTTCCAGGCACAATGCACTACCGATAAAGATATGATGAATCTATCCAAGAAATACGACCAGATGAATAAAAATCTGGATGTCCTGGATTCTCAGGACACCTCGCTCAAAAAACAGCTTGAAAAAGACGCCACTGCTTTCCGGGAAGAAAAATTTCGTCCTGAGCCAGAACAATATACCAAATTACTGGATACCAGAATCCAGATACGTCCTGATTTCCGGGATAAGCTGATTGAACAACTCAAAGGTACTTTCGGTAAATATTACGACTATCACCGTCGTGATATTGCAGCCAATGAGGTGGATTATCTCAATGTGGAAGATCCTGATGTTTTCTCCCATCGTGCATGGGAACTTGAATATCAGAGGAAACAAGAGATGCGACGAAATCAGCCTGTTCGATCTAAGAAAAGGTCATATGATATGGAATTATAATTTCCTTTAATCAGCACCACCGGCTTAGCCGGTGGTTTGCTCACGCCCTATAAGGGCTCCTTACCGGCACTGGAGTCTAAAGACTCACCGAATAGTTCGCCAGCCGCAACATCATTCCCTACTAAGCCCTAAGGGCTTATCCTACTTGTTACTTTTTACCGGCTCACCCGTAAACGGGTCAATAAACTCTTTGAGTGCCATTTGATCATATTCCAAATCTTCTTTTAATTGATTCTGAATATACTCCTGTATTTTCTTTGCATTCTTTCCTACAGTATCCACATAATATCCTCTGCACCAAAAATGTCTGTTTCCATATTTGTACTTGAGATTAGCATGTCTTTCAAAAATCATTAGTGTACTTTTTCCTTTTAAATATCCCACAAAACTTGAAACACTTATACTTGGTGGAATTTCCACTAACATATGCACATGATCTGGGCACATTTCTGCTTCGACAATTTTTACGCCTTTTCTTTTACATAGTGCACTTAATATATTAGCAATATCTCTTTTCAACTGCCCATATATTACTTTCCTTCTAAATTTAGGTGCAAAAACTATATGATACTTACAATTCCACTTTGTGTGTGATAAACTATTCATATCCATATGGATACCTCCTTTGTCCTTTGATGTGGTTGGCGAACCATCATTATTGTAACATTGGAGGTTTTGTACTGTAAGCTTAAGCAATTCCCACCACCCGCATAGCAGGTGGTTTTTTTGTTTCACAAAACTTCGTTTCTCTGTTGAGAAACTTCGTAATGCGAAACAGGCCCCTGGCCTAACAAAAAGAGGCGCATGGATCAGCAAATCCATACGCCTAATTGATACCTTGTTTCTATTCCTTGCGAATTCTTTCAACAACACTTTCCCGACTCATCTTTTCAAACTGATACTTTGGTATCACATACGCAATCCCAACCAAAATTGGAATCATAAGCACACATGGCACTATCGTAAGATGTAGCCGGAAGAAAAATGCCGTACCGAGCGTATTTATTAAAATCTGCTTTGCTCCAACCACAACTAACAATACTGCAATCATAAATGCGCCTCCCAAATATAGGAATCCCTCAGCCACTAGCATTTTCGATATCTGTTTTTTCGTCATTCCAACAACTTCCAAAAGTGCCAGTTCTTTTTTTCTGCAAATTACAGAAGTTGCTGTTGTATTAAAGAAATTCATAATGCCAATAAAGGCTAAAATAACGACAAGAAAACTACCGATCATATAATATTTACTGACAAACCGCCTAAAGCTCGCCTTCATATCCAATACAGAAAAAACATTTATCATATCATTTTCTTTCAAAACATTTTTATCAATGTATTCTTTTACTTGCTTATCCTCGCCCTTCTTGGCATCAATAGTAGCATACATTGCTGATTGATTTTCTGTCTGGGTGATATACTCTTCTTCTGGGACCATTACTGTAACATAAACAGAATCTGCATACGGATAATCCAGGGAATATGGCATCATAGCTTCTCCGATCACCCCATAATCTTTCTGTTTTCCGTTTCCGTACTCCATTTTAAAAGTTTCGCCAGACTGATAATAAGAAACTGGTTGTTCTGTATATTTATCACTATAGTCCACAATCACATAATCCCCACTTTTAAACGTATCCCAGGAACATTTTTCCCCTTTCCATTCTAACATATCAAACACCGCTTCACTAATTCCGAGGAAATGAACCTTTACAGTATTATCCGCTTTTGTTTCCTCCCAGATTTGCTTTTCATAATCTGTCCAGTTTTCTTTGTTTTTTTCTGCCAATGTCTCCCACGTTTTCAAAAGTGCCGGTTCCATCTTATGTCTTTCTTCCGAATAATACACATATCCTGTTTTCTCACTTTCCGGACACTTATTCAGAATCTCTTTGATTTCAGGTGTAATACCATTGAAATTTGTATTCGATAAAGTGTCGGTCATCTGATCCAGTTGAAAATCAGATGCTAAAAATATATTCCGGTAAGACTCAAAATCATATCCCTGCACCAACATCACAATACAGTTGACCACTACCATAGAAAGAGCGATAGAAAACATAACAATCAATCCCTTTTTCCAGTTATGGAACACATTTTGAACTGCCATTCCCCACCAGGTTACAGAAGTATTCTTTTTTATTTTCTTCTGTGACTGCTCTCCTTCTGCCAAATGTAGGGCTTCCACAGGCGAAACTCTTTCCACCATTTTACAAGCCTGTAGACTGGATAAATACACCGTTAAAAGTGTCAGAAGTGCTGCTGCAAAAAAAATCAAAGGATTAGCTGATACTACTGTCTGTGCAGTCTTTCCTGCCTGTGCACTGATTTGGGCATCTGCTGTCAGAGACGGCGACATACAAAAACCTGCAAGATAACCGAAAATCAATCCGATTGGAATCCCCACTGCTGACAATTTCCATGCCTGCATACGTACAATTTTTTTCAATTGTTTTCCTGTTGTTCCCACGTTCTTCAATAATCCATAGGCTCTAATATCCGTTTTCACGGATATATTAAAAATATTATAAATAATTAAGTAACCAGCCAATATCACAAACAGTACCATTACAATAAGGGAAGTGAATGAAAATGAATCTTCTTCAAAAAGATTATATGCCGGATTGATCTCCAATCCTGTCCCTGCTTTCGTAAATCCTGCTGTCTTAGATATATTTTCTGTTTTCTTTTCCAGATTCCAAAGATTCTTGTACCAGACAGAATACTCCTTTCCCCCATTATAGATACCATTTTCTAATTCTTTCTGTGTAACAGGATAACAATTCTCCTTCGCATAGGCTTCAGATACCCAGACCATCTGACCTAAAACAGCCTTATCACCCTGCCAAAATCCACATATCTGGAATGTATCTGTTTTGTATTGTTTCAGCATTGGATTTACTTCCCACGTCAGCGTGACTTCTTCCCCAATCTTTGGTGTAACTCCCAATGCTTCCAGTACCAAGCTGCTGACTGCTACTTCATTTTCCTTCTCTGGCAGTCTTCCTGTAGTTGGCAGACAATTAAAGCTTTCTGCCATATTTTTATCTGCATATCTAACTTCTACTGAAAAGCCAAAATGTTTATCTCTTCCTGCTCCCAGAAAAATGCCTGTTCCATATCGTTCCACCTCATCACTTTGTTCTATTGTTTTTTGCAATCTCTCCGCATCTTCTTCTGACAAATTCTGCGCAATAGCATGGGATGAATCCATAAATTGCTTAATTTCCGTTGCTCTTTTGGAAAGTATCATGGATACGCTCCCCACAAAGAGGCTTGTAAATAACAGTGATGTCAACATGATTGCAATAACAGCAATAATATTTCTTGCTCGGTTCATTTTCATAAAACGTTTCGTCAATAATCGTAACGTTTCTTTATTCTCTACTTTTACCATATAAACGCCCTCACTATACCAAACCACTGTCTGAAACAATTTTTCCGTCTTCAATCTGTAAAATCCTGTCAGCCATCTGGGCAATCTCCTCATTGTGAGTAATCATTACAATCGTTTGATGAAAACGCTTACTGGTGACTTTTAAAAGTCCCAATACATCCTGACTCGTTTTTGAGTCCAGATTGCCTGTCGGTTCATCTGCCAGCAAAATAGCAGGTTTTGCCGCTAATGCTCTTGCGATTGCCACCCTTTGCTGCTGACCCCCTGACAGTGCACTTGGAAGATTTTCCAGTTTTGTCCGAATGCCCAGTGTATCTATGATTTCATTTACATAGCCTTTTTCAATCTTTTTTCCATCCAGTTTTACAGGAAGAACAATATTTTCCCATACATTCAGCATCGGAACCAGATTATACTGTTGAAATACAAATCCAATATTTCTACGCCTAAAAATAGTAAGCTCTTCATCTGTCATATGGCTTAAATTCTGTCCGTCAACAATGACCTGACCGGATGTTGGATTATCCAAACCACCAATGATATGAAGCAATGTAGACTTTCCACTTCCAGAGGTTCCAACAATCGCTACAAACTCCCCTTTTTCTACTTCCAGGTTTATACCATCAAGAGCCCTGACTTCTGTTTCTCCCTGCCCATATATTTTTCGTAAATTTACTGCTTTTAATATATTCATGCCATCCTCCCGTCAAAAAAGCCTGTATTGATCTTTACAATACAGACTTTATCATAACAATGTCTCCATCTGGTTTCTGAAATATCACAGTTTTGATACTATTCCTTCTTTGCTATCGGAAGAAACACAGAAAATGTAGAACCCTTTCCTCTCTTTGATGTCACTTTTATATACCCCTTTTGTGCCTGAATGATCTCTCTTGCAAGGAATAAGCCAATTCCTACTCCTGGCTGGTCTGCCACTGACAGACTCCGATAAAACCTTCCAAATATCTTTGGTATTTCTTCTTTTTCTATTCCAATGCCATCATCAATGATATCAATCTTTACAAAAAAAGAATACTGCTCGACTTTTATCTGAACATTTCCCCCACATGCTGTGTATTTAATCGCATTGTCTACAATATTTCCGAGTGCCTCCACAGTCCATTTTGAATCACATCGAATATGCAAATCCGTGTCACATAGGCTCAGAGTAATATTCTTCTCCCTTACTTTTACGTTAAACTGTTGCTGTATAGATTCAAGCATCTGCTTAATAGTAGTATCCTCCGAATGTACTGCGATAATTCCACTCTCCATCCGTGATAATTTGACCAATGATTGTATCAAAAAATCTAATTTCTCTGTTTGCTCCAAAATGGTAGCTATTTCCTCCTGATTTTCATTACCCACTTCAGAGAGTATTTCTCCATAGATTTTCAGATTTGAAATAGGAGTCAGTGTCTGATGCGCAATATCTGAAATAAGTTTTTGTATCACTTCTTTCTGTTCCTGTTGATTTTTTCCTGCCAGAAAGCTACTGTCTATATATTGTTTCATGCTGTTTTCAAGAGCAGAATACTTTTCTTCTGATATTTCTGTCCGTTCCAGTTCTCCATCTATTGCACAGTCCAGCATTTGCTGCAGCCGGTTCAAAAGCTTTTTTTCTTTCTGATAAAAAAAGCTGTACCAAAAAACTCCGCTCAGGACAAATATAACTACAATCAACATAATTGTTTCTATCATCCATTCACCGCCCATGTATAACCAATTCCATAAACCGTCTTGATATATTCAGGCTTCTGCGTATCATCTTCTAATTTGTCTCTGAGGCGTTTGATTGCAACAGTCAAGGCATGGGCATCCACAAACTCTGTATCTCCCTGCCATACCTCGTCAATCAGATATTCCCGTTTCAATACTTTTCCTCTGTTTTCACACAGCACTCTAAGGAGCTTTTGTTCTGTCTTACTAAGTTCAATAGGTTCTCCATCTTTGAAAAATTCCATTTTATCGAAATAGAACTCAAATCCATCAAGCTCCATAGAATTCTTAGCTGCTGCCTCTTTATTTCTAAGCTGCACAGACACTCTTGCACGCAAAACCATCAAACTAAACGGTTTCGTAATATAATCATTTGCCCCTGCTTCCAATCCTGTCACAATATCCACTTCCATGTTATTTACTGTAAGCAGAATAATCGGCACCTGACTGTTTTTCCTTATTTCTCTTACAAAATCAATCCCATTCCCATCCGGCAAGTTCACATCTAATAAAACTAATGTAATGTCTTCCCTGTTTAGAATCGCTCTCGCTTCCTGCAAAGTTCTGCACTGATAAAAGAAATAAGCATCATTCTTTAAAGCCAGACGAATTCCATCATTTAATTTTTTGTCATCTTCAACAATCAGTAACTTTTCACTCATATTTTCTCTGCTTTCTTACAAATTACGCTAATTGTATCATTGCCAGTTTTATAAATCAAATCATTAAATCAAAATCTCCGACAGAATTTATTTTATAAACAGCAAAAAGCTCCCGAAGGAGCTTTCCACACTTTAAATATAGACCAATTCTTTTAACACAATCTCTTCTACCATATTACGAATACCATTTACCGCTCTGACCCATTCCATCTGGTCACAAGCTTTCAATTCTTCCGTAATGCCCTGCCTCTCCATCATCTGACGCACCAGAATATCCATTCTCTCCTGTGCTTCATCGTCCACAGTATTCAGATGTTCTGTCAGTCTGTCTTCCAACATATACAGTGAATACATTGCCGGACGATGCTCTTTCAGATACGTTTTTCGCATCATTCCATATTTCCCATAATGCGGTTCTTCATCTGTACTGACAAGATTCGGATAGTAAATTCCGTCTGCGCCAAGTGTGTAGGTTCCACCCATTTTTTCAAATGTGCTTTTCATGTGTTATTCCTCCTTGAAATCAGCAATGTCCTTAGATCATCGCAAAATATTTCAGGGCAGCCTTAATTGCTTCTTCTTTCTCTTTCGGACACTGTGGCACTTTTGGATTTTCTGTCTTTGGCAGATTATAGTTCTCTCCTACTTCGATTCCACATTTCCTTTTGATTTGAGAAATATATAAATTTGAAACCTTCAAGCCAAATTCTTTCAGCACATAATCTTTGATTTCCTGATAGGTTGCTTTCAACTCGGCACTTGTAGCATCCAGCTCGTCCAAGTCTAAGTCGATCTCTATCGTGTCATCCGGCTTTTGTTGGGACAAAAGAACAACCGTCTCCACATGTGTGGTCACCACAATTGAAACACATATCCTCTGCCTCGTGTCCCGAAAAAGAACACATCTCATTATCATTCAACAAGTCGTGATTATCGCTCATTTTAAGCTCCTCCTTGTTGTTTTATACAGCCTGCTTATGAAGATTTTTGTATCTGCCTCTTGCATCCGGCACACTGCAATCATCCATACCCTTTAATACAAAGGTAAGCTTGTATGGATCAATCGTACCATCCTCTGCAATCTCACCGACAATCACCTTCTCCACAATACTCTCAAATACTAATCTGTCAAATCCATCACATATCTCAGCATTTTTGAGTTTTTCCCTGATGGTCTTCATATGGTTTGCGATATTCTTCTGAGACAGTGCATTCTCAGAAAACAACAGCCTTTCTTCCTCGCACTTTTCTAACTTGCGATTCAGTTCACTGTATTTATCATCATAAGCTTCTTTAGGAATTTTATCATCCAGATACATGTCGGTCAATTTCTTTCTCTTCTTTTCAAGAGTAGAAATCTCCTTCTCCACACGCTTCAGCTTCTCTGTGCTGTCATCCTTTGAAATCGTATCCTCCAAGGAAGAAAGCACTGACTCCAGTACATCATCAAAATTCTCAGCCAATAACTGAAACATCTCTAAGAAAGCATTCTCTATGATAACCTCATCAATCGCCTTACTGTGGGGACAGTTTTCAATTCCCTTATTAGCTGCTGTCCTGCATTTCCATACCGGCTTTTTATGCTGGGTATCCTGATGATGGGAACGCCTCGTAAGATTCGTTCCGCAAAAGCCACACTGGCACATACTGCTGAATGCATACTTTCTCGCAAATTTGGTCCTTGCCGCATCGGATACATTCTCGTTGGTATGATACCGGCTTTCCCGAATCTCCTGTGCCTTATTCCATATTTCTTCCGAAACAATAGGTTCGTGGTGGTTTCTCGTATAATACTTATTGGATTCCCCACGATTGTCGAGTCTCCTCTTGGAAATGGGGTCAACAGTATAGGTCTTTCCCATAAGCAGATCACCTTTGTACTTCTCATTCTTGAGAATCCCCCGGATACCGCTGTCCGTCCATTTAACCTTGCCCTTCTTATTGACTTTGCCAAGTCTCGTAAGCTCCTTGGCAATGATATAAGCCCCATACCCCTGCACATACAAATCGTAAATCATACGGACTGTCTCAGCCTCCTGTTCGTTGACACTGATGCTCTTGTCCTCCGGGTGATAATCATAACCGAGACAGCCATTGAAACCCATCAGTTCTCCTCTGGACATTTTCATCTGAACGCCCAAAGAAACATTCTGCGACAGGGACTCCACCTCGTTCTGTGCAAGGGCAGATATAAGTGATAACTGCATTTCACTCTCCATGGTGGACGTGTCAATATTTTCTTTTTCAAATATGACCGTCACACCCTTTGCCTTCAGCATTCTTGTGTAAGAAAGCACATCCACAAGATTTCTCGAAAATCTGGATACAGATTTTGTGATAACAATATCCACCAGACCATTCATACAGTCATCAATCATACGCAGGAACTCATCCCTCTTGTTGGTCTTGGTTCCTGTAATTCCCTCATCTGCGTAAATACCTACAAGAGCCCACTCCTTATTTGCAGATATTTTATCCTGATAATACTCCTTCTGGGAATTGAAACTCTGTAGCTGTTCCTCCCCATTCGTGCTGACACGCACATATGCCGCCACTCTTTTTCTGGTGATGGTAAGCGGCTTTCCCACCAGTCTCCGGTCTCTGATAACAGGACCTTCGGCTTTTTTAATTACTTCAACCTGTTTTTCTTCCATGCAAAAATCTCCTTTCCATAAATCAATCTGTATACGATAATCAGGCAGCAACAGAATTTCTGCTACTGCCTACACTATAAAGCATAATAAAAATGTTAACGAATGTACGGGTTACGCAGTCATAAAACTGACAACACCGTATTCGCCCATAATATGAATTCTTGTCCGGTTGTACTCATCTTCCGTAATCAGTCCCTTACGGAAAATCCAGCCCAACACCGCAAGCTTCTTGCCTAACTCCAGTTCCTTCGTCATAAGTAAACACCCCTTTCCTAATAATCTGATTTATCACCTTCTCTCTGCATAAATGCTGTGATAATACGCGAATTGCTGAAAAGATAACATTCTCTTGGCTTCCATTCGTATCCTATGTTGTCGGCGTTACAGCCGACCTTTAGTTCTTTGATATTCTCAAAACCTGTGGGCTACTCCTGCTCGAGTTCCTTTCCCACCCTTGACGGAAGTGTCTTCCCTCGCTCCTTCTGATTACTCAGATTTCCTCGCAAGGTCTGTTGACATAGGATACAGCTCATGAATCCGTTTCCGGATTGTTTTTCAAGGTTTAAATTCAATAAAGTTCATATAGAACATCTGTTTGCGGTGTGTTATATTATTCTTGTAGCTCATCCACTTGCCTGCCGGCTCGTAGCGGCTACGTTTTCATGGGTTAATGATACGAAATTCTGACTGGGATTATCATTGACGGAGACTTGACCAAAAGTTGACAAAAAAGATTGGAAGTGAAAAATTGCAGAACCGGATTACTTTCTCCAATGTAATTGGAGTGTTATTGGAAAATAAAAAGAAAACCTATGCACAGTACCAGATGATTGAAGATATCTTCTATGACTGCCTATGTCATATGGATATATTTGAAAAAGAAGATTTTGAAAAAAATGTCACCTACAGCAGATGGTGTACCGGAGAACGTCCGATACCAAAGGAAATATTGTCCTTTTATGACAATGCCGGATTTGATGGCATTCAAGACAACGTTCAGGATGATGTTATACCTAACCTTATTAATGTGCCAGCCACAAGGGAATTACTTTTGGAATTGGTTACGGACAGTATAGATGTAATTGGTGCAGAAAAAGCCAATGAATTTGCAATGATAACTGATGATGCAGAGCTTATTACTGCCCTTATCCGCTATGCCATTTTAAACGACCACGACAGCAGACATAATCTGCTATCCCCTGACCTGTCAGATGTTCTGCTTAATAACAGACTTCCCTCTCTCAACCGTTACTTTATTGGACGAAAAGAGGAACTGAAAGCTGTTGGCAGAGCGTTACAGGAGTATAATCCGGTATTTATCACCGGAACTGCCGGAATGGGTAAAAGTGAACTTGCAAAGACCTATGCCAAGAAAAACGAAAAGAAATACACCAACATTATTCACATATTCCACGATGGTGATTTGAAGAAATGTATTGCCCGCATGGAATTTCGCGATGATACCGCAGATATGAGTGAAGAAATGCTTTTTGACAAGCATATGAGAACATTAAAAAAGCTCCACTCTGACAGTCTGGTTATCATTGATAACTTCAATGTCCTGCCAAAAGAGGATGTTTTCTTCATGGAATTTATAAAATTGAATTGTCAGATACTGGTTACCAGCCGGTGCAATGTTTCACAATATGAGTCCGTAAAAGTTTCCGAAATGGACGCAGATACAGAGCTTGTAGAATTATTTTATAGGCATTGCCCTTCTGCCAAATGTTCCGAAGATATAGTAAGGGAGATTATTCAGACAGTATGCTGTCATACCCTTACTGTATGCCTGTCTGCATTATCCCTGACAGCCAGTGGCATAGAACCTGAAGAACTGCTTGCTGAATTAAAGACCTGCGGGCTGAATATTGCCTCCGGGGAAGATGTGGAACTATATAAAGATAATGATTTCACTGACGGACTTATGATAGAGCATTTACGAAAGCTCCTACAGCTTGGTAAATTATCCAATCAGCAATTGGACATTCTCCGTAATCTGTCCCTGCTACCGGTTGCCGGTGTATTAAAGAATAGCTTTAAGAACTGGATGAAGCTTGATAATCTCTCGGATGTGAACCTCCTTATTAAGTACGGATTTATCAATGAAGATACGGATAACAAGAAAATCAGCCTTCATCCGCTATTACAGGAAGTAATTGCCATTGAGATCATGCCAACGGTTACTGCCTGTCGTACCATGTTGGACAGCCTCCATCTAATCTGCCTGGCACATGGCTTGGAGCTACGCAGACCGGAGAATATCATTGCCTCTCTTATCAGTATAACGGAGCGTATTATTGTGGATGATGGAGCATATTTTTTGCTTTTTTTACAGGATATGTTCCCTTATCTGGACAAATACCTTGTATCGGATTATCTTCCGAAGCTTACTGAAAGAATCAGCTATGTTATGGAAGAATACAAGCTGGAGTCTCCCTGTGATAAGGCATTACTATTGGATTATAAGGCTGAATGTTTCCTGTTGAAGAAAGATTATGGAAATGCTGTTAAGAAGCGTGAAAAGGCAATCAGTATATTGGAAAAACTTCACAATAAGGATGCAGATATGCGGACTGCCAACCTGCTGTCCAATCTGTACAACAATCTTTCCAACACTTATCTGCTAATGAAGCGTGGGAACGAGGCAGCCAAGGCACTGCGTACTGCTTTTGATATCCGTATGGAATATACACACTTGGGACTATCCGATTCCCATGATTCCCTGCAACAGATGATGAACCTTATCAATATGCTGTTGCTGGCAAAAGATGTGGACAATGCCAAGATTGTATTGGAGCAATATGAAACCTTGGTACTTGAACATATGTCGGATACCTCTCTGGATTATGGTATCTGTAAGCTAAGCCGGGGTATTATTGGTATGATGGAAGGAAAGCCGGAACCGGCAGAGATGAATCTGCTTGGGGCTGAGAGTATTATTGGAAATGCTGTGGGTAAAGATAATGACTATATGAAGACGACCTATCGGTATCTGAATAATCTGTATGCACGGTGGAAGAAGCCGGAGAAGGCGATTGAGTATAGGGATAAGTTTCTTGGGGTGAAACAATCACTTTCAAAGCAAGAATAATATTGATTTGTAACGCATAAACTACTATCACCACTAAAAATCCATTTGACAGCCTTCGCTTTCGATGGTATATTATCTTTAGTGGTTGTGCTGCGGAAACTCGAGATGCCCGCGGCCCAAGGAGTCCATGCGTGGGCTCCTTTTTTTACATTTAAGGAAGGAGAATGATAGATGGCACAAGCATTTTTAACCTATGAGCAGCAGATAAATCTTCTACAAAGCGATAAAGAACTGTCTATATATGATCCTGATTTTGCCAAGACTATTCTTCAAAAAATCAGCTATTATTCTCTCATTGATGGTTATAAAGAACCTTTTAAACCACTTCGTTCTGGAAAGTTTTATTATGGTGTTACTTTTGAAGAAATTTTTTCTTTCTATACATTTGACGAAGAATTACGTTCTCTTTTTTTGAAATATATTCTTAAAGTTGAACAACATATGAAGTCAATGATATCCTATCATTTTTGTGAAAAATACGGCGAACATCAGTCTGGTTATCTTACATGTACAAACTACAACCTTACTCGCAAAAATAATAGACAAATACAGCGACTTGTCAATTCGTTGTCGAAAGCTATTGCGACACCAAGTCAATATAAATATATCAATCATCATACGGTAACATACGGTAATGTCCCATTATGGGTAGCCACTAATGCATTAACCTTTGGGCAGATATCCAAAATGTATCAATATGCTACATCCGATATCCGTACTAAAATCAGCAAAAACTTCGATAATATATCCGAAGTTCAACTGCATCAGCTTGTAACTGTGCTTGCCCGTTGCAGAAATGTATGTGCACACGGCGAACGTCTTTATGACTTCCATATTCGTGAAACAATTCCCAATATGCCACTACATAACAAGCTTCAGTTACCTACAAAGAATAACCAATATACAATGGGTAAACAAGATTTATTTGCAGTCGTGATTGCCTTACGCTACCTTATCAGTGCCGAGGATTTCAAAGCATTCAAAGCAAGCTTAACAAAACTTATCAACAAGGTGATTAAACAGTGCCCTCATCTTACCCGTGCTCAACTCCTAAAGGAAATGGGCTTTCCGGAAAACTGGGAGAAGATTGTGCGATATAAAAAATAGTTGCTTTTGTGTTATTTATGACTTATAGTATGTATGGTTGTGCTGTGTTGCTTGCGAGGCGCATGGCCGGTGGAGCTTCATGCGTGAACTCCACTCTATTATAGAATTTGTAAAAGTTGAGGTTTGCCCCACAATCTAGGGCAAACCTCATTTCAATAATTAATCACATATGCCTACTGCTAACAGAAAAATATTTTATACTATTTTGCATTTTCAATGCTTTCCTTGTTGTAAGTTGAACCATTATAAATGATTACCAGTTCTGCCGGACAATCATAAAATGCATAATCTCCGATATCAGACAACACTCCCTTGATATCCACACTCACAAGGTCTTCGCAATAGGAAAAAGCATTATCTCCAAGCTCAATGTTTCCACGACCTATTACCACATTTTGTGCAGAACAACACTGAAATGCTTTATCGTCAATAATGATTTCTAACCCATCATCTTCTGACTCAGCTGCAATAGATACATTCACAAGTGCTGTACAATCATAAAATGAATATGTACCAATCTCAATATTATTAGCCCCAATTACAACATCCGTCAAATCTTCACAATAGGAAAATGTATTTTCTCCCATAACGGTGTCGCTTCCGGAAATATTTAATGTAACCAAACCACAGCACTGAAACGCCTTATCATCCATATCCAAGTCACAACCAGTAAATGTTACTGTTGCATCATCACCCGAATCGTAAAACGCATATGTACCAATCTCTAGTGTACTGTTGTCCATAGATACTGAAGTCAAATCCTCACAATAAGAAAATACATTTTCGCCAAGCTCTAATGAACTGTTACTAATTGTAAGACCTTCAATGCCACATGACTGAAACGCTTTTTCATCAAGGACTCCAGTACAGTTTACAATCTTGACATTCATATCTTTACCAGTATCATAAAATGCATATGTTTCAACCTCTATGTTACTGCCAGTAATGCATACTTCTTCAACATCATCACAATAAGAGAAAACATTTTCTCCTACTTGCAAGTCACACCCTGATATAACAATTTTCTTAGCTTCACAAGACTGAAACGCTTTCGTATCTAGCTCCATTGTTTTTCCTGCAATGACAATACTGTTAATATCTTCAGCCCCATAGAAAGCATATTCAGCAATCATTGTAACTGTATCTCCTGCAGGAGATTTTTCAGGAATGACAATATCACTATCCGTGCAATCACCAATCTTTGTCAAAATACAAGTGCCATCTCCATTACTTTCAAACATGAAGCCTGTAGACTCCTGCAAATTTGCATACTCTGGGTCAACGGTTAATTCCTGATTACCAGTCTCCTGCACATCATCCTTTTGCTCCGCATCTGAAACTGTGTTCTCAGTTGTTTCTTTTTCTTCGCTGGTTTCGTTCTCAACAACAGTTTCCGAAGAACTTTCTTTCTTGTTACCGCTATCACCATTTCCACAAGCCACAAGTGAAACTGTCATACAAACCGCCATTAACATTACCAATAATTTTCTTCTCATATGCTCCTCCTATTCCTGAACAGTTGCAATCTGCTCAGATTTTGCTAACTTTTTAGCTTTTCTTTTTTCAATGAATAACCATATAGCTCCTGTGATGATTATCACTCCGATAACATATACCAGATTATACACAATTCCCCATTCAAAAGAACTGCTAGGAATTACACCCCTATCCTCAAAGTCGAAGCAAATAATCTTAAATGCTCCCATAGTCAATAAATCAAATATGATAATGCCTATAGGTTTCTTAATAAAGGTCATCAACAATGTAAGTAACGCACAACCTGCAAATATGCTAATAATAACTATGCAGGCAATACTTATTTCTTTATGCATGCCCTGACTCGCTGCTTCGGAATACATTCTTACAAATTCCAGTAAAGAAATATCCACTGCATCAGCATTAGTCATACCAATCTCTTCTACATACATCTCATCCTCATATTTCATGAGTCGCTCCTCATAATCATCCGTAGCCGAGGCATAAGGTAGTAAAAGCATCAACAGCATCAATATTGCACCTATTATTGTTATCAACACCGGATAACGCATCATTTTTATCTTATTCATAATAAAGATTCCTCCTTCTGTATATCAGCTACCCCAATGTTTCCATATATTCTGTAGCCTCTTTGATAATTTGGTCTAATCTAGCAGTCTCTTCCTCAAGCTCTTTCACACGCCTCTCAAGTGCCTCCTTCATCACATCCTTGGGCGCATCAATTATTTCCTTAATATCTTTCAGCTTAAAACCTAATTCCTGCATAAATCTTATTTTTTCTGCTCTATGCATTGTGTTGATGTCATAAAGCAAATGTCCATACTTATTCTTGTCTGTCGGCATCATCAATCCCGCCTTTTCATAACACTGAATGCTTCGTCTCGAAACACCCACTGATTCGCATAATTCTTTTAGCGTCAATAATTCCATACATATCCTCCTCAAGCCTAAATCTGCACGCCACGTGCAGTCGAAGACTTTTTTTATAAATTTAAAAGGTTATATAACGGAATGTATTTACCGCGAATCATACATCATCCATTACAGCTCAATTATCAGCGTTTACACTTTGCCTTTGAATTTGGCACTATAGCTCTTTGCATCCTCATCATCTATCAGCCAGCCAAATTTCTGCATAAACCCCAATTTCTTTTCTTCGGTGTCAAAATGCTCCTCCTCTCTTTTGCCCGGTATGTACTCATTCTCTTTTCCATTAAAGAACTTACTTCCTTCTCCTTCCCTATAGGATACCGGCTCGCCATTTTTAATGTATTTTCCTACATACACCTTTTTATAGTCTCCACACACTAATTCTCTTCCTACAGTACCGTCAAGTGCTCCACTTGCCAGTTTTGCCAACAAATTCTTTTCTTCCTTAGTTTTCCGCATATGTTCATCCTCCTCTATTTCTTTACCTGCTCTACCAAATCAACTCCGGCTCCTAACACTCCACACATACTTGTTACCATTGAAGCCACAATTACCACAATACCTAATACATTCTTAAATTTTGCCATTCTTACTACCTCCGTTAGTATTAATGAAACTGCTTACTGTTTACATTTTGAATTATATCCTCTTATATTAACTTCTGGATTTGTGAGTGCAGGTCCTATATCGCAACTAATAAGAACTACACTCACTTATTACTACCAATCCGAACGCCAGCTTTTGCTACCCACTGCACTATCTGCAAATTCCAAGCAAACTTCATCTACTTGCCTTTTGTACTTTGGGGTCAAGGAATTATACTTTTCCTCAAATTCATCCTCGTCCATGGTTTCCATATTGCAACACAAATCCACTACTAAATTCTCCATATCATATCTTTCTTCCTTAGTCATAACAGAATCCTCCTTTTATTTTGTATGTTTGCGAATTGTAACCGCTGTTGCTACTGTAAGTACAAATGCTGCTGCCGCTCCTAAAAGTTTCATTGTATCACTATTAATAAAATGTTTCTCATTTTTATCCTTCATTTGAGCTACACTTCCTTCTTCTGAGAGTTCCTCAACCACACTTTCTTCAAACACCGGAACCTCCAACAATGCCATTGCCATCGCAAAATCTTCTTTTAACTGCTTCACATTAAATCCCAATGGATATGCTTTCTTATCTTCAGCCAGTCGGATAGTATCTTCCATCTTCTTTAAATCCTCAGAAGTATAAATATCCTCGCCGGTATAGTCATCAATATAATGAGGCAACTGACTTAAAAAGCAGGTATCAAAATATTTGTACCGATTTGTAACATTAATTCTGCTATTGGCAAATACAACACAACTTACAATATTCAGCTTCTTACCTGCCTTATCCATCTGTTCTTTCAAAACACTTCTAAGCAAGTATTCCTTGTTATTTACCTTCTCTCCGATGTTATAATCCATAGTCATATAACCTCTTGCCCTGAAATAATTTCCTTTTGCATCAATAACCATGTCGTGACCAGAGTTTTTTACTTCAAAGAGAAATATCGCCTTTGAAGTAATAACCACTGCATCAAGTTCTCCTCTGTTATCTCCATTAGAAAGTTCCAAATTATGAAATTCTACTCGTGCAGCCTTAACGGTTTCCAAACTACGGAAAGCTTGTATTTCACCTGTATTACCTGCAACTTCTCTGCCAAGAATCGTATCAAATTCTCTACACTCCTTAGTTAGTCGTTCCAGATATTCCTCTGCTACATTTCCCCTTTCGATATTCTTTTCTGCCAAATGCTTCACTACATCCTCAAGTCCAAGTTTCATATTCTCCGCATGTTCCTCGTTGTAAGTGCAATTTACAATTACATTTTTCAAATCAGTCAACTCGCTTTGAATCTCATCCTTAAAATACATTTCCTTGCTACAAGGACTCATTACCTTCATTAGCTTTTCATATCGCTCTGTTGTTTTGTTCATCATCATTACCTCCGCTTTTTCTTGATGTGTTCTCTTTACACTTAGAATTATAAAAGACACTTTCATTTTCTGGATTTGTGAGTGCAGTCAAAAAAAGAACCCGGCAAACACCGAGTTCTTCGTCACATCTTTATTCAATTTCTTTTCGCACATCATCCGGAACAGATTTACAGATATCATATTCCTTTGCTTCTTGATTATTTTCATCAATCAAAGCTAAGTACCTACGACTTCCTTCCATATCACCTTCTTCGTAACAGACCTGCAACTGATATCCCAACACCTCCAATTTCTTACGAATATAGGGAAGTTCGTCAATATGTGCGTCACACAATTTATACGCTTCATCCAATAATTCTAAAGTGTACTCTATCTCACTTAATTCACACATCATATTAGCGGCAGGAATATAGAAGTAATCGACTTCATCCAACTCAGACATATTTCTGGCTTCATTGATAACTGCTGCCTCTTTTAAATTCATAAGTACAGCTTTCATATTCGGCTCACAAAGAGTATAATACCAGGCCCATACCATATAATACACCGAACGAACTTCCGCATAATTCAATGTGTTTTTCTCTATGATTTTCTTAGTGCTTGTAATCAGACTCTTTATCTTTCGACTATTCTCCGGCATACTTCGTATCATAAGAGCTGCTTTCCCAAGAACATATTTTGCATACAGATTTTTCGCCATTTCATGTTTTGATTTTCCCATAAAATGAATCGCCTTATCCATAGTCACAAGCATTTTATTCAACAACTCTACTTCATCTTCATCATCTGAATAATATGCTCCATTTAGCAATTCTTCATAAAAATCCATCAGCATATCATAATACAAACCCCAGATGTAGTTATTTTTCCACCTCTGTGCAAATGCTTTTGCTCTGTCCAAATACTTGCCTACTTCTTGATAATCAGTTTTCTGACACAGGAGATAAACCACATAATCGTACAATTCCATTATGGAATATGGATTAGTACAGTCCTTATCATCAAACAGTTTTTCTGCATTTCTGGTAATATATTCTTCCTGATCTTTTGGAGAATTTATAAGCGTAACAAACATGAGGTCTTTATACACTTTTTCTCCACACAGAATACTATCTCTTCCTCCGTGTAACAGTACGGACTTGGAAGTATTCAAGCATATCCTCAACTTACTATAATTTGGAAGATGTGATATATCATCACTCAAGATTCTCTCAAGCGTTACCTCACCCAGAACTCCTTTTTTATGTAACATCTTACGAACCAGTTTATCCGCCATATCTGATTGTTCCATGTTCTGCTTGATTTTCTTATTTCTATCATAAAGTTTCTTAGGATATTCTTCCTGCTTGCCGTTAAGCTTAATTTCCTTGAACAAATACTGCATTTCCTCTACCGCAATCTGTCTGTATTCATCCAACCACGGAATCTGATGCATGGTTTCCTGAATTAGCGGATGCATTCTTACTTGTTTTTCATCTAATTCAAGCCATCCCAACTCAACAAGCTCATGTATCTCATCCAAAGAACTTAATCGCAATAATTCTTTCGCTTCATTTGCTTCGATACCATTCACATCAAATAAGGATAGTACTTTAAGACATTTCTTTTTTTCGTCCGAAAGAACTGAAACATCATATATAGCTTTAAGAATATCAGAAATTTTTTCATAATACTCTTTACCATCCTGCATATATTTTATTTTTTCCGGTGCCATATCCGTAAAGCCATTGCTTGCAACAAGATTTAATGCACTATCCAAGTCCAACAAGCTCTTTGAAATTTGTCTTGCAATCAATACTAAAGCTAAAGTATGACCTGCTACCAGTTCAATAATCCGATCTACTTTGCGATATTCTTCTTTACCTAGAATACAATCCATATTTTCTTCAAAAAGATTATACTGTTCTTCCCTATTCGATAATTCCTTTATCTCCAATGAATCATATCCGGTTCCGCTCATATCAGAACGAGTAACCACAACAATTTTCCAATTCACATTTAACAGTTCAAGGAAATCCTCATCAATTATTCCCGAAAAATTGTCCAAAATAATTAAGGATTTTGTATCACTGGTAAGTTCCTTCGCAGCTTTTACTTTTCTAAGGAAATACTCCTTGGTTGATTCCTCCTCATTCTTTTCATATCCGCTAATACAGAATTGCACATCATCTGTAATAGTCTCTACAATGCTGTTCCGACATTGCATATATATCAGATTATCAAATTTTTCTCTGTTTTCACTTGCAAACTTACGAACAATGGTACTTTTTCCTATACCACCCATACCCGTCACAAACAGTAATCTGCTTGTGCCAAAATACCAATTTTCTATTTGTCTGCATTCCTGATCTCTACCAATTATTTTTCCTGCATTTGAAACATAGCCTACACATATAAATGGAACCGGCAAATCTGCATATTTCAAAATACACTCTAGTTGGTCAATTACTTCCTCTACAGTTTGATAGCGATCCTTGTAGTATGCCTGCAGTGTGTTATGAAAAAACATTGACAATTCTCTATATACCTTTTGCTGATATATCGTGTTCCACTTCAATTTTTCATAATCATATACAACATCAAAGCCACAATCAGTCGCTTTAGGTGCTCTACCAAATAACAGATAGAATAATAACGCACCTATACTATAAACATCCGTATGTCTGCCTATTTGAGACATCTTTCCTGTTTTCTGCTCGACAGGAGCAAATCCCTTCGAATACGATATTCTATATTCTGTAATATCCTTGTCTGCATCCATCGGTACAACAGAATCAAAATCAAACAGTTGAACCAAATCCGGTGTTTCATCATATACCAGCACATTTTCCGGTTTTACATCCAGATACAAATACCCGTTGTCATGCAGCTTCTCGATGCTTTTCGACACACTTAATACGGTACGAACCGCAGCAGACAGTGTTTCAAACTCCGCATCCGTCAAGGTACTACCTTCCATATACGAAGATACAATGTAAACCGTATTGTTGGCTTCGTATCTGTCATATACACTGCTTGTCAGATTCGTTAGTCCGGAAGTCTGATGAAATGCATTTGCAATGTCAAAAGATTTCCTTATCCGTTCCTTATATTCTTCAAATCTTACCTTCTCACTCTCAGCAACAATCAGATTACCATTCTCTTCCCGTTTAATATGCAGCTTATGCGGACAGCATTCCTTGATCCTTACTGTAGTTTTTGTCCCAGCATTATTGATATAATATCCATCATACACAAGACAAGAACCACCCTTGCCAATCACTTCACCTACAACATAATGCATTTCACCGCCTGCATGATTTGTAAATCTGATGTCTGTATTCGATTTTAATGATTCCCTTTCTTTCATAAATCACCATTCCTTTTATCATCGTACACCTGCTACACTCAGATTTTACAATGTGAAGATTAATACTGGATTTGTGAATGCATTGTTCCTATGTAATAGGATTGCCATTACTATCCATTTTGTTAAAAAACATCTCCTGCATAAAATCTCGAAATGTCATTAATGGATTATCCGCATTCACTGAAAAAAATATAATAAAATCATATGGATTACCCGGATACAACATAGGATATCCTGCATCCACAAGATTATCATTTATTGTCGATATACATCTGTCTGCATCACCATATCCTGCTACATAATGATTACTGCACAATGCTTTATTTGCCCAGAACTTATAGAACACCAACAAAATCAGCAATTTCCGAACACGTTCATATGATACATGCTCTCCGTTCAAAATCTTATTTAATCCATCCCTATCCGGGAATGAATCTTCTGCTAAGGGATGCAGCAATTCATTATTTTTAAGAATAGACTTAATACTTCTATCCTTATAGATTTTATCTGTATAATTACCGGACAATCCCAATATTTGCAAGTATATCTCCCAAAGCGAGTCATCCATTCGTTTTCGCTCTTTTCGTTTTTTATCAGCATTATCATCTGATTGCTCTTCTTCTGCATCTTTATCAAACGCCACATACAGCAATTTCTTTTCTTTCAATGCAGTGCCTTCTTCTTTTGAGATATCTTCCCATAATGCTTGAATTGCTTCATAAGCAGTTGCATTGTTGTATCCAAACTTGTCAACATTTTCATTTAGATATCGAATAAGTTCGTCTACTGACTCTATATCTTCAATATCTTCCACAATTAATTCTGTGTAGACAATATCTTCTTTCGCAACCCTCTCCGGTTTAACTATTGTAACCTGTTCAAGAACTTCAGTCGCATCAGTATAAGTAAATCCATTTTTTAACGCAAAGAAATAAACAACTTCTTCAACACTATGACAATCAAAACCTCGTGTCAAACAAACTCTTCTCAAGAAGTCATTTACTTCATCTACCTGCAATCCAAAAGCAAAACATAACTGAAATGCCGTTTTCCGTTCTATCCTTTTGTGTTCCGAATACCATTTCTTAATATTTCGCGGCACCGGAACTCCTGCTGCCTTTAACTTACATGTGATGAAAGATACCTTTTCATCCACATTTAATAAATCGCCATCATACCCATGATTTACAATAAATGAATCCAACGCTTTATCAAATGTACGAAAAAGCTCTGCTGCTTTCTTTAATTCTTCCACATAATCTTCCTCCTCGAAAATATCATAAGTCACATCTTCGAGAAAACTGGTATAGTTACCCATTGTATCACTCCTATGTGTTATTTCATTTTGAAGCCATTTGCGATTTGTCTTAATGCTTTTTCCGGATTCTCACGAAGTTCAATCAAATATACAAATGCAGCCTCTCCATCTAAAAATACAGAAACTTGTGCCAAGGTTTTTGCTGAGTATCCTTCCACCACAACTCCGTCAGCCTTATACTGTTTGGTATCAAGCCAATATTCAAATTCCTGCATTATATCTTTATGTTGTGTAAAGCGTTCTATTTTTCTTTCAACAAGATGCTTATCAAGTTTTGTATTTCGATAGTATTCTCTAATTTTTTCACTCATCTTGCCACCTCCGCAGCAAATTCTTTGGCATATGCTCGTGCCTCTGCTTCAATATATTGCTCATAATACTCTTTAAAATGAATACAGTTTCCTTCCGTATCATAATCAGTAGATATGTAATGGTCAAAATTGAACTTGTAGACTTCATCCTGATGATTCTCCAGTTTATCAGCTCTGAATCTCTGGTATGCATGACGGGTTTCATGAGCTACTGTGTCCACTATATCTTCATAATCATCCCAATAATTCACATTAATACCGATATAATTTCCACGTTCACTATAATATCCAGAACAATTATCCTCTCGGTCTACAAGCTCAATTTCTGGTATGTTTTCCAAACCCAGACCTTGACCTATACTATCAACTAATTCAGTTATCAATTCATAACGCTCATCAACATCAAGGTTTTCCCAATTATCACTATTAAACAATTCTAGTACTTCTTTTGTATCATCTGTCACTACATCAGAAAAATCAAAATCTAATTCATCGCAATACATTATCGCTTCCCATAGTGATTCTTCTGACACTTCTTCACTTTCCCCATAGAAAACTCTATTCCAAAAAGTCTTAGTCTCTTCTATAGATGTTCTATCAGCAGTTATTTCAGCAAACTTATTTTCAGGTATTTCCACACTTTCTGTTTTATCAATTATTTCCTTACTTATCATATGGGACTCCCTCTCACAAAATAATATCTTGTGGTCCTATTTCTTTCAACTTCCCATTTTCAAACACAACAGCAATTCCATTTTCCATATCGAACTTATAGTTACATATTATTGCTACCATTTTACTGTTTGTTCTAGGAATAAATATACTTTTAGGCATCACATATTTGAAAATATTCTCTATTTCATTTGCTTTAACAACTGTATCAGAAGTTTTTTCTACATACTTTTTTAATTCATCAAGTGCGTCAGTTGCAATGGAAGTATCCTCACAAAATTCTTGGGCGGCATTCTTTTGAACATCTGTGATTTCTTCGCCCGGATAGCAACTGTAACTAATATACAGTTCAAAGTCTCTATTCCATAAATTCATTTTTTCTTTATTCATCAAATTCGCCTCCTACATTAATAGCATCTCTTACCTTACACTCGGACACTCCACCCAGATGTTTGCAATGACTATGTATCTCAAACGGCACAAGATCCATTGTTCTTGTATCGCATCTCTCATGCCATGAACACTTATTTTCATGTCTCCAGTTATATACATCTCTGGCTGTCCAATCGCTCTTACCATCTTTAGCTTCTGCATTCCACTTTTCTGAACATTTTATATCAGCCTGGGAAAAGTTTCCCTGCTTTATAGTTCCATCCTCACCAATATAATCATCTCTGTTCTGAGTCATATCATCAATACGAACTGTAGCTTCTGCACATTTTGAAAAATCCGGTTCTGCATTCTTGTATTCAATTCCATCCAAACCCTTTTCATTCAACTTGTCCAAAGCAGCTTTATCTTCAACAGTTTCTCCATTTGGAACAAATTTTGATTCACCTCTACTGCCTTCCCATGTGCCCAAGTTAGAATCTTCTTTCGGAGTATATCCCAATCTATCTTCATAATCGTTATAGTACTCTGCTTCATTTTTAAATTCATTTTCCCAAAATCCACCACAATCTTTTCCGGCAGTACTGCTTTCAGGCTTAATATTTTTAAAATTATCGGGTTCCGGTTTCTTCACTTCATTTATTTCCGTTCCTTTGATTTCCTTCATCAGTACACACCTCCTTCATTTTGATATACCTCTGTGAATCGTCCAAAAACGCCATCATATTCTGGGTCTCTTGTTGTCTGCTCATAGAGAATAAGGGCAAGTACTAAATCTATTTGATGATTTGTGTACTCTTTTACAGAAGGCTTAAGTGCGTCAACAACCGAACGTACCCAGGCATTTATATCTTCACAATGTCTTGATTCTTTGATTGCATTTTCTGCTGATAAGAAATCAAATATCAAAACCCTCAAGGTTTCCAATGTGTTCTCATCATCACTTGACAGATATTCTACAAAATCTCTCTTTATTTCAGTAGAAAGCTTAGACTTAATAACCATTCCCTTAAGCTTCTTTATATCGGCTTTATTACCTTTCCTGAATAATTCCTTATTCATAATACAGTCAAGCAACGAATCAGATACTTTCTGAGCATAAGCGTCCAAATATACATCTTCCTCCGGCTTATGTTCATATTCCTTATTAGGAGTTTTATGTTTATCAATCTTACAAAGCACAGGTTGAACCCACTCATTTTGATAGATTGTTGCAACACCACATGGTAGTTTCGACAGTTCTGTAATCTGATCTGCATTTAAATTTGCCGCTCTACCAACAAGCTCTCTGTCAGTCTGGTCCGGCAGTCTCATAATAATTTTTGTATTAGTGTTGCGAATAACAGCCATATCAAGAAGTCCCGGTGCTTGATCTGCAATAATAAATCCTTCACCATATGTACGCATCTCTGCAATGGCATTTGTAAGCATTTCTACACTCTTACCGATTAGATTAGCACTTTCAGACGACTGTTCAGTTGATGTCCTCTTCAAAAGATTATGTGCCTCTTCCAATACAGTAATATGCCCTAACTCAACATTCATTGCATTACTTGTCATTCTATACTCCTGTAACTTAAGCACAAGCATACCCATAATCAGTGATTTTGTTTCAGACGAGCCCACCCTGCTCAAATCCACAATCACATTTTCATCAAACAATGCTTCATTTGATATCTCATCGCATGTAAAAATCATGCCATTAATTCCATTGGTTAATGACTCAAGTCTCGTAAGCAGCGAACCTTTGTATGCTCCCTTGTTATCTTTATCAAACTCACTACTATCAATTATCTCCTTAATATTCTTAGCTACATCTGCAAAAGTAGGGTACAGTTCTTCTCCATAGATATTGATTGAACGTATCATATCCCATCCGCAATCTTTATACGACTTTTCCACTGCACTCTTTAACACTGCTGGCATTGCCGCATACATTGGCCAGCAGACATTAAAGATTTCCACTAAACGGTCAATATGCTCTAACACATGAACTCCATTAGGAAAACTAAATGGATTAATTCTTAATATCGGTGTCAATGCAGGATTTGTTCCAAATACAGAAACATCCTTATAAGTGCCAAACACATGCTTGTACTCACCCTTAGCAGGTTCTACAACTAAGAATTTAACATTTTTCTTTCTTGCCTTTTCAAGCAACTGATACACCGTATTACTCTTACCAGAACCTGTACTACCTGTAATGAATGTATGCGAAGCCAATGATTTTTTTGCAAGCTCAACTCTATTTTCCTCAATGTGATTCATATGGAAAATATTACCCACTTCAATTTGCTCCGTATTTTCAGCGGTCAAATCATATTTAACCACATTTCTTCCGAACTCAGCACATTCAATAACCGGTAACCCAGCTATTGATTTTTGAGGAAAATTCAAAGAATATGCTAATTCTTTTCCGGACAAGCTCGTCGTTGCTGTAACAATTGACGGGTATACATTAAACGCTCTATCTTCGATGATCATATCCTGTTTCAATCCAAACAGAGGATGTCTTAATTCTCTAATATATCCTGCTATTTCTTTCGCAACCGTCTTTTCTTCCTCTACATTCCCTTTCCAAACATTTATAGCAGACTTTGACATATAGGAATCTTCGCCTAAAGTCAGAGCCAAATAAGAATGTGCTACATTATTAGCCACATCATATTCCTCACTTAACACATACGCTGCGAAATCCCACATTCCAAGTGCTGTGCTTTGTTCTAATCTCTCCATTTGGTGCTCCAACAAATCAAGAGCATGTTTAATATTAAAATTGGTAAATGTCTGAGTAATTCCCTCATTCTTTCCAATCATGGCGGTAACAGTTGAAGACCTTGCAAAATTAGCACCAAAATTAGCACCAAGGCTGGTTCCCTTGGTCACTGCCGATGTTGTAGCCATAGCTTTAGTTACTGCCTTCCCTAATGTATTAGCTACCGCTGTTCCTGTAGTATGCGTCATGGTATTTGTCAGTGTCTTTGTAATTCCTTTTGTGATTGTATCTGTGGCGGTTTTACCAAGAGTTTGAGAACTTCCCTTCATCACAGCATCAGATACCAATGTGCCTGTTGCATCCGCTATGCTTTCATTCCAAGTATGATTATATGAGGCTCCAGCAATAGCTTCAAAACCCGCATGACCTCCTGCACTATCGCTGCTTCCAGAAGTATCTGTATGAGTGCTGTTAGTTCCATCTGTATGTGTCGAACTTTCATTAACAGTATTGCTACTATTAGTGCCATCTGTATGTGCTGTACTATTTGATTCTGCGGTCGCCTCTCCTACCGATAAAGAATCACTTTGAGACTGCGTATCTGTTCTTGATTCATTTTCCGTTTCCGAATTAGAATCCGTAATAGCATTACTTGTACCATTCTGAATGCCTGCACTTGCTCCAACATTTACTCCAACAGTCGCAGAAGAACCAAGCGCATTACTCTCTGTATATGTAAAGTTAGTTTGCCATTCAGCATATGGTTTCAAGCCCGAATAGAACTCACTTAATTTTAATTTTCTTTGCTCAACATCTTTGATAGGTGTAGCCAATAAGACTATTGTATATTCTTTCTTCTTATCAGTAGGAATAATTCCATCTAAAAGTTTTTCAATAGTCTGACTTATAAATTTATCAGATTTCTCTGTTGGAATATTAGATGCCGTTGCAACAGAATACGGTCTTTCATTATTCATGCATGGGATAATACCAATTCCTTCTTCTCCCCATTCGGCTCCCGGAAAATTGCCTCGAATAGCTTCCAGTAGTCTGTTTTTATAGGAATTAGTGTTTACATTGTTGTCTGCATTTGCCGTATTTACTACTGCCAAATACACATTCGTACCCTTTTGTGTTCTGTTAAACACAAGAGCAATATTACAATCCTCATTTGAAAGAACTGCATATACATTCACCAACTTTTCCAGACTGTTTTCTTTCTTATCTTGTACCCATTTCGTAATATTAAAGTATCTAATATTATGGTCAGGGCTAAATACCTCTTCATACTCAGCCGATTTTTCAATAGGCAAATACAATTCCTTGATTTGTGGTAAATATGCATTGAAAATCTCGACGCTACTAGCAGCCATCATTCTCCATGTAGTATCAATCGCCAATTCATCTGAAGGATCTGGCTTTTCTAATAAATATTTTTCTCTTTGAAGTTGTATTTCTTCTACTTGTCCAGAACTCAAAGCCGCAAGTTTTGCAACTTTATTTCCAGCTTTGTCCCCAACCTTTTTTACTACATTTTTTATTCCCATTTATGATTTCTCCTTTATTCAAGCACTTTCCAATCCATCAGTTCCTTTATTGCATCAAGAGAAGAACATATTGTCTGCTGATTGTCGGCTAATTCATTGATTTTATCTGTTTCCTCTTTAATCAATTCAGCAATTTGCTTTAATTGTGGATTCAGTTCAGTAATATTTTCTTCAATCACAGAGCACAAGTGAGACTTCCATACCTTAAATGCAGAATAGCAGTTTTCATTCAAATCTTCTGACATTGCCCTAATACTTTTAGTTATTAAGTCATTAAAATTATTCGCAAGTCGTCTGGTATTTAACCTCTCACTCGAACTCAATCTAAAGCCAAAAATCTGTCCCTTTAGATATTTTGCTTTTACAAACACCTTATTCGCTTCGTCATCAATAACAAGCCCCTGATGATTGATAATGATTTCTGACAGTTCTTCTCTTTGCTTTGCTGATAACGCATCTGTTCCCGTGATAATAGCAACAAGTGTATTTTTGAGAGTTTCTGCATTATCCATCCAATGCTGTTTTGTTACTGCACTAGCTTTTTCCTGTGCTTCAAGAATGCTGTTTTTATATCTGTCCACAACTATCTTCATTATCTCATCAGATGTTGCCTTGTCTATTTCGCTTCTCGATGAATCCATTTCATCCTTATTTTCCTGCATTTCCTTATAATCTTTTACGAAATCTTCTTTCATAGTTTTAAATGATTCTTTCAGATTACCTTTTAGCAAACTCTGTCCGTTCGCCTTTAAATGACTCCACATACTGCTCTTAGCCTCTGCATAATCATTTTCTTGAACAGAAAATCTATTTGCCTCTTCATTATGCTTGGCAATCTGATTATCTAGTTTCGCCAGCTCTTCCGGAATATAAGAATAGTCAAGGCTGGATGATACATAAGTCTTAATAAATGTTTTTGATTCTTTACAAAACTCATCTTCTTTTGTCTTTGTAGTGTCGGATAATGTATCTAACAACTGTTGTTTTTCTGCTTCCAGTTCCTTTTTACGGGTTTCTCTTGTTCTTGTAAGGAAATCTGTTTTTTCACGTATTGCATCATTCGTTTTATGAATTACTTCATTTAGAAACATATATACCATCTGGCACTTATTATAAGCAGAATACTTACTTGCAAAGTCCTCCATTTCCTGTTCGATACAGAACAACCCACTATTAGCATAAATCAAATCAGTTTCAGACTGAGAACATGCCTTTGAATATTCAACAACCTCATTTTTTATCTGTTCCGGCATAATATTGTAAATGTACAAGGTAGCATAATCTACATCTTCCGGATCGGAAAACATTTCCTGTTGTGAACGATAAGTTTTTCTGTAATGCTTATCCGATAAGTCTCCATCATTTTTTGCACCCAAGCCCATGATTGATGATACAAAATAGATACCGCCTGCATACATTTTTTCCACAGAATTATACTCTAAAATATTCTTAATTTGCTTTTCAGAAAATCCACCTTCAGGTAAATCAGAGCTATCCGCCTTATTAAGAACAATCATAGTAAAACGCTTATCTAATGCCTTGATATTTAATACATCATCACAGAGTTTCGCATTATCATTACTGTCTATTGATTCATATTGTGATATCCATACAGGAATACCATTTGAAAATCCCTGTAATGCATCTGCTAAAACCTTTGAATGGTCAGTATTTGAATTAGAATTAGAACCCGGCGTATCAAAAATCACGAAATTATTTCTACTTCTTCCGAGTACACCTTCCTTAGCAAAAGGTACTTCTACCTCGATAACATCGCTAATCTCAATTGAATCCATGTCTTTTTTCTCATAACCATTAATAAACTCTAATGCCTTGTTAATAAGAGAAAACATATCCTCTTTTTCGTTCTCTTCCATCATTTGTGACAGCTCGCATAACATTTCATCATCAGCACTGCCCTTACGGATTCTAAAAGACTTACCCTCATACAATAATTCAATTTCCTTGTCCCAATGCATAAATCTGATTCTTGCAAGTTCCTCCGAATCAGATATTGATATTTTATATATCTTTGCAGTCACAGGATCACCTCCACTTGGAAGGATTTCATGCCCAATCAGAGAATTAATAAATGTCGATTTTCCGGCACTATAATTTCCAAAAACGCAAATTGGAATAATATCATCCAACGCATCCGCTACCTTGTTGAGGTCACTCTTAACATCTCTGTCACCATGAATAATCTTTTCTATAACAGGCTGCACAGTCTTAAATATCTCTTTTGTATCACTCAAGATAAGTTTTGCATTCTCAAGAATTACGTTTGCTTTTGTCAAAGAGATTTTATCTGATATCTCCGGCAGCTCACAAATCTTTTCAAGCTCCTCATATTCTTCCTGTGTACCTTCAAACACAATATTTACTTTATCCGAGCCTACATAATACTCATCAAGAATGATATCTACTATTTCCTTAATCTTGAAAGGTAAAAAACTCTTACCTGATTCATCCTCTCTTAATTTACTATCCGGATTACTTCTTTGAATTTCTTCCCAATCTCCTGTTTGCTCCTTATAGCTGAGATACTCGATTTTTCTTTCATAAGGGTTACTTCTAATCTTGATAGTTGCCATGTCTTTTATCTCCTGTCTACACAATTATTTTTTCTTAATATATCTGCCTGTCTTAATCCGTTCATCTTTGGGCTTTTCTGCATCCGCAGGAATTGCCCAATAACTTCCAATTTTAGTAGCTCCAGGTATCCTCCCAGTAATACACAATGTCTGAATTCTCCGCACAGACACACCCCATTTTTCAGATACTTGACTAATTGATAAATACTCCATAATTCACCTATAAAATATTAAAAAAGCATGTTGATATACTACTTTTAAATTTTACTCCAAACCACGAACAAAATCAATCATATTATATCTATGTTACCATCCATAATAAAATTAAAAAACTGCACACAACGTGCAGTCAAGGACGAAATTTCTATGCACTTGAACCTTTTATGAAATATTCATGTTATTTTATTCTAATTCAAGAAATGATACACTTAATTTATACCCACATTTAAACTGGCTTGCCCCAAATTGTGGGGCAAACCTATAAAATCTATCGCATTCTTCCTATACTCAAATTCACATCACTTCGTTCGTCCTTATCAGCACGCCTTTCAGCCTCAATCTTCGCCCTAACGCATTCTTCCTGCCATACCTTACAAGCCTCCTCATACTTCCGCTTCTCCTCGCGCACGGCAAAAAGCTCTGTAAAGAATTCCGCTGCATTGGCATATCCTTCATCCCGAAGCACATTTGAAAGCTCAGTTTTCATCTTCTCCACCTTTTTAACCAAAAGCGCAATTCTCTCCTGCAACTCTTTCCTCTGCTTCTGTTTAAACACTCCGGTGCATTCGGACAGCTCAATCTCCAGTTTTCCCCGCTCTTGTTCAACAGTAAAGATTTCTTCATTCTTACGCTTCAATTCCACATCCAATTCCATAATCATCGGATACTTCGACAACAACAATGTTTCCTTCGGCTTCTTAGGAAGCTGAATCTCCTCCTGTACCACGACTGCCCGCTCCGGCTTCTCCTTCAACACCGGAACCTCTTTCTCCACAACCTTCTCATGAACCACATCCACAATTCCTTCAGCCATCTTTGCTGCTGCAAGTAATACCTTGGATATAAGCAATTCCAATGCCCTTATCGCAAGTCTGATAATCTCTGCAAGAAAAGAAGGATTATTCCCATACAGTTCAATGGAACGTTTAACCTCCTCCGATATCTTTTCATGCTTCACACCCAAGATATCCTCCTCGGCAACACCTGAAATCAATGCTCTGTCCACCGTCTGATTCCATCTGACACGTTCCATATTATCTGCTTCAATTTCTGCAGCCTTGGGATTATTCTTGCCAATCTTCTTAGTTGCAAGATACATCCCGTTCCTGTCAAACACATGGAGTTTATCCTCTTCCTTTATAGCACAGACATTAATCAAGTCAGTGTATAAACGCTTCACCTCATCCAAGAATCCATCAGCCTTAAAAAGTTCGTTTTTCTTGGTAAACAGATTCCTCTCATACACTTCCCCTTTTTTAATAACCTTGCATTTCTTACGGATATTCCCGGTTTCATCCAAGATTTCCTTCTTGGTGCGCCGGTGCTTACCCTTTTCGTCATAAAACATATTTCTGGTGGCAATCTTCTCAATTGGCTTATCCAGAAGCTGACGCTCTGCAAAGATCAGATGGATATGGTAATTGGTCTTACGCTTGTTATGATGGAGTGCCGAAATGCATTCCACCTTATATTTCTGCTTAAAATGGTCTGTAAACCGCTTCAGCAGATACTCCGGTTCATAATGAACAAAAGATTCCGGCAAAGCAATAATCAGTTCCCTTGCCTCAATACATCTCCCTTCAGTTCCACTCTGCCGAAAGCTTTCCTGATTGCACTTTGCCAGTTCTCTCCAAAAACTCCGCTCCGGAATCGTAGCATAAGTAGCATACAGATTCTCCTGCTTTGACTTACTCGATATATAAGTAATTCTTCCTGACACATTGGTCAGCTTACTCATTTGAATAAATGAATTTCTAGGCACTCTTATCTCCTCCCTTCTAATGCCTCATGTGAGTGGATGCATAGGCATCCGTTTACGAACCCACCGCCGTGTCCGGCGTTTAGCTCGATGCAATCGCGAAATACACAGAGTACAAAACGAAGTTTTGTGCGATGGGTGTATTTCGCTCTCAAACGCCGAGGGCTAATGGAAAAATCTCCACCCTGCTAAAAAAGAAAAAGCCACATACCTTCGAAAAGATACATGGCTTCATCAAAGTTAATAGCTGTATTCAATTGGCTACAATTTGTGCCGTTTCCGGCACCACTTGTTTCTTCTGTAATTACGGCTACAATTACTTTCATAAATGATGCTATAACGCATCCATCTGCAAAAGTTCTATAGCCATATACTATCAATCACCACAGAAACTGAAATCAAGCAAATCATTTATTTCCGGCTCCATCTCATACCTTTTCACATCTTCTTCCGTGTAATTCTGATTGTCACAAGTAACTCCACCAACCATAGCTTCTTGTTTTTTCACTTGCCCCGGAACTTGTACAGGTGCTACTGTCTGCCCCGACTGCTGCATCCCTGCCATTTGTGGCAAAGGAATCTGAGCTTGCATCTGTTGCTGTACAGGCACCATCCCCTGCAAACTCATTACAGATAACAGAGACTGCTGTTGCATCATATACATACCAGCCAGCCCCGGCAGATTATCAAGCACCTTCTGCTCAACAGCCTCTACAATGTTCTTTACGAAAGAATCTTCCTTTTCCCTTGATTCCAGATAAGGATCCTGCTTGGTGGCAAGATACCTTGCATAGTAGTCATTGATAGCCGCTATAACAAATTCATTTTGGGAGCGAAAGTCCTCCTTCACTTCCCTTGAGTGAAGGATTTCCCACGCCTGTCGTTCCACCTCTTTTTCCTCATTAAAGCGGAAATTATGATTCTTAACAGCCATTCAATCACCTACTTTCGCTTCTTTTGACGAAGCATCATATAACAGAAGTATTCATAACCCTTGGCGTTGGCACAGATATCATGGTTAAAAGTAGTCCTGTCAGGATTGTACTTTCCAAACATCTCAACCATCTTTGCACCGCCGCCCATAACATACAGCTTCATCAAATCCTCGTTATACTCGTAGTCACGGAGCTTTTCAAAAATCTCCTTTACATACTGTTCTGCAATCTCCTTTACCATATTCTGATACTTATCATTCACATCAATCTCCCCGTATTGTAGAAACTGGCTGATAATCTCATCCGGCAGCTTCACTCCGGTTTGGTTCATAATGTGGTTCTGAATACGGATAAAACACTGATTTACACCAAGCTTTTCCGTCCACGACTTACTTTCAATAGGTCTGCCGTTATTCAGATACATCACATTCATAGTGCCGTTTCCAATATCCACCAGCAGATTCATTCCCTTGAAATCTCTCAGATTTTCAGCAACTGCAGCATAGCCCTGTGGCATAACCGTACAATCCACGATTTCAATCAGATAGCTTACCTTCTTGTATTTTACTGAAACATATCTTTCTCTGGTCAGATACTTCTTAAAGCTCTCCCTCTGTGCCTGTACCCACTTCAAAGGAAGTCCCACGGCCAGATGAATTCTAGCCTCTGTAAGTCCCCTTGCCTCAAGCTCCTTTGCAATGGCTGCAAGTGTCATGATATAAGTGTCATCATCCTCCTGCTTGTCTGCAACAAAACCCTTATGACCTTCGCCAATGATACAATAAGCACCATCGTATTCGATATACTCCTTACTCAGCACCGGCTCACTGTCACACTTCATGATTCCTGTAGGAAATACTCTGTGGGCAGTCTTCACATTACCATAACCATTATCCACGCCCAAAATAATCGTTCCGTTCATGTTATATTCTCTAATCTCTCTCATAAAAAATCCTCCAACTTCTTCTAATGATACTGGCGAACAATGTCGTTTAACACGACCTCTTCCGCCATTTGTTTTGCCTGTTCCCGAAGCCTCCACATTTCCACTGTAGAAGCTGAATTCTGTGGCTTATGCTTTGCCAGATATTGATTCACGATTCCTTCCAGCTTTTCATAAGCCTCTTCATTTAACTCAAAAGCTCTGGCACTCAAGGATCCCATACGAATATGGTGCCTGTACCTTTCTGCATGATTGGATTTCATATAATCTATCCATAACAGACCATATTTTCCAATCCACATATCTGCTTCCTCCGAAACCACAATATTCGGATAAAACACTCCATCCACCTCTGTATAAGTACCACCCATTGCTTCATAAGTTGATAATTCTCTGCTCATCGCTACTACCTCCATTCCATTATCTTGCTCTGCCCAGGCTGCTGCCAATGCTTTCCTGCTTACTGTATTCCTGCTTCTCATACCACTCCTTCAGAAGCTGTTCGATTAAATCCGTCTTCTGTTTTGGTGTATAATCCTCCGGGAAATACTTTGCCAAAGAATCTGCACGAAGCTTTATCAGCTCCCTCTGATTGGGCTTTTCTTCCTCCAAAACCATACAAATCGCATCCATATCCAATGTTCCGTGCTGGCTCATTACTTTCAAACGACAAGCTTGTGACAGGGATGGTGTACATTGCTCCAAATCCATAACAGCATGAAGCTCGTACTGCTCCTCTTCCTTTAGATAAGAAAGCTCCACAGCCACTGTAAAAGCAATCTTTCCTTCGTCCACCATATTCAAAATCTTAGGAATAAGATTGGTAAGGCGGATATATCTTTTAATCTGAGCTACGCTCTCCCCTGCCTGCTTTGCAAGCAACTCGTTACTTCGCATAGCACCGTAAATAACATTCCCCCGCTCCTTTTTGACAGGCCTCGGTTCAACTTGAGCCAAAGTTATATCATCTGCCAATACCTTTTTCCCCTGATGCTTCATTGCCTCCAGTTTCATACGATAGGCAAACGCTTTCTCACTGGGCTTTAAATTCTCCCGATGAAGATTCGAATCCACCATCGCCACAACTGCCTGGTCATCATCAAGCTCTCTTATTACAACAGGAACCTCTGTTTCCCCAGCCCATAGAGCTGCTTCCTTTCTTCGGTGTCCCGATATGACCTCATATCCATCTCCATAAGGATTTGTCCTCACCAGAAGCGGCACAAGCACACCTTCCTTTTCAATACTTCTCATCAACTCGCATAGTTCTGTATTGGTCTCCACCTTAAACGGGTGATTCCTAAAACTATGCAATTCGCTGATAGATACAGTCTTAATCGTTTCCATACAATCGCTCCTTTCATCAACGCATATAATTGTTACTCACGAAACCTAACTCCTTTAACCAAAAGAAAGACCGCTCACTTTCAATTTTCTTGAAAATGAACGGTCTTTCACGCTACTTTTATTAAGTTGAATGATGATGATATTATTTTGACTTAGATGTGTTTCCACACACGCTATCCAATACAACCGACACATTTACTCCGTCGGAAATTGCTTTTTTGTATGTTTTTCGGTCACTCTGGTCGAACCTAAAAAACCTCTCAAAGTGCCTAAACTCAAGGAGTTTTACATATCGGTCCGATGTAGTGCAACTATTGTTTCCACATGCACCGTATTCGGAAACATGTCCACGCAGCACACCTTCTTCACCTGATACCCTCTTACCTGCAGTACTTCTAAATCTCTTGCCAAGCTGGTTGGCTTGCAGGAAATGTACACCATCTGTGGCACATTGTAGTGAATAATCTTTTCTAATGCCTTTGGATGAATACCATCTCTTGGTGGGTCTAATACGATATAATCTGGTTTTTCTTCAATATCATCAATGACTTTTAAGACATCACCGGCGATGAAATCGCAGTTATGTAAACCATTGAGTTTCGCATTTTCCTTTGCGGCTTCTACTGCTTCGGCGATGATTTCTACACCAATGACTTTTTTGGCAACTGGTGATAACATCTGCGCAATTGTGCCAGTACCGGAATATAAATCGAAAACAACCTTATCCGGTGCAGATAATGCATCTCCGATAAACTCTCTTGCTGTTTCATAGAGCACCTCTGCCCCAAGGGAATTCGTCTGGAAAAATGAGAATGGGGTGATTTTAAAACGAAGTCCTAATAATTCTTCATAAAAATAGTCCTGTCCCCACAGAATATCTGTGCCCTCGTTTGTAACAGTATCTGCCACGCTGTCATTTCTTGTATGCAGAACGCCTGTCAATTTTCCAGTATACGCCTGTGCTGTCAAAGCTTCCATCCAACCTGTAAGCAATTCCTCTTCCGTTCCGTCAAATGTCTGTACTGCATCATTACAAGCTACGGACATTTCTGCCACATTTAGTTCTGCAGCCCCAAGCATAGGCTGTACTTTATCCTTGCCAGCTTCTACAGTATTCTTTATCTGTGCAGCCCCAAAATCCGTCTGTGTTGTTGTTACCAAATCGACTAAGATTTCTCCTGTTTTTACTGCTTTACGCACCAACAGATGTCTTAAGTAGCCTGTGTGGCGCAGTTTATGATAATAAGTCAGATTTTTCTCTTTAAAATAATTTAAAGTAGTCATCAAAACCTTGCGGAAATCCTCGTCCACAATCTGACATTCCGGTACAGTTACAATGTCGTAAAAGCTGCCGCGTTTATGCATGCCAAGTGCTAATGGGCCATCCTTAAATTCGTCACCAAAGGAAAATTCCATTTTGTTACGATAGCTGCTCTGCTGTGGACTTGCTTTAATTCCTAAAAATTCATAATCTATATTTTCCGGAGTGATAACATCATCAATCAGCTTTTTCACCTGAGCAGCTTTCATTTCAAGCTGCTTTTCATATGGAAGTGTCTGATAAGTACAGCCGCCACATTCTCCAAAATGCATACAGCCTGCTTCTTCCAATTCTAAAGGAGACTTTTCTAAAACCTCTAACAGTCTGCCCTCGCATTTTCCCTTACGGATTTTATTAATGGAAGCTCTGACCTTCTGACCCTGCACGCCATTTTTTACAATGACCTGTTTTCCTTCCTCTGTATGGATAATTCCTTTGTTTGGAAATTCAATACGTTCAATTACACCTTCAATTATCTGACCTTTTTTCATTTATCTTTCTACCTCAATTATTCTAAATCTTTTCCTATTGCATAAGAAAGGGCTGCAATTCTTGCAGCCCCTATATCTTATTCTTCTGTTATGCTTTCTTCGTCCTCATTTGCTGGTTCTTCATCATCTTCTTCGTCCTCGAAGAAGTCATCTTCGAAATCATCTTCAAAATCATCCTCGAAATCTTCCAGATAATCTGGTGTGAAGAAACGATACAATCCATAGATTGCTGCTGCGACTGCTGCAATAATACCGATAATTGCAAAAACCCACACTACTTTGGAAGTTTTCTTCTCTTCCTTTTCTTCTTTCTTTCCAAGTAACTCGTTTAATTTTGCCATGCTGATTAAATCTTCCATCTTGTTCATGTGACCACTCCTTCTCTTTTATCTCAATGATGTTATAAACTAATTTTATTTTAACATATGTTTCCCCATTCGGATATAAAAAATTTATGAAATCTGAAATTTTTATAATTATTCTGAAATTTAAACTTTTTTCAAATTTTTACACTTTTTTTAATTTTGCAAATGAAGCAAACATTTTCTTCACGCCGTAATTTTCGAATTCCACCGTAACCTCATAATCACGACCGCCATCGACAATGTTTTTCACAACGCCTTTTCCAAACTTAATATGGGAAACCATATCGCCTGCGGCGTAGTCAAGCGTACCCTTTTGAATGCTTCCAGCCTTCACAAAGGCATTTGTCTGCATACTCTGACCGGATGGCTGGCGTTTTAACATCTGACGATATGACACACGCGGTTTCGATGACTGCATACTCTCATACTGCTCACTCATCTTTGAGGTGCTTACCTCTCCCTGTAAAAGTTCCGACGGAATCTCTTTTACAAAGCGTGATACTTTATTATACTGCGTCTCACCGCGAATCATTCGCTGTCTTGCGCAGGTAATGTCTAATTTTTCTTTGGCACGCGTAATTCCAACATATGCCAGGCGGCGCTCTTCCTCTAAATCTTCTGAGGATGTATCAGATACGATTGACATATAGCTTGGGAAAAGTCCATCTTCCATTCCTGCTAAAAATACTTTTGGGAATTCAAGACCTTTCGCACTATGTAAGGTCATTAAAACTACATAATCATTTTCACTGTCAAGGCTGTCGATATCTGCAACAAGTGCTACTTCCTCTAAAAATCCACTTAATGTAGGCTGCTCTTCGCCTTCCTCATATGCAACGACTTTACTCATTAATTCGTCAATATTTTCAATTCGCGCTGTTGCTTCATCTGTTCCTTCTGCTTCCAGCTCTTTCACATAGCCCGTTTCATCAATAATTTCCTGTAATAATTCAGAAATAGAGATAAGTCCAAGCTTACTTCGCATTTTCTGGATAAAGGTTACAAATGGTGCAATTTTTACTGCTGCTTTTCCAATGGTAGGAATCTCTTCTGCATGCTTTAATGCATCATAAAAGCTGACCTGCTCAATGTCCGCATAATCTGCCACACGTGCCAAGGTTGTTGCACCAATTCCTCTCTTTGGAACATTGATGATACGGCGGACTGCCAAATCATCTCTGCCGTTATCAATTGTTTTTAAATAAGCAAGCAAATCCTTTACTTCTTTTCTCGCATAGAAGTTTACACCGCCCACAATCTTATAGGGAATGTTTGAGACGATGAATTTTTCTTCGAAAAGACGGGACTGGGCATTAGTACGATAAAGTACTGCACAATCTTTGTAACGATAATCACCAGAGCGGACTACTTTTCCAATCTCTCTTGCAACATATTCTGCCTCATCATAGCCTGTATTAAACTGCTCGAATTTAATCTTTTCCCCTTCGCCATTATCTGTCCAAAGTGATTTTCTTTTTCTTCCGATATTATTTGCAATCACGCTGTTTGCTGCATCTAAGATATTCTGTGTCGAGCGGTAATTCTGCTCTAACTTAATTGTAACTGCATCCGGGAAATGCTTTTCAAAATTCAAAATATTATAAATATTTGCTCCTCGGAACTTATAAATGGACTGGTCATCGTCACCTACCACACAGAGATTTTTGTATTTCCCAGCTAAAATACTGATTAACTTAAACTGTGCGGTATTGGTATCCTGATACTCATCCACCATAATATAACGGAAACGTTCCTGATAATAATCAAGCACCTCCGGGTCAGACTGTAATAATTCTACTGTTTTTACAATTAAATCATCAAAATCGAGTGCGTTATTTCTGCGTAAAGATTCCTGATACTCACGATAAACCTCTGCCTGTTTCTTTTTGGCGAAATCACCGGAAAGCATCGCTTTCTGTGAAAATTCTAATGGAGAAATCAGCTCATCCTTCGCGTGGGAAATCACAGCCAGCAGACTCTTCTCTTTATAAATTTTCGTATCAACCTCTAAACGCTTACAGACATCCTTCATCAAAGTCTTCTGGTCGTCACTGTCATAGATTGTGAAATTTGTATCATACCCAATTCTATCAATGTGCCGTCTTAAAATGCGCATGCAGGTAGAATGGAAAGTGGATACCCAGATGCTTTCTGAGCCATAGCCCACCAAATCATCAATTCGCTCACGCATTTCACCAGCTGCTTTATTGGTAAAGGTAATTGCCATAATATTGTATGGATTTACCATTTTTTCTTCAATTAAATATGCCGCGCGGTGTGTCAGCACTCTTGTCTTACCAGAGCCTGCGCCCGCTAATATCAAAACAGGACCGTCAGTGGTAAACACACCCTGACGCTGCTGCTCATTCAATGTATCATATATGCTCATAGAAAACCTCTTTCTTTTTGTTTCATCTAGTATACCACATATCCCTCCATAGGAGAACATATTTTCTTGTTTTTATTTTTCTAATTTTTATCTCTTGTCATCTAGTTTTCAATACCGTATAATGTAATATGTATGTACTTACTAAAAACTGCCACACTATGTCTTGACAGTTGATACATAACTATAAAGCATACAAGCTACGATAGAGAAGTGAGGAATTATGGATAGAAAGCAATTTCTTAGCAGCATTTTAGAGGACTTAAAGAAAATCGATTATGTCAAACCGGAAGATATTCCGAACATTGATTTATATATGGACCAGATTACTACTTTCATGGATTCCCAGTTAAAACATTCGAAACGTCATGATACGGACAAGATTCTGACGAAAACCATGATTAACAACTATGCCAAAAATAATCTGCTCCCACCACCGGAAAAGAAAAAATATTCCAAAGAGCACGTACTTATGCTGATTTTTATTTACTATTTTAAAAATATTTTAAGCATCAGCGACATTCAGAGTGTTTTAAATCCAATTACAGAAAAATATTTTGGCAATGGTGATTCCGGCATCAGCCTTCAGGATATTTACACTGAGGTATTCAGCTTAGAACATCAGGAAACCCAGAGCATTATGAAGGATTTAGCAAAGAAATTTACTACTTCCATGAGAACTTTCCCGGATGCAGAGGGAGAAGATGCGGAGCTGCTTCGCACATTCAGCTTAGTATGCATGTTAAGCTATGATGTATATGTGAAAAAAGCAATTATCGAGCGTATCATTGACCAGCATATGAATATTGCCCCACCTGAGGATACCAAAAAGAAAGAAAAACCACAAAAATAATTTTTTTCGCGCAGATGGCGCATGTTATATTTTTTGTGCAAACAAAAAGGAGCTTGTCCAAATAATATATCCAACTGATATATCATTTGAACTGCTCCTTTCTTTTATCTTATCTACATCTATTCTTCTGTCTTCTTTTCATCATTCTGATTCTGAAGTCTCTGAAATACCATGTCATATCCGTCGTTTCCATAATTTAAGGAACGATTTACACGACTGATTGTTGCGGTTGAAGCACCTGTCTTCTCAGCGATATCCAGATATGTCTTCTGGTCACGCAGCATCTTTGCAACTTCAAATCTCTGTGAGAGGGAAAGCAATTCATTTACAGTGCAGACATCCTCAAAAAATGTATAGCATTCTTCTCTGTTCTCCAAGCTTAATATTGCATCAAAAAGATAATCCACTGCCTCTGTTTTCAGCTTCTTACTCATAATTCTATCTCCTTTTGTTTGTGTCCTGTAACTATTTTAATTTTAGCATATTAAAGTTTTAAAGTAAATACTCATTTTTCAGTTTTCTCCAGCTTGTATACAACAAGTGCATCAATCATAATAGCTGAAATACAAGAAAAAAGCAATACTTTTCTCTATTAATATGGTCAAAAATTAACGTTCTATTTCCATAAAATATTAAAGATTTTTTTTCTTTTGCCGATAAAAAATGTAGCATGATTCATGGCCAGAATCTGCTGCAAATATTTTGGACAAACCAGGGACGGTAGCCAAAGAGGAAATGGATTTTCTTTTTTGTTACCGTCTTTTTATTTCTTTTTGAAAGGAAGCATTCAGAAATAATCGGGGAAGTCCCAAAAAGGGGTGATATAACGTGATTATTCAATCAGATTCTATTTCATTGAGTTCACGCCGGAGTTATGAAGAGACTACCATACGCACATCCTCCCTTTCTGTCTGGGATAACAGAACCGGAGCAACTTCAGACACCAAAGTTTCCGAAGTCAACAAATATACGGAAAGTGGTAGTTCTAGTGAAAAAGAGTCTTCTGAATCTACCGATTCTACCAATGAGAACACAGGCTCTATGCGTGATTTAATGGAACAGTTCCGCTCAACCCAAAGCGTTCATGGTTCTATTGTGAAAGAACGCTTAAAGACAATGGATGAAATACAGCAGCAATCCGTTGACTATCTGCTTTATCTCCTTTTTGGTAAAAAAGGAAAAGCACCTGACTTAAGCATTTATGCGTCAGAAGATACATCCCTTACTGCTTCTTCTGCAAATGCTGTAGGATATGGAACTGGTGGAAAATATATTTCCTATTTCTCTTATTCAGAAAAAGAAACAACCAGCTTTCACACAACAGGTACTGCCATAACCGCAGATGGACGCGAGCTTTCGTTTAACGTTGACCTTAAAATGTCACGTGCCTTTTCAGTTGCTGCCTCCAGCGCAATTGATTTTGGTGAACCGAATCTCTGCGACCCATTGGTTATCAACCTTAGTGGAAATCCTGCACAGGTTTCCGACCAGAAATTCTATTTCGACATTGATGCAGATGGCAAATTAGATGAAATCTCTTCCCTGAATTCATCTAGTGGTTATCTGGCACTTGATAAAAATAATGATGGTGTCATCAATGATGGAAGTGAATTATTTGGAACTTCAAATGGAAATGGTTTTGCAGACCTTGCCGCTTACGATGATGATAAAAATGGCTGGATTGACGAAGCGGATGCCATTTTTGACAAGCTTCTTATCTGGACGAAAGACTCTTCCGGAAATGACAAGCTGTGCGCCATTGGAAAAGCCGGTGTCGGTGCTATCTATCTTGGCAGCTCCGAAACAGAATTTTCTTTAAAATCAAACACCAATACCACAAATGCTGTGATTCGTAAAACAGGATTCTTCCTCTATGAAAATGGCGGATGTGGTACGCTTCAACAGCTAGACCTTGCTACTTAAGCAATAAGTTCAAACTCATTTATAACCGCACATTATCGACTTCTCATTTATACACATGCTGCGGTTATAAATACTGAATCTAAATAAAAAAAGCTTTCAAAAAAAGAAGCAGATTTCACTTAGAATCTGCTTCTTTCTTTTATTTATAAGTTTCTCATTATTTCTCTAAATATTTCTTTAAAAATACAATCAATGCTTTCATTTCTTCATCTGTACCAATGCTGATACGCAGATAATTAGAGATGCGCTCTTTTGAAAAATATCGTACAAAAATATTTTCTTTCTTTAAAGCTTCAAAAATATCTTTTGCTGCAACAGTCTCATGCTTTGCAAAAATGAAATTGCTCATGGAATCTCCAAAGGTAAATCCTAATTTTTTCAATTCTTCCTTTGTCCATTCTCTTGTTGCAATGACCTTTTTACAGGTTTCTTCAAAATATGCTTTATCCTTCACTGCTTCCACACCAAGCACTAATGCGGTCTGGTTCATGGTATAGGAATTGAATGAATATTTCACATCGTTGATGTATTTTATCAGCTTCTCATTTCCCATTGCATATCCAATACGCATGCCAGCCATAGAGCGTGATTTGGAAAACGTCTGTACCACTAAAAGATTGTCATATTTTTCAATGAGTGGAAGTGCTGATTCTCCGCCAAAATCAATATAGGCTTCATCCACAACCACAATCACATCCGAATTATGCTGGATAATGTCTTCAATTTCAGACAATGGCATTAAAATTCCGGTTGGTGCATTTGGATTTGGGAAAATCACACCACCGTTTTCTCCATAATAATCTTCTTTTTTAATGAAGAAATCCTCATCTAATGCTTTTACTTCATATGGAATACGAAGCATATCTGCCCATACATCATAAAAGGAATAGGTTATGTCTGGGAAAATAATTGGCTTTTCAGAATTAAAAAATGTCATAAAAATCATTGCTAAGACATCATCCGAACCAACGCCAACAAATACCTGACTGCTCTTTAAACCATAATTTTCTGCGATTGCATCCACTAAGATTTTACAATCCGGCTGTGGATAGCGGCGCAGCAACTCCGTATTCATCTCCTTTAACGCCTTTACCACACCCGGCGCTGGTGGATACGGATTCTCGTTTGTATTTAATTTAATAATGTTCTCCTGTTTTGGCTGTTCACCCGGAACATATGGAACAACTTTTCTAACATAAGATTCCCAATTGCTCATTTCTATCATACCTTTCTAATACCGCAGTTACTTATTGATTGATACTGCCGATTTTCTTTTTCTAGGAAAGTTTGTATTCTTCCGCTACTTTTGCGAATGCTTTTAATGAATTCTGTACGGTCTCATGTGATACGCAGTATGCTAATCTGACGTAGCCTGCACATCCAAACGCGCTGCCTTTTACCATAATGATGTTATGTTTTTTTCCTGCGGCAACAAATTCTTCTTCATTTTCCACTGGTGATTTCACCCAGAGATAGAATGCACCTTCTGGTTTGATGCAGGTAAATCCAAGCTTTGTCAAGCCTTCATACAACATAATTCTGTTTTCATCATAAAAATCAATGTTCGTCTTTTCATCTAAGCATCTTGCAACTGCCTTCTGTAAAAGTGATGGCGCATTTACGAAGCCGAGTGTACGGTTCGAAACATTGATTCCGCTGATAACCATCTCTGCATCTGCCACCTCATTTGGAACGACAACATAGCCAATACGCTCTCCCGGTAAGGAAAGAGACTTACTGAAAGAATAACCTACCAATGTATTTTTATGATATTTTGTTAAAAAGTCTTCTTTATTTCCATCATATACTAATTCACGATATGGTTCATCCGATACCAGATAAATCTCATGCTGGTATTCCTTTTCTTTCTTGGCAAGAATCGCACCAAGCTGCTCCATTGTGTCCTGATGATAAATAACACCTGTTGGATTGTTTGGTGTATTGACAATGACAGCCTTTGTTTTTGCTGTAATCTTTGCTTCAAACTGTGCCAAATCCGGCTGGAAAGTCTCATAATCAGGCTCAACGACAACAACTTTTGCATCGAAATTTGCTGCATAGCTTTTGTATTCTCCAAAGAATGGTGCAAATACAATCACCTCATCCTCCGGGTCTAAAATTGTTTTAAAAATAATATTCAGTCCACCTGCAGCACCAACTGTCATAATCACATTATGGTAGTCAAAATCTGTACCGAATCGTTTATTTAAATTCTGCGCAACCGCCTCGCGCACATCTTCATAACCGGAGTTATCCATATATCCATGCAATTCTAACATGTCCTCTTTATCAAGCAAATCTTTAATTGCCTCATTCACTGCTTCCGGTGCTGGTGTTGCCGGATTTCCTAAGGAAAAATCGTATACATTTTCTTTTCCAACTTTTGCAGCTAATTCCTTGCCTTCTACGAACATTGCACGAATTGCTGAGCTGCCTTTTAATGCTTCCTGAATCTTCTTTGAAACCATTTCTACCTCTTATCTGCGCACGTCTTGTATTTTTGAAAGGAAAGCTTTTGCATGCGCGCAAATAAACTTTCTTTCCGTTATTATTTATTTTATCACTTTACCATACTACAACAAGAAAGTAAAGTAATTCTCTTTTTAAATATGCTACGCTCATTATTATAACAAACCTCTCTGCCAAATCCTAGTAATAATTCTGACAGTCTGAATTTTAAATTCCTATGAATTTTAAAAAATCCGGCAGAGGATTCCTCTGCCGGATTTTTCATCATTCAAGTCTTACTTATTCTGCTGTCTATTCTGCCGCGTCTTCTGTTGTCTCTTCTGTCTCTGTAACTTCTTCCGTTTCTGTTTCTTCTGTTTCTGTTGTCTCAGTAACCTCTTCTGTTTCTGTTTCCTCTGTTTCTGTTGTCTCAGTAACTGTTTCTGTTACAGCTTCCTCTGTTTCTGTTGTTTCTGTAACTTCTTCTGTTGCAGCTTCTTCTGTCTCTGTTGTTTCAGTAACTTCTTCTGTTACAGCTTCTTCTGTTTCAGTAACTTCCTCTGTCTCTTCTACAACCTCTGCTTCTGTTGTATCATCAGAAGTTGTGCTTGTTCCAAAGGATAATGCATAATAAGCCTCATTTGTTGCATAGTCACATAAAGCTACATAGAAAGAATCACCAAATCCTGTAATGTCAAATAACATTGTACAGCTTTCGCCGTTTGTCTTGTTTTCTGTTCCTGAACCACCTAAAAGTGTACCGTCTGTTGTTAAGAACATTACTGCTGCTGTATCAACGTTATCGCTAAATGTCAGCTGTAAGTATTCTTTTCCTGTAGATTCGTCTACATATTTCTGTGCTGCCAAAAGTGTAGGTGCTTCTGTATCAACAGTAATAGTTGTTACCCATTCATCAGATAAGTTGTTAGATGCATGCTTGTCATAATCCAAAGAAGCCTTAACAGAAAGGTTCAGCTTTGTATTATTTGGAAGAACATCTCCATTCTTATCTGTCAGTCCATATGTTTTTCCATACCTTGAATATACATATGGCAGACAAATTCCGTATGCACTCACATAATATGATTTGCTTACATTTTCAATTGAGCTTGTAAAGTAAACCTCATTTGTCTGTGCGTCTGTATAAGTAAAGCTTAATTCGCCTGCATTACGAAGTAATGATACATAAATATTATCAATATAATCAAGATATCCATCACCATTTGGAGATAACGAAATATGATTTGCATCAAATTCTTCACTGCTTAAGTATGGATTAAATCCTGGATTCCAATAACTGTTACCAGCCAATGTAAATAAAATATTATAGTACTGGTTTGCTTCTAATTCATCATCCTCCTGATAGTAATAACCAGAGTCTAAGATAGGAGCTTTTGTCCAGTCACCATAGAATGCAAGGTAAGGAAGTGATAAATCAACACCACCAAAGTTTTTCGCTGTTAATGTTGTAAATCCTTCTACATAGATACCATTTTCAAAGTTTGCATCCATATAGTTCTTGCCTTCTGCTGTTACATTTACAGTTACATCTACTTTTACTGTTTCACCTTCAGCTACTTTTAATACTTCTTCTGTAAGGTCAACATTTGCTGGCTGTTTTCCAACTAAAGCATCTAAGTATGCCTGTACGTCTTCAGTATTGACTGCCTCATTTTTATCTACGTCGTAACGGAATACGTCTGTTGAATTAACAAGTGCATCAATATCTGTTGCTTTCATATAAAGTAAACGTGCATCTGCTGTATCTGTTAATTTATCCTCTGTATAATCAGCCGCATATACCATGTTAGCGGATGTCTCTGAAGTTTCAGCAGCTAATGCTTCTGGTGTCATTGACATGAAGTTTTTCTGTGTTGCTTCATCGTATACTACACCTTCTGTCTGGCTTGTAGTAGAAAGTGTGTAATATGCTGGTTCTGTACTAAAGTTTGTAACATTGAATGAATAAGAATATTTACCTGTCTTATCCACGTCATCACCAAGTTCAACCTTTGGTACATCTTTGCCATCTACAGAAAGATAAGCATCTGTAGTTACTGCATTATATGCATTTACAAGACCTGTACCCTGATTACGTGGTGAATAATCTAATGTTTCATTATATTTGAGTGGTACTGCTGTACTCATAATTACTGAATTTACAAAAGTATGTAATTCTGAAGCAGAAAGCTCTGGATAATTTGCTTTTGCATACTGCATAACAAGTGCAGATACACCAGCCATATTAGGGCTTGCCATAGATGTACCGCTCATTAAGCCGTACTGTCCACCGTCAAGTGTTGAATAAATATTTCCACCTGGTGCTGTTACATCTGGCTCTAAGCTAAGGTCTGGTGATACACCCCAGGAAGAGAAATCACTCATCTGGTATGCCGTTTCACTTTCAATAATTGCTTTTTCAGCAGAAATATAAATAGTTGCTGCTGCATCTGCATCTTTTGCACTTGCAAGATATTCACCATCCTGCATTGTAATAGATACACAAGGAATTGTAGCTGTACCGGATGTTAAATCCATGCTGATTGTTCCAGATGTATTGTTATAAACGATACATGCAACTGCGCCTGCTTCCTGAGCTAATGCACATTTTGCTGTAAATGCTGTAACACCACGCTGTACAACTGCGATTTTTCCAGCTACGTCTGCACTTGTGAAATCTTCTAAAGACTGTCCACAATTTGCAACCATTGCATAGTCATAAGAAGCACCTGCAATTGTAAGAAGTGATGGATTTGCTGTTCCGCTTCCATCGATGTAACCAAGTTTCTTTCCAGCTACTTCCATGTAGTCGCTCTTCATACCAACGTTTTCTACGCTGGCAACAGATGTTGCATTTACATAAGTTGCTGGTGAACTTACAGTACTGTTATCTGGATTGCTTGTCAGGTTTGAATTTGTTCCCCAAAGGTTTCCTTCACCTGATGATGCAGAGTTACCTGCTGAAATAGCAAGGATTGTATTTGTTTCAGATACACGTCCATAGATTGCATCTAATGCTTCTCCGTCAGAAGTAAATCCTGCTGGAGAGCCAAGGCTCATATTGATAACATCTGCGCCTAAGATTAATGCATCTTCTACTGCAGCTAAAATATCTTCTGTATAAGCTCCACCGTTTGCACCGAATACTTTCATAACGTATAACTGTGCATCTGGTGCAACACCAACTGCTTCGCCGTTTCCAAGGTCATTAGCTGCTGCAATACCAGCAACGTGTGTACCATGGTCACCTTCCTCATCAGAGCTATGGTCAATTGTAAGATTTGCATCTACATAGTTGAAACCATATGCAACTTTTGTGCTGTAATATACATCATCTGTTGTTAAACCAGAATATAATGTACTTGCATTTAACTGTCCAATTACACTTGAAATAGTATCCTTTGTTGCAGAATCATCTGTTAATTTATCTGCTGCTAATGCACCAAAGTTCTGGTGGTCAGCATCAAGACCTGTATCAACGATTGCGATTTTGATACCTTTACCTGTATAACCATCTGCCCATGTTGCATCACGTCCAATCATAACACCATCTGCTACTGTGTTTGGTTCAGATGTCTCACACACGTCATAAACCGGCTGTAAAATAACATCTTCTACACCTTTGACTGCTTCGATTTCATCAATTGTTCCATATGGAACTTCTGCTGCGATACCATTTAAAAGCCATGTGTACTGATAATGAACATCAAGTTCTTCACCATCTAATGCTTTTTTCTCAATTTTAGAAACAACGGAATCCTGTTTTGATTTCATTGCTTTTACTTTGATTTTATTGAACCAGTTCATTGTAGCGTCGTTATCGCTTTCAACAACGGAGTCACCCTCCATAACGATAATAACACGAACCATATCCTCGTCTTTTACATTCTCTTCGCTAAGAACGGCATCGACTGCATTTGCTTCCATATTTTCTTTGAGCAAGTCAACATTCACTTTATCAGCATCGACTTTTTCAAATGTTACAGCAGTATCCGCTGCCTCATTAACAGCTTTGATTCCACGCTCATATGCAGCCTGCTCCTGTGATTCTTTTTCTTCTAAAGCCTGCTCTTCTTCGCTTTTTTCTAATTCATCTCCTGATAAAACAGTACCTGCTTTCATAACAGGTGCAGTTGCTCCAGTTGCTGTTAAAGGAGCTGATACAATCATACCTGCAGACAATGCTAATGCTAAAACTCTTTTCAATTTCATTATGTATCTTCCTCCTTACTTCGCATTCTTTTTCTTAACTGCAAAAGCAACTACCATCAGTCCTGCAATTAAAACTAAAATACCGGCTACTGCGAAAACACTGTCACCAGTTTCTACGCTTTTTACTTCTGCTGTCTGTACTGTGCTAGTCTCATCTTTCTGCTCGCTGTTATTTGTGTTTCCACTATTATCCTGCTTGTCATCTTTATCGTCTTTGTCGTCTTTATCTTCTGTTTCTGTCTCTTCTGTTTCCGTTTCTTCTGTCTCTTCTGTTTCCGTTTCTTCTGTTTCTTCTGTTTCTGCTTCTGTCTGTGCAACATTTCCTGATGTTACAACATCACCAGCTTCATTATGTGTAACACTAGAAACTGTTACAGATACTTCTTTATCTGCATATGCTTCATCTACCTCAAAAGATACCGTAAAAATACTTCCTTCCGGCATAGCTTTCTCTGAAAGGTAACTGATTCTTACACAACCGTCTTCTACGTTTACAGACTCCATGTCTACTGCATCTACAAATACTACATCATTCGCTTCGCATGATAATACATCTTTATCAAATTCGATTTCGATATAGCCATCAGCAGTTTTTCCGCTTGTTTCAATTGAAACATTGTAAGTTGTATCATTTTCACGACTACCTGTATACCAAACATCTGAATTTGTGTCAGCAAAAACAGTCGTAGAAAGTGCTACTGTCAATAATCCTGTCGTTAAAAATGTGACAAATTTTTTCATATTATCCTCCATAATTTTTTAAAATTTTTTCATAGCTCTTTTTCCTCTTACTTCTCCCCCTCCTTTTTCTTGTTACCTTTATCTTTTGGAGCATGTTCCAAAGCACCTCGCTAATGAAGTATCATAGCGCTGCTTTAATTTTGTGAAGTCATAGGATAACAAAATCCGTTTTCGATTGGCATTAAAATAGTGCCAAAGTCATAGACATTTGTAAAATCTTCTGTGATTGAAAAAATGGATACAGACTCTGGTTCTTTCCAGATTCAATACCCATTCGTACATCAAACTTCACATGTTTGTATTATGTTTCTATGCATACTCATAAAACTTGTATACAATTATACAAATTTTGCTCCGCCTTTTTGATATTAGCACTTCATTCTAGTAACGTCAATTATTTTTTGTCCGATTTTTACCGAAAATTTCGGTCTTTTCATACTGCTTAACGTAGTAAAATCCGGAGAAAAAATACAAAGCTGTATCTTTTCTTCGGATTTCTATCCACTTTTTGAAATTTAGGCTGCGTCCCTAAATTTCAATTTTCATTTACACTGTCAACAAATTTCTGGAATGCCTTGCGTCCTTCATCTGTGCATTTATAAACACCTGCATCTAATAAAACTTCATTAAATACCAGACCGATTTCTGTCTGTATAATTTCATGCAGTTTTTCTGCTGTAACTTTACCTTCTAATGCAGTTCCCATAGAATAACCGTATTTTGGTAAAAATTCCTCTACCCAGTCTGCATGAATGGAAAGTGTTTCATCCTGACGGATATCTGCACCTTTAAGCATTGCCTGCTCTAAGGAAGCCATTTCATCCTTTAATCTTGCTGGAAGTACCGCAAGTCCCATAACTTCGATTAAGCCGATATTTTCTTTCTTAATATGATGAAGCTTTGCATGAGGATGGTACACGCCAAGTGGATGCTCCTCTGTTGTGATGTTATTGCGGAGTACCAAATCTAATTCAAAATCTTCACCACGTCTTCTTGCGATTGGAGTGATTGTATTATGTGGCTCTCCATCTGTCTCAGCCAAAATAAATGCTGCTTCGTCGCTGTAGCCTCTCCATGCAAGGAGAATTTTATCTGCAAGCTCAATCAAACGCTCTTTTTTTGCTGCGCGGATACGGATAACGGACATTGGCCATTTTACAATTCTTGCCGTCACATCCTCAAATCCTGAAAATGCGATTTCTTTTTCGATTGGTGCTTTTGCCATTGCAAATTCATAATTACCACCCTGGAAGTGGTCATGGCTTAAAATAGAGCCTCCTACGATTGGTAAATCTGCATTTGAGCCTACAAAATAATGTGGAAACTGTGTTACAAAATCGAGCAGTTTTCCAAAAGTTGCACGTTCAATTTTCATTGGTGTATGCTGTGCGTTGAATACAATACAGTGCTCATTATAATAAACATATGGTGAGTACTGGAAAAACCATTCGCTGTTATTGATTGTTACCGGAATGATTCTGTGGTTCTGTCTTGCCGGATGATTGATACGGCCTGCATAGCCTTCATTTTCTTTGCAAAGCAGACATTTTGGATAACCTGACTGTTTTGCAAGCTTTGCTGCTGCAATTGCTTTTGGGTCTTTTTCCGGTTTGGATAGATTGATAGTAATATCTAACGTTCCAAACTCTGTCTCAGAAGTCCATTTCATATCTTTTTTGATACGCGCTCTGCGGATATAATTGCTGTCGCAGCTTAATTTGTAATAGTAATCGGTTGCAGCCTTTGCAGAATTGTGATTGTAAAGTCCCTGAAACATTTTGCGGACTTCACTTGGTCTTGGCATTAATTTGCTCATGATTTTGGTGTCAAATAAGTCTCTGTATGTAATCGTATTTTCTTCCATCAAACCATGTTCTGCGGCATAATCTAACATTTCTGCAAGAATGTCTTCTAATGCAGCTTCTGCACTCTCCTGTGTCATCGGAGCACGTTTGGCATAGGCTTCGATAACCTCGTCCTCTAAGTCCTCCAACTGAAACAGCTCTAACAACTGGTTGATTGTAAATATTTTATCTTCCTCTGAAACAAGACCTGTAACTAATCCATATTCTGTTAATTCTAAAATTCTATCTTTAATCATGATTTCCTCTTTTCACACAATTGCCTTGTTATTTTACAACTGCCGGCTTTTACGCCGGCAGTCTGTTACTCATTTTCTACATTATTATGCTTGATTGCTTATGCTAATTTTACTGGGCCATCACCGATTTCTACCACATAGAAATCTGCTGCATAGCCAATCTTTTCTTTGTATGCAGCACCAACTTCTTTAATAAAAGTATCTACTGCTTCATCTTTTACGATACTTACAGTACATCCACCAAAGCCTGCACCTGTCATACGTGAACCGATAACACCATCGATTTTCCAAGCTTCTTCTACTAAAGTATCTAATTCCACGCCTGTTACTTCGTAGTCATCACGTAAAGATACATGCGATGCATTCATAAGCTCGCCAAAAAGCTTCACGTCGTTATTTTTCAATGCTTCTACTGCTTTTACGGTTCTCTGGTTCTCATATACGGCATGTTTTGCACGCATTCTTCTGACTTCATCCTTGATTGCAGTTTTATACTGCTCGAATAATTCTTCTGTTAAGTCGCCAAGTGTTTCAATGCCAACTACCTGCTGGATTTCTGCTAAAGCTGTTTCACACTCGCTTCTTCTCTCGTTGTATTTGGAATCGCCAAGTCCGCGTTTTTTGTTACTGCAGGAAATCACGATTTTCGCATTCTCTAATTTGATTGGAGCATATTCATATTTTAAAGTTGCTGTATCTAAGAAAATCGCATGCCCTTCTTTTCCCATTGCAATAGCAAACTGGTCCATGATTCCGCAGTTTACACCATTGAAGTTGTTCTCTGAAAACTGTCCGATTAATGCTAAATCCTGATTTGTTACATCAAATCCAAACATATCTTTTAAGATAAATCCTGTTAAAACTTCAACAGATGCAGAAGAAGAAAGTCCTGAGCCATTTGGAATATTTCCAAATAATACAAGGTCCATACCCTGCTCAACCTTCATGCCTTTCTCACCAAATGCCCACATCACGCCCTTTGGATAATTCGTCCAGTCAGCTTCTTTTTCCGGTTTTAAATCTTCTACAGAAGATTCTAAAACGCCAAGCTGTTCAAAGTTCATAGAATAGAAACGAAGCTTTTTGTCTTCTCTTTTTCTTGCAACACCATATGTACCAATGGTCAATGCACATGGAAAAACATGACCTCCGTTGTAATCGGTATGCTCACCTATCATATTTACGCGGCCTGGTGCAAAATAAACACCGATTTCGCCCTCATCCCCAAATAATTCTTTAAATTTTGCAAGTACTTCTTCCCAAATCATTATGTTTCCTCCTACATCATTTTTTCTAATTTTAAGCTGACAGTCTTTTATCATTTCCGAAAAGCCCTGCCATGTTTTTAAGGTTCATTTTGTTTTATATTTTCATTATAGCGTGACTTTTCCAGTTTGCAATACGTTATAAGCATACTGCAACAAATGTCAGAAATCATGCAACAAAATTACATATTCCCGTCACACAACAAAATCTGCTGCAGAAACATTTTTTAATGCTTTAGCGCAACACACTTGGCAGAAAAACGCGCAAAAAGCGCCCCTAGTGGGACGCTTTCTTTAACGTTTGATGTCGTAATTCATATTCATAAGGTTGCGGATACTTTTTACGTCATCGGTGATGTTGGCATCTCCGCGGATAGTGTGCTTAATAACACTGCTTGCCACCGCAAAGTTTACCATATCCATCGGCTTGTAATCATGCATCATCGCATAAATCAGTCCGCTTGCAAATGCATCACCACCGCCAACGCGGTCTAAGATATTAAAGGTAAAGAGTTTGCTTTCAAAAGTATGGTCTTCGTACCATAAAAATGCTTTCAGGCTGTTTTCACTACCGCTGTGCGCGTAACGAACATGGCGTGCAATACATTTGATATTTGGATAACGTTTTACAAATTCCTGAAAAACTTCATCCTGCTGCTCATAGCTTGGCTGTAATGGAACGCCGTCTTTGACATCACCTTTGCTATGGTCGTTTTCATCCTTCCAAAGATGATATGGCTCGATTCCCAACAGTACGTCCACATATGGAAGACATTCTGTACAAAAATCTCTTGCTTCCTCCCAGCTCCAGAGTGTACTTCTGAAATTTCCGTCAAAGCTTACAGTGATTCCTAATTCTTTTGCCACCTTGATACAGTCCATCGTTAATTTCTTGCAGTTTGGTGCTAAAGCCGGAGTAATACCGCTTAAATGAAGCCATGTATACCCTTCTAGAAGTTCATATAAGTCTATTTGGCTGAAATCATATTCTGTAATCGCACTATGCTTTCTATCATATGTGACCTTGCTTGGACGGATTCCATACCCAGTCTCTAAATAATAACTGCCAAGACGATGGGTTGGTGTTTCCTCCGGTGTGCTTAAAATTACCGGTGTGCAATGAACATCACTGCTTCTTAACATACGAATTGCACTTTTTCCTAAGCTGTTATTTGGCACAACGGTAAAAAATGTGCTGTCAACCCCAAGGTTTGCTAATGCAAGTGCAATATTTGCCTCACTTCCCCCATAGCTTGCCTCAAAATTATGGCACATACGAATCTTTTCGTAATTTGGTGGTGTCAATCGAAGCATAATCTCACCAATTGTGATAAATCGGTTATCACTGTCTAAATCTCGAAGTAACGGATTCATGTGTTCCATAAAAATACCTCCTCGTATGATATATTACTTTTCCATCTGCTCTGTCAGCTTATACATATTCTTTCCATTTTTCTTTACTTCATATAGCATTTCATCTGCAATTTCAAATAATTCGTTATATGGAATTTTCTGTGTTGTATAAACCGCGCCTAAACTGATGGATATTGTTTTTTTCGCCCCCTGATAAATAACCTCCTGATTCATTGTGGAAACCAATGTGCGAAGCAGCACCTCCACCTTCTGCTTATCGGTATCCCAGATAAATAATACAAATTCATCTCCGCCGTATCTAGCCGGAATAGACTTCTCAGGATACAGCTTTGTAAGCTACTCTGCTAAAATCTTTAATGCCACATCTCCGCCAGCATGACCTAAGGTATCATTGACTGTCTTGAAATTATCAATGTCCATAACTGCATAACTGACTTCTGTTTTTCCCTGTTCGTAAATATTTTTTACTTTCTGAACAAATCCCTCTCTGTTATAAATTCCGGTCAATGGGTCTTTTTCTGCCTTGTCACGCATCAGCTGCTTTTCTTCCATTTCATCCTGCACGCAGACCATTTTACCAATTAACTGTTTTAAACTACCACTTTCTATCTTATGCGCAATTAATTTGTACCAGAAAAGCTCCCCATTTTTGTTTTTCAACTGAAATTCTGCGGAATTTTCATTCTGCTCACTCCAGATTTTATCAATCTGTCCTAAGAAGCAGTCCAGCTGCTCATTTCCACCTTGATATTTGTTTAAATCAACATCTCCTCCAAAATCGAAATGCTCAGCAAATTTCTTATCAAAATGTATTTTTTTCTCTTCAAAATCTCCCTCAAAGATATATTCATCCATCAGTGTAGAAAGGGTCTGATAACGCTCCATATTAAATGCGCGCTCTTTTTCATGCTTTTCCTTTTCCCACATAATCCAAAGGATAACTATGAGGACAAATAAAAATGCAACTGCAACTACAAAAATAGCCTGAAATGGATTCGCTTCAATATATCTTTTTAACGTAACATTTTCTGCCTCCGGGTCCATGTGCTCTAACAGCTCTATCTGAATATTTTCTTCCGGGATGCTGTAAAGGCACTTGTTACAGATAGAAATCAATCTTGTATCCACACCTGTGGCAAAACCGAGGTACTGCACGCCCTGCTCTGAAAGCGGAATTGTAATGATATGTGCGCAGGATTCCTGTCTCGCATAATAATTGGCACTATAATAATTCGTAACTGTAAAATCTGTTTCTAAGTTTTCCACACTCTTTAAAACATCGGCGAGTGTTGCCAATTCTTTTTGAGAATCTGCAAGCGTATCCCACTTCGTCTTTTCGCCTTTTACAATTCCCATACAGTTTGTCTCTACATCACCAACATCTGCTGTCTCATTTTTAATCAGTACATTTACATAATCAATATAACCTTTCGAATACTGCACGCGGTTATTGTATGCATCATTTTTTTCAATGCCTGCAATAATCTCAATCTCGCCGTCTTCTAATGCCTGTAACATATCTTCTGTATTATCATATGGTAAAAATTCAGCAGAAAGCCCGGTTGTTTCGGTAATCGCATCGCAGATATAAGCGGCAACTCCTTCAAAGCCCTCATCCGTCTGAAACTGAATTGGTGCTAAGTTTTTCAGGTAGCCAATTTTAAGCTGCTCCTTGTCCTGTAAATACGAAAGCTCTGTCTCTGAGAATTCCACTGCATAGTTTTCTGCTGTTGCAGCACCTTCTAAAATTGCTGCCACACTATTGTTCTCCGCAACTTCCCACGACCTCGATGATTCCCATCTGGAATTCCAATCATCCATGATTGCCTCAAAGCTCTCATTTCTCACTCCGGCTGCCGATTCTATGACTCGTTTTGTCTCTTCGGTATCCTCCAGATTAAGGTTGGTCGAAAGCAGCTCATATTTTTTATAATTATTCGAATTTGCCAAATTGCTGCTAAGCAAAACAACGTTTTCCATTGCTCCATATTCTTCCGGATATGGGTCTGTTTTTACGATGGATAAGGTCTTTTGCTCTAACGCATAACCAGACTCATCTAACATATAGTCAATGTATGCTCTTGCAGCCTCTTTATTGGTGCTTTTTTTATTAATCGCATAACAGTAATCTGTCGCAATCGTCATATACTGTGTTCCCTCAATCTCGTTTGGAAACGGCATAAATGCGATTGCGTCACCATTTTCACCCGCTGACTGAAACTGTGCTAATGCCCACGAGCCAATTGCCATACATGCAATTTCTCCATTGTTCATCATCGTTTTCGACTCTTCCCAGTTTGTCTCTAATGGTGTCTTACCTGCCAAACCACGATTTACGATTTCATACAACAGCTCGTACACCTGATAATGTGTCGTTCCTTCTGAAAACGGATTAATTTCATCAATAAAAACATTTTCTTTATAATCGGCATCTCCTGTCATCTCGATATACGGAAAACATGTCCACGACTGCAATGCCCACGCATCGGAATAATTGGTATAAAAAGGAATTGCATCTGTTCTTTCATCAATGACCTCAAGCGCAGTTAGAAATTCATCAATTGTTTTCGGATTTTCCGCAATGCCTGCCTTGTAAAATACATCCTCGTTATACATAATTCCCATAATATGTGCTGAGGATGGCAGTGTATAAATATTTCCTTTTTCATCCTTTTGATTCTCAATAAAACGATATTTCTGTGATAATGTATTATAGTCACCCAATAATGCAAAATACTTGCTATAAGAATCCTTTGATATAAAGCTTGGTGTCATTAATACGTCACCATAGTCATTATCTTCTATTCTCTTTTGCATCTCTTCTTCGTAATTGGAATAGCTGCGGTAACTTACAGTAATTCCGGGATATTTCTGGCAAAAACCCTGAATGTATTTTTGCATAACAGTATCACTGATATTTCCATATACTGTAATCTCTCCGGAAACTGTATTCACTTCACTTGCATATGTATGAATAGGATATTTTACAAAACTGCTTAACATCAATATTATTGCAAAAATACCACCCATCGTCTTTTTAATTATTTTCTTCATTGGTTATTCCCCCAATTTTTTCCACGTTCTATCCTTATTTTATCACATATTATCTAAAATTTATACACTATCATTCTTCCTAGGCTAAAAAAAGATGAAAGATAGCTGTTTTTTAACAGTTTTCTTTCATCTTTTTAATATCATCTTATTCTTTTTTACTCATTTTTTAGGCTGTGCGGCTATTTTTCAAGCTCTGTCCCCAAATTTCGAAATTTAGGCTGCGTCCCTAGATTTCGGAATTTAGGCTGCGTCCCTAAATTTCAAATTATTTCTCGACTGTTACTTTATCGAGATGCCAGATGTCATCGACATATTCCTGAATGGTTCTGTCTGATGAGAATTTGCCGCAGTTTGCAACATTTAAGATTGCGCTCTTTGCCCATGCCTGCTCATCCATGTAATAATTCATGACTCTGCGCTGTGCATCTGCATAAGAACGGAAATCCTTTAAGATAAAGTAAGTGTCTGCAATCTGTGTGCATTTTGTATTTAATAAAGAATTATAAAGTTCGCGGAATAATTCTGTATCATGTGGCGCAAATGTGCCGTCTACGAGCTGATTTAATACTCTGCGGACATCTGCATCATTGTTGTAAATATCCATTGGGTTGTAATCTCTGTTATGCTCATGCTGAATGACTTCATCGGAACTCATACCGAAAATAAACATATTATCTGCTCCAACCTCTTCATACATTTCCACGTTTGCACCGTCCATTGTTCCAAGCGTAATTGCACCATTTAACATAAACTTCATGTTACCTGTACCGGATGCTTCCTTACTTGCAGTAGAAATCTGCTCACTGACATCAGCTGCTGCAAAAATCCATTCTGCATTGGAAACCTTATAATCTTCAATGAATACAACTTTAATTTTTCCATTGATGCTGTTGTCATTGTTAATCACATCAGCAACGCTGTTAATCAGCTTAATGGTTGATTTTGCAATTTTATAGCCTGCTGCCGCTTTTGCTCCAAAAATAAAGGTTCTTGGAACAAATTCCATGTCTGGATGCTCTTTAATCTCATTGTAAAGATACATTACATGTAAAATATTTAACAGCTGACGTTTGTATTCATGCAGACGTTTTACCTGCACGTCAAAGATAGAATTCGGGTCAACCTCAACCCCATTGTGTTCTTTGATATATTTTGCAAGACGCACCTTGTTCTGGTATTTAATCTCCATAAACTCTTTCTGTGCCTTCTTGTCATCTGCTAATTTTTCTAACTTCTTTAACTGTGATAAATCTGTAATCCAGCTGTCTGAACCAACATTTTTTGTTACCCAGTCAGCAAGGAGTGGATTACCATGTGCAAGGAATCTTCTCTGGGTAATACCATTTGTTTTGTTGCTGAATTTCTCAGGCATCATCTCATAGAAATCTCTTAACTGCTCGTTCTTTAAGATTTCTGTATGAAGTCTTGCTACACCATTGACAGAAAATCCTGCTGCAATTGCAAGGTTAGCCATTTTGACCTGTCCGTCGTAGAGAATCTGCATTTTTGCAAGCTTCTCATGATTTCCCGGATATCTCTGTCCAATTTCAATCATAAATCTACGGTTGATTTCATCCACAATCTGATAGATACGTGGAAGAAGTTTTGAGAAAATGGAGATTGGCCATTTTTCCAATGCTTCTGCCATAATTGTATGATTGGTGTATGCACAGCAATGTGTGGTAATTTCCCATGCTTCATCCCAGCCTAAGCCTTCTTCGTCCATTAAAATACGCATCAACTCAGCAACTGCTACGGTTGGATGTGTATCATTTAACTGGAAGCATACCTTTTCCGGCAGCTTATGAATATCATCATGTGTCTTCTTAAAACGGGCAATTGCACGCTGTAAGCTTGCAGAAACAAAGAAATACTGCTGTTTTAAACGAAGCTCTTTTCCTTTGATATGATTATCATTTGGATAAAGGACCTCTACTAAGTTACGTGCAAGATTTTCTTTTTCTACCGCCTTATCATAATCACCCTTGTCAAAGGAATCTAACTCAAAGACTTCTGTTGGCTCTGCATCCCAAATCATTAACGTATTTACCATGTGATTGCCATATCCAACGATTGGCATATCATATGGAACAGCCATAACAGACTGATAGCCGTCATGAACAAACTTGGTTGCACCATTTTCATCAACCTCTGCACGAACATATCCGCCAAATTTTACTTCGTAAGAGTATTCTGCTCTGCGAAGCTCGAATGGATAGCCATGTTTTAACCAGTTATCTGGAACTTCTACCTGGAATCCATCTGAAATTTTCTGTTTGAACATACCATAACGGTAACGGATTCCACAGCCATATGCTGCATATCCTAAAGTAGATAAGGACTCCATAAAGCATGCTGCTAAACGTCCAAGACCACCATTACCAAGTGCCGGGTCCGGCTCCTGGTCTTCAATCTCGTCTAAGTTCAAACCGATTTCTTCTAATGCTTCTTTGACCTCACCATATGCTTTCAGGTTAATAAGATTGTTTCCTAACGCACGTCCCATTAAGAACTCCATTGACATATAGTATACAATCTTTGGGTCTTGTTTCTCCATAGACTTCTGTGTTGCCAGCCAATCATCCATCACAACATCTTTGACTACATACGATACTGCCTGAAAGATTTCCTGCTGATTTGCTTCTTTGAGCTGCTTACGATATAAAATTCGTAATGCTTCCTCTACCTCGTTAATAAATTCCTGCTTTTTGAAGACTGATTTCCCCATATTCATAACCATGCCTTTCCAGTACCGGAAAAAAGAATTTCTTATCTTTTTCCCGATACTATTATTATTTAAAGAGTTAGATTTGCTTTGCAAAACTTATTCTCCTTTTTTAACTCCTAAAAGAACTGTCTCGCCGTTGATGTTCCATTCTTTCTGATATCCATCTACTGCATCTGCTGTAATGTCTAATCCAAGTACGTCTGCTTTGATGTCCTCGCCGTATTTTGCGAAAATATCAGCTGCTTTTGCATCTGCCTTGTATGAAATATGAATCTTATCCATTACTTCGAATCCAGCCTCTTTTCTCATCGTCTGGATTTTGCTGATGATTTCACGTACAAAACCTTCTTCTAATAATTCTGCTGTTAAATTAGTGTCAAGAACGACTGTTACAGTGTTGTCACCCTCAGTTACATAGCCTTCCATCTGTGTCATTGTGATAAGTAAATCTTCTTCTGCTAATTTGACACTTTCATCTACGGAAGTTAATGCAAGTACGCCATTTGCTTTTAATTCAGCCATTGCAGCGTTGCCGTCTAATTCAGCTAATGCTTTCTGAATCTGACCTAAGAACTTACCGTATTTTGGACCAACCGTACGAAGCTGTGGTTTAAAGGTGTAGCTTGTGTAGCTGCTTACATCCTCTGTAAAGTTTACTTTTTTCACATTTAATTCTTCTTCGATAATTTCTGTGAAGAATTCTGGTAAGGTTTCCGGTGCTTTTACAAACATGTTTCCGATTGGCTGACGGTTTTTAATGTTTGCTGCATTACGGCACGCACGACCCATAACAACGATTTTTAATACTTCGTCCATGTGTTTTTCTAATTCAGCATCAATATATGCTTCATTTGCCACTGGGAAGTCACATAAGTGGATACTTTCCGGTGCAGATGCATCTACGCTGCATACAAGGTTGCGGTAAATATCCTCTGTCATAAATGGAACCATTGGTGCTGCACATTTGGAAATGGTAACTAATGCAGTATATAAAGTCATGTAAGCATTAATCTTATCCTGCTCCATTCCTTTTGCCCAGAAACGTTCACGAGAACGTCTTACATACCAGTTACTCATATCATCTACAAATTCATCTAAAGCTCTTGCAGCTTCTGGAATACGGTAATTGCCAAGGTTGTTATCTACTGTTTTCACAACGGTATTTAACTTAGATAATAACCATTTATCCATAACAGATAATTTGTCGTAATCTAATGTGTATTTTGTTGCATCGAATCCATCGATATTTGCGTAAAGTACGAAGAATGCATAAGTATTCCATAAAGTACTTAAGAATTTACGCTGACCTTCCTGAACTGCTTTTCCATGAAAACGATTTGGAAGCCAAGGAGCACTATTAATGTAGAAGTACCAGCGGATTGCATCTGCTCCATAAGTTTCTAATGCATCAAATGGGTCAACTGCATTTCCTTTGGACTTAGACATCTTCTGTCCGTTTTCATCCTGTACGTGTCCTAAAACGATTACGTTTTCGTATGGTGCTTTATTAAACAGTAAGGTAGACTCTGCCATTAAGGAATAGAACCACCCACGTGTCTGGTCTACTGCTTCTGAAATAAACTGTGCAGGGAACTGCTGTTCAAATAAATCTTTGTTTTCAAATGGATAATGATGCTGTGCAAATGGCATTGCTCCTGAGTCAAACCAGCAGTCAATAACTTCTGGCACACGCTTCATTGTTTTGCCACAGTCCGGACAAGTAAATGTCACTTCATCAATATATGGTCTGTGTAATTCTACTTTTGCTGCATCTGGATTGCCTGCGCGCTCTGCTAATTCTGCGCGGCTTCCGATTGCTTCTTGATGACCACAGCCTTCACACTCCCATACGTTTAATGGAGTTCCCCAGTAACGGTTACGTGAAATACCCCAGTCCTGAATATTTTCCAGCCAGTCACCGAAACGTCCTTTACCGATAGATTCTGGAATCCAGTTTACGGTATTGTTGTTGCGGATTAAGTCATCTTTAACTGCTGTCATCTTGATAAACCAAGATTCTCTTGCGTAGTAGATTAATGGTGTATCACATCTCCAGCAGTGTGGGTAATCATGCTCGAATTTTGGAGCATCAAATAATTTGCCCTGTGCATCTAAGTCTTTTAATACTTCTGGGTCTGCTTTTTTAACAAATAAACCGGCATATGGTGTTTCTTCTGTCATTTCACCTTTTCCATTGACAAACTGAACAAATGGAAGGTCATATTTACGTCCAACCTGAGCATCGTCCTCACCAAATGCAGGAGCAATATGAACGATACCAGTACCGTCTGACATTGTAACGTAGTTATCACAAGTTACGAAGTGTGCTTTTTTGCGCTGCTTCTCTGCTGATTCTTTCGCACATGCAAAAAGTGGCTCATATTCTTTGTACTCTAAATCTTTTCCTTTGTAGGTTTCAAGTACTTCGTATGCTTTCACTTCTTCTGAGCCAAGCTTGCCAAGTACTTTATCAAGCAGTGCTTCTGCCATATAGTAAGTATATCCATCTGCTGCTTTTACCTTACAGTAGATTTCATCTGGGTTCATACAAAGTGCAACGTTTGATGGCAGTGTCCAAGGTGTTGTTGTCCATGCTAAGAAGTATGCATCCTCTCCTACGACCTTGAAACGAACAACTGCGGAACGTTCTTTTACTGTTTTATAACCCTGTGCAACTTCCTGTGAAGAAAGTGGTGTACCACAACGTGGACAGTAAGGAACGATTTTAAAACCTTTGTATAATAAGTTTTTGTTCCAGATTTCTTTTAATGCCCACCATTCAGACTCGATAAAGTTATCATCATAAGTTACATATGGGTCATCCATATCTGCCCAGAAACCAACAGTGCCGGAGAAATCCTCCCACATTCCTTTGTATTTCCATACAGATTCTTTACATTTGCAAATGAATGGCTCCATACCATACTCTTCAATCTGCTCTTTTCCGTTTAAGCCTAATAATTTCTCTACTTCAAGCTCTACCGGAAGACCATGTGTATCCCAACCTGCTTTACGTGGAACAAATTTTCCTTTCATGGTCTGGTATCTTGGAATCATATCCTTGATAACACGTGTTAATACGTGTCCGATATGAGGTTTACCATTTGCTGTAGGTGGTCCGTCATAGAAAGTATAGGTCTCTCCCTCTTTACGATTTTCCATAGATTTGCGGAAAATGTCATTCTCTTTCCAGAATGCTTCTGTCTGCTTTTCACGTTCAACGAAATTCATATTCGTTTCAACTTTGTTGTACATATAAATCCTCCTAAATATCTGATAGCGCGTGTTAAAGCGATACACTCACTTTATCGTTCAAACACTATTTAAATAGAATCCCGCTTGCGGGATTCTCGCGCTAATGCGCGGTCACGCAGTGACATCTACACTTCGCGCATTATGCGCATATCGCACGAAGTGCTTTTTGTTCGTAAGAATTTGCTAAAATTCTTATGAACAAAAAAGGCTCTTCATCCTGTAAATAGGACGAGAGCCTTGTTATCGTTATACCACCTAATTACAATGTACTCCATTTCTCTCACATCAACAAAGAAAAACTTTCATACGTCGTTCCTGTAACGTAGGAAATACGTCAGTGCCTACTCTGCTTCACTTCTAACGTAATCATTTCGCTTAATCATTTCGGACTGCGGCTTAGAAGGGATATTCACTCATCAAATACTCATACCGGTTTCCACCAATCCCGGCTCTCTGTAACTTTCTTTCATGAGGTACTGTCTTCGTCATTGCCTTTCACTTTTAACCATGTGCTATTATACCTCAGTAAATCGTGAAAAGTCAATAGTTTATCGCAAAAAGTAGGACTTTTTACCTATTTTCATTTACGAACCTCACTTACCACATTCATAAACCGCTCATGAATCTCTTTTATCAGAAGCTCTGCTTCTTCATCAGAGCCTTTAAATGGCACAAATCCACCTGCCATTGACGCATGGCCGCCTCCATTTCCAATGCCTTCGAGTGCTTTGTTAATTACTTTTCCGGCATCTAAATCAGGACCTTCACTTCGTACCGAAAGCTTGATGCCGCCGTCCTTTCTCGAATACACAATGGAAAATGTAACCTCAATCAATGCCAGCATGAAGTCTGAAACGCTTGCAATCAACGCCTCCGGGCAATTTCTTCCGGTATCTGCAAAGCTGATATTATCATATACCTCAATGCTTGAAATTGCTTTGGAATATGCCATTAAATCTTCAAAATAAATAGTGCTGTTTTCCAAAACATAAATAATATTCTGGTCACAAATATCAAACATCTGGTAGAGCATTTCCATGTCAAGCTTTGAAACACCTCTTGATAGGTTTCTGGTATCCATACGGATGCCAAAGGTCAAGGCTGTTGCAATCTCTCTTGTCATCGGCACATTGTTTTCAAAAAAATACTGTGCAATAATTGATGCACATGCTCCGATTTCCGGGCGGATATCTGTAAAACGATAGTCATATTTTTCAAAGACCGGGTGATGGTCAATACAGATGATTTCGTTGCCTGTCATATTAATGATGTTAGCATTTCCCTTTTGTGCATCTACGAGAATTACCTCATCCTCTTCCGTCAAAATATCTTCCAAGTCTTCGATATGCTCCATCTCAATGCAAAGCAGTTCTCTTAATCTATCTGTACTATATCTGTCTATTTTCCCTTTGTAGCAAATGGTTGCATTAATTCCACGATGTTTTAACAATTGCTGCAATCCGTATGCACTTGCTATTGCATCCGGGTCTGGGAAATTATGTGTCTGTATATACACATGTTCCCTGTTAATCTGTTCTATCACTCTGTCTAATTGTGTCATTTTTCATCTCTTTCCCCTAATATATTTTTGCCACAAGCCAAGGATTTTGGCGCTTTTCGTGGTTCTTCGCTCACATCTTTTTATTTATGCGGAAAAATAGCACTCCACCACTTCCGGCAGTTCTGCAAATTTTTCTACTTTCGCTACGGTTTCCTGAATCGTTCCAAAACCGTATGCCGCATGGATAAATCCAACTCCTGCCTTGCAGCTTGCATCATAATCTCCCTGAATGTCTCCCACATAAACAGCCGCATTCATATGATTGCGCGTAACAATTAACTTAATGTTGTCCGCTTTCTGCAAATGGTTATTGCCGTAACATTCGATATCCTCAAAATATTTCTCAAAACCATAATGCGCTAAAAATGCTTCAATATATCCTGCCTGACAATTACTTACAATGTAAAGCGGATATTTTTCTTTTAATATGGCAAGCGTTTTTTCTACCTCTGGATAAAGGATTCCACCATGTTCTCTTAGATATTCATTTTCTTTGATACAGCATTGCTCTAAAAGCGCATATCTCTCTTTTTCTCCCAATTCTGCAAAAAGAATATCTGCGATAACGTTCATTGTTTTGCCCATGACAGACTGTACATCTGCTACGGACAATTCCTTTTCCAACATCCCGCTTTCTTTTATGGCTAAATTCCAGGACTCTGTAATCTTCTCTGTGGAATCCCATAGTGTCCCATCCATATCAAAAATGATTCCCTTTTTCATTTCTTTATCCTCTCTAAAACCAACATATCCTGTCTGGCAGACACTTGCGGTTACCGTATTTTACAAATCATAAATCTTTGTATATTTTTCTTTGAAGTAACGGATGATTGGCTTAGCAGAAACTTCTTTGCCACACACAGCAGAAATCACTTCTTTTGGTGTACGGGTGCTTCCATACTGATGAATCTTCTCATTCAGCCATTTGGTAATCTCATGGATACGTCCCTCTTTTAAAATGGTATCAACAGAACCAAGTTCTTCTTCGATGGTCTCTAAATACATTCCATCATAAATACTTCCTAACAGATAGCTTGGGAAATAACCAAATGAGCCATCTGACCAGTGCATATCCTGTAAAATGCCTTCTGCATCATTTGCAGGTGTAATCTGTAAATATTCCTGCATTTTCTGATTCCAAAGGTTTGGAAGTTCTTCCACATCGACATGCTCGCGGAAAATTGCTTTTTCTATCTCATAACGGATAATAATGTGCAGACAATAGGTCAGCTCATCTGCTTCTGTACGGATAAAGCTGTTTCTCACATGATTGATTTCACGATAAAATTCATCCAGTGTGATGTCTTTATATTGTGGAAGTAATTCGCCTAACTTCTCATAGATTGGAAGCCAGAAGTTTTTATTACGTCCTAAAATATTTTCGTAAAATCTTGACTGGCTCTCATGGATTCCCATATAACGGCAGCTTCCGGCAATTGTTCCGTCAAAATCCGGGTTGACATTCTGTTCAAAAATCGCATGACCACCTTCATGAATTGCAGAAAAGATAGCACTTAAGGAATCATTTTCATAATAATGGTTGCTTACACGCACATCCTTAGAAGAAAAATTCATGGTAAATGGATGCTCTGTCTCTCCAACTGCCCCGGAATCCCAAGAAAATCCAATGTAATCAAGCAGTATTTTCTGCACTTCCTTTTGTGCGTTGATATCAAATGTGCTTTTAAACTTGGCATCGTCCGGCTGCTTTGCCGCAAGAATCTGTTTTACTAATGGAATTAATTCTTTTTTCAAATCATTAAAAATTCTGTCAATCGTTTCAGAATCCATTCCCTCTTCGTACTGGTCTAACAATGCATCATAAATATCCTTGTCTGGGTCAGTGTAGGATGTGATTTCTTTGGTCATCTCAATCATATTTTTTAAATGAGGTGCAAAAATCGAATAATCCGATGCATTCTTTGCCTCTGCCCACGCATTTCCTGATTCTGCCTGTGCTTTGACAAATTTTGCATAAACCTCCTCTGGAATGCGTTTATTTTTATCCATATCACGTTTCATGCGTGTTACGATGTATTTCCATTTATCATCTAACTGCTCGTATTCTTCCGGCACAGAAAGTGCATCTAACATCTGGCTTAATTCCTCAGATGTAGACATGCGGAATCCCTCTGTAGAAAAGAAGGTCAACGCATCTGTATGACCTGCAAAACCATTTTTTGGTGCGCAGGTTTTCATATCCCAGTATAAAACAGTCACTGCATGATTGTATTTATTCATTTTATCTAAATATTCTTTTAAGTTCTCTAATGTCTTACTCATATGCTCCTCCTGAATGTATTCCTATAGAATAAAAAATACCGTATGAACCTAAAATCCCATACGGTATTATCTTAACACAACTTTATTGTAGTGTCACTTTATTTTCTCACGCTTATCTCTCTGAGCGATGTTTTAAATCCTTAATTGGAATATTTGCAAACAACGCAGGAACTGTTCCGTTATTTGTATCTGATTCTGTCTCTGTAATCTGGATATTTAACGAATCTGTATCAATATCCATGTATTTGGAAATAACCTGAATAATGTCATTTTTAATCATTTCCATCATTTCTGGAGAACAGTTTGCTCTATCCGATACCAGTAACAATTTCAAGCGGTCCTTTGCAACATCACCGGAGCTTTTCTTTTTGAATAAATCCATTAATCCCATGGTAATCCCCCTTAATTTTTGCTAAAGATGCCCTTGATTTTTGAGAATACTCCCTGTTTTGCTTCTAAATCTAAGAATGGTACTTCCTCTCCTGTTACACGACGGCTGATATTAGCATATGCCTGTCCTGCAAGGCTGTTAGAGCCTACTAATGGCTCACCCTGGTTTGTTGAAACTACAATCTGTTCGTCATCTGGAACTGCACCGATTAAGTTCACAGCAAGAATATCGCATACGTCTGCAACGTTCATCATATCACCACGTTTTACCATGTCCATACGAAGTCTGTTGACAACTAAATCGATACGTTTCATTTCGTTTGCTTCTAATAAACCAATAATTCTATCTGCATCACGAATTGCGGATACTTCAGGTGTTGTAACCACGATTGCTCTGTCTGCTCCTGCGATTGCATTCTTAAATCCCTGCTCGATTCCGGCTGGACAGTCTAATAAGATATAATCAAACTCCTGCTTTAACTCTTCCACCAGCTGTTTCATCTGTTCTGGTGTTACGGAATCTTTATCTCTTGTCTGAGCAGATGGTAACAGACATAAATCCGGATATTTCTTATCTTTAATTAATGCCTGTTTCAGACGGCACTTTCCTTCAATTACATCTACAAGATTGTATACAATGCGGTTTTCAAGTCCCATTACAACGTCTAAGTTTCTCAATCCGATATCTGTATCAATCATGATAACTTTTTTGTTCAACTGTGCAAGACCTGTACCAACGTTTGCAGTTGTTGTTGTCTTACCAACACCACCCTTTCCAGATGTAATTACGATTACTTCACTCATGAATTTCTATCCTCCTAATGTTCCTTTAAATATTATTTAAAATTTTCTTCGTAACTGGTTCCATGTAAATTGCACCATCTCTTGCGATTGCAATCTGCAACTCTGTAGATGCATCTTTCTCTTTTTTCAAAAGACTGCGTCTTGCTTTCTGTTTATCTGGGCTTTTTGCAATCAAAGAGCCAATCTGTATCTGAATTGGATTCATATCAAGTGCAAAGATAAAACAGTCTTCATTTCCATAAGCACCTGCGTGGGCATTACCTTTTAACGCACCTAAGATTACGATATTTCCACCGGATACAATCTTTGCTCCCGGATTAACATCGCCAATAATTGTAATACTAGAATCACTTTCTATTACCTGACCTGAACGAAGTGTTCCTTTATAAAAATCGCCCTGTCCTGCCATAGAAGCTGCATACTGGCTTTCTACCGCATTGCAGTACTCCTCAATCTGCTGCTTCATGCGGGCTTCTTTCTCCGCATCATTATCTAAAATGCATACAATCTCAATGGATGTATTTTCGGTAATCGCATCAATGATACGGTATTCTTCCTCCTGAGATAATCTTCTTCCCTCAAATGCGATTGCAAGCTTGGAATTGTGAAAGAACTTCTCAGACTCCTTAAATTTCTCAATTACTGCTGTTAGTAAATCACGAAATGATACATCGGGGTCTAAAATTAAATTAATCCCATACTTATTACTTTTAATAATTACTGTCTGCGACATGTATCCCTCCATTGTCCCGGAAATGCTGTTTACATATCCGTTAGAGAACTAAAAGTCACCCGGTGACGCTCACCGAGTGACTTACCACTTGTAATTATACCGATTCTTCACAAATATGCAACGTGTTTCCTCGAACTTTTCAAAATTTTTTCTGTCTAAAGATAGCTTTCCTCGAATTTACGAACTTCCATTGGTTTTGCAAAATAATACCCCTGGAACATATTGCAGCCGACCTCTTTTAAGAAATCCACCTGCTCGCTTGTCTCAACACCTTCTGTAATTACAGGCATTTCAAGTTCTTTTGTCATTTGCACAACCGCGGTCAATATCTTTCTGCCGCGTTCCACATTGTCAGACTCTCCTAAAAATGCCATATCAAGCTTGATTGCATCAACATCAATGTTCTTTAACATATTTAAGGAAGAATATCCGCTTCCAAAGTCATCCATTTCCACAACAAATCCTGCATTCTGGAGCTTTTTCAACAATTTTTTCAACTCTTCCAGATTCTGTATAAATGCAGTCTCCGTAATCTCGATTTTAAGATTTTTCGGGCTTATTTCGTATTTATTTATGAGCTTCATCAATACCTTATAGATGTCCACAAAATAAAAATCAATTGGTGATATATTAATGGAAATATAAGTATGCTCGTGCCCCTGCTCTTTCCAGCGTTTTAAACACTTACATGCCTGCTCCCAGACATAACAGTCTAACTTGACAATTGAGTCGTTCTGTTCTAAGACGGGAAGAAAATTGCCCGGTGGAATCATGCCCTTTTCTGGATGAATCCATCTTACTAAAGCCTCTGCCCCCGGTACACTTCCGTCTGCTGACACCTGCGGCTGCAAATAAATCTGAAACTGTTCTGTCTCCAGCGCGTATTCTAAACCGCTTATTAATTCCTGCTCGCTTAACGCACGTTTTCTCAAATCGTCATCATAATATGCCACGTGCTTTTGTATATTGTCCTTTAATGTATTTGCCGCCATTAATGCTCTTGAACACATAACGGAAATTGCAATATTTTTATCTGTGATTTCGTAAACACCCACATAAATCTGTATTGGATAAGACATATCACTGTCTATCTGTGACACAGCCCTTGGTCCGTCAATAAAAATATTCTCTTTAAAGTCCTTCTTTTTCATTAAAAGTGCAAAGCGGTCACTTTCTAATCTTCCATATACCTCGCCCGGCTTTGTCTGCACTTTTATTTCGTTTGCAATTTTGATAAGAAGCTCATCACCTGCTCCTGTACCAAAAACATCATTTACAAGCTTGAAATTCTTAACGTCTGAGCAGACCATTAACATTTCTTCGCCCTCATTCTGCTCCAAACATTTTCTGGACTGTTCATAAAAGTATTCTTTATTGTAAAGTCCGGTTACTCTGTCATGCGTTGCAAAATAATGTTCTCTCCGCAGATTTTCTACAGCCTCTGTCTCATCCTCAATTACAAAAAAGCATCCCAGATACTGTTTGCTTTTATCCACAATCCGATGATATTGGATTTTTAAATTGACATCTTTATTATTTCTCTGGATAACCCAGTAAAATGTATTATCCTCGGATAAGTCAATTCTTTCTTTTCCTTTAAAATCATAGGTAATATCCATCATCGTAATGTCTTCCTTAGACATACCAAGAATCTCACAGGCACTTTCATTTATCTGAATGCAGTTTCCGTCTACATCAAACGTCACCACTGCTTCGTTCATGTTGTCTACTACCATGCCAAGCGTACGTGTTTTCAGCGTCTTTGGCTCAAAAACAATCGAATAATAATATACAATCAGTCCGCCAAATGCAAGGAATATGACGGAGCTTTCTAAGACGGTACTGTAAAATACATATACTGCATCTGCTAACAAAATGCAGACAAGAATAAAAAGTACAATCGCATATTTTCTCCGATACAGCTTTGGCGAAACATACATGCGGTACAGCAGACATAAAAGACTGAACGCCGCCAGCATATAACAGAAGCCCAAATGGATATTATACAACAATCCATAGCTAATCCTGTAAAAAATCTCACCTTTTGCTGCAACTACCACCCTGCACTGAAATACGTGTCCGAATATCAGATTCGAATACATCATAACGCTGTCAATGATAATACAGGCAAGCATCAGCTTCTCATTATAAAATCTAATCTTCGTGGAATTCGTATATGCCCTTGTAAATGCAAATAAGAAGTACAACAACCACGTCATTCCAGCAAAAAAGACGCTGTACGCCGCAGAGCATATGATTTCTGTCTCAGAAACAATTGTAACAAGGTTTGCAACTACGGTAATTGCTGCCGTTATTAACATTCGTTCCACATAAACCGCTATTTTTCTTCTGCTCCTATGCGCTCCAATAATGCTTGTCAGCAAAACAAAAATTGTTATCGTATAAAGTGTCGCGTATGCAATTCTCACACAAATCCCCACCTTTTCTATGGATATTTATTATAGAAAATATAGTAATATGGTAACAAGTTTTTTGGATTTTGTCTAGTCAAAAAGGACTATGTGATTTTTTTCACATAGTCCTTTCTAATAGCAAAATCAATTGACTTCGTCAATGGCTTTGCCAATGTCAGTACGCATATATTTATTATCAAAGTTTACCCAGCCTGTTGCTTCATAAGCTTTTGCGCGGGCTTCCTTTAAATCTTTTCCGGTTGCTGTGATTCCAAGAACACGTCCACCGTTTGTTACGATTTTGCCTGCATCATCAAACTTTGTACCTGCATGGTAGCAGTAATAATCATCTTTGCCTTCGAAGTTTTCAAAGCCTGTGATTTCAAAGCCTTTTTCGTATGCTACCGGATAACCGTCAGAAGCTAAAACAACACATACTGCTGCATTATCTTCAAACTGTAAATCAATGGTATCAAGCTTTCCTTCCACACATGCTTCCATAACATCAATGATGTCATTTTTCATTCTTGGAAGTACTACCTGAGCTTCTGGGTCACCAAATCTTGCGTTATACTCTAACACCTTTGGGCCGTCCTCTGTCAACATAAGACCGAAGAAAATAACACCTGTAAATGGTCTTCCCTCTGCTGCCATAGCGTCAACTGTTGCCTGATAAATATATTTCTGACAGAAATCATCAACCTCTGCGGTATAGAATGGGCTTGGTGAGAAGTTACCCATACCACCGGTATTTAATCCCTGGTCTCCATCTTTCGCACGTTTGTGGTCCTGAGCAGAAGACATGATTTTGATTGTTTTTCCATCTACATAGGAAAGAACAGATACTTCACGTCCTGTCATAAATTCTTCCACTACCATAGTATTTCCAGCAGTTCCGAATTTCTTATCTTCCATTATTTCTTTTACGCCAGCTTTTGCTTCTTCTAATGTGTTACAAATTAAAACACCTTTTCCAAGTGCAAGACCGTCTGCTTTTAAAACGATTGGCATTTTTGCTGTCTCTAAATATTTTAAAGCTTCCTCTGCATCTGTGAAATTCTCATAAGCTGCTGTTGGAATGTTATATTTTTTCATAAGGTCTTTGGAAAATGCCTTAGAGCCTTCTAAGATAGCTGCATTTTTTCTTGGACCAAATACTTTTAAGCCTTCTGCTTCAAACGCATCTACGATACCACCAACTAATGGGTCATCCATTCCGATGATGGTGAAATCGATTTCTTTTTCTTTTGCAAATGCAACTAATTTATCAAATTCCATTGCTCCGATGGAAACACATTCTGCAAGTGCAGCAATTCCTGCATTTCCCGGTGCACAGTAAATTTTATCTACACGTGGGCTTTTTGCAACGCTTGTTACGATTGCATGTTCACGTCCGCCGCTTCCTACTACTAATACTTTCATTCTTTTCCTCCGCTGATGATAACATGTCCGTATTCTACTGTTACTTTGCCGTTTGCAATTAAATCAATTGCTTTTGGCATGATAATCCATTCCGCCTCTTCCATAACACGACGCTGTAAGATTTCCGGTGTATCGCCCTGTTTTACTTCAACTGCTTTCTGTAAAATGATTGGGCCTGTATCAGTTCCTTCATCTACAAAATGACAGGTTGCACCAGTCACTTTCACGCCACGAGAAAGCACGCCTTCGTGTACTTTTAAGCCATAATAGCCTGTTCCACAGAAGGATGGAATCAGTGATGGATGAATATTGATAATACGGTTACGGTATTCTTTTATCATTTTCTCAGGAATTACAACAAGGAATCCTGCAAGAACTACCAAATCCACCTGATAAGAATTCAGTTTCTCTAAAAATGCTTCGTTAAATGCATCGCGGTTCTCATAATCTTTTGGAGAAATGCATAATGCTTCGATTCCATGATTTTTTGCACGCTCTAATGCGTAAGCATTTTTATTGTTGCTGATAACAACCTCTACTTTTGCATTGGTAATTGTGCCGTTATCAATTGCATCTAAAATAGCCTGGAGGTTTGTACCGCCTCCAGACACTAATACTGCTATTTTTAGCATAAGGTTACTCCTTTTTCACCATCGATGATTTTACCGATTACATATGGTGTATCACCTGCTGCCTTGATTGCTTCCATTGTCTTGTCAACGTCAGCCGGGTCAACACAAACCATCATACCAATACCCATGTTGTAAGTATTGTACATCATTTCTTCTTCTACGTTTCCTTCTCTTGCCATCATTTTAAAGATTGCTGGAACTTCGTAGCTGTTCTTCTCGATAACCGCACGTTTTCCTTCTGGAAGCATACGTGGTACGTTCTCCTGGAAACCGCCGCCTGTGATATGGCTGCAGGCTTTTACGCGAACGCCAGCTTCTTTAATACTCTTTAATGCTTTTACATAAATTCTTGTTGGAGCGATTAATGCTTCTCCAAGTGTTTTTCCTAATTCTTCATGGTATGTATTTAATGTTTCTGCATCCATGTTGAAGATTTTACGAACTAATGAGAAACCATTAGAATGAACACCAGAAGATGCCATACCGATAATTACATCATCAGCCTTTAAGTCTGCACCAGTGATAATGTCTTTTTTGTCTACCACACCAACTGCAAAACCTGCTAAATCGTACTCGTCTTCTGGCATAAGTCCTGGATGCTCTGCTGTCTCACCACCGATAAGTGCACAGCCTGACTGAAGACATCCTTCTGCAACACCGCTTACGATAGTAGCGATTTTTTCTGGATAGTTCTTACCACATGCAATATAATCTAAGAAAAATAATGGTTCTCCACCTGCACATGCAATATCATTTACACACATAGCAACTGCATCAATACCAATCGTATCATGCTTGTCTAAAAGGAATGCTAATTTCACCTTAGTACCGCATCCATCTGTACCAGATACTAAAGTAGGTTCTTCCATGTCTTTAATTTTCTCAAGAGAGAATGCACCTGAGAATCCGCCAAGACCGCCTAATACTTCCGGTCTCATTGTCTTCTTTACATGTTCCTTCATCAGCTCTACTGATTTGTATCCTGCTTCAATATCAACGCCGGAATTCTTGTAATCCATTTATTTTTCCTCCTAAAATAAAACATTGTTTATTGTTATCTCTTTTTGTACCACCTATAGTATAAAGGCAAACCCCTACATTTTCCAATTATATATTGTTATGTTTCTTATTAGTTTATCTAATATTTATCACTCGTTCTATTTGTTTTCTTAATAAATATAGGAATTTAACAAAAAAACACTCTTTTCTTTGTGCATTCTGCACTACTCAATTTCGGTGCAGATTCTCTTGTATGCGCTTTCAGTAAGCCATACCGACACTGAGCCACCGTCTACCTGAAATTCGCCAGTTCCTGTCTCATCAATCATAACCGGCTCAGAAAAATGACCAAGTGCATCATAAAATTTCATACCTGCAAACTGTGCTCCAACCTGCATCCGTTTACTTCCTGCCACAGAATCTGTCATAAGTAATGCAAGCCCGGAATCCTTATGCTCTGCGTCACCGCTTCTCGTAAAACCAACCACAGAATTCTCATCAAAATAATCCTGCTGCTCTCCATAAGCATATAATTCGCGGATTTTAAGCAGCTTCTTTAATTCGGAAACTGCCGGAACTTTATCATGCGCAATGCCATAATAATCTCCATAAAATACGCATGGCATGCTGTCTTTATGCAATAAAATCAGCGCATACGCAATCGGTTTAAACCATGCCGGAATAAAAGAAAATAGTGCCTGTCCCGGCTGCGTATCGTGATTATCCACGAAAGTTACTGCATTGCCTGGACGCTCCTTCAAAAGTGTTCCATCTAATATCGTACTCATGTCAAAGTTTCCGTCAGAAGATGCCGCCTCATAAAATGCAAAATGAAGGGGCACGTCAAAAAGTGACATGCCATTTTCCACAACATCTAAATAATGCAAAAGCTTTGGAAGCTCTTTTGACCAGTATTCGCCAACTGCAAAGAAATCTTTTCCTGTGTGGGTGCGCATTTCTTTTAACCATTCGCGGTAAAAATCAAAGCTAATATGTTTTACTGCATCCAAACGGAAACCATCCATCTGTACAGTATCAAGATACCATTTGCCCCAGTCTGTGACTGCCTTAACCGTTTCCAGATTATCGGTATCCAAATCAGCACCCATCAAATAATCGTAATTGCCTTTTTCATCATCTGTTTCTCTATTCCAATTTTTTCCCTCAAAACAGAAAATTCCATTACGCTTTTTTGCATCATCCCAGTCTGTGCCACTGAAATTCGAAGCATTCCAGCAAAAGGTGGAATATTTTCCTGCCCTGCCGGGAAATTCAAACTTTGTCCACGCAGTTATCTGCTGTGTGCCGCCAATTTCCACTTCGCGGTTTTCAGCTTCATCTTCCTCTACCATAACCTCTTCTGTGGCATCTGCACCCATCATATGATTAAGCACCACATCAGCAAGTACCTCGATTCCATTTTTTTGGAATGCTTTTACTGCCTTTTCGTAATCTTCCTTTGTACCGTACTTCGTTACAACAGAGCCCTTCTGTTCAAATTCTCCCAGGTCATAGGTATCGTAAACATCATAGCCGACACTTTTTGCTCCCGCTGCTCCCTTATAAGCTGGTGGAAGCCACACCATATTAATTCCTGCATCTTTTAAATTCTTTGCCTGTGCTCTGCAGCGTTCCCAGTGTAAGCCATTTTCCGGCAGATACCACTCAAAATACTGCATCATTGTCTTATTTGTCATTTTATCCCCCACAAAAAAGAGCAGCTCACACGAACTGCCCTTTCCAAGTCTTAATAGTTTTTATATCCAACTTCCTGTAATCTGGCATCTTTTGCCTGAACCTGTTCTTTTAAGTCTTTTGAGTAAGCTTTTAATCTTTCTAAAAGCTCTGCATCACTTGTAGCAAGAATCTTTGCTGCAAGAAGACCTGCATTCGCACCGCCATTGATTGCAACTGTTGCAACCGGAATACCAGATGGCATCTGCACGATAGAATATAAAGAATCACGTCCGCCAAGAGATGTTGTATGCATTGGAATACCAATGACTGGCATTGGGAAAATTGCTGCACACATACCTGGAAGATGTGCTGCCATACCTGCTCCTGCGATAATTACTTTAAAGCCTTTTTCTTCTGCTGTTTTCGCATACTCGAAAAATACATCTGGTTCGCGGTGTGCAGAAATGATTGTCATTTCATAATCGATTCCTAACTGTTCTAAAATATCAGCAGCTTTTGCCATAACTGGCATATCTGAATCACTGCCCATTACAATACCAACTTTTGCCATTGTTTTATCTCCTTTAAAAATCATACTTTTTGCTTCTGTTTGTGGTTATTATAGCTTTCCCTTATTAAGAAGTCTAGTTCATATTTGTTATTCCATTGATAAGTCTTACTTATCTAATGGCTGGTTTAATTCTTCTGTTCCAGGAACGACAAATCTTCCGTCTGAAATGATGTCTATCATAGAGCCATCTTTGCGAATTGCTGTAATCTTATCCAATTCATCGTATGGAATCGTAATATCTGTATGGCAGTTAAAATATGCTTTTGCCATATCCTCATTACGAAGTCTTGAGAAATCATTCTCTCTTGCAACAATTGCTTTTCCATCCGGGTTGTAGGTTACAATATCCTCCTCATGGCTGTAGCAGGTATCACCTACTGCAAAATGAGGACCTGTCTTTTCTGCAATGAGAATCGGAAGCTTATCTGCAATATCAAAATCTCTTGCCATGCGGTATGCAGTGGTGTTTGTTCCGATTGCAAACTCGCCCATTGGCAGTGTGTCATGATGCTTTAACACATTATCTCTGATATATTTTTTGCATTCTTCCTTATCTTCGAAATTGGTACAGGTATAATCAGTAATCACACCATCCTTAAAATCAATCTCCAGATTCAGATATTTCAATTCATTTAAATAAACCTGACTTACAAAAAGCTTTCCGGTTGTTCCCTTTAATACAGGAGATGTAAATACCTCTCCAACCGGAATATTTACATCTGCCACACAGTTTTCAAAAGCTGTCTCTTTGGACGCATCCTTTAATGGCCAGATAGACACATAAAGGTCTGTTTTATTCTCACCTTTTCCGGTAATATGCACCTTTTCTGCCTGGTCTAATACATCAATCAGCTTCTGCTGCATATTCTGATATAAATTATAATCAAGGGTATTGATTTTTACTGTTTCTGCAAAAATCTCTTTAAACTTCTCACCAATTGCAGGAATTGGATACGCAATAATTGTAAAGCTGCGCTCCTCACCAATAATGTACTGGTTCATAATCTGACCAGACATACTCATATCATAAACGCTTAACTGCTGCTGTTTTTCAGACAGCTTTAACGCTTCTTTTCTTGTCTCCGGTGAAAATGGAACATCACCAAATGTCTCGATAACGGCTGGGCCTGCATGACCATTGGCTTCTTTTTTCATGGATTCAAAAACAGTCTTCATCACTTCAAGGGTACGCTCTACATAAGCCTTGTCATAATATAATGCTTTATCTTCCTTATGGTCATAGGTATACTGCTTGTTGACCGGTGTACCTGTGGCAAGCATTGTAACCTTTAAGTTCATTTTCTCAAAATTCTTAACGGCAGCTCTTGCCATACGCTCAAATCCGATTGGATAACGAATCTGTGCGGTAAGCTTTTTCGATAAGTCTTTGCCTGTTGCCACAAATCCAATGCGGTAGCCTTCGGTATAGGTATCTGCCATGGACTGAATCTCTTCTTCACTTAACGTATTTAAAAATGCTGCTACACCAAGCTCATTTTCTCCAATAAAATCACCATACTGATACAGATAACGCAAATCATTCAAATCTGAATTCATAACAATCTGTAACAGAAAATCTTCCTCTGGATTCACCAAACGGTTGATGCTCTCTTCAATGAAAAGCTCGCTGTAATCATGGAAAAACCAGTAAACTGCCTGCTCCACATTTTTCTTTTCTATTGCTTCTTTTTCTTCGAAAAGATTATAGATTTCTACAAACAGCTCTGCACAGATGGTAAAACGCATCTTTTTTCCTGCAAAAACAGCATTTACCGGCTGACGAAGTGTCACATATAACATAGACAGTATCTGTCCATATTCTTCGCCTAAGGTTTTTACAGCATAAACCGGATTCGCATAGCTCGTCTCATAATTCTCTGGAAAAAGCTCTTCGTAAAGTCTACGGTTATCTTCTTTACATTCCTCTAAAGAACGTTCCTTTAACGCACCACTTTCTGCTTTCTTAAGAAGTTCTGCAAAATATAAAAGATTTGCTGCTGCCTTTTTAAAATATTCTTCAAACTGCTCACAGACATCTGCCTGCTCACTAATCTCTGCAATACGCTCCATGACAAGCTCTAAGCGTTCTTCTGCCGCCTCATTTGATTCTTTGTATAATTCTTGATAGCCCATATTTTTCCTCAATCTTTATTTTTTGTCACAGGCTCATTTTTATTTCCAGGGAAACAATTTATGCACCTAAGAAACCTGCCACATAAATTGCAATCCACAACCCTGATGCTAAAAATGAAAAAACAGTTGCCAGATATGGGAAAAGCTTAAAAGAGCCTTCTTCTCCCAAACTCATTAAAGCAATTACAAATGCAACTAATGCCACCAACATGGATGCCACACCTGCACTTCCTAAATACATACTTCCAGCACCTGCATGCTGAAAGGAATTAATCACTACATATACAAAAATTCCCAGTGAAACAAACGCAAGCAGGAGCGCAAAAATCCCCCGCTTTGACTGCGTTTTCTCTGTAAATTTATATCCACTTTTTTTCCGTTTTCTCGGTGTCATATTTTTCCTCCACATCATAATATCAACGACACCCTGTTGCAAATTTCAAGAATCTAGCTACGTTTCAATCTGTCTTCTTTTTGTCTTCACAATTTTCTCCCTGCACTCTTTTCGTCCAAAAATGCATAAACAACCAGTAGATAAAATATCCCAGCATTCCGCCAACCGTATTTAAAATCAAATCATCTACGTCAAAGCTTCCAACCCTTGTTATCAGCTGGAGCAGTTCCACCAAAAGACTCAACTCCAGACTATACAATGCGGTATTCCAAAAATATCTGCACCGCTTTGAAAAGATTGGCAGAAAAACTCCAAATGGAATAAAAGCTGCAATATTTCCTGCAATATTTAACAAAACTGCCTTTAGTCCAAGTACTTTATAATAGGTTAAAAAACGATTTATTTCACGAAAAGGTATCAAATTGTAATGGTACGTCCGCTCTGAATACGTCCTTCCCATACTTTCTGAAAAAAACAAAAAGTAAAACAGCACTACAAAATATATTAAAAACAGATGAATTGCAGCTGCCCTCCGCTTTTTCTTTTGCAAGGAATGGCAGCCAGTGCCAGTTTTTTTATTTGCAGCCATACTCTTCGTAGTACTTATCAATTGCTGCTTTGATTTCGTCATCAATTACAACTTTTCCCTGACATGGACGGTTGTATAAATGTTCTACGACTTCATCCATAGATACGATGGCATTTGCATCAAATCCATATTTTTCTTTAATTTCATCAAGGGCACTCTTCTCACCGCCAAGCCCTTTTTCCATACGGTTTAAAGAAACCATTAAGCCTAAGATTTCAACATTTGCAGCACCTTTTACCTTTGGTACTGTCTCTTCCATAGATTTACCAGAAGTAGTAACATCTTCAATCATAACTACTCTGTCGCCATCTTTTAAGCTGCTTCCAAGGAAGCTTCCTTTATCTGCACCATGGTCTTTTTCTTCCTTACGGTCTGAGCAGTAACGGATTTCCTTTCCATATAATTTGCTGTATGCTACTGCAGTTACGACACTGATTGGAATTCCTTTGTATGCTGGTCCAAATAATACGTCAAAATCATCTCCATATTTGTCATGGATTGCTTTTGCGTAATACTCACCTAATCTCATTAACTGACTTCCTGTTACATATGCACCTGCATTCATAAAAAATGGCGATTTACGTCCGCTCTTTAATGTAAATTCGCCAAATTTTAATACATCACTTTCTACCATAAATTCAATAAATTCCTGCTTGTACTGTTCCATTTTATATGTTCCTCCTTTATTTTACAGCTTCTTATAGCTAATTATTCATCTTTCTGTATCTTAGCTATACTACCATAAAAAGGGAGGGGTTTCAATTATTTTCATTCTAGTTGTTCAAAAGTGTCTCCCACATGTTACTCATTTAAAAAGTTTCGTGTAAATCTTCACACATCATTCTTTTTTTATGGAATACTTCTCTCTAAATGTTTCATAATCCGCTTTCGCAATTTTATATTGCTCCCCTGCCTGCTCCTCACTCATAGAATAATCTGATTCCTGTGCCTCACCTTGCAACGCATCCGAAATAATTCTTCTTAGATATTCTGTCTGGTCATAATTTGCCATAACCAATGAGTCTCTCACATACATTGGGTTATTCCTAAGTAACGCCACTTGAAAATCTACGCCTTTTCCTTTTAGATAATGCCACAAAAATGTGATGCAGGTTCTGGTATTTCCTTCTCTGAAAGGATGGATGCTCCATAACGCCAGTAAGAACTCAGAAACCACATCGCCCTTCTTCACATTTTTCATCCAATCAATATTTGCATATTCTTGCAACAATTTCCCCAATCGCTTCTCAATCTCATGGTAGTCTGCATATTCTGCAGAACCACCGGACAAAACACGCTCGCTCTTATACAGATTCTCTTTCCGAAATGTCCCAGCCCATTCATAAATATCCCCAAATAAATATTTATGAATGTTTACCAAATGCTCTATGTCATAGGTATAACTAATCCTTGTAGGCTTCACATCCAAGCCTAATAGCTTCGCAAATACTTTCTGTATTTCAAATTTCTCCAAAAGTTCCTTGTCACGAATATTATATTTATTGATAAGAACATCACTTTCCGGATAACAATTTCTTCCACCACTCATACACTACGCTCCCAAATACTCAAATCTGTCAATTCTGACTTCCATTTCTTCCAATGTTATTTTGCCAAAGATATAGGAATCCAAAACCTCCAAAAACAATTCGTCCGGACCATTCGTAGCACTTAACATAATAGCCATAGCATTTTCTACACTCTTTCTCCTTGCATCACATGCTTCCACATAACTCTGACTAATAATCATCCCTTTATACTGTAAAATCGTTCTCATCATATTGATAACGTATGCAGGAGGATTTCTTCTTCCCTGTTCCCAGTCTTTCAAAGTAGAAACCGGAACATCAAACATTTTGGCAAATTTACTCTGACTTAATCCTGTTTGTAAACGCAATTCTCTTACTTCCATGGATAACTACCTCCACTCATTTTTCTATATATAGTATACGGCATTGCCTACCATTATGCAAGGTGTTTCAGGAGATGTAGCATTTTTAAAATTGCACAATCTATTAGGAAAAAGATTTAGCACATTGGTAGCACTAATGCCATTACTCCTTAACATATCTCTGGTTTCTACTATTTGGCTTATCCGGAATTGTCATACGAATCAAGTTCATATCAATTGCCGGGCGTAAATAATTCCTACGAAACCCTTCTTTTGATTTCAATCCTAATTTATCCATCAATGTATTGCTTGTGTAAGGAACATCATATTCCATAACCTCAAGCAACCTCTTGATATATTCAGAAAGCTGTTCGTTATCCTCACTAACCTGAATAGAAACATCATCCAATATCTTATCAATCTGAGACAACATAAACTCTATGAAAAGGGTAGATTCCCCTTCCACATGACACCTTGCAATTGCCTCATAGTATTCATTTTGGAACTTCTCTATCTGACTCTCTATCGGAATATATTCAAACACAGGCTTCCACTTTGCAAGTATTGCAGTATGCCACAACCTAGCCATTCTTCCGTTTCCATCGGCAAAGGGATGAATGAAAACAAATTCATAATGGAATACACTACTCATAATCAGCGGATGAACACTATTCTTTTCTTTCTTCATCCACTCAAAAAGGTCATCCATTAACTGTGACACACATTTGGCAGGAGGCGCCATAAAGATACATTCATCACCATTAAACACACCTTCCTCGCCTCTGCGGAAATCTCCTGATTCTTCCACAACATATTTTGTCATGATACCATGAAACAATTTTAAATTTTTGATACTAAATGGCTCTATTTCGGAAAAACTCTCATAGGCAGCATAAGCATTTTTTACTTCTTGAATTTCCTTTTGTTCACCAAGCACCATCTTACCATTGATTACATCCCTAACCTGCCCCAAAGAAAGAGAATTAGCTTCAATCTTCAAAGAAGAGTGAATAGACCTAATTCTATTATTCCTTCTCAAATGCGGTTTAGATTCCAAATTACTGATAGCCGAAATACGTCCGACCTTCTCTGAAATAGATGATACATACGCCAATATCTCATTTGTAATTGTAAAAGGTGGTTTATAATCTCCCATAAGATACCTCCAATAACTTCCCGCAACATCTTGCGTATTATCTTGCGTACTTTCTTACTCAATTATACAGTACATCCACAAAAATTCAATAAATATGTATAGGAAATCAATATCATCAGTATATCATTCCATTTCTTATACAAGGTCTTTCCTATAAAGCAAAAAAACCCATGCACTTGCCATCAGGCAAATACATGGGATTCTTATAGCTAATTATTCTTCTTCAATAATCTTTCATACATAAAAATCATCAATACAAGAATCACAAGAAGGTACACTGGAAGCAACGCTACTGTAATATGATTTGCAAGCAGACCAAATACAGCTGGCATGGAAAGCGAACCAACATAAGCACTTGCCATCTGCACACCAATTAATGCCTGTGACTTATCTGCACCAAATATTTTCGGTGTAGAATGGATAATGCATGGATATACCGGAGCACAGCCTAAACCTATGATAATAAATCCAGCCACAGATACTAGTTCCGAAAGTGGAAGAAATACAACAATTACGCCCAAAAGAATTATCTTCTGTCCCACACGAATCATCTGGCTGTCATTAAATTTCATAGTAAGAAATCCACTGAAAAATCTTCCGATAGTAATTCCAATATAAAACATACTTGCATACGCTGCCGCTGTTTCTGTAGCAACACCTTTAAAAAGCACCAGATAACAGCTTGCCCATAGACCTGCGGTCTGCTCTAATGCACAATAGCAGAAAAATGTTATGATAATTTCTTTTGCACCAGGAATGGCAAGAATCTCCTGTATCTTAAGTGCCTTTGCTGTTTTTTCCGTTCCATCTGCTTCTACTGTCACTGCACGTTTTTTCCACAACGGAAGACTACATACAATAATAGCTGTTAATACAATCTGAATCACTGCAATCGTGCGGTAACCATCATTCCATGTTCCACCGCCCATCAGGACAAAACTTAAAATATATGGTCCAACTGAAGCCCCGATTCCCCACATACAGTGAAGCCAGCTCATGTGACGGCTGGTATAATGAAGTGCCACATAATTGTTAAGAGAGGCATCCACGCCGCCTGCTCCCAATCCATATGGGACTGCCCACAAACACAATGCAATAAACGAATGCGAAATAGAAAATCCAAATAAAGCCAATGCAGTCATTGCTACACTGATAGCAGTTACTTTTCCTGTTCCAAGCTTATATGTCAGCTTGTCACTTGCTAGACTTGAAATAATCGTTCCCATAGAAATAATCACAGAAACAATACCTGCATAGGAAACCGGCACGCCAAATTCCTGATACATGGTTGGCCACGAACCCCCAAGCAATGCATCCGGTAATCCCAAACTAATAAATGCAAAATAGATAATCACTAAAAGTAAATGAACCATCTTGTCAACCTCCAAAAAATAGCTGATGTCGGAAACGCCTATGGCTTCTCCGACATCAGCTATTTTATCAAAACCTTCCAACAATTAAAAGGTGTCACACCAAAAATATTGTACCAGAAATCAATCCTTGGCTGATTTCTGATATTGTGCGAGCTGCTTTCCTTTTACTTCTCTCCCTCATGCTCCTTCTTCTGTTCACTGTCCCACACAGCCTTTGGTCCATGTTCTCCGGTACGAATTCGTACCACATCCATTAATTCATACACAAAGATTTTTCCATCGCCATGCTCTCCTGTATATGCGGCTTCACTGATTGCTTTTACTGTTGCCGCAGCCCATTCCTCATCCGAAACAACGATTTCAAATTTTATCTTTGGAAGCACATGAATATCCACCTTACTGCCACGAATCATCTGTGTATATCCCAGGCTTGTTCCACAACCTACCACCTGACTGATTGTCATTCCATGAATCCGGATTTCCTTTAATGCATCCTTGACTTCCTCAATTTTTTCCTGCCGGACAATTGCATCTATTTTAATCATTTCACATTGCTCCCTTCTTTAATCTAAGCCATTAAATGTTGGATATGCCTCTTCTCCATGCTGTGACTTATCCAAACCAATCCGCTCCTCTTTTTCTGTTACGCGCAGTGGTGTGAATAATTTCACAAGACAGATGCAGACAAGCGTTCCAATAACAGCAATCAATATGGTAACCACAATGCTTAATACCTGCGCTCCAAAAAGCTGCCATTCACCAAACACAAGACCATCCCAGCGAACTGCACCATTTACCGATTTACTTGCAAAAATACCAGTTGCAAGTCCACCCCAGATACCACCGATGCCATGACAGCCAAATGCATCTAAAGCATCATCATAGCCAAGCTTTTTCTTTACAACGGACATCATAAAATAACAGATTGGTGAAACAACAATACCTATGATAATAGATGCCCAGATTGGAACAAAACCTGCTCCCGGTGTAATTGCAACCAATCCTAAAACAAGTCCGGTTGCCGCACCAACTACCGTTGGTTTTCCCTCCACAATCACATCCATAAGCATCCATGATAACATTGCAAAAGCACAGGACGTATTTGTTGTCATAAAAGCATGTGCTGCTAATCCATCCGCAGCTAACGCAGAGCCTGCATTAAATCCAAACCATCCAAAATATAAAATTGCTGCACCTAAAACAACAAATGGAATATTGTGTACCTTATAAGACTGCGTTTCATATCCTCGTCTTTTTCCTAATGCAATCGAAAGAATCAGACCACTCACACCAGATGAAATATGTACGACATTTCCTCCTGCAAAATCAACTGCACCAAGGCCTTCTCCTAAAAATCCTCCATGTCCCCAGACCATATGCGCCAGCGGATAATACACAATGATTAACCAAAAGCAGATAAAAAGAAACAATGCCTTAAACTTCATTCTTCCTGCTACCGAACCAGTAATCAATGCCGGTGTAATAATTGCAAACATCATCTGAAATGCTGCAAATGCCAGTGCAGGAACAGAATCGCAATATGCTCCAATCTCCTGTCCGATTCCATTCAATCCTAAATGCTCTAAATTACCAAGAAACATGCCCTCTCCGCCAAAGCTTAAGCTGTATCCAAACAGCACCCACATTGCGGATGATAATCCAATAATAAACAGGGATGACATTATCGTATTCAATACATTTTTTCTTCGAACCAGTCCTCCATAAAAAAATGCCAAACCAGGTGTCATAAATAAAACCATCGCAGCAGCAATGATAATAAATGCTGTATTGCCTGTATCCATAATTCTATCCTCCATTTCAAAAAATTGTTGTCTTACTTCTTTTGCGCAAAAGAAAAAGGTGTTCAGAAATCTTCTGAACACCTTTGTTCCCTCAAAGCGTAGCATACCTGAAATGAATTTACAATCACCATTCGTTCGTATTATTTTTCGGTTTTTCGCCTTTTTTCGACGGCATTTTTCTTTATCTATTATCTTTTAACGTCTGAATCACCTTGTCATAATGCTCTGGCTGATGTGGAAAAGTACAATTCGTACATACTTTCAGCTTCTTTCCATCCTTTTCAATGAACTGCGGATTTCCCGGACATTGCTCAATATGATATAACGGACAATAACAAAATAAACAGTTAAATTCCTTTAAATTCTTATGACAAGGAAAATATTTACAAGCCCGGTTTTCAAAAAAACGATATGAATTTTCCATATAACGCTCCTATTTTTTGTTTTCTTTATATTTTTCTGCCTTTTGTACAAAGCTTTTTGCAAAAGCCGGATTCGAAGGATAATAAAGATGCGGAAATCCCATCCAGTAAGTATCTCCTGCTAAAACGCAGGAATAACTTCTGCCGGTAACAGGTTTTCGTGCCTCACAGCAAAAGCCATTCTCTGTGCTGTCATAATAATGAAACTCATGCCCTCTTATCTTTTCTCCTGCAAGAAAGAAATTATTTTCCTTTTCCTCTAATTCGATATAACCAAATCTCACCAGTTTTCCGGTATAGAAACATTCTGCCGGCAGTACACCTGCCATCTCATAACGTTCTCCCGACTTGTCTGTCATCGCAGAATGCAGATACATAAAGCCCCCACACTCTGCCACTATCGGCATACTTTGCGCTGCTGCCTCTTTGACTGCCATACGCATGCTGTAATTTGTACTTAATGCTTTGGCATAAAGCTCCGGATAACCACCTCCAAGCAAAAGGGCATCACATTCTTCTAGTAATTTTTTATCATGAATTGGCGAAAAATACCTGATTTCTGCACCGTACTCCTTAAGCATCCGCAGATTATCCTCATAATAAAAACAGAATGCTTCATCTTTTGCAACAGCAATCACAGGAGCATTTTTATCCACAGGCAAAACCTTTTTTTCTGTTTCATATCCACAGCTATCAGGCAATTCTTTTGCATGCTCTGCAATCTGAATTACTTTTTCTATGGAAACTGTTTTGGTAAGCTCTTCTGCAGCAAATAAAAGCTGTTTTTTAATGTCTGTTTGTTCATCCGGCATTACTAATCCTAAATGTCTGCTGTCAATATAAAGCTGCTTTTGCTCTGGGAAATACCCTACGACTGCAATCTTTAATTCTGATTCTATCAGAGGTTTTATGATTTCGTAATAGGATTTTGACATCCTGTTTAAAATAATTCCCTGAATCAGCTTTTTTTTATCATATGCAAGAAACCCTTTTATCAATGGCAGAATGGAACGACCCATACCCTTTGCATCCACGACTAAGATGATTGGTGTGTCTGTTACCTCTGCAAGATGATAGGAAGAGCCTTCCTCCCGTACTCCGCCTAATCCATCATAAAGTCCCATTACTCCCTCTAATACAGCAAAATCCTGTTCTGTCCTGTCCTTCAAAAAAAGTTTTCTCGTTACTTCCTCTCCCGTAAAAAAAGTATCTAAATTTTTTGACGGTACTTCTATGACTTTTTCATGAAACATCGGGTCAATATAATCTGGTCCGCATTTATAAGAGACCACCTGCATCCCCTTATTTTTTAGTGTCTGTAACAATGCACAGGTAATTGTCGTCTTTCCACTTCCACTTTTGGGTGCAGCAAGCATTACACGATTTAATTTCATTTTATTTTTCATCCTCCCTGCAAAAATAAAACGCACAAATAAAAACAGGATTTTCTGCCTGCATCAAATGATACCTGCCAGCTTTTCTGGTACGGCTTGTCTGAAGCTGTACCACCTCTTCTTCTGTGACCGGATACTCAGACAGAATTTCTTTGATTTCACAAATCGTCTCTAAACTGACCGCATTTATGACGATGCGCATATTCGGATTCTTCTGATATAAATCATCTAAAATCTCTCTCATTCTGCCATTACTTCCACCAATAAATGCATGGGTAGGCACAGGAAGCTCAGACATCCCTTCTGGTGCTGTAGTTTCTGTCACAACAATATTTTCAAGAAGAAATTTCTGTGCATTCTTTTTTATTAATTCAACGGCTTCTTTTTTCTGTTCAATCGCATAAACTTTGATATCATCTGAAATTCCTGCAATTTCTACTGCAATAGAGCCAGTTCCACTTCCAATATCGTATACAACAGCCCCCTTTTTCAGATGCAGTTTACAAATACTTACCTCTCTGACCTCTTCCTTAGTCATTGGAGTCTTATCTCTAATAAATTCTACATCGGCAATACCATGTGTAAGTCTTTCCGGTACAGCTGCCTCATTTTTTATAAAACAGGTATACAATCCCTCTTCCACCTGCTCACAGCATTCTTTCGGTGTCAGCTTCTTAATCTGCTGCATTGGATAGGACAACTGATGTTCTATTTTTTTCACTGTATTTCTCCTATCAGCTTTAATAATATTTCATTTTCAGCTCTGCTCTTAACTGCAATCCGATAAAATCCCTTTGATAATCCTCTGAAATTTTCACAATTTCTGATTAAAATACCATGCTCTAGCAACCTGTCATAAAGAGGCTTCTCACTATAAAGCAAAAGAAAATCTGCATCCGACGGATATACTAAAAATCCCATGCTCTTTAGATTATCTTCCAAAATTTTCCGCTCTTCCCCGACGAAAACAGCTGTCTGCTCGATAAATGCGTGTTCTTTCGCACAGGCACACCCTGCCTGCTGTGCAAAATTAGAAAGATTCCATTCTGGGAGCTGTCTTTTAATTTTCTCTAATAACATCTGATTACTGCAAATAAGATATCCAAGCCGTACACCCGGAATTGCATATATTTTCGTGAAAGCTCGAATAATCATAACATTTTCGAATATTTCTATTTCCTTTAACATGGAAACATCCTGTGTACAAAATTCAATAAAACATTCATCTAACACAACATAAATTCCATGCTTTTTGCAATAATGAAGCAGTCTTTTTAAATAATCCTGCTCTATCAGACTGCCCGTAGGATTATTCGGATTTGCCAGAAACAGCAAATCCACATCCTCCGTCAAAACTTCAAAAAAAGCCTCATCCAGACAAAACGCATTTTCTTTCTTCATCTCGTAATAGATTACTTCCTGCGCAACAGCATTTGCTGCATATTCATACCCATAAAATGATGGCACAGGTATCACTGTCTTTTTAGGTTGAATTGCATGTATTACCGCTAAAAAAAGCTCTGATGCTCCATTTCCAAAAAGCAGATATTCCTCCAGCAGCTTAAGCATTTTCCCAACTTCCTGTTTTAAACGTTCTGCATGAATATCAGGATATTTACTGCATGTTCTGACTGCCTCATATAATGCCTTTTCTACTGCTTCCGGTATTCCAAAAGGATTTACATTTACAGAAAAATCTATCTGAACATGGTTTCTATAAATATCACCGCCATGAATTTTATTCATTTTCATCACCACATCCTTTTACACTATCGCAATCAATGCCATAATCAGCAAACATAAAATTTCACTCATCCATGCCGTCACATACATCAAACGATTCACACGTTTGATATCCTCGTATTCTATTGCACGACCAGCATCTCCTATGTATGGCTTCTTTACAAGCTTTCCAAAGTAACTTGCATCTCCTGCAAGCTGTATTCCTAACGCACCTGCACATACTGATTCTGTCTGTGCAGAATTAGGACTTGCATGATTTCTATTATCTCTTCGGTATATCCTCCCTGCTTCCTTCCCTGAAAAGCATTTTCCACTTATGCCAGCTGCCGCAATCATCAGATAAGCACTAATTCTTGCCGGAATATAATTCACAAAATCATCCAGCTTTGCCGCTGCCCTGCCAAAATAAAGATATTTATCATTTTTATATCCAACCATCGAATCCATCGTATTGACTGCTTTATAAAAGAAGCCCAAAACAGGACCTCCAAGTGCCGTATAAAACATCGGTGCAATCACGCCATCCGAGGTATTTTCTGCTACTGTTTCAACTGCTGCCTTTGCAACACCCTCTTCGTCCAGACACTCCGTATCCCTTCCAACAATCATAGAAACTGCTTTTCTTGCTGCCTGTATATCCTGTTCCTTTAAACACTTATAGACCTTCATACTTTCTACTTTCAGACATTTTGCTGCAAGAATCTGATACGTCATAACAGCTTCGATAATCAGACCCAAATATGTATTTAATCTATAAGCTAATCCTAAAATCAATGCGCAGACGACCGTTACCACGCTTAATACAATCAATACCAGCCAGACACCCTTTTGCAGTTCTTTCTCTTTGTTTCCGTTGGCTTTTCCCCAAAAACACTTTTCTAGTTTTGCAATCAGACTTCCTATCAGTCGAATCGGGTGTGGAAAACAATAAGGGTCTCCTAAAAGCATGTCCAACAGAAATCCAAAGAAAAATGCTGTCATATGATATTTCATCTTTTTTCTCCTGCTATATCTTATCTATTTTTATTATTTCAAATTGCTGTTCATCTAATATACAACTGCACTGATAACCGCCGCCATTTTGCACCTGATAATCAAAATATGCTCCACCAAAAAAGCTGCTTAACAATGCCATTATCGTCCCTCCATGCACAACAACTCCTACTTTCTTAAAGGGCTGCTTTTGTTCTTTTTGCAGTAAAAAAAGTGCATTCTTCATCTTTTCAAAGCCACCGATACATCGCTTGATAAATTCCTCTCTGCTCTCTCCCTCTGGAAAAGGAAGTGTCCCATTGCTGTCAATCCATCTCTGGTATCGTTCATCCCCATTTAATTCGCTGTAATTTTTCCCTTCAAATGCACCGAAATCCATCTCCATCCACTCAAAAATCTGCCGCTTTTTGACATTCGGATACAAAAGCTCTGCCGTCTGTACACATCTTTCCATTGGACTTGTAAAAACATAATCTACCTTCGGATAACGATTCTCCTTTTTATATGTAAGCAGTTTTTCTTTCCCAGCTTCACAAAGCGGCTCATCTGTTCTGCCTAAATAACAGTGTCTTCTATTGGCTTTGGTCTCTCCATGCCGGATAAACACAAATGTTATTTGATTTTCTGGCTGATTCCGCATATCACACGCTCCACTTCTTTGGCTTTTTGCGCCAGTTCAATTAAAATTCTTCCTGTCCGCTCTCTATATTCTCTTTCAAACGCATCTATCGGTACAATCCCATTTCCAATTTCATCACTAATCAGAATGCAGTTTTGATTCTTTTCCACGAACAAAAGAATTTCTTCCTCCGGGCAGCCATTTTCTACCAAGCATTTTTTTATCCATTCATGCAGATGATTGATAATAATTATCTTCTCACTAGCTTCTATATTTTCCGGCAATTCACCGTCTAAAACCATATATGCTTCTTTCTGATAATTTTTAAGTACACTGTTTAATTTTCCCTGCGCATAACCGCCAATCACTAACTTCATTCCGTTTCCCCTATCCTAAAAGATTGATAACAGCTGTCACTATCAATGCACCACATTCACAGATAAGAACAAAATAACCCGCTGTATCTCCGGTAATTCCACCTAATTCTTTTTTGCTGCGGTAATAATAATACCCAAAAGTTAAAAATGCCATAAGTATGACGAAAATGGCTGCATATCCTGCCTGAAACAACAGAAAAACTATCCCTAATCCACACTGTAAAAACAAAGAACCTTTTACGATTCTTCTTTCCGCATTGTTTGCAAAAAGATAGAGCATTCCGTCCTTTTTTGCTGACGGAAAAGAAACTACGCTAATACCACTTAAACAGCGTGCAAGGAAAAATATCCCACATACCATTCGAAACAGTTTCTCATCTCTTATCTCTGAAAATGCCCCAAGGTAAAGCAATCCATAAACAGCAAACATAATAACTGCAAACGCTCCTATATGGGCATCCTTTAATATCTCAAGCTTTTTTTCTTTCGGCTGGTAGGAATGAAAAGCATCCATTGTATCAATAAAACCATCTACATGAATTCCCCCGGTAATTAAAACAGGAATTGCAGCACCCACCACACAATAACACAATTCTCCTACGCCGCACATTCTACATGTATAATTCCACAAATAAAGTACGCCGCCTATCACAGCACCTACCCAGGGAAAAAAACAGAGCATGTATTTCATATCCTCTTCTTTCCACTCAAACTGTGGAACTGGAATTTTTGAATATATCGAAAATGCGATAAAAAATGATTTTATCATCCGCATATCAGTTTCCTTTCTTCATCACAACAGGGATTCCCACAACAACCTCAATTACTTCATCTGCCATATCTGCAAGTCTTTGATTGATACTTCCCATAGCACGTATATATTCCATTGTTGTTTCGTCATAGACAATTCCATCTTCAAACACGTTATTACTCACGATTACAAGATGTGTAAGTGCCTCATTTAACGCTTTCACCCCATCTGCAATCTTTTCAGCTACTGCTTCTTCTTTTTGTGGAATTGCTTCGGAAAACATCTCGTTTGCGGTAAGATTTGATATACATTCTAACAACGCTGTTTTCTCACCGGATGCCATTTTTTCTAATGCCATCTGAATATCTTTGGGCTGTTCAATCGTATCAAATCCTCTGCCGCTTCTAAGTCTTTGATGACGCTCTACCTTTTTTTGACCTTCACTGTCATATACCTGCATTGTTGCAAGATAATATTTCTTTTTTTCCTTGGAAAGCTGCATTAGATACTGTTCTGCATAAGCCGATTTTCCGCTGCCACTTCCCCCTATAATCAGTGTCATCATTTTATAAATACCTCGTATACGGTGTAAGTTTTATGTCTGAAAAGGTGGTTCTTTCCTGATAGACACTTAATGCCATTTCCAGCAGCGGAAAGAGCATCAGTGCGCCCGTTCCTTCTCCTAATGCCATTTTTCCATCAATAACAGGGACAACCTCTAGTTCCTTTGCAAGCTTTTCTACTGCAGGTTCTTTTCCCTTATGGGATGCCAGCAAATATGCCTTTGTTCCCGGAGCAAGCCTTTCTGCTAACAATGCTGCTGCCATGCTGATAACACCATCTAATACAATCGGAATGTGAAAAAGCGCACCACCGATGCATACCCCTGCCAATCCGGCTATATCATAGCCTCCGACAGTTTGTAATATCGTAAATGCATCTGCATTTTTTAATTCATATTTCCTGATTGCTTCTTCTATTATCTCCTGCTTATGTATCAGCTGTTCATCACTTAAGCCCGCTCCCCTGCCAGTCACTTCTTTCACGTCACATTTCAGCAAGGATGCTGTCACTGCACTGCTTGTAGTCGTATTTCCAATTCCCATTTCCCCGACTGCAAGTATCTGATAACCTTTCTTTTTACAATCCTCTACGATTTCAATTCCAGTAACAATTGCCTGTACAGCTTCTTCTTCCGTCATTGCAGGCTCGTTCTTAAAGTTTCTTGTTCCACAACGAACTTTTCTATTAAGGACTCCCGGTATGCTTTCTTTTCTATTGATTCCAATATCAACCGGAATGGTATCTGCTTTTATCCAATCTGCCATTTTGCCAACAGAAGAACTTCTTTGTGCCATTTTTTCTGCAACAATTGCAGTCACCTCCTGACCGGACTGACTGATATTTTCTTCTACAATCCCATTATCCGAACACATAATAATCACAGCACGCTTTGTGATATTTATGTGTTCACTTCCAGAAATTGCGCCAATCTGTGCGATTAACGTTTCAAACCTGCCCATCCCATCTAATGGCTTTGCAACAGTATCCCAGTTTTCCTTTATCTTTTTCCACAGTGTTTCGTCTAACGCTTCTATGTTTAATTCCTGAAAAGACTCTTTTGTCCAATTATTCCATATGTGCTTCTGTAAGCATTCCATATATTTCCTCCATGTCCAGATACTCCCTGAGTGTATCTGCCAATTTATCATACTGTTTTTCTTTAAAACTCTGGTAATCCTCAAAGTCACCATTTTCCAGTTTAATTCCCTTGTTGTCTGCAAGCTTTTCTACAATCGCTGCTGCAATCTCTCCTTTATCGAATATGCCATGAATATAAGAACCATATACGTTTGGATATTTTGTGCCAGAAATCACTTTTTCCACAGCTATCCTGTCTTTTTCTACGCCATCTCTCTTACATATGTAAGTCTCTCCCATATGGATTTCATAGCCACTAAACTCTAACTCTGAAAGTACGTCAAAAACGCCTTTTTGCTGGTTAATCTTCCCCTCAGTCTGACAACGCACCTTCTCCTTTTTTATTTCTGTCACAATAGGAAGCAGCTCCATACCACGAAGCGTACCGCCCTCCTCAACCTCTTTTGGGTCAGAAATCCTCTTTCCAAGCATCTGATAACCACCGCAGATGCCAAAGACCGGTATTTCTTCTGCAAGCTTCTTTACTGCTGCCTCTAAGCCATTCTGACGCATCCATTTTAAATCACCCATTGTATTCTTGCTTCCCGGTAAAATAATCATATCCGGATGTGCCAGCTCCTTTACCGAGGTCACATAACGCACTGTAACGTCCTTTTTCTGCTCAAACACATTAAAATCCGTAAAATTAGAAATTCTAGGATAACGGATAACCGCTATATCAATTCCTTCTGCTGTTTTTTTCTCAAAACGCTCTGTCAGACTGTCTTCATCCTCCAAAGCCAGTTCCATATAAGGAATCACTCCTGTTACCGGAACATTCCCTTTTTCCTCTAACATCTCTATTCCGGGGTCAAGAATCGTTTTATCTCCCCGGAATTTATTTATAATTAAGCCTTTTACACGCTTTTTTTCTTCTTCTGTTAAGAGCAGTAACGTTCCCAAAAGCTGCGCAAATACACCGCCTCTGTCAATATCTCCCACTAACAGCACAGGTGCATCTACTAATTCAGCCAATCCCATATTTACAATATCATTTTCTTTTAAATTGATTTCTGCGGGACTTCCTGCTCCTTCTATTACAATAATATCTGCTTCTTCTTCCACTTTTCGAAATGCTTTTTTTATATCCGGAATCAATTGCTTTTTAAATGCAAAATAATCTTTTGCACTCATGTTTCCAAGCACTTCGCCATTTACAATTACCTGTGAGCCAGTGTGATTCGTCGGCTTTAATAAAATAGGATTCATACAGACCATTGGCTTGATTTTTGCTGCTTCTGCCTGCATGACCTGCGCTCTGCCCATTTCAAGTCCCTCTTCTGTAATGTATGAATTTAACGCCATATTCTGCGACTTAAATGGCGCAGCACGATAACCATCCTGCTTAAAAATTCTGCAAAGTCCTGCCACAAGAAAACTTTTTCCTGCATTTGACATTGTTCCCTGAATCATAATTACCTTTGCCATCTGCCATCACACCTTTCCACATTTTCTACAAATCTCGATATTCTCTGTTATAATATTTCAATCTCTTTTTCTGCCGCTTTTGCATAGTCCAAAAGCTCTTTATTCGCCCATTCAAGGCTTCCAAATGTTTTTTTACAGCAAATTACTTTTTTACAAATATCCAGTTTCTTTTTTGCTGCTTCTAATAAAGCTTCCGTCATCGGTTCAAATGCCTCTGCCACAACAACCTCTACCGCTAAAGCCTTTGCTGCTGAATAATCCACATCATTCGGATATAAAATTCCGGTTATAAACGCAGTTTGCTCCCGCTGTAATCTGCGGTACAAATTTTTTCCAGTTCCGCCACCTGCGATTACAAATACTTTGGGATTTTCTTTTACTGCTTCTAATTCCATGCTTCCATTTTCTTCATCGAAGCTTCCGGTTGAAATCGCAAAAAGCTTTGTAATATAGCCCGTCTGAAATACTTCTTCCGGTGTTCCAATACAATCAACGTATGCTCCATTTACACACAAAATCTTATCAGATACTCTTGCTGCAAGCTCTAATTCATGCAGCGACATAATCACTGTCAAGCCCTTTTTCCTGCGCAGTTTCTGCAGAATAGATAAAAATTCCAGCTTATATTTCACATCCAGATATGAAGTAGGCTCATCCAAAATAAGAATCTCCGGTTCTTGACAAATGGCACGTGCAAGCATTACACGCTGTCTTTGTCCATCACTTATTCTGGTAAAATCCAAATCCTTGATTTCTGTTACATGCACTAGCTCCATAGCTTCTTCTACGACTTTGTTATCTTCCTTTGATAAAATTCCAAGCCGTCCTGTATACGGATAACGTCCTGTTGCCACTACATCCTGACAGGTCATCATTTCTGACCTCAGTTTATCTGTCAGCACAACTGCCATCCTTTTGGATAGTTCTTCTCCCGACATCGCACTTACACTTTGCTTCTCCAGATAAATGACTCCGCTAATCAATTGAAGCTGCTTTGCAATACTTTTCAATATAGTTGATTTTCCCGCTCCATTTGGCCCGATTAAGGTTAGGATTTCTCCTTTTTTCAAAGAAATTTCAATATTTTCAATCAAGGGCTTCTTCTGATAACCAACACTCATTTTATTTGTTGAAAAATAATATTCCGTCATCCTCTCTTCTCCTTATTGCGCTTAATCATTACCCACAGCACAACTGGCGCACCAAAAACAGCCGTAACAGTACTGATGCTTAACTCTGTCGGTGCAAGCATATTTCTTGCCAGCAAATCACAAAACAGACAGAATACACTTCCGCCTAGAAAACAGGCAGGAATCATAAGAATCGGTTTTGCTGTACCCAAAAGATTTTTTACCAGATGCGGTACTGCAACTCCGACAAAAGAAATAGGCCCTGCAAATGCCACGATACAGGCGGATAAAATACTAGATAAAACTACTATCAAAACTCTAAGAAGTCTGATATTTACTCCCATATTCCTCGCATAAGCCTCTCCCAGCTGATAAGCACTTAATGGCTTTGCAAGCAAAAAAACGACTGCAAAAGTTATGGCTGTCACACCTGCCATAACCGCTACATTTTCCCATGTCATACCGGAAAAGCTTCCTCTTGACCAGTTATGGAGGTTTACAATTTCTGCATCATTTGCAAAGGTTACAACCAGTTCTGTAATTGCAGAACAGATATAACCAATCATTACTCCACTTACAACCAGCATAGACATCGTATTTATTTTACGGGACATTAAAAGAACAAATCCCATAGACAGCATTGCACCAATAAATGCAGCTATAATCAGCGTCGCAGAATTTACTTTTATTGCATGTCCCATGAAACATACCATTACAAGTGCCACCACCATTTTCGCACCGGAAGAAATTCCAAGCACAAACGGCCCTGCTATCGGATTATGAAAAAAGGTTTGCAGCAAATATCCTGCAAGAGCCAACGCCCCTCCTAAAATCATAGCAGCAAACGCTCTTGGCATTCTGATATCCCATAAAATTCTGGAATTTTCTATCTCTACTCCCCTGACAGATGCCAAAATATCCGATAAGGAAATCTCTACTGTTCCAATACAGACATTAAGCACCATAAACACAAGAACACTTATTCCAAGTACAAGGAATGCGCTGATATATCTTATTTTTCTACTATGCTGCATACTGTTTCTCCTACTCTAACCGGAAAAGATATTCCATCTCCTCTTCGTCTTCTCCTAAAAGCATATTATGGATATCCTCAATCAAATCACCAATGGCCATAGACTGCTGATACATATCATTTGTGGTACACCAGACGTTTCCTTCCTGCACTGCCTTAAAATCCTCTAAAACAGAGCATTTATCAATCAATTCTTCTATGGAAGCAACACCTCCATCAATCGAACTGTTATAAATAATAAAGTCTGCATCCTTTGCACCATCGTAAAATTCTTCTATCTGCATATTCATGGTCGAGCGGCTTGATTCTGCATCTCCCACATTTTCAAATATGTATTTTCCACCTGCAAGCTCAATCATTTTAGGAATATAATCTGAGCTTTGACGCACCTGAACTAATCCATTTGAGGTAATGAAAAAAAATGCTACTGTCTTGTCTGTTTTTTCATCTGCTGTTACTTCTTCGAGGATAGCAGTCTGCCTTGCAAATACCTCTTCTGCCTCTTCTTCTTTTCCCACCAGTGCTCCAAAGAACTTAATCCATTCCACTCTGCCAAGCGGATGAGATTCATAGCTAGAATACTCTATCATCACAGGAATCCCAAAATCTTCGAGCATTTCAATGACTTCCGGTGAATGGGAAATCATCATATTTTCAATCGCAAGAGAGCAGTTTTCAGATACTATCAATTCATAATCAGGCTTATTATATTTTCCGGCATATAAAATCTCTCCTGCTGCCATTGCTTCTTTTGCTTCTTCAATATACCAGCCCTCCTCTTTTTGCCCAGAAAGTCTGATAGTATCTAAAGCATCCAACTCACTGAAAATATTCATCACAGAAGATGCAACCAGATAAAGATTCTCTATCGGCTGTTTCAATACAATAACATCCTCTTCCACATCTTTTGGCACTTCTTTGTCTTCTGGTACAACTAGAATCTGTGTGCCATCTGTAATGCTCAGTAACCGGTAACCGCCCTCATAATAATCTACAGAAAACTTTTCTGCATACTCTAGCTCCATACTGCCTTCATATACAAGCTCTGCCGCATCGTTTTCCTTTTCTGCTGCCTGATTCGATGCTGTCTGCCCACTTTCCGATTCCATTGCTGAACTTTCTACAGAATCGGAAGAAGGACTGCTACAGCCATACAGCCCTAGCAGCCCTACAAAAAAAATACAGCATATTGTTGTTATTTTTTTTCTTCCTGTCATTTCTTATATCCTCTTATTCAACAGCTTCGATAGTGTCAGAGTGAAATGTAATGGTGTACTCCACTTCATGCGGCTTACTCATCGCCACTGTATCACCAATTACATCCATTGGCTCATCAAAAACTAAAACAGGAATTTCAAAAGCAGAATCTCCTTCCGTATTTACTGGCAGATACTTTTCGCCATCCACAACCATGTAATCATAGTTTGGGCTGTTCCACTGTACCATTGCAGTCACATTTCCTCCTGCTACTGTAATAACCGCTGGAGACAAAATTTCTGCTTTTCCACTTCCACCTTCAAAAGTGAGTTCAATACGATAGCTGCCATCCTCTAATCCGTCAATCCCTTCTGTCTGTGCAGCCTCTTCTTCTAAAGGCTCTGGATTGGAAACAGTTACCTTATGGTCATACCATTTCCCTTTTGTTCCAATCAATGCTAAATCAAATTCTTCCTCTAAAGCCAGAACAGGTACATCAAATCCATATACTTCTTCTGTCCATCCATCACTATATGTAACGGAATCTACTGTTGGCTCTAACAGCTCTGCTCCATCCTTTGCCGCATCTTCTGCAAGTCCTAAATAAAGATTCACAATATTTTTAGAGGCTAAAGAAATATGAATTGTCATTTCTCCATTCTCTACCGTCAGTGTTCCTTTACCGTCACATGCTTCACTTACCGCAAACATTCCGTTGTCTGTATCAAAATCTGCTGTGTATACACCATCCGGCAGACTTGCTTTAACTGCTTCACTTTCACTAGAAGAAGTTTCTGTTTCAACATCTTCTGCAGTCGTGTCAGCAACTACTTCTGTAGCCATTGTATCTGTTTCTGCGGAGGATTTTTGTTCCCCGCTTTTTTCTGAACAGCCACAAAACAGTGTACCTGCTAACAGCAATATACCTAATATCGTAACCTGTTTTTTCTTCATGAAACCAACCATGCCTTTCACATTCTCTACTGGTTCATCGCATCTGCAGTATGAGCTACATACATCTGCTGAATTGCCTCAATTTCTCCAAGACCTTTCACCTGTGTATCTACACTTTCAAATTTGCCGGATGCATTAAACATGCTTAACCATGAGTCTTCATCTTCACCAGCCATATCGTTATGAGCGTGGTCACCAGCTACTACCATTAATGGGCGAAGAATTACTTTTGTGTAACCAGCCTGTGCAACTGCTTCAATGACTGCTTCACAAGAAGTCTCTTCCGGTTCACCTTCTACTGTTCCAATAAATACATTCTCGTATCCAAGTTCACTCATCTGTGTCTGCATCTGGCTGTAAGATACCTTTGCTGCGTGAGAAGTACCATGTCCCATAAATACGAATGCAACACCTTCTTCTTTTGCTGCGTCAAGACTTTCGTAGCCTGCGTCTTTTACTGCTTCACTTGTAAGTGCTTCTGCAACTGCTTTCTTATCCTCGTTAATTACAGCAGCGTCTGCTCCTACTTCACCAAGTAATGGTTCTGCAACTTTTACTGTTTCGAATTTATCCTGATAAGCCTCAACTGCTTCCATCAGTTCATCATATTCTGCACCATGCATTAAGTGAGTAGGCAAAATTACAAGATTTTTTACTCCGTTTGCAACTGCACGTTCAAGTGCCTGAGTCATATTGTCAATGCATTCTCCCTCACGTGCCTGTACATGGTTAATAATAATCTGTGCTGTAAATGCTCTTCTTACAGACCAGTCAGGATATGCTTCCTGTAATGCATCTTCAATTCCCTTAACATCTGCAACTCGGCTGTCATTAAAGGAAGTACCAAAGCTTACAACTAAAATTTCATTTTCGCCAATTTCATCCTGATTACGTGCATCATCTTTAGAAGCATCACCAGTATCTCTTCCGAAATAATCCGGGTCAGCTTCTTCACCCTCTACAAGCTCTTTCTGAGCATCTGTTAAAGCATCCCATGCAGCTTTTGCCTCTGCACACTGTGCATCTGTCTCATCTGTTCTTTCCTGTACATAAATCGCGTCAATTAATGCTGCAACTTCATCTGCTGCTTTCTGGTCTGCATCTGCGTCTGCTTCAGCATCTACTGCTTCTGTTTCCACCTGTGAGCTTTCTTCTGTCTCACTGTTTTCTGCTGCAGCGCTGCTTTCTTCTGCATTGTTCTCTACAGTTTTTTCATTACCGCATCCTGCCACACTAAGTGTTCCCATTAATGCTGCCATTAATAATGCTGCTACTCTCTTTTTCATGTTTCCTCCTTCGGCATGTTCCTGCCATTGTATCTTTGTTAAAATATGTACACAGAAACATTACTTTGCAGCACACGAATAAAGTGCAATATGAAAAAAACCCTTTTCCTACTATGAGGTAAAGGGTTTATACACAAAAAGAAACTATAGAAAATGAATTTCCATACTTTTACACGTACAACCAGTTACTCGTGGCTTGAAACAAATGTTTCTGTACAACAATCAGGCAGGTCTCCCGGCTTATAGCTCAATGCATCTGCCATCTTCCCAGTTTCCCAGTGATATATCGGCTTCTGCTCCCTAATTACGGTGACGAGTTCGTACAGGATTTGCACCTGTTTCCCTTTTCACCGGAACCAACCATTGTAATGGTTGTTCCGACACCTGATTGTTCCATATTCAGTTCGCGCTATTCTAACACAATTCTAATTTAAATTCAACTATTTTTTCTTAATTCCTTTGCAGCCTGCACTAAATTGATAAGACTTTTCTTTGTTTCCTCAGTTCCTCTTGTCTTTAAGCCACAATCTGGATTTATCCAAAGCTTCTCAGCCGAAATTTTTTCCAGCATCTGATTCAGTGCATTTTTAATCTCTTCAACAGACGGAACGCGTGGTGAATGAATATCGTATACGCCAGGACCAACCTCTGTTTCAAAACCGCTTTTTTGAATTGCATCCAGAATGGTCAGTTTAGAACGTGATGCCTCAAATGAGATAACATCCGCATCCATATTGTCAATATCACGAATCATATCCTCAAATTCACTGTAGCACATATGTGTATGTATCTGTGTTTCCGGTTTTACTCCGCTGTGGCACAAACAGAATGCCGGAATTGCCCAGTCAAGATATTCACTATACCAGTCACTTTTACGGATTGGCAGTTTTTCTTTTAATGCTGCCTCATCAATCTGAATGACACGAATACCTGCCTTTTCTAAGTCAAGCACTTCTTCACGAATAGCAAGTCCAATCTGATATGCCATTTCTTTTAAAGAAATATCCTCTCTTGGGAATGACCAGTTTAAAATAGTTACAGGCCCGGTCAACATTCCTTTTACCGGTTTGTCCGTCAGACTTTGTGCATAGACAGAATACTCTACAGTGATTGGCTGAATTCGTTTCACATCTCCAAAAATAATTGGTGGTTTTACACATCTTGTACCATAAGACTGTACCCACGCTTTTTCGGTGAATACATAGCCAGCTAAATTTTCACCGAAAAATTCTACCATGTCATTTCGTTCATATTCACCATGTACGAGTACATCCAGTCCAATTTCTTCCTGAAGCTCAATACATTCTTTTATAAAAGCAAATACCTGTTTATCATAGGAAGCTTTATCAATTTCTCCTTTTCTATAACTGCTTCTGTTTCCCTTTACCTCCTGTGTCTGTGGGAAAGAGCCAATTGTGGTTGTTGGATATAATGGCAGCTGGAACACCTTTTTCTGGAGTGCCTGTCTCTCGCTTCTCTCCGGCAATCTTGTAAAAATGCTTTCCGGCAGTTCCAAAGCTGCTTTCGAAACCTCTGCATCCTGATAACATTTCTCACTGTTTAAAATTTCCTGATTAGCAGCATATCCCTGTTCTTTTGTATAATCTTCGCACTCCGCAAGCTGAGATAATTCTTTCAGTTCTTCTAATTTTTCTAACGCAAATGCAAAATGCTGTTTTATTTCATCTGCAAGTTTTCCTTCATTTTTTAGTGTATATGGCACATGAAGCAGTGAGCAGGATGTTGATAAAACAATTTCATCCGCATATACACCTATCTCTTTTAAGCTTTCTAACACTTTTTTATAATTACAACGCCAGATATTTTTTCCGTTCACCAGTCCAGCAAATAAAATCTTCCCCTTTGGAAAACCGTATTGTTTTACAAGCTCAAAGGATTTTCTTCCCTCTAAAAAGTCAAGTCCGATTCCATCAAAGTCTAATTTTATTACACGTTTATAACAATCTCTGATGTCTCCAAAATATGTCTGGAGCAGTACCTTAACATTTTTCTTTCTGCTAAGGATTTCCTGATATAATTTTTCAAATAATACAATATCCTGCTCTGTTAAATCTGTCACAAGTGACGGTTCATCAAACTGCACCCATTCTGCCTGTAATTCGTTGAATTTCTCTAACACACTGCCATAAGCATTGCAGATGTCTTTTACAAAATCCTCTGCGCTTCTTCCGTCCTGATATCTTGCAAGCTTAAGGAAAGTAAATGGTCCGACAAATACCGGCTTTGTCAAAATACCTGCCTGCTTTGCTTCTAAAAATTCATCAAATGGCTTTGTACCGGTTAATGCAATTTTTGTCACTGCCCCAAGCTCAGGAACGATATAATGATAATTTGTATTAAACCATTTCTTCATTGCAAGGGCAGGCACGTCTCCTTCTTTTCCCTGATAGCCTCTTGCCACTGCAAAATATGTATCTAATTCATCCAGATTCAGCTTCTTATAACATTCCGGTACTGCACCTAACAGAACGGTTGTGTCGAGCACACCATCATAATAGGAAAAATCATTTGAAGAAATATAATCAATCTTCTGCTCCTTCTGACAATTCCAATTCTCTTCACGAATTGCTTTTGCTGTCTGTGCCAGCTGCTCCTTTGTAATCTCTTTTCTGAAATATTTCTCAGATGCAAATTTTAACTCTCTTAATTTTCCAACTCTAGGAAATCCAATTACTGCGTTTTTCATCCTAACCTCCATGATTTATCTTTGTGTTAGTAACAGTATATTCATCTCTCCTATTTTTGAAAAATACAAAAAAATAGCAGTTTGAAATAGTTTAAAACTATTTCAAACTGCTATTTTCTAATCTGGAATATGTTTCTGCAAAGCTTCCATATATGCTGTGCCATATCTGCTAAGCGGCATGTTTTTCTGTGTAATCGTTCCAATTCTCATCTCTTCATCAACTGCTAATGGTCTTGCAATAATATTTTCTCCATTCAGCTCCTTACTAATTACACCACTGCTGACTGTATAGCCATTCAGCCCGATTACAAGATTAAAAAGGGTAGCCCTGTCTCTTACTTTAATATTTTTCTTTCTATCGAGAGTGCTTAATATCTCCTCTGCAAAATAAAAAGAATTATACTCTCCCTGCTCAAAAGACAGATACGGATATTCCTCCAAGTCCTCTAACGCAATTGTTTTCTTTTTTGCAAGCGGGTGCTTTGCACTGATAAATACATGCGGCTTTGCTATAAAAAGCTCCTGAAATTCAAGTCCCTTTTGTTTAATAAGCTTTAAAATAATTTCTTCATTTTTAGAAGAAACATATAAGATTCCAATCTCGCTTTTTAAATGAGCAATATCTTCAATAATTTCATGTGTCTGCGTTTCACGAAGTGTAAAATCGTACTGATTTGCATCAAATTTCTGAATAATATCTACAAAAGCGTTTACTGCAAAGGAATAGTGCTGGCAGGAAACAGAGAATTTTGGACTTTGCTCCTTTACATTTAAGAATTTTTCTTCCATAAGCCCGACCTGCTCTAACACCTGTCTTGCATACGCTAAGAAAATATCACCCTCATTCGAAACAACAACTCCTTTATTCGTTCTGTTAAAAATCGTTACCTGCATTTCTTTTTCAAGTTCCCTTATCGCGTTTGTAAGACTAGGCTGTGAAATAAACAGACGTTTTGCTGCCTCGGTAATATTTCCTGTTTCTGCTACTGTAACAATATATCTCAACTGCTGTAATGTCATCTTTTATACCCCTTCCCCGTCAAATGCCGGAATAAAGCTTTCCTCCGCTGTCTCTCCCTCTTGAATAAAACCATTCTCTACACCAAGAGAAATCGCATAATCTACTAATTCCTCATACTCTGCTTCTGTGATTTTACGGTTTAATTCCGGATATTTCTCTAAATAAGGCAGCGGCGTAAACTGATTCATAATGCTGATATAAATCGCATTTCCATAGGTTTCATAGAGATATTTAATAATCTGCTTCGAATCCTCCATGCAGCCCGGCAGTGTCAGATGACGAACAATCGTTCCTCTTTTCATTAAGCCCTCTTCGTCGTCATCCACAAATTCCGGCATTCCTGTCTGCCGCACCATTTCTGCAATTGCGCACTTTGCCATATCCGGGTAATCCTTTGCGTGGGAATATTTTGCCGCAAGTGCTGCATCCATATATTTAAAATCAGGCAGATAAATATCTACCAGACCATCTAACATTTTTATTGTATCTAAGGCTTCATAGCTGCTAGTATTGTATACAATTGGAAGCTTAAGACCTTCCATTTTAGATTTTTCTAAAGCATTGATAATCTGTGGCACAAAATGTCCCGGCGTTACGAGATTAATATTGTTTGCTCCCTTTTCCTGTAACTCTAAAAAAATCTCAGAAAGCCGCTCTACGCTTATGTTTTTCCCGGCAGTTCCGTTTGCAATCTCCTGATTCTGGCAAAATACACAATGCAAGGCACAGCCGGAAAAAAAGACCGCCCCAGAGCCTTCTTTTCCTGAAATACAAGGCTCTTCCCAATAATGCAGGGCTGCACGTGCTATCTTTAATTCGCTTGTCTGTCCACAGACACCCATTTCGCCATTGAAACGATTTACATTACAGTTTCTTGGGCATAACGCACATTTATTTAACATTCTTTCACATTTCTTTCTCTATTTTAGTTATTGCTAAAAGAAAAAATTTCAGCTATAGTAATACTGTTTCCTTTTCTGCATTCCTATTATAACAGAATTGCAGGAAATGAATAGAATTTTTCAATCACTATGGTATTTTACCGTATAAATCATTAAAGGATAAATTGAAGGAGTACACTATGAGTCAGAAAAATGTTATGGTAGCACAGTCCGGTGGCCCAACAGTTGCAATTAATGCCAGTCTTGCCGGAGTCATCCAGGGCGTACAGTCCTCTTCCTCTTATGGAACTGTTTATGGGGCTGTAAATGGTATCTTAGGTATTTTAAATGACGAATTATTAAATCTTTCCTCATTAATGGAAGAAAATCCTGCGTTTATGGAGCGTTTGATTACAACACCTGCTATGTTTTTAGGTTCTTGCCGTCACAAGCTTCCAAATTACTTAGATGATGATTCTTCTTATGTTTTTATTTTCTCTCAGTTTGAAAAATACAACATTGATGCATTTTTCTATATTGGCGGAAATGATTCTATGGATACTGTATTAAAATTATCAGAATATGGCAAAAAAATCGGAAGCAATATCCGCATTATCGGTATTCCAAAAACAATCGACAATGACCTTTGCATGACCGACCACACACCAGGCTTCGGTTCTGCTGCAAAATATATCGCATCCTCTCTTCTTGAGATTGCACATGATACTTTTATCTATGCAGTTAAAAGCGTTACCATCGTAGAGATTATGGGACGTGATGCAGGCTGGCTTACCGCAGCATCTGCATTAGCGAGAAATGGATACAGCACTGCACCACATTTAATTTACCTCCCGGAAGTTCCTTTTGATACAGAAGACTTCCTGTTAGATGTTAAACGTGCATTATTCGAGCGTGATAACGTTATCATCGCCGTTTCCGAAGGTATCCGCGATGTAAACGGAAATTATATCAGTGCTACAGAATCTGCTGCTGACACCTTTGGCCACAGCCAGTTAAGCGGTGCCGGAAGAACCTTAGAATTTTTAATCAAAGAAAAATTAGGCATTAAGGTACGTTCTGTTGAAATCAATGTATTACAGCGTAGTGCGGCTCACCTTGCATCTAAGACAGATTTAGAAGAATCTGTTGAGCTTGGAAAAAAAGCCGTTGCACTTTCCGAAGAAGGCGTAACAGCTTCTATGGTTACTGTAAACCGTATCTCTAACGCACCTTACAAGATTTCTTACGAATATGCAGAAATCAAAAATATTGCAAACGAAGCAAAATCTGTTCCACGTGAATGGATTAACGATGCCGGCAATGATGTAACTCAGGAAATGATTGATTACTTAACACCATTAATTCAGGGCGAATCAAACGTTACCTATGAGAATGGACTTCCAGTCTATATGGACATCACCCATTTAGCAAAACAAAAACGATAGAAACTGTAAAAACATTTTTCAAGAATTTATCACGCCATAATTGGCATGACAGAAAATGTTCAACATTTACATTTATTCTTTTGCAAGTGAAAAGTTTGGTGAACGTTGGATAAAACCTTAGAAATTCTTTGCCATTTTCGCTGAATAACGTTTTGTGTCTGCTCACGCGTTTTACAAGAAGCAACAAAAAGTGTCCGCAGTGAGACGGAAATTTCGGTCACAGCTTTCAAGTACATCTAACAGGTTTGCTTTTACAAAGTCGCTATAGGAATCTTGCTACCGCAAAGGAGGGCGTTACTTTATTTAACAATATAAGTAATGTTCTCCTGCGTCCGCAAGATTCCGTTTTGTAAAAGCAAACCTGAAGATGTACTAAGAAAACTGAGAAACGCAAATTTCCGTCATCATGCGAACACTTTTTTGCTTTCTTGTAAACACCTTGAGCAGACATAAATTATCACGATTTCAGCGAAAATGACAATAGAATTTCAAGGTTTTTGACACGTTCACCAAACTTTTTATTTGTCGAAAGAATAAATGCAAATGGCGAAAACTTAATGCATGCCAATTATGGCGTGGTATCATTTATGAAATGTTTTTACAGTTTCATTTTTTATTAGCACCAGATAATATATATCAGTGTCAAACTGAGTCCGATTCCAAATAACATCAGTCCGAAGGAAAGGCTTCGCCCGATAATCATATTGTTTTCTTTTAATTCCTGGCTTCGTACTGCCATAATATGAACAAAATCCTTGTCTGTCGGATTCTGTTTTCCCCATGTGCGATTTCGCAGCTTTTGAAGGAGATTTAAAGCTTTCCCAAGTGCCAGTGTAAATACCGTTCCTTCCGTAAGTTCATGTGGCAATGGCGTATCGCGGTAAATAGTTTTTCTAAGTGTTACCACAATAATATCAAGAATGCTGTCAAAAATTCTGCTGACTACTGCACAGACAAATGGCAGGAATTTTAACAGGATTGGACGGTAAATGAATTCTTCCATATCAAACCAGCTTGGCCATCTGTCCACATATCTAGCTGCTCCTGCTTCTTTTTTCATGAGAAGCTCTCGAATCACAAGTACATAAACAAGTGCTCCAATCACAATCGAAATCAACGCTCCTGACAGATTTGTCAGACTAAAATAGGAGACAACATGTCCTGTTTCTTCTAAATGCATCAATGACTGTGCAAACTCTGCCGCTTTCTCCATAATACTGTTTGGGAAGAACCCCCAAAGGAAAAGCACAAGTGCACTGAGTGTTAATGCAAAACCACTTCCAACATTCATGTATTTTTTCATATTGTCAAACTTGCGCTGTTTTACTAAGTCTTCGTTCTTTTCCACAAAAATTGCAACAAACAGCTTTGTCATATACGCAACGGTAAGTCCTCCACTAAAAAGGAAAATATATTCGACTGTTTTCATAAGCATTCCGCCGCCATATTCCACAATACTTTCATGAAGCAGCGTCTTACTGATATAACCACCAAACATCGGAATACCGCCAATTGCAAGTGCTCCCACCAAGAAAATCACTTTTAGCAATGGTTTCTTTCGCCCGAAGCCGCGAATCTCGTTCAGATTTAATGCATGGGTATTCATAAAAATAACACCAGCTGCCATAAAAAGTACCAGCTTAATCAAGGAGTGGTTTACCATGTGTAAAAATGTTCCATGAACTGCCAGGACATTCTCTTCCTCAAGCAATCCCTGCATTCCAACACCAATCAGAATAAAGCCAATCTGTGACATGGAAGAACATGCAAGTGTGCGTTTTAAATCAATCGAAAAGACAGCAAGCAGTGCTCCGCCAAACATTGTCAGCACGCCAATTCCCAGTATTAACATTCCCCAGTCTGCATCATGCAAAAAGAGATTGCTGCTGATTATGATAATTCCAAAAATACCCGTCTTGGTTAAGATACCGGAAAGCAGTGCAGAAGCCGGTGCCGGTGCAACCGGATGTGCCTTTGGAAGCCAGATATGCAATGGAAAAGCTCCTGCTTTTGCCCCAAAACCAACCAGCATACAAGCACCTGCTGCATAAAGCATTTCTTTCTGTTCACATGCCTTAGCAAGTGGAAGGAGCTTTGAAATCTCTAATGTACCAAACATATGATAAAGCATAAAAATACCCATCAGCATCACAAGTCCGCCAATCACAGCTACAGCAAGATATGTTGCTGCTGCACGAAGCGACTCTTTTGTTTCCTCCTGTGCCACCCACACATAAGAGGTAAAAGACATCATCTCAAAGAAAATAAAGGTCGTAAACAAATCCGCCGATAAAAAGACACCAATCGTTGCCACAAAGGTCAGCCAGAAAAATACATAAAAGCGTCCTTTATTCTTGTGATGGCTCATATATTCTTTTGAAAGAATGGCTGTCATAAGCCACATAAAAATTGCAATTCCTGCATAAATCAATCGAAATCCATCCAGTGTAAAATGCAGCCCGAAACCACAAATTTCCGGAATATCAATTTCCATCCCCAATAAACTCTCCAACATTTTTCTACCATGCCTTTCTGTGTGCCTGTAAACTTCTACAACCAACAAGTATTGCACACTTTTTTCTGCGGATTTTGCTATAGCTCCATAACGGAAACTACTGCCTCAAGTGCATTTGTAAGAATCTGTGGATGCAGACCAATCACAAACATGACAACTACAAAAATTCCAAGTGGTAACAACATCATCCAATTTGGGTCTTTTGCATCTGCAATTGTTCCGTAATCAAAATCTTTTCCCGGAAAAAATGCACGTACAACAATCGTCATCATATAAATCGCTGTCAAAAGCGCAGAAACAATCAGTGCTGCCACTCCAACATACGCTAAAGTATCACCGCTTGCTACGGCTGCTTTTGCCAGATTCCATTTTCCAATAAATCCACAAAGTCCCGGTACTCCCATTAATGCCATGCCGGAAATCGCAAAAGCTAAAAATACGAATGGCATTTTTCTTCCCATTCCATTTAACTCATGAATATAATTTTTTCCGGTTTTATAAATCACTGCACCTGCGCAGAAGAATGCACAGATTTTCATTACTGCATGGCATACCATATGGCTTAATGCGCCCTGCAATCCAAGTGGAGTCATAAGTACAACACCAAACAAAATATAAGATAAGTTGCTGACCGTTGACCAGGCAAGTCTTCGTTTGATATGCGTTTCCTTTAATGCCCTGCTGCATCCAAACACAATCGTGAAAATGACCATTGCCATTAACACTTTCTGTGCCCAGCTTCCACGAAGCAATTCTGTTCCAAAGCTGTAATATGTCACACGAATCGTTGCAAATGCTCCTGCTTTAACAACTGCTACCGCATGAAGCAGTGCAGTTACCGGCGTTGGTGCTGCTCCTGCTTTCGGCAGCCAGTGTGAAAATGGCATCATTGCCGCTTTTACACTAAAGCCACAGAAACAAAGCACATAAATCACATACAGTAAATTCATTCTATCCCCAAGCTTTGCCACATCAATGACACCGCCCGGAGCAAAGTTTGAAGTTGTTCCATAGGTCAAAATAAATATCATTCCGATAAAAGCAAAGGCAGCACCGCCAAGCGAATAAAACATATAAGTGCGGCTTGCTAAAATTGCTTCTCTCGAAAGCGTATGCATGATAAGAGGAAGCGTCACCATTGTAAGCATCTCATAGAAAAAGTACAGTGTTACAATATCCTCTGCAAACGCGATACCAAGCGTTACTCCATAGGTAAGGGTATAAAAGATAAAAAACATCTTCTCATGCCCTTCATGCTTCATATATTCAAAGGAATATAAGGTTGCAAGCGGCCAAAGAGTTGAGAGAATTCCTGCAAAAACGCATCCCATTCCATCTAAACGAAAACTGATACTTAAATTTCCTGTAAAACGAAACAGGGTAAACGCATCCGTCGGCGGATTTAATATCAAAGCAAAGACTAACGCAGACGTAAGCAGTACCACGATTTCATTATAGATAGTCATCCATCTTCTGTTTTTAAAAGGAATTACTGAAAGCAATCCACCTCCAATCATCGGAAGCAGAATTGCAATTACCATGATATATGCATTCATTTATTCACACATTCTGCCGTTTTTTACGGCTCGTTCTTTTATAGTAAAATCATTCTTTTATCAAAATTAAGGCATCAGCAGCGTACCAATTTCACTGACATAATCAATGAGAGGATTTGGCAGAATACCAATCAGGACTGCAAGTAATGTCAGTACAAATAACATTGCTGACATCCTGTCAATTTTTTCTTTGGATTTTCCACTTTCTAACTCCGCTTCGGAAGCTTCTTTCCTCATTTCTTCATACTCTTTTCCCGGGAAAAATCCATCCATCGTAATCGGCAGCAGATAGCCTGCGGTAAGAAGCGCACTCACTAATAAAACAATCACTCCTACATAAGAAAATGCTCCCACCTCTGTCTGTAATGCTCCCTGTGCCAAATACCATTTACTGATAAATCCTCCCGTTGGTGGAATACCAATCAATGCAAGAGATGCAAAGGTATAACACCAGAGCGTAAACGGCATCTTTTTGCCAATGCCGCGGTACTCATCCACATTTGCTTTTCCGGTACGGAAAATAAAGATTCCGGCTGTTAAAAATAATGCACATTTGATAAATGCATGACATACCGTATGAAGCAGTGCTCCTGTCATGCCTTCGGCCGAAAGCAGTGATAATCCAAATAAAATATAGGAAACCTGACTTACCGTAGAATATGCCAGACGCTTTTTCAATACCTTTTCACGATATGCAAGCATCGAACCCATAAATATCGTAATCAGTGTCAATGTCATCCACACTGTCTGTACCCATGTTCCACGAATAAAATCTGCTCCAAATATATAAAAAATTCCACGAATAATGGAAAGCACACCGCTTTTTACAATAATGGAAGAAAGTACTGCGGACGCTGGTGCAGGTGCAACCGGATGGGCCGTTGGAAGCCATGCATGTAATGGAAAAAGACCTGCTTTTGCACCAAATCCAATAATCATGCACATGGCTGCAATTCGTAAAATCCCCTGATTTCCTTCTGCTAACGCCTGATTTAACGTTCCGCCTGCCGTAAAGGTCAAGGTATCGCAGTTCTGATACAAAAAGAAAATTGCAAACAACGATAAATACGCACCACAGACAGAATAAAACAGATATTTTAAGCCTGCCATAATTGCTTCTTTTGTTCCGTTATGCATCACAAGCGGCATTGCCGTTAAGGTCATCAGCTCATAAAAAAGATAAAGTGTGAGCAGATTTCCTGCAAAATCCTGTGCCACAAGTACGCCATACACTACCAGATAAAATCCGAAAAAACGCTTTTCTTCTCCTTCATGCTCCATGTAAAGAAAAGAATAAATTCCGGCTGCAAGCCATACAATGCTTAAAAATGTTACAAACAATCTGCCTAACGAATCAATATGAAAATAAACCGGCAAATCTTTCATCAGATAAAACAGTGTGACACTTTTTTCTCCTGACCATGCAGCATATAATGCGGCTGCCACTGACAGTATCAAGATACTGCCGGCTAATAGTTTTATGTTCTTCCGCTCTTTTTTATTGTAAGAAACGACTGCTTTTTCCTTTGCTCTTAGATGGTCTAAAAACGAAGAAATTAACATACCAATTCCCGTTACAACCGGTAAAATAATCGGAAGCAGTAATAAACTGTCCATAATCATAACCAAACCTTTCTGCACTCCGTAACAACAATTTGTACAGAATACAAATTTTATCTTACCCTGAAATTCTAAGAGAACATTTCTAATCCCTGTTCAATCAGATTTATAATTGGCTCTGAATTTAATCCAAGCACCAGATTTAATAAAATAAATCCTACCAGCGCATACGCTTTCCAAGGCTGCATTGCAACTGTAATCTTCTTTCCGTCCTTTGCGTAATGCTTCACCCTGCTTGTCGGTGTATAAATACGAATGACTGTTTTCATAAAATAAATCGCATTTAAAATCGTACTGATTGCAAGTGCAATTAATGTGATAAGCATCTTATGCGAGTTTTCCATTGCTGCCTGTGCAAATAAAATCTTAGAAATAAAGCCGGAAAACATTGGAAAACCAACCATCGACAATGCACCTACGGTAAAGGCTGCACCAGCTAACTTATTGCGGTAACCTGCACCCGAAAGCTGTAAAAATTCCTTGCTGCCGCCGGACGCTTCTGACAAACCGGAACATGCTACGAATAACAACGATTTGGTTGCTGCATGTGACACAACATGATAAATGCTTGCAACCATTCCTGCTGTTGTCCCAAGACCAAAGCCCATGTAAATATAACCAATCTGTGCAACCGATGAAAATGCTATCATTCTTCGGATATCATGCTCACGAATGGCACTAAGAGAACCCATAAGCATTCCCGCAATACCAAAAACAAACAGCACATTAATAACCTTGCTCTCTCTTACCACATCCATTCCAATCACACGATAGAATATCTTTGCCAAGAGAAAAATATATCCTTTTGAAACCAGCGAAGAAAGAATTGCTGCAGAAGACACCGTAGAATATCCATAAGCATCCGGCAGCCAGCTGTGAAATGGGAATAATGCACTTTTAATCGCGAGTCCCACAGAAATCAGTCCCAGTGACACCAAAAGCGGCATATGATACTCTCCGCTTGCCTGAAGCAGCATGACCTGTTCTCTGATATTGCTCATTAATAAATGTCCGGTCAAATCATATAAAAAGCAGATACCAAGCAATAACATACCCGAACCTAACAGGCTCATAATCATATAACGTGTTGCAGCTTCAATTGTTCGTCCGGTCTGGCGAATCATAATCAGTCCACAGGCAGAAATCGTATTAATCTCTACAAATACATAGGCAGTAAAAATATCGTTTGTGTAGATAAGTGCCAACAGCGAGCAAAGCAGAAGATTTACCATAATATAGTAAAGATTCTCTTTCGAAGGCTCAATCTCTCTTGCGCGCTCATGCACACCGCCTAACATACAAAGCAGCATTACGATACAGAAAAAACATGCCATTGCAGCTTCTAACACACCCACGCGGATTTCGTTTCCCCAAGGTGCGGAATAATGCCCCATCATATAGACATATGGTTCACCGCTTTGCAGTACAAATACCAGCACTGCAGCCGACATCAGACCAATAACAACTATCAACACAGAATTTAAAACACGTGCCTTTTTTCCACTTAAGACCGATGAAAGCGGCCCGGAAAAAAGGGATAGCACGATAGACATAAAGGGAAAATTCTGTACAAATTCCATTATCTTCCCTCCTTCTCAATTATGGTGGAGATTTCATCCAAATCCAAGGTATGATACCTCTGATATAAACGTATCGTAAGTGATAACATTAATGCGGTAACAGAAACTGATACAACAATTCCTGTTAATACCAGTCCGCTTGGAATTGGGTTAATGTAAGCTTCTACACTCTGCACACCATCCACAACAATTGGTGCTTTTCTTCCTGATATATAACCTTTGACAGCCAAAAACAGGTACATGGAAGTGTCCATAATATTTAAACCAATAATTTTTTTGATTAAATTTTTCTGCAAAAGCAGATTCGAAAAGCCGATGCCAAACAAAATCATTGCAACCGCTTCTTCATAGTTGTTCAAAAAATTCGAAAAATCCACTTTAGTAGCCTCCTTTTCGGAACATCACATAGAAGGTATACATCGTTCCTGCAACCACTGTTCCAACACAGATATTTAACAGCAGAATCAATCCACTGCTTAAAATTGCACCAGGCTCTCCTAATGGAATCACGCTCTCAATATGATTTGCCCCGGTATAAAAAGAATAGCTCTTTGCCAGACAATAACAGCCTAATGCAGATACGCTTAACACCTTATAAGTCTTTGCCGTAAAGAAGCGTTCTGTTTTGGCAAAACCAAATGCATTCAGATATAAAATCAATCCTGCTCCAATAATTGCACCGCCGGAAAAACCACCGCCCGGTCCTAAATGTCCGCACAAAATTACATAAATACCAAAAATAAAAATTGGTGGTACAAGAATTCTTGCTGCTGTCTGGAGAATGACATCATTTTTCGGTTCATGAAGACGGTCACTTTCTTCGATTGTATTTTCACCTTTTTTCTTATCTTTTCGTAACAGGATTAAAACCGTACAGGTCGCAATAAAAAGTACATGTGATTCTCCTAATGTATCAAATGCTCTGTAATCTAAAATCATTCCGGTTACAATATTGACCGCACCTGTTTCCTGCAGACCGTCTTCTATATAACGCTCTGCAACCTCATTATTAACCGGATTTCCTGCATTTCCATAAGTCGGCAGATAAGAAACTGCAATTAAAAGCGTGATAACAAGGAACACGCAGAAGCACACGCTAAAGATACGGTATAAGCGGTTAAATATTTTCACCTCTGTGTTATGCTCAACATCAAACACCCGCTCATGAAGCTTTCTTTTCTCTTCCTTACGCTCCGTTATCGTCTGCACATCCTCATGAAATTCTTCCTGCGGCTTCATTTCCACTTCGCCTAAATAAGCATCCTTCGTGCCATCTAACCATTGCTTTAAGCGGTAAGAAACTGTCTTTTCATACTGTTTCTTTGGTATTTTTCTGCTCATTCTGCTCCTCCTTTTCCTCCTCTTCGGTCTTCATCGCATGAATCTTCTTTAAGGTAATAAAGAACAGCACCGTTGTTATTCCTGCACCAACTGCAGCCTCTGTAATTGCCAAATCAGGAGATTCCAAAAGAACCCAGATAACTGCCATAACAAGACTATAGGACATGAAAATCAAAATAGAATTCAACAGATTTTTGGAAAAACTTGCCGCTATCGCACAAACTACTAAAAATCCCAACAATATATTTGTAAATATCTGCATAACCCAAACACCTTCTTACTCTTTTTTGCTCTTTTTCTCTTCTGTAAGCTCCTCTAAGCTTAAGGAACGGTAATGCTTGTCTTTCTCTTCATCCGTTGTCACCTCAAGACGTGCTAAAAGATGAGACGCAGTTGGAGAAGAAAACCACAAAAATGCTACCACGCAGGCCATTTTTAATGATGTCATATTCCAGCCGTTCATAATGATAAGACCAAGCATTGAACAGGCGATTCCAAGGGTATCCCCAAGCGCCGCCGCATGCATTCTGTTTAACACATATTTAAAACGGAACACACCCACCATCTCAATCAGAAAAATAATCACACCACAAAGTATAAGCAGTGCTCCAAGAAAAAAACGAATCCACTCAATGACTTCCATTCTTTTTTTCCTCCTCCTTTTTCTCCAGATAAACGCCCATATAAACCTTGGTAACAACGATTACTCCTAAAAAGCTTATCATCGCATAAATCAGACAAATATCTACCAGATAGCCTTCTTCTAATAAAAACGCCAAAATCGCAATAATAACAATTACCAGCGTTCCCATCATATTTACAGACATTACTCTGTCTGCAATTCTTGGTCCGATAATTGCTCTTGCCAGACAAAGTACCACCAAAACCGCCAGCACAACCAATACTGCTGTCAAAAAATACTGATATGCTGCTTCTAAACCAGCAATTCCGCTATTCATAAAAAACCCTGCCTTTCTTTATCTTTTGTCTTCCATTTCTGTAAGCATTTTTACAAATACGGATTCATCCATGCCCTCTGCCATATCTTCATCGAGACAATGCACCACGTATTCCTGTCCTTCTAACATGACTGTAATCGTTCCCGGTGTTAAGGTAATCGCATCTGCTAAAAATGCCTTTGCAATCTTCGTCTTAAGGCTGGAAGAAAAACGTACCAGCACTGGCTCAGGTTCTTCTTTTTCCGTAAAAATCAGATATATCACAGCCAGATTCGCTTTGATAATCTCCACAATAAGCACAAAAACATAGCGAAGAAGCCTGAAAAAATTCTTATAAAGGCTTAATTCCTTCGCTATGCTATAATCCATAAACTTGCAGGTAAATGCAAACACTGCTGCTGCAATTACCACGCCAAATATACAAATTTCTAAAGTAACATTCCCATTAAAAACCAACCACAATACAAAATATAACAGATACATACTGCTGCTCTCCTCCTGTCCGTCTACAACTGCATTAATGTCTGAAGTGCCTGTTCCTTGATAATTACCTGTCCATGCTCTTTCAAATATGCAATCTGTAAGCTTTCTGCAAAATGTGCATCATCAAATTCCACCGATGCAAAGGCTAACGGACGGAGTTCTTCTTTTGAAAAATTGATAAAATCCATCAAAAGATAATAGTGCGATTCTAATTTATACAACGCATTTTCCGGCAGACGCTTTGCTCCCCCAAACAATCCTGCAAAACGAATGACATCATCTAATTTGGAAAAAATCAGACCAAACGGCATCGTCTCTTTAAAAGCCTCTGTATCAGGGTCAATATCATCAAATGCCGCATTTTCTTCATTATCTGCTGCCTTAAAGCCCTGTAAGAATTCATCAATCTTCTGCTTCTTCTCTTCTAGGTTCATGTCATGGAATTCTTTCATTTTGTCCGGCTGCAGCTGACTCATCAGATGATTCACTGTATCTACCAGATTCTTGAAATTGCTCTCCGAATCCCCGCCAAAAGTAATTGCCATGCTGTGGTCCTGTAACAGCTCTGCCTTTACCATTGGAGAAATGCCATCTAAATTAATGTTCTCCTGCTCTTCCACACGCTCTAAAACCACACGCATAAACTTCTGTGTCGTCTCTGTATTTCCAATAATATCATCAATTGAAAACCCCATCTCAGAAATTTCCTGTTCTGACAGGGCACAACGAATTTTATTTTCACCTAATCTCTTAATTTCCATCTTCGTATTACCACGCTTTCCAAAAAAAGGATACTCTTATTTTATCTTATTTCAAAAGATACGTCTAGGAATATTATCCTATTTTTCATTCCTTTTGTAAATAGGAATATACTAACAACAAAAGCGTCTGCATGATGAATTTCCCTCATTATGCAAACGCTTTTTGATTTAACGCACATGAAATCTGCGATGTAATTCAACTCTTGCCCTGCGGTCACCAATGATAACCGTTCCCAAGAACAGGAATATAGACAGTAAGAATGCTGCTCCCGCCATAAATGGCTCTGTAACAGCACCCACCAGCCATAATATGATTGGTATGATGCTGCATAAAATCATAAAAATCTGCCACATCAGATAACTCTGCCAGTTTCTTCTGTTAAAAATCATCAGAACGATAATTCCAATATCAATTAAAATGATTCCGCCCGGCAGTACATAATTGACTGACCATCCATGATAGCCAACCAGAAAATCAATTGCAACGACCATAAGAATCGCAAGTGCCGTTAAAATCACTGTTTTGGTACGATACCCGGCTTTTCCCAAAATAGCAAAGCGAATTACCATATAGCTGTACAAAAGTGCAAGTCCGGTAATCAGACTCCACCAGATTCTCGAATCTGTAAAATAATTTATATTAATCAAAAGTGCTTCGACCACAATAATTAAAAACAGATAAATTCTCGATAAAAGCATCAGTTTTCTTGTTTTTACCCTGACATCCGGGTACATATTTTCCACCTCAATGGTCGGTTCTAACACAAACCCGCAAAGTGGGCAGCGTTCTGTCTCATCGAGAATTTCTACCCTGCACTGTCTGCATTTACTCATATTTCATAACTCCCAAATTTATTCATAATTCACGCCGTTGCTTTCCACTTCCACTGCAAGCCCATCCGAAGCAAGCTTTCGGAAAAATCCACGCTGTACAGAGGCATCCTTTAAATCATAGCTAAAGGAAAATACTAACGTATCTCCATACGAGCAGATAGTTCCTTTCAAATGCTGTCCCTTAGACATAGCAAGAAACGCATGAAACATTTCTACATAAGGCTTGTATGCCTCGTCTACGGAAAGATTACCAATGTTTGTAATGGTTGCAGTATTGGCAAGCGCTGACATGTTATACACATAACGCATTGCAATATTTTTCAAAAATAAAGGAACCATTCTTGCTACTAAAAGCTTCTCATTCGAAACATTATAAGAAAACAGCTTCTCTAAATTCTCTTTATTAATCTGGCTTCTTAAACTCTCCTGAATGATTTGCAGCACCTCTTCAAAGGTGTAAATCTCTTTGGTCGGATGAAACTCCGCAGAAACCATAACAAAAAAGTTTTTGGTAGTAATTGAATTAAAATAAGGACGTAAGTTTACAGGAACTGCCACGCGGATTGGACGCTCCGACGGCATTCCATGCATGCATTCCGTATAAACACTCCATACATACACTGCGACCAGATACTCATTAATACTGACACCATAACGATGACAGACTTCTTTTAACTCTGGTATCTGCATATAACCATGCATCACACCAAACTCTCCTGTCCGAAGTCTCTCTCCCTTAATCAGATAAGCCTTCTGGGATTTATAACCCTTTGCAGAGCTTTTCCGGTAATTCTTTAAAAAACTGTCTTCGCGATTTAGAGAAGTACTCGCATGCAACGAATCACCTACCTGCTCCTTTAATTCTGGATGCGCTAAGCGAAGATACTGATAGGTCAGCTCCTTTAAAAAGTTAATGCCGCCCATACCATCTGTCAGTACGTGAAAAACCTCCAGATTAATTCTGTATTTATAATAGGTTACCCGGAACATATAGCTTCGATTCTGATTCTGCTGGATATATCTGCATGGAAATGCACTCTCCTCACGCACCTTTGGTGCAGGCTTTCCATTTTCCTCAAAATAATACCAAAAAACACCCTGACGAAGTCTTAAGTTAAATCCATCAAATTTCGGCAGTACAATGTCTAATGCCTGCTGTAAAATCTCCGGCTCGACAAGCTCTGTTAAAGTCACACTGATACGGTAGACATTGCTCATATTTTCCCCTGCAATTACCGGAAAAAGATGTGCCGTATTGTCTAACTTATCCCAGCGGATGTCCTTCGAAAGTGTATTTTCTTTTTTATTTTCAACCTTAGCTTCTTCATTCATCTGCTCAGGTGTGGCTGTTTTTTTCTTCATAACATCTTCCCGCTTAAAAATTTGTTTTCTTTTACTGATTATAAATTAAGATACCCTAAAATACAATCTATAAACACGAAAAGCATTGTTTTTGCTTAAGACGCTGTATTCACAAACTGGCTGTTATAAAGCTCTGCATAAAAGCCCTGTTTTGCTAACAATTCTTCGTGGCTTCCCTGCTCAATAATATTACCGTCCTTCATTACAAGGATAATGTCTGATTCCTGAATGGTAGAAAGACGATGCGCTACGATAAAGCTGGTTCTGCCTTTCATCATTTTTGCAAAAGCCCTCTGGATACGGATTTCTGTTCGTGTATCAATCGAAGAGGTTGCTTCATCTAAGATTAACATTGGCGGCAGACAAAGCATCACTCGCGTAATACAAAGCAGCTGTTTTTGTCCCTGCGAAAGATTACCGCCGTCTTCGGTAATCACAGTATCATAGCCGTTTGGCAGACGCTTGATAAAGCTGTGTGCATGGGATGCCTTTGCAGCTGCGATAATTTCCTCTTCTGTTGCATCCGGTTTGCCCATAATGATATTGTCACGAATCGTTCCGCTTCTAAGCCATGTCTCCTGCAATACCATACCATAATTGCTTCGTAAGCTCTTTCTGGTAATGTCTTTCATTGGAATTCCGCTGACTCTAATCTCGCCGCTGTTTACATCATAGAAACGCATCAAAAGATTAATTAAAGTCGTCTTACCACAACCAGTCGGCCCAACGATTGCCACACGCTGTCCCGGTTTTACGGATAAATTAAAGTTCTGGATTAATTTCTGTTCCGGTGTATAAGAGAAGGATACCTGCTCTAATTCCACCCTGCCATCTGCTGTCTCTAACACATGTGCATCCGCAGCATCCGGCACTTCTGCTTCTTCTTCCATCAATTCGAAAACTCTTCCTGCGCAGGCTAACGCATTCTGCAATTCTGTCACAACGCCGGAAATTTCATTAAATGGCTTTGTATACTGATTAGCGTAGCTAAGCAGCGCGGAAAGCTGACCAACGCTGATTGTTCCCGTAATGGCAAGAAAAGCTCCTACAACGGCTACTGTTGCGTATACAAGGCTGTTTACAAAACGTGTGGATGGATTGGTGATGCTTGAGAAAAAGATAGCTCTTAAAGAGTATTTCTCCAAACGCTCGTTAATCTCATCAAACTGCTCTAATGCTTCATCCTCATGAGAAAAAGCCTGCACAACCTTCTGATTTCCGACCATTTCTTCAATAAATGCTGTCTGCTCCCCTCTTGTCTCTGACTGCAATTTAAACATCGTAAATGTTTTTTTCGCAATAAAAGCTGCTACAAACAGAGAAATCGGTGTAATCACTACTACCGCAACGGTAATCTTTACACTGATGGTAAGCATGAAAATGAGCGTACCAAAAATCGTTACAATTCCGGTAAAAAACTGGCTAAATCCCATTAAAAGACCATCTGCAAACTGGTCAACGTCCGCAATGACGCGGCTTACGATTTCGCCATAGGAATGGGAATCCAAATATTTTAATGGAAGACGCTCAATTTTTTCAAAAGCTTCCTTACGGACATCTCTTGTAATCTGATAAGTAATTTTATTGTTGCAGGCATTCATTAACCACTGTGCAAATGCCGTCAGCAGAATCACCACTGCCATTTCTTTTAAAATAGATAAGATTCCGTCAAAATCCACAAGACCTTTATCAATAATCAAATCCACCGCATCTCCTGTTAAAATTGGAAGATACAGCGTTAATGCAACAATCACTGCCGCTAATAAAATGGATAATCCTAAATAAAACCAGTATCTTTTTACATATTGAAGGACTTTTTTCAGGGATTTCTTCTGATTCGAATCAAACTTATGCTTCATGCTTCATTCCCTCCTCTTCCTTCTTATTATTACGGAACTGTGATTCGTAGATTTCCTGATATACTTCACAGCTGTTCAATAACTCATCATGTGTTCCCATGCCAACGACTTCGCCATCATCTAAAACGATAATTTTATCTGCATACATGATGGATGCGGCTCTCTGGGATACGATAAAGGTTGTCATATCGTCTGTCATATTATGGATTGCCATACGAAGCTTGGCATCCGTTGCAAAATCAAGTGCAGATGCACTGTCATCTAAAATCAAAATCTCCGGTTTTTTTACTAATGCTCTTGCAATCGTAAGACGCTGTCTCTGTCCACCTGATAAATTCTTTCCGCCCTGCTCCACTTCGGAATCAAGCACACCTTTTTTGGCAAGTACAAATTCTTTTGCCTGTGCAGTCTCTAAAGCTTCCATAATCTCTTCGTCTGTGGCATTTTCATTACCCCAGAGCATGTTGCTTCGAATCGTTCCTTTAAATAATACGGCTTTCTGTAAAACAACACCTACGCGCTCTCTAAGATTTGCTAATGGAATCTCCTTTACATCTGTTCCATTGATTTTGACACAGCCCTTTGTCGCATCATAAAAACGTGGAATTAAATTCACAAGGGAAGATTTACCAGAACCTGTACCACCAATGATACCAATCGTTTCTCCCTTTTTCGCGGTAAAATGAATATCTGTCAGGGATTCTGCTCCTGCGCCCGCATAAGTAAGGCTTACGTGAGAAAATTCTACTGCATTTTCAGATGCTGCAGGATTTTCTGACTGCATATTTTTTGTTGCAGCTGCATTGTCCATCTTAGTATTTACTGCTTCCTGTGCGTCTGTTGCATCCTTCATGGAAGATTCGATTTCAAAAATTGCCTGAATACGATTTCCGCTGGCAACTGATTTGGTCACACTGATAATTAAGTTTGCAAGCTTAATTAACTCCACAAGAATCTGTGACATATAGTTTACTAATGCAATGACCTCGCCCTGTGTCAGCGCGCCGGAATCTACGCGGAGTGCACCAGTCCACACAAGTGCCACAATCGCACCATTTACAATAATATAAGTTAAAGGGTTCATCAGTGCAGAAATTTTTCCTACATAAATCTGAAGTTTTGTCAAGGCATCATTGCTCTCATTGAAGCTTTTGATTTCATCCTCTTCTTTATGGAACGCGCGGATAACTCTGCTTCCTGTTAAATTCTCTCTGGTAATTCCAAGTACTTTATCCAAAGATGCCTGCACCTTTTTGTAAAGCGGAATACTGACAAGCATAACACCAAATACGACGATAGAAAGCAGTGGAATCGTCACAACAAAGACAAGTGCCGCCTTTACATCTACGGTGAATGCCATAATCATTGCACCAAATACAATAAACGGTGAACGCAAAAACAGACGCAGAACAAGGTTTACCCCATTCTGCACCTGATTAATATCACTTGTCATTCTTGTAATCAGAGTGGATGTTCCAATGGTATCCATCTCTGAAAAAGAAAGTGTTTCAATATGCTTAAATAATGCGTGGCGAAGCTTTGTGGAAAACCCAACTGCTGCCTTTGCTGCGAAATACTGGGCAGTAATCGCACTTACCAGACCGATAATTGCAAGAATCACTAATACGCCGCACATTTTCATAATATACGGCTTATTTCCGGTTGACACACCTATATCAATGATTGCCGCAATTACTAACGGAACAAACAATTCAAAGGATGCCTCTAACATTTTAAACAGAGGCGCTAAAATTGTTTCTTTTTTATAATCTTTTAAGTAAATCAGTAATTTTTTCATAATTTTATTATTCCCGATTATTTCTTAATATTCTTTAACAACTGCATTCCTACGATAACTGCTCCACCAATTAAGAAGAATACTACGCTGAATTCTGACCATCCCATTGCAGGCTGAGGTGTATCTAATGTAGTAGGTCCCATAATAACAGCATAGATAGAGCCGAGCATTAAACCAATAATTGTGTAAATCATCTGCGCACGATATTTTTCCAATGCCTTGCGAATCAATTTTACGGAGCTGAAAATTCCTACGATTACACCACATCCAAACGCAAAAAGTGCTGAAACATAGCTAAAGTTTAAATGAAGAAATTCCTTAATTCCTGTAATAATTGGAAGATAAATACCAAAAATTAAAAGAAGTGTAGAACCGGAAATTCCAGGAAGCACCATTGCAGAGATTGCGATTGCTCCTGCAAAGAAAAGGAAAATGCCAAGTCCAAAATTCATTTTTGTAAGCTCTACAGCATCACCGCCGCCAGAAACCGGATTAAAATATGTAATTGCACATACAATTGCAACGCCTAACAAGACAAAAAGTGCAGCAATTTTCTTTTCACTTAAACACTCTTTTTCTTCCTTCGCTACAATTGGAATTGCAAAGATAATAAATCCAATAAATAATGAGCTGACTGCATAAATATGACTTTCAAACACACTTGTTAAAATTAAAACTGCCATTAAGAATCCGCATACCCAGCCAATTCCAATCTTAATTAAAAAGAATAACGCTTTTTTCTTTTTCTCCATATTACCGGTTAATAAATCATCAATGGATGTAATAAACTGGTCATAAAATCCAAGCAAAAAAGCAATTGTTCCGCCTGAAACCCCCGGAACACTGTCTGCGAGTGCCATACAAAAGCCTCTAATAAACTGTATCACGTACATACTTTTACCTCTTTTTCTTTTTGTTTTCATTACCGCTGTATATTATAGCTTGAATCCCTGCCTTTTGTCTATCTTTATTATTGGCAAATCTGTGAATCAAAAAGATGGTGTCCCAAAAGCCATTTTCATGACTTTTGGAACACCATCCTATTTCTTCTTTTAAATATACTTATCTAACTCGTGGGAAATATCAATCACACCATCTAACAATGCCTTCGTTTGCTCTGCATTGTCAAGATTCTGTACACTTAAGTCTGCCGCCTGAACAGAGGATGCTGTTACCTCTTCTGTTGTGGCTGACAGATGCATGATATTCTCTACAATCTGATTATTTGCTTCTGATAAGCCATTTAACATCTTATCAATCTCGCCAATATCAGAAACTAACTGTCCAACATTGCCATTTACCTCTGTAAAGCTTTCCGATGCCTGTGTAATCAGCTTGTCCTGCGTGTCTGCCGCTTCTACTGATTTTGCAACTGCACTTGCTGCATCCTCAGCATTTTCGGATAACTCTCCTAAAATAGCTGCAATATTTTCTGTCTCCTGTCTTGTCTTCTCTGCAAGCTGGCGAATCTCGTCCGCTACTACTGCAAAGCCTCTTCCTGCCTCACCTGCCCGGGCACTTTCAATAGAAGCATTTAATGCTAACAGGTTGGTCTGGCTGGAAATCGCAAAAATTGTATCTGCAATACTCTTAACTGCAACTGCACGCTCTTGAAGCTTCTGCATAGACTCTGCAACCTCTGAGTTGGTTGCTGCGATTACCTCTGACTGCTGTTTCAGATGATTCATAATCTGTAAACTTTGGTCATTTAATTCTCCCGTATGTTTTGCCACCTGAACCATATTTTCGGAACGCTCTAAGGTATGTCCGATGGAGTCCTGAATATTTTGCGTCATGGTTGTCTGTTTCTGAATATTTTCTGCGGTACTTAAGGTACTGTCTGAAATATCCTTCATCGCACCATTTACAACCTGTGTGGAAGAATTTAGCTCATTTACAATTCCCATTGCATTTTCTGTTCCCTTACGAACCTCTTCTGCAACCGCAATGACACTGTCCATGATAACCTTCTGATACTCCTGCTCCTGCATCAGACTATGCCTTGTATCATGATTAAACTGTGTCAATAAATTAGATGCCAGATGAATCAAAACATTCATTACCACAATTGCTAAGGTTGCTGCCATCTGGTCTAGTGCTTCTGCATTGCTGTAAACCTTAGTAATGCCAATCTTATAGACATTTAAAAATACATTCAAGATAATGTATGCCAATCCAACAATTGTTGTATATTTCTTATCAAAAAAGAGTACTGCGCCTATTAATGGAATCGCTGCCATAAAACGCACATAATAATTATCAAAGGCAAAGCCTGTGAGAAATGCTACAATCAAAACACCCGCAATTGCCACATACTTGATGCTGGTACTTCCCGGATTCTTCATATATGCAGCTATCGTGACTATAAAAGCTACCACAATGACTACTGTCAAAAATCCTGAATAGCCTACGGAACGTACTCCACCAATCGTTGAGACCCAGGCAACCCCAAGCATTACCAAATAAAAAACAAGATAACCTAATGTCAAAAAACGATTTGCACGCTTTACCTGTGCTTCCTTATCTGCATAACGGTATTTCTTTTCCATTTCTTCCATTGTAATTCCTGCCTTTCTTACGAAAAAAACATCGTCTAGTTAGGATAATAGTACCACGTTTCTTTCTCTGTGAAAAGACATTTTCACGATTTTTATTCAATTCCGTGATTTAGCAAAAACTGTACCCATTCATCATATTTTGAACCATACAAATGCACATCATCAAAGGTAAGCTCACTTCGTAAATTACCTTCTTCATCACAGACTACCTCGTTCATATCCAGATAAAAAATACTGCGATTATCTGCTAATTCAGAAATTCTTTGATTTCTTATTTCAATGCCCTCGTTATTAAAAATGGCATCCTGTTCTGATTTATTTTTTGCCACCTTCATAATGCCCTGCACAAAAATGACAGCATCCGGCTGAAGCTCCTTAAAACGGTTAATGGACTCCGCATATGCCTGCATAAAGCCATCCACTGTGCCACGTCCCATTTCATTGATTCCAATCTGAAAATAGATTTTGCCAAACTTTCTTTCTGTTAGAAGCTTTTCTAAAGTCACCTTCCTGCCATCAATCTCACAATGCTCTTCTTCCCACAAATCATAGACATTAAGACCAACTGTGGCATAAAATGTGGCATCCTCTAATCCGCCATAATCATGAAGTCCCACTGTTCTTGAATCTCCAATAAAAATGGCATCCGAAAAATAATCTTTTTCCACAGTTACAAATTCTTTTTCTTCTTCCTGCTTTGCATTTTTTCCCACATCCTCGGTGCTTTCTACTGCCTCAGACGCAACATCTGCAGTTTCCCCTTCTTTTTCCTTATCGGAACCGTTTTTTTCCTGTTTTGCATTTTCCTCTGCAAGCTGTTCCCACTGCTCCCAGTGTAATGTGGTTTTCTCACTCCACGGATAAATTCCATCGTGAATGCCCTGTAAAACCAGCACAAAATAAGGCTTTTTGCTTATCTCAAGGGAATATCCACTGTAAACGGTATCCTTTCCGAGATAACCAATCACAGATAAGAGCACCCAAAATACCAGCACAAAGCAAATCATGCTCCACTTTTTAAAATTTTTCATATAAATACAACTACCTTTTTACCAACTACGCACGTTACCAAAACTAAAAATTAAAATACAAAAATGGGTTATTTTCTGATACTGCTAAAAAATACATACTTGCCGCAAAAATAACAACAATTGCAAGTGTGCCAAGCAGTCCATTTTTCATCCTCTTATAAAAAACTGCCGGAATCGGCGTTGCAAAAATAATTCCCAACGCAAAAAGACTCCAGTAATCCTTTAAATATTGCAGATAATCCATTGCATGAATGCTTGCTGCCTGCTGTCCAAAGAATGGAAACATCCTCGAAAAATAAACAAAAAGTCCCTTCGCATCCTCAATGGCAAATGCCACCCATGTTACCGGTACAACTGCAATCAGATAAATATGGGAAAGCACCTTGCTTTTTTCTAAGAAGCGTCCAAGAAACATTTTTTCGATTCCCAGCAAAAATAAAAGCATCGCGCCCCATACAAGGAAATTAACCCCTGCACCATGCCACAAAGCTGTCATGCTCCATACCACAAGCAAATTTAACAGGGTTCTGCACTTTCCTTTCCGATTGCCGCCCAATGGAATGTATACATACTCCCGAAACCATCTTCCAAGGGTTATATGCCATCTGCGCCAAAATTCTGAAACAGATTTTGACACGTAAGGGAAACAGAAATTTGCTGGAAATTCAAAGCCCAACATTTTGCCAAGTCCCATTGCCATCATTGAATAGCCGGAAAAATCAAAATAAAGCTCTATGGAATATGCAAACGCCCCTACCCATGCAAGGGGAGTGGAAATGCTTTGAAAACCGATTGTCTGAATATTATTCCAAAGCATTCCGATGCGGTCTGCAACAATTACCTTTGCTCCAAGCCCGATAATCAACAGACGAAGTCCTTCCTCGAACTTTTCTACCGTAATCTGACGCTCTCTCAAATCGTTATTCACTTCAGAATAATTTACAATTGGACCAGCCACAAGCTGTGGAAACATTGTCAAATAAGTTCCCAATCTTATAACTGACTTCTCCGCAGGTATTTTTCCCCGGTAAACATCCACCACATACGCTACAATCTGGAAAGTATAAAAGCTGATTCCCATTGGCAGATGCCCTGCCACGCCGCTGTATTTAAAGAAGAAAAGCCATCCAAAATTATAAAAAAATGACAAAAACAACAACACCTTCTGCCGGACACCTCTTCCATCCTCTGCTTTACGGTACATTGCCCTTGCAATCAGATAATTTGCCAAAACAGATGCCGCAAGCAAAAGAACATACTCAGCCTCTCCAATCGTATAAAACGCAATACTGCCTGCAAAAAGCACAAGATTTCTGTGTTTTTTCGGACAGAGAAAATATATCAGTAAAAATATCGGTAAATACCGAAATAAAAATTCAAAACTGCTAAATACCATTTTTCATAATCTCGATTCTAACAAGCTGTCATCGTTGCATCATATATGCCTCAATATCTCCAATGAAGTAAAGAGAACCAAAGGCAATTGTCTTTTCTTTCGAAGGACACGCAAAATCAGGCAGTGCCTCTTCTAAGCTCTGGCAGCACTCTGCCATCACATGATTCTTCCGTATACATTCTGCTAACGCATCTGCCTGCAATGCGCGGCTGCTTTCTACGGTTACTGTTTTAAAATCAATCGCCAGCGGAAAAAGCATTTTTACCATTTCTTCATAATCCTTATCCGCCATGACCCCCATAATAAAATGAAACTTCTCCCCCAAGAAAAGATGTTCTAAGCTCTCTTTGAGCGCACCTACTCCATTGCTGTTATGTGCTCCGTCCACCATAAAAAACGGATTTTTTGAAAGAATCTCCATTCTTCCTTTCCAGAAAGTCTTAAAAATTCCTTCTCTGACTGCTGTCTCTATTGTTTCATGAGAGACTGGCAGACTTAAGTACTCTGATAAAAAATGTTCTGCTGCAAGAATCGCGGCTACTGCATTTTCATACTGATGTACACCGAGCATTTTCATCTTAATATCCTGATAGCTTCCATAAGAAAAGCTTTGTGTATACATCGTTTTCTGCCCAAAGGCATCATCCCTGTTCAATGTTTCTAAGCTTTCTTCACTTTCTTCACTTTGCTCGATTCGGATTCCCTTGGCACAGATATCTTCTTTTTGTATCATTACAAAATCTTCTACGCCTGCATCCTTTGCTGCATAAAGCAGTACTTCTTCTGCTTCTTTTTCCTGACTTTCTAACACAAGAAAGCTTCCTTTTTTGATAATTCCAGCCTTCTCTAATGCTATTTTATTCAGGGTGTCTCCTAAAATTGCCATATGGTCATAGCCAATTTTGGTAATCACAGAAACTTTTGGCACGCCAAGTGCATTTGTGGAATCAAGTCTCCCCCCTAGACCTGTTTCCATAATTACAACATCACATTTCTGTTCTTTAAAATATAAAACTGCCATTAAAAGACAATAATCAAACATGGTTGGATAAACAGAAAAATCTGTTTCAAGAAGCATTTTTCCAAGACGATAAGTATCCTCTTTGGAAATCATTTCTCCATTAATCCGGATTCGCTCCCTGAAATCAACCAGATGCGGTGACGTAAACATTCCCGTCTTTAATCCTGCTTTTTGTAAAATTGAACACAAAAAAGCAGAGACGGAGCCTTTGCCATTCGTCCCTGCCACATGTATGATGTTCATTCCACGCTCCGGGTGTGAGAACTGCTCTAGCATCTGCGCAGTAATCTCTACTCCCGTAAGATTTCCAAATCTTCTTTTATTTTCTATCTCATGAATTACTTCTTCGTAACTTAATTCCTGCATTCTGACTATACTGCCATAATCACGCCGCCATCATTTGCATACATACTGCTGATTCCCGCAGTATCAATCACGATGATTTTCTTAAACGTTACAAGCTGCTCAACTTTTTCTTTCACAGCCTTTGCACGTTCCGGACAATTACAATGGGAAATTGCAAGAATCTTGTTCTCACAATCCTTTGTCTTAGAAATCATACTCTGAACCATTTTCTCTAATGCTTTGTTCATTCCCCGCGCCTGGTCAAGCTGGCAGATTAAGCCCTCCTTTGTCGCACCCATTACTGGCTTAATATTTAATGTATTTGCAAGAAATGCCTTTAAATTAGAAAGTCGCCCATTCTTTCGCAGTGTCTCTAATGTTTCTAATACGAAAAAGGTATTCATAGAATCAATATATGCTTCTACCTTTTCTACTACTTCCTCAAAAGAACAGCCTGCTTCTTCGTATTCCTGAACCTTAATCGCAATCAATGTCTCACCAATGGATGCAGACCTTGAATTAAATACATAAATCTGCTTCTCATCTGGATATTCTTCCTCAAAAAGATTCTTTCCAAGGATTGCACTGTTATAAGAACCACTAAGCTCTGCGGAAAGTGTTACTACATAAACATGCTCCGCTTCGCCTTTGTAAGACTCCATATATTCTTCTGGTGATGGGCATGAGGATTTTGGACACTTAGGACTTTCTTTGACTCTTTTCAAAAAGTCTGCCTGGTCAAAAGTCTCGTCATCACGAATACGAACGCCTTCTACTTCTAATTCTAAAGATACCGTTTCAAAACGACCATCCTGTTTTAACTCTTCTGGCAATTCTCCACAACTATCCACTACAATTTTATACATCAAAATACCTCCATTATCAATCCATACTTTCTTAAATTTTTTTTAAAAACAAACCTTTCGGTCTAAAAATCCGTATCTTCTATTCTTTGATAACTTTTGACAAGTTATGCAAAAACATTTTATACGTCATATCCGTCTATTACACGTAGTTTTGATTACTACGTGATAATAGCACAAATTTTATGAATTGTATAGAGGTATTTTTTTCTTATATTATATCAACTTGTAATGATTTCTATGACTGGAAGAATGCTTTTGCAAGGTCGGTAAATGCCTGCTGGTCGCATGCTGCCATCAATTCCCTTGCGGAATGCATTGCAAGGATTGGAATTCCCACATCTACCGTTTTCACTGGCAATAATGCAGATGCAATCGAGCCTAATGTACTGCCGCCTGCCATATCAGAACGATTTACAAATTTCTGATATGGAATCTTTTCTTTATCACAAATCTGCTGAATAATGCCAACTGCTTCACAGTCTGTTGCATAAGACTGGGAGCTTGCCTCTTTGATGCAGAAACCTTTTCCTAATACCGGCTTATTTGTCACATCCATTTTGCCACCATAATTCGGATGCAGACCATGTGCAACGTCCATAGAAAGAATCATGCTGTTATAAATTGCTGCATCCTTGCTTGCAGGATAATCAGAAGCCTCTAAAATACGAAGCACCATATCATGAAGCAGAATAGAAGCTGCGCCCTGTTTTGAACGGCTGCCGATTTCCTCATGGTCAAACAATGCAATCATATTCATTCCATCTGCTCTTTTGGCTTCAATAATTGCAGATACTAATGCAGAGCAGGAATTTAAATTATCTAATCTCGGAGAAGAAATAAATTCATCTTTAATTCCGATAAAGTCCGGTTTTTCATTACAGAAAATCGTTAATTCAAAATCTAAGATGTCTTCTTTTGCCACCTTTAGCTCTTCTGCAAGAAAATCAAGGAAATAATCGGCATTCTGCTCTTCGGATAACAGTCCTGCCACTGGAAGCATTTCTGTCTGTTTATTTAATTCTACGCCTTTATTCACCTCACGATTCATATGGATGGCAAGGTTTGGAATCGTAAACAGATTCTTGTTGGACTGGAATGTCTTGATTTCCGGCTGGAACACATTCGCTCCGCGCACTGCCACACGTCCTGCCACGCCAAGTGGACGGTCAAGCCAGGTATTTAAGATTGCTCCGCCATAAACTTCTACATTTACCTGTGCATATACATTTGTTTTGATGTCACAGGATGGTTTTATTCTTAAGCATGGAAAATCTGTGTGTGCAGCTCCAATACGGACTGCCGGCTGCTTTGTATCATCCCATTTTTCCGGGAGTGTAAATGCAAATAACGTTGTTGTATAGTGGTTAATGTAGTATTTTCCACCTTTTTTCAAATTCCATTCACTTCCATAATCAAGTGCCTCAAAGCCTGCCTCCTTTAATCTTGCTTCACAGGCTGCCACCGCATGTGTTGGTGAAACGCCTTTTTCTAATAAATCAAATAAAATCTGAGTTTCTGTCATCTCTTTTTCCTCCAAATTGTTTTCAAATATATTTCATACAATGATACCTAGGATTCCCCTTTTTATCGCATTGCATATTAGCTAGGAACATCATACTATAAAAAAAAGAAAATTTTAAGCATGATTTAAATTTTTGTGATATGATAAGTAACAGTTCAGCCATAAGCCATGTAACAGACAAATCATGCTTGCATGAATTTGAATGTCACATGACTTATGAGCGGAACGCCCGTTTATGAGCAATCCGCTTGCGATAGCAGGCTTTGGAGCACAAAGTGCGAGATTGCGAATGGCGTGGACTGAACTGTTACTACACTATGTACGAGCACTTTTCTATATAATATATAGAGCAAAAAACGAAAGGATTTTCTTTATGATTGCACTTCAGATATCAGAATTAAAGGATTTTATGAATAAATTTTTATGCAGTGAGGTGTTTGATAATTTCTTACTGCAGGAAGCATCCATTCAGGGAAACGTTACTTATCATATTGAAGGAGGATTACATACTGACTTTTATTCCTCTGACGAATTAGAAACGGAAGGCTTAACAGGACTTTCCTTTATTCCCTATGGAAAAGTTCGTACCCAGTGCTTTGACCTGATTAAAGGAAAACGCACCCCATCCTTTTTTAAATTCGTGCTTTTGCTTTCTCCTGCAAATCTTACAAATACCTTAGAACGCTCTCACAGCTCTTTTTCTGCAAATGACATCACAGGAGCTTTTATTAATCTGAAATTTCAGAACGGAACACTCATTCTTACTACAGGTGTTTCTTATCGTATTTTTTCTGTGGACAAAAGCTTTGAACAGGAGTGGGATGCCCTGGTAAAACGCTTCTTAACCAACCACGAAATCTCCTATGAAATCTTATAATTCGACGGCAGAACTGTTTTATTTCTTAAGAAAAACTTATTTTAATTTTGTTGTGAAATAAGTTCTATTTTATCGCTTTACTTTTCAAAATCGTTATGTTATTCTGTGAATATGTTGTAGGAAATCCTGCACATAGAAATATTTTTTGGAGGTACTTTTCAATGAACAAAGGTACAGTAAAGTGGTTTAATAACCAAAAAGGTTACGGATTCATTTCCGACGAACAGGGAAATGACGTATTCGTTCACTACTCAGGTCTTAACATGGAAGGATTCAAATCCTTAGAAGAAGGCGCTGCAGTAGAATTCGAAGTTGTTGAAGGTGCAAAAGGACCACAGGCAACAAACGTAACAGTAGTAAAATAATTCTTTACAGAATATGATTACTACAATCTAAATCAGTAGTTTCATGTACCTTTTTCTTTATAAATAGAACTAGTTTTTTATTTGGTAGATTAAGATATTGAAAACAATGGATTGAAAAAAGAGTGTCGATTACCGACACTCTTTTTTTGGTTACTGGGATTTCATCAAAAATTTTTACTGCATCTGCTGCTTCGCTTTGATGATTCGGGCAACAGATTCGTTGATTCGTTCTTCACTTAAAGTTCCGTTTCCAACGGCTTCTAACACACCTGTATAAGCTTCTTTAAAATCCGCTGGCATTAAGATGATGTCCGCACCTGCTGCAATCGCCTGAACGGCTGCTTCTGAGGATGAATACATATCTGTAATTGTTTTCTGATTCATAGCTTCTGTCATGACAACACCATTGTAGCCTAACTGACCACGCAGAACATTCGTTATCATTTCCTGTGATAAGGAAGATGGAATATCTCCACCTGCCACAGAAGGCACTGCAATATGACCAACCATAAGAAAATCTGCGCCATATTCGATAGCTCCCTGAAATGGAACAAATTCTGCTGCCATCAGTTCATCTAATGTCTTTTCTGATTTCACTAATCCATCCGCAGAACTTCCTGCAACAGAACCATAACCTGGGAAGGTTTTTACAACACCCTGAATATTTTTCTCCTCTAAGCCCTGTAATTCTGCTGTCACCATACTTGATACGAGAGCTGCATCCGAGCCAAAAGTACGATAGGTTAAGGAAGTATTTTCTGTATTTGTAAGTACGTCTGCAACTGGTGCAAGGTCCATATTAAATCCTAACGCAGATAAGTAATCTCCAAGGCTTGTACCAACATAATATGCATTCTGTGCATCACCAGTTTCTCCGATAGCACCCATATCTCCAACATCTGCTGCTCCAAACGCTGCATTCGATGCCACTGGCGCATTTGTACCGCCCTCTTCTTCCACTGCCAAAAAGATTGGAAGTCCGGTTGCTTCATTACTAAAGCTTGTCATGTTGGCAAGCATTTCCTTCGTCTGCTCCGTATCAACTAAGTTATTGGATGTATAAATAATGCCGCCTACCGGATATTCCATATAGAATCCCTTTGTAGTGTCGCCAGCCGCAGTAACCTTGTTATATCCGGTCAATGCTTCTGGTGTAATCATAAACATCTGGGCAACCTTCTGCTCTAAGGTCAATCCCTCTGCGTATGCCCTTGCCGCTTCTAACGCCTCATCTGCCACTGCCACAACTTCTGTCTCGCTTTCCGTCTCTGTTACTTCTTCTGTTTCTGTAACTGCCATTGTTTCTGTCTGTGGCTCATTTGCCGTCTTTTTCGTCATCTGGCTTCTTATTGCTGCACTAATCCCAACAACTACCAATATAAGAATAAAGAAAAAAATCACCAGCACAACTGCTGCATTTTGTGTATCTTTTCTACGCTTTAACTGTCTTTCTTCCTGTGTCATAGGCTCACCTCTCGTATATGTTATTTTTATTGTAACAGTAATAAAAAAAGAAGACAAGAACGTCCTGCAAAAAGTTTTGCTTTGTCTTGTCTTCCTAAAATATCATATTTTATTTAGTTGTTACTGTCACATCTCCCATGTCAGATTCTAAAGTAAGGGTAATTTCTGCTCCCTTATTTGTAATATCTGCCTCTCCTGACATTTCCTTATTATAATCTACATCATTGATTTCTACATCTCCCATATCTGTGGAAAGAGAATAATTATAGTCACTTTCTTTACCAGAAAGTTCAACCTTTACATCACCCATATCGCAGCATGCCTTAACATCATCCGTAACCTCACCTGTAATTGTAATATCTCCAAGATTGTTCTCAAGATTCATCTTGCCATAGGTTCCGTTTAAAAATTTCACATCCCCCAAATCAGTACCTGCTTTAATGTCACATAAAATTTTCATATCTGTAAATTTCACATTACCAAGGTTTGAATGAACATCTAATGTATTTATATTTAAAGTAAGCCCTTCAAAGGTGATGTCGCCTAATGCTGTATCTGCTTCGATTTTCTTAAGCTCAATTCCATCCGGAATCTCTAAAATAATTTCCGGTCCCGATTTATAATTATGATTCCCTGTGTCATATTCGATTTCTAAGGTTTTTCCATCTAATTCGCAGGAATAGTGTTTCAGATACCCTTTTTTCATTGTTACCTTCACATTCTCTGCATCCTCAGATTTGATAACTTTCACATCTGCCAAATCCAGTTCAATATCAATATGATTGAATTCTTCCACTTTAAAAGTATCCGTACAGGTTTCCTTGCCAGCCTCTAATGTATTTGAATAGACTGCGTTATCCCAAAACCAATCTTTCATAACTCCATCAATGCCTGTTTCTTCCATCCTCTTAGCAACTTCTTCCCAGCTTCCACCAAGAGCCAAAGAAACTCCGCAAAATGCAATTCCTAACACTGCCGCCACCGCTGCAATACTTAAAGCGATTTTTGTAAATTTTTTCATGCTGCCATCTGCTCCTTTCTGCCACCTGTGATTTTTTTCACGAGCTTAACAATTGATTTCACTATCCAAGGAAGAAAGCTTCCATATACCCATACACATGCGATTAAAGCTAAAATTCCAAATGCTAATACAAATAAGGATGCTCCCATTAAAGCAAATCCAGTGGAAACCATACCAACTGCCAAACAGCTGATGCCTCCAATCATAAGTCCAATTGCAGATGCAATCAGTGCAATGGTAACTGCTGCAACAGAAACTAATAATCCAAAAAGTGTTCCGACAACCGCTCCAATTACGCCTAACCATGCCGGACTTGTTGCAATCGCAAGAATTACAACTAATACAATCACTACGGTATTATCTTTTTTCTCCGGCTGTTTATTTCCATTATCATATGTTCCATAAGACTGATTCGTATGATAGCTGCCACTGTTGCCTGCATCTGCATATCCCTCATTGCCTGCTGTGTTATATGCATAACCTGTATCTGCTGTGTTGCCTGAATTATTTACTACTGTAACCATGCCCAAATCTTTTTTAATTGTCTCAGCAACCTTTTCCGGGGATTCTAATTCTGCAAGAATCTTCGCTTCATTCCCCTCTCCCGCATCCTCGAAATAACTGCGGTAAAATGCCATTGCCTCCGCCCGTTCTTCATCCGAAATATCCGAAAGCAATGCCTCCAATCTCCTTAAAAAATCATCTTTATTCATTCTCATGACTCCTCTCTTGAAAATAACATCGTTATATTCGAAGAATACTCTTCCCATTCTCTACGGTACTCTTCTAATTTTACCTGCCCGGATTCTGTTATCTGGTAATATCTTCGATTGCGTCCACCACATTCCTTGTCATAGACAATCAGACAACCATCCTTCTGCAGTCTTCGCAAGACAGGATACAATGTGGACTCAGAAACTTCGATTGCCTTGCGCACATCCTGTGTAATCTTGTATCCATAAGTTCCTTCTTCCTCTTTTGACACGACTGCAAGGACAATCGCATCTAACAGGGCAGCACCTGTATTAAATACCATGTACTCACTCCTTTTCTTATCTTACATAATATTATAAAATTTGTTATATTGTTTTATATTTAATACTATATATCATATAGTATTGTTTTGTCAACATTATTATTTATAATTTTATATTATTCAAAAATTTATATTATTTGACAAAGAAAACCCCATGCGGTTCCTAAATTAAGAAACACATGGGGTTTTGATGTCAATTTCTTATTCACTTTTCACAGCGCCATATTTCTAACAGTTCCTGTCTTAAACATCTGCACGCTTCATGATTCCAACACCAATTGGATATGGTCCTGTATGCACGCCAATCGTTGCTCCAATCTGATAAATCTGAATCTCATCAATTCCAAGACGTTCTTTTACCAAATCCTTTAACATCTCACGAAACTGCTTTGCTTCTTCCATATCGTATCCAAATCCAATACAGAAGCTGTACTCACCCGGCTTTGCATTGACTTCATCAAGATATGCTTTTAACATTTCAACCACTTTTGTTAAAGATTTCTGTCTGTTTCTTGTGATGCCGGAGCTGAAAATCTCTCCTTCTTTTAAGGTAATTAACGGTTTAATCTTTAATGCACTTCCTGCAAGACCTGCAAGCTTTCCAATTCTTCCGCCATGCTTTAAATAGTCAATGCTTCCGACGGTAAAGAAAATTCGTCCAGTCTCTCTGATTTCTAATATTTTTTCTACGATTCGCTCATAATCCCAGCCCATATCGCGCAGACGACAGGCCTCTAATACATATAGTCCCTGTAAAACAGTATTTACTGTTGCATCAATTACCGTAAGCTTTGCATCTGGATAGTTTTCTAAAATCATATCCTTTGCTGTCATGGCTGACTGTATCGAACCACTGAATTTTTTGGTAATGCAGATACAAATCACTGCACTGCCTTCTTTTACCATTGGCTCAAATACATCATAATAGTCCTGCACCGATGGCATGGAGGTCTTTGGATATACGTCCGGGTGGTCTACCATTTTCTGATAAAATTCGCGGACATCAAGCTCCTGCACTTCTTTCTGGTAAGTCTCACCATCGAACGATACATAAAATGGTACTACCTGAATCTCTTTTTCTTCTACTAATTCCTTTGGCAAATCTAATGAACCATCACTAATAATCTGAATTTTCTGTTCCATAAACGCCCTCTTTTTCTTACTCTTATACTCTTAATTACTGTTCCCATTATAGTCAAAATGATGTCCTCAGGCAATAATAAAGGCAGTCAATTCCCAAAATTTAATATTATTTTTAGAAATTATTCCACTCCCTGCTAACGGGTCAAAAACGCGATTGCAATCGTTCCAAGTCCACAGTTGCTTGTTACTGTTGCAGAAATCGGCTCTTCAATAATCATAGCAAAATCCTGATATTTTCTTATTTCCTCTTTAATCATCTCTAAGGTTTTGTTTGAGCAGCCGGCATAAGAAATAAACAATACATGATTGTCTATATTATGTTTTCCTTTCAGACACTTGCGTACAAAACGTTTATATACACGCGTCATCGTTCCTGTAAACAATGCAGTACATCTTAATTTTCCATCTTTCATGGTAAGTACCGGATTCAATCCAAAAATATCAAAGAAAACTTTCTGATATTTTTCCAAAAATCCCCGGTAATACATAATCTCTGTCGTTCCAAGAACAAACTGGAAGGAAATCTTTGATTTGGCTTCTTCGATTGCTGCAAGAAGCTCCTCCACAGACTGCTCCTTTTTCAACATATCAACGGCTGTTAAAACTAACGCTCCCATACCGTTTGAAACATGTGATGCATCCACCACATAAACATTGGAAAATCCCTTTGCAGCCTTTGATGAGCGTTCGTATCCGCGTCCATCATTCGAAGATAAGCTGATATGAATTACCTTCTCTGCATGCTCTAACGCATCTGCAAAAAACTGCTCATATTCCTCGACAGATGGTGGCTCAGAGGTAACTCCTTTTCCATACTTTTCAAGATATTCGTTTAAGTTTTCTATAGAAATCTCTCTCTTATCCCTAAATCTTCCTTCCTTTGTTAAAATATAATAAGAAATACACCGAATATCAAAATATTCTAATATCTTCTCCGGCAAATCGGCAACACTCTCTGTGGTAATACAGAACTCCTGCTTTGCTTTTCGATTAATCAAATGAACCTCGGTATCCTCTGTCAATGTATCTGTATCACGTTCTACAATCAGTTCTTCCGGCAGGAAGTTTAAAAGCATTCCTTCAAATAATGCCCCATTGATTGGTTTCATCAGGTAACTGTCAAATCCCTGTTTCCGATAGAATTTATCCGCACCCGAAATCACATTTGCAGTCAGTGCAATTACAGGCGTTTCCCTGCACATGCCATTTTCCTGCTTGCGGATGCGCGACAGCGTTTCGATTCCATCCATCTGCGGCATCAGATGGTCCATAAAAATTGCATGATAATAATGATTTCTTGTTTTCTCAAGACACTCTTCTCCACTAGAAGCTGTCTCCACCTGAACTTTTGTTTCACGAAGCAGCTTCACAGCCACCATACGGTTCATCTCGTTATCATCAACCACTAACACCTTTGCCTCCGGTGCTTCAAAGGACTGATGATATTTTCTGTGATTGCCTGCGTTTGCCTTTAACACATTTCCGACTGCGCCAAGCGGCGTTTTGTCTTCGATTCCCTGCTCAAGCACGACGGTAAAAACAGAGCCTCTCTGATAGCTGCTGTCTACTAAGATTTCACCGCCCATCATCTCTACCAGCTGATGGGAAATTGCAAGACCTAAACCTGTTCCTTCAATTCCGCTGTTTTTCCGTTCATCCAAACGCTGGAACGAATCAAACAGATGTGGTATATCCTCCGCACGAATACCAATACCAGTATCCTTTACAGAAATTTTCAGGCGGATTTTATTGTTTCCAGCCGACTCGCAGTCTGCGGTTAAAGTCACAGAACCTTTCTGTGTATACTTAATCGCATTTGTTAAAATATTAGTAATGACCTGACGGATACGGACATCATCTCCGTACAGCATGGCAGGAATCTCCGGTGAAATGTCCAGATTAAATTCCAGCTTCTTTTCATGTGCACGCAGCCAGCTGATATTGATTAAATCACTTAACAGACTTCCAAAGTCATATTTTCTTGGAATAATGTCCATCTTTCCTGCGCCAATTTTGGACATATCTAAAATGTCATTGATTGTAGATAACAGCATTCCACTTGCGCGCTGGATATTCACTGAATTTTCTTCTACTTCTGTAGAAATCTGTTCACGCAGATTCATTTCATTTAAACCAATAATCGTATTGATTGGTGTACGAATCTCATGGCTCATATTGGCAAGAAAACGGTCTTTTGTCTTGTTTGCTTCTTCAAGCATGACCTGACGTTCTTCGCTCTTTCTTTTTTCATCCTCAAAAATAGCTCTCTGAAACTTAATTAATGTACCAATACAAATTGCTGTTACTATCATCGAAAGCTGAATGTCTATAAGGATTTCTACTTCTGTTTCCAGCGGCATCACGTACTCCGGATGATAATAACCTGCTATATGGCATCCGGTAAAGCTTATAATTGCCATGCAAAGCATAATAACAAATCTTCGCCCACTATAAAGCAGGAAACAATACACCAGTCCAAAAAGAAACCAGCTGCTCATTCCACTGTGCGCCCCACCACCTGTAAAATAAAGGAGCGGCAGTAAAATTAACTCAATTACAACACCTGCTATTAGTGCACATATTTCTGTTTTCTCGTAACGATTCGCAATCCAAATAAGCAGTACAATCACAACCGCAATGATAACTACAAATAAAAAATTCCACATAGAACCATTGCTTAAACTAGTTGCTATATTACTGAGCAATGCTGCAATCAGACAGCCAGACATAATAATATTAAAAAGCCGGTTATTTAATTCTACCTCAGAACCATAAAGCCGCTTCATGCCTTCTTTCCATTTCTTTTGCATATGCTACCTCACTTCTTCTCTGACCTTTTGCAAAATTTCTAATGCTGCGCCAAAATCAAATGCTTCTACTTTTTCTGCAACAGGTGCTAAAAGCTCCTCTACACCTTTTCCACCATAGCTGTAGCCTTTTAAGTCTTCTAGTTCTTTCAAAACCTGACTTTCATGATTGTTATCAAGTTCCTCTGCCAAAAACTTTAATCTTTCCTTCAAAAAAGTTTTATCGATTGCTCTGCGTGCTTTTGGATTATCCTTTAAAGCCTCCATTCTTGCCCGCTCTAAGCGTTCCCCAGCTTCTGTTAAAACTGCTTCAAATTCCTGCATCACCTCGTCATGATGGCTTAAGATTTCCTCCCGGTTTTCTTCTTTTGCTGCTTCCTCCTGATTTTTGGCAATTTCAAAAAGATGTCCCGCACCGATTGCCTGCGAAGTGCTTTTTAACGAATGCACTAATATTCTGTAATCCTTCCAGTTTTCCTCTTCATAGAAATTCTGAATTTTTACTTTTTTCTGCTGACCATCCCAATGATAAGCATCCAAAACATCCAGATAATCGGAAAGTTCTCCGCCGCAGTACTGAATTCCCTGCTCCTCATTGATTCTTCTTACAGGCTTTTCTTCTTGAACTTTTTCCTCCTCTACACGCTTCTCTTCCTGATGCTCTTTTGCTTCCTCTAACGGCTTCTCTTCCAAAGCTATTTCTGGCGCATCCTGCTTAGCAGCTATCTTATCCGCAGGAAGATAATGTTTTAAGGTACGTTCCAGATTTGATATTTCCACCGGCTTTGGAACAAAATCCTGAAAGCCTTCTGCAAGAAACATTTCTCTCGCCCCGCCCATCGCATTTGCGGTCAGCGCAATAACCGGCACTTCCCGATAATACTTTCCTGCTTTTTTGCGAATGGCATGTAATGCCTCCACACCATCCATCTTCGGCATCATATGGTCCATAAAAATCAAATCATAATGCATATGGTCTACTAATTTCAGTGCCTCTTCACCACTTGTGGCTGTAAACAGGCGCACTTCATATGGACGCAGTAATCCTTCCATTACTTTTAAGTTCATCATATTATCATCTACTACGAGCACACTTGCTTCCGGCGCTGCAAATTCCTGTGTCTGGTAGTGGCTTCCATCCACACGCTGCACCACTTTGCCACCATTTAATGCACTAACAATTGATAATGCATAGAAAGGCTTGTAAATGCGTGAAAAATCTCTGCCAATTTCATTATCATTCTGGCGGTCTAAGACAACAAGTACAGACATTTTCTTTGACAATTCTTCAAAATATTCCGGTGCTTCATGGTATTCATCAATACTGATAAGTGCATGCGTATACCTGTAATTCTCAATGCGGTCTTTAAATTCATTCAGACTCTTTGCACGAATATGAGGTACTTCCAGCTTCTGTGCCATAACACGAATCATTTTACGGTAGCTGTCACGAATCTCTACCATGTCGTATTTTTCCTGATTGATATAATAAATGAAATGGACATTTTCTTTCTCTTTCAACTCGATAATCGGGCGTTCATCCTCCACACGCTGCGGGATTACTACCTTAAACTCGCTGCCCTTTCCAGGCTCACTCTTTACAATGAGGAATCCATTCATCAGCTCCAGCATCTTACGTGAAATCGCAAGTCCTAATCCCATGCCGCCCTGTGCGCGGTTCTTCTTGGTATCTATCTGGTTAAAGCTTGTAAATAAACGCTCCTTTTCTCCGCGCGTCATTCCAATTCCGGTATCCTTGACGCTGATACACAAATTGACACCATAATCCTCTTTTCGTGTGGATGCGTTAATCTCCACACACCCCTTTTCTGTAAATTTAATCGCATTATTCACAAGGCAATATAAGATTCGTGCAATTTTCTCGCTGTCGCCAACCATACTTCGTGGAATGTTCGGGTCACAGTTTACAATCAATTCCAGATTCTTATCTTCATTCTGTGCAATTGCAATATTTAATACATCATTGATAATGGATGTAAAATTATAATAGGATTCGTCTAATGCAAGCTCTCCTGTCTGCAATTCCGAATAATCTAATACGTCGCTGACGATAGTCTGCAAATTACGTCCTGCCATCTGGATGTGAAACGCTTCCTCACGCACCTGCGCCGGTAAATCTTCCCGTAAAATCAATTCACTCATTCCACGAATGGTATTCAACGGTGTTCTCAATTCATGAGAAACATTTGCCATGAATTCGTCCTTGCTGTGCTCAGCCTGACGCAGTTCATCAATCGTCTCAAGCAGCTTTGTTTTCATGTTAATGGAATTATTCATAGAATGCCATGTCATGTATACAATCACAGCAATAGATAATATCTGCAATAAAACCTGCATCCATGACTTGACGCTTGAAATATCAAATGATTTGACATAAAAACCATGATAAAGAATCAAAATCAGATAAGAACACGCTGTTGCTCCTAAAACAGCTGCGTTCTCAAACATTCCGACCATAATCACTAAAACAACAAAAGGAGACAGCGTATCCGCAAGGCTATCCGCTGCCATTCCATACATCAACACACCAATTAATGCCATAATTGACATGACATACACGCGGAACTGATGTGTTCCATATTTCTTGATACCAAGATACCATCCAACGGCAATTCCAATAATTAACGGCGGAATTGCCACCATTGTACGTTCTAAATAAAAAGTTGTAACTATTTGAAATATTGTGAAAATTGTGTATACATACAGAAAAATCTTCTCGATATCATGACTGCGGCGTTCCATAGCTGCCTCCTTTGTAATCTTACATTTCCCCGTCCAAAATATTCATACTTATTTCCTAATTTTACTATATTTTCACTAATTATTCAATGTTTTCTCCGCATAATCCGCCTGTCTTCAACGCAGCATTTCAAAAGAATTATATACATTTAACGCCCCATATCCCCATTCTCTGTTCGGGTAGCTTCTATCGTTTGTGTGCACTGTTCCACGAATCAGCATATTCTTAATGCCAGCTGCAGAGCGAATCGCATACCGCTGCTCCACAAATGCCCACTGCATAATCTGCGCAACTGCCCCGGTGGTTACGGCAGCTGCTGCGCTTGTTCCGGTGTAGGTCACATAATTTTTGCGGAGTCCCGGTCCATAAACATTCACTGCCGGTGCTGCAAAATCTGGCTTTACATTTCCTGTAATACTGTAGCCTCTTCCAGAATCTGCATAAATACTTCCATTTACCGCATTATATCCGCCCACCGTAATTAACTGCTGTGTAGCGCTTGGAACTGTCAGCGTAATTTCTGGATTGGAGCGTAAAAAAAACACATTTCCTGACGTAAGTTTACTAAGCGGCATCCACATATTATAATGTCCTGTCACAATATTTTCAGGAAATACGCGTATCACCCAAAGACCTTTTGTCGGCTTGATAAAGCGGAAAAACACAAGCAGATTGGCTGTCACCTTTGCTTCAATCCGGTAATCAATCGTGATGATTGTCTGCTCAAACACAAAATCAAACTTTTCTGTCGTATCAATACGAATCGGAACACGCGGTATCACTTCCCCGGTTGGCGAAATGATAGATACCGCATAAAGCTCCGGTGCATCAGCCCAAAGCTCAATAAAAAAGCCGTCCATATCGTCCTCAACATTTATCTCCACATCTTCAAATTCCATATTTTCCCGCATCAGTCCCTGAAAATGGCGGCGCATCCCTGCTTCATTGCCGGTTGCAGCCACAATCGCGCGTTTTCTTTTGTTACTTAAGCTGCTTAAATACATGGACATATAGCTGTTGCCTGCCCGGCTTCCATTTGCCGTACCAAGCCCAAAGCAAATCACAAGAGGCATATTTCTTATATTTGCAATCCCATCTAAAAATGCGATTGCCAGCATAATATCATTTTCCTGATAGACTTCTGCCCCTTCATCCACAAAAAAGAATTCTTTCAAATACTGCTTTGCTCCTTTTAGCTTCACAACAGCAATTTCCGATTCCGGTACTGCCCCAATAAAATCATTTGCAACATCTTCACTGCCGCAGGCTACTCCTGCAAGAAATGTTCCATGTCCATTGGTATCCTTTGAAGGAACTATCTCATAGGGATTTTCACTTTTTAACGCTTCATTAATCTGATTTTCCCCATACAATGCCCCATAGGAAATTCCTATAGGCGGCGTTCCATCTGTAATCGTCTGGTCCCAGATGCTTACAATTCTTGTGCTGCCGTCTGAATACTGAAAAATTGGATTCGTATAATCAATTCCTGTATCAATAAATCCAACCAGCACCCCTCTCCCTTTTAACGCTAATGCAGGCTGTTCCTGTAAACGTAATATTCCAGATACCTCTAAGGCTGTCTGGTCTAACAGCGTATAGCATTTTGGAATTTCCGAATATGTGTAATCTCCAATCTGTAACGCCGGAAGTCCCTTTCTTGGATAATACACAATATCATAATCATCACTAATTCTTTGGATACATACCCCCGGCTCTTTCGTATTAAACTCTAATCCATATGGTACGATAAAATCAAAATAATCATTTGAATAAGCTTGTTCTTTACAATCTGCCACAAAAAAACTCCAGCGTTTATTTATAAAAATAAATGCTGGAGTCTTATCCTATATTCCTTTTTTAGTTATCTTTTAATTCTTTTGTAATCTCATAAATGTTTTCCAAAACAGATTTACAATCCCTCATGCTGCTTACTGCTGTTTCTGAATTCCTGAGACTGGATTCAGAAGAATTTGCAACCTCTTCGCTCGTTGCAGACAGATTTGCAACATTATCCGCAATCGTATCGGTGGAACGAAGAATTTCCTGCATACTCTGCTCTGTATTGCTGATGTAGCCGGAAAGCTCATCCATCTCGGTATTAATATTTGCAAAACGCTGACGTGTATTTTCAATCATTGCATTCTGTTTTGCTACCGAATCAACGGAATGTGCAACACTCTCATTTGCAAGCTGTGTTCCTCTGTTTAACTGCTCAATAATACGTGTAATATTATTGGATGCTTCACTTGTCTGTTCTGACAGCTGACGAATCTCATCTGCTACAACTGCAAAACCTTTTCCTGCTTCTCCTGCTCTTGCTGCTTCAATCGAAGCATTTAATGCAAGAAGATTGGTCTGGCTTGAAATATTTAAAATCGTTCCAACAAACTTCTGTACTTCTTCTACCTGGTTGGTTAATTCTGTAATCACCTGTACAATTGTGTTGCTGGCTTCTTCTACGTTCTTTGCCTGCTCTCTTAACTGGAATACTTCATTTGTACCTTCTGCAATCGTCTGATTGGTACGGTCTGCCGCATCAAGCATCTTCTGGATTTCTGCTTCTGCTTCATCCGTCACACCACGAATCTCTTCACACATGGATGCCTGTTTCTGAATGGCATCTAATGTACTTTCTGTGCTGGATGCAATATTTTTCATGGATTCGCCACTCACAGTGACACATTCATTCAAATTCTCAACCTGAGTCATTGCTTCTTCAAAATGATTCATAATGCTTTCTGCAACGTGTGTCATTTTGGCATTATTTGCTTCCTGCTCATTCGCTGCTGCCTTAATAGAAGAAACATTCTGCTCGTTAAACTCTAATAAAAGTCCACTAACCTTAATAGAAGCAACTGCCACAAGAACCAGTGCAAACAATGTAATAAAACTCTCTGTCTGATAAGCCGATGCATTTTCTGCATCATACTGAATTACAATTCGAATTGCATTTGAAACAATTACAATAATATTTCCTGCTATCATAATCTTCTTGTTCAGATATACCATGCAGGAAAATAATAATGCAAAGGCATACAGATATGTACCTGATGTAGAGTTAAGCAGCATCAATACTGTATACACAACTGCCGCAGAACATAAAAGAGCTTTCTCACACTCTGGTGTATCCTTTCCTTTTGTATAGAAAACAATACATGTAATCAACCCAACTAATACCACCAGAAACTGTACCATAACCTTCGCCGCGGAATTCCCGAATAAAACTGCCATTGCTAAGGTTATCAGCAAATAACCCATGATAATAGCCAATACTGTAAATGCTGCTCCATTCGCTTTTCTCAACTGCGCTTTCGTCATAATAATAATTCCTCCCTTTCCCGGTACGCCTAATCGTAGGTCTAATTACTACAACTAGTATATCACAGCGTTAAAGCATTGCAAATATTTTTTGGTACTTTGTCACTACTTTTTTTAGCTAAATTTACTTTCCTTCGATTGCAAAACAGCCTCTCGCCTGAATCAGTGGACCGCCTTTCTTTTCCACATAATCCTTGGTAATTGTTACCATGCCGATATTATCATCCTTTGGAATTTCATACATAATATCAAGCATCAGTTCTTCGAGAATGGAACGAAGTGCTCTCGCTCCGACTTTCTTTTCCTTGGCTTCTTTGGCAATTGAATAGAGTGCTTCTTCTTCAAACTCTAATTTCACTTCATCCATTGCAAGAAGCTTCTTGTACTGCTTGATAATCGCATTCTTTGGCTCTTTTAAAATGCTCACAAGCATATCTTCTGTCAATGCTTCTAAGGTAAACATCACTGGCAGACGGCCTAAAAACTCAGGTATCATGCCGAATTTTCTGACATCCTCCGTTGTCACCTTGGAGAGAATGTTTTCGTCCTTGTCGTATTTGTCCTTAAGGTCAGATTTAAATCCGATTGCTGCTGCTTTATTTAAACGTTCTTTGATAATCTCGTCTAACTCTGGGAATGCACCACCACAGATAAAAAGAATGTTCTTTGTATTTACCATAGTCATAGGCACCATTGCATTTTTGCTGCTTGCACCTACCGGAACTTCTACTTCTGCACCTTCTAAGAGTTTTAACATTCCCTGCTGTACGGATTCGCCACTGACATCACGTTGGTTTGCATTACGTTTTTTTGCAATTTTATCAATCTCGTCAATAAAAATAATTCCATGCTCGGCACGCTCTACATCGTTATCTGCCGCTGCAAGAAGCTTGCTTACCACGCTTTCGATATCGTCACCAATATAACCTGCTTCTGTTAAAGATGTAGCGTCTGTAATGGCAAGAGGTACATCTAAAAGCTTTGCCAAGGTCTTAACCAGATATGTCTTACCACAGCCTGTCGGTCCAATCATTAACATATTTGATTTCTCGATTTCGATGCCGTCAGAATTATCTCCTGCAATTCGTTTGTAATGGTTATAAACTGCTACAGACATTACTTTTTTCGCGTGCTCCTGACCTACCACATATTCATCTAAAGATGCCTTAATTTTGTGTGGTGCAGGAATCGAACGGATGTCAAGCACTGGTTTTTCTTTTTTATCTTTTGCTTTCTTTTTCTTAAGACGCTGACTGTTTGGCATTCCTCCAAAGCCCTGTAAATCAGCAAGGTTTATCATGCTGATATTTGGCATTTTTCCCATGCCCATCATGTCATCCATTGGAAAACCGGAGCCATTCATGCTGTCAAAGGTTCTCTGCATACAGTCACGACAGATACAAATATCACTTGGAATCTTAATCATCTTGCCTGCAATATGCTCTGGTCTGTGGCAGATATAACAAATATCTTCATATTCACTATCGTTATCAGAATTCTCATCAGATTTCTCTGTATCACTTGTCTCTGTCAGTTGATTTTCGCTGTCTGTTTTCTGCTCAGACGATGTATTTTCGCTATTTTCCACTACAGAATTTTCTTCCTCGATAATTTCTCTATAATCATTATTGCTCATTGTATATTTAATCTCCTTAGCTTCATTTATTCCATGATTTTTCATTATAATTCAAACATCTTCGAATCACAAGAAATTTGAACATATTTCATTTTTATTTTAGAAGTTGGGATATACAGCAAAGGCTGGCAAAAACATTTTGGCATACGGTACAAAAAGGGCAGCCCACATTTTACTGTGACTGCCCGGATAGTTTATCTTTTATTGGTTGTTTTGTTAGTTGTATCTGTTGTGGTATTTGTGTTATTTGTAGTTTCGTTTGTGGTGGTGTTTGTTGTATTTTTATTTGTGTTGTTGTTATCTGTTAAACTATCCACACCATTTTCTACGCCGTTGATAATGTCTTTTCCGGCTTCGCCTACACCATCTACCACATCCTCTACAGGGTTGCCTGTATTGGTATTGTTTGTGTTATTTACTGTGTTGTCTGTGACTCCGTTTGTACCTGTAGTGTTGTCATTTACATGTGTATTGGTATCTGTGGTTGTTCCATTGTTGACAGTACCATTATTGGTGGTTGTTCCGTTTGTTGTATTGTCGTTTACCACGTTGTCCTTTACACCATTTTCTGTGGTTTCAACATAATTATCTTTTACTTCTTCTTTGTTTGTGAGATTGTCCGTCTTATTGTTTGTCTTATTATTTCCGCAGGCAGTCAACATGCCGAGGGATAATGTTAAGAGCATTCCTGCTAACAATAATTTCAGCTTTTTCATAGTCATTTCTCCTTTTCTTTTTACAGTTAGTACTGTGTTTTCAAGGATAGTATGACCATCTGATTTTTCTTTATTCAGAGATTTCCGCAAAAAATGTTAATTTTTCAATTGTTGGAAATTTTTAAAAATTCTTAGGAATGAAACCCTAATTCTCTTGACAATTCTTCCTGAACTTTCCTTACATCAACAGCTAATTCTTCGATGCGCTCCTTTGTCATACGGCTTGCCGGACCTGAAATGGAAAACGCATATTTCACTTCTTTTCCATAGCTTCTTAACGAAGCAGCAATGCAGCGCACGCCCTCTTCATTTTCTTCATCATCCAGCGCATATCCATTCTCACGAACCTCTGCCAGCACACGAAGCATTTCGTCAAATTCAATGATGGTTTTGTTTGTCTTTTTCTCGATAAGGCTTTCCTTCCAGATTTGTCTTACTTCCTTTTCCGGGAGTGTCGCCATTATCGCTTTGCCCACACCGGAACAATACATCGGATGTACCATTCCCACATGGGAAACCATCCGGATAGTTCCAACCTTTGCTTCTATTTTGTGAATATATAAAATGTGATTGCCTTCACGCTGCACTAAATGAACTGCTTCGCCGCTGATGTCTGACAGCCGCTCTAAATATGGTCTTGCCACCTGTACGATGTCCATGCGGTCTAACATTTTTCCAGCCATGCTGACAATTTTATAAGAAAGCATATATTTCTGTGTTGCCTCGTCCTGCTTTGCATATCCCATGTAAATCAGTGACATTAATAAACGATGTACTGTACTTTTATGTAAACCAAGTGCAGTACTGATTTCCATTAATCCCATTTCTCCATTATCTGCTAACATCTCTAGTATCTGAAAAATTCGCTCCGCAGACTGCACAGGATTCTTTGTTTCTTTTTCCTCTGCCATGCTATCATCCTTTCAGTTTCATAATTCAAATTATTGTTTCGTAATATAAAACATTTATTCAAATAATAGCAGAAGCCATTGTAAAAATCAACTAATTTACAGGGCTTCATCAAAGATATGATAACGCAGCTTCTTCAACACTTTCGTAAGCGGCACATATAATATCATGCACAAAACAAAATTCGAAATACAATGTAAAATATCATACGGAATTCCTGCAATCCACCAGGTAAAGGCTGCTTTTGGTCCACCAATCACAAGATACGTCAGCGAACATAATGCACCAAAAAACAATCCAGCCAACGCAGAAAAAAAACTCCAGAACCAGACGGAGGTCTGCTTTCTAAAAATCATGGCAAGGATTGCAATAAGCGGCCAGATGTAAGCATACATTGCCCACCATGTACCAAAGCCATAAATACAGCCTTCTACTAAAATAAATGCCGGAATCACATAAAAAATTCTTTTTTCAAAATAGATTGCAAAAAGAATAACTAAAAGTGTTGTAATTTCCACATTTGGAAGGAAAGCAAGTGCCTGCTTTGTCACTTCAAGCACTGCTATCATAACACCAATCAGTGCAATGTCCTTCGTTGTTATTTTAGTTTGTTGTGTATACAATCTCATATGCCTGTCCGTCTTCTACCGGCTGTGTATCAATCCCGTAGTTACAGTATTCGCCATCTACATAGAAGGACCAGTATGCGCCATTTTCCTCATAGCTTGCAGTTACGCCATTTACAGTATCAACCATAAGACCATATTCGGATTCAGTTCCTGAATATGTTAATCCCTCTGCTTCATCCATTGCCTGACGTAAATATTCTGCATCAGTGTGCACCTCATAGTTTGTGGATTCGCCCTTATCATCTACGACCTCAATCGTAACTGTTTTTGCACCTTCCACTGCCTTTGGACTAAATACTGCGTAACAGATTGCCGCTGCTGCGATTAATACCACCAGCACTGCTGCCGCAATGAGTCCTTTCTTTTTGTTCATCTGTTTGTTGTTTTCTGACATTTCGTCTTCCTCCTTGTTTTTTACTACCAGGGGAATGGTAAACAGACCAAATTTGCTGTACCATAACCAATTCCACGTGGTTTTATGTACTAATTTCAGGCAGGTCTTCTGACTCTAAGATTCTCATACTTTATCCCTTCCCATTTCATTTGAAACAGTGGTTCTGATAAAGCACTCCCTTATTACAGCGACGGGTTCGTACAGGACTTGCACCTGTTTCCCTTTTCATGTGTCTTTGCAAAATGCAATCCACACACCTGAAATCAATTCATTTGGGAGAATAACATATTATTTTTATTCCTACAAGATTTTTCTGAAATTCAGCATTTTTCCATATTTATATTGTTGACAAGGGGGATGCAGATGATATAATTAAATTGTATCATTCTTCGAAACATTGTTTCATATTATGGAACAATGTTTTAGAATTAGAGAAAACGTACTATATTTTCATTATAATATAGGAACTTCATGATTTCCATATGCAAAATTGGGAATCATAATAAAAAAATATAAAGGAGATTAACCATGAACAAAGTATTAGAAGAGATTTCCAAAATTGGTATTGTACCTGTTATTGCATTAGACAACGTAGAGGATGCTGCACCTTTAGCAAAAGCATTAATCGACGGTGGTCTTCCATGCGCAGAAATTACTTTCCGTACCGACGCTGCCGAAGAATCTATCCGTATTATGTCTGAGCAGTTCCCAGAAATGCTTGTCGGTGCTGGTACTGTTCTTACTACAGAGCAGGTTGACCGCGCAGTAGGTGCTGGTGCGAAATTCATCGTAAGTCCAGGTTTAAATCCAAAAGTGGTTTCTTACTGTGTGGAAAAAGGAATTCCTATCACACCGGGCTGTTCGAACCCAAGTGATGTTGAAGCTGCTATCGAGCTTGGTCTTGATGTTGTTAAATTCTTCCCTGCAGAAGCTGCTGGCGGTATCAACATGATTAAGTCTATGGCTGCTCCTTATACCAAGATGAAATTCATGCCAACAGGCGGAATTAACGCAAAGAACCTGACAAGCTATCTTGATTTCAATAAAATTATCGCATGCGGCGGTTCATGGATGGTCAGCAAAGACATGATTCAGGCAAAAGACTGGACTGGCATTACTGCTCTCACACAGGAAGCAGTTTCCACCATGTTAGGCTTTAAACTTCTTCATGTTGGTATCAACAATACAAATGAAGCTGATGCTTCCGCTGATTCTGCTAAATTCGGAGCATTATTAGGACAGGCTGTAAAACCTGGAAACAGCTCTATCTTTGTTGGAAATATGATTGAGATGATGAAGACTCCTGGCCGCGGCACACATGGCCACATCTGTGTTCAGACTAACTATTTAGCACGTGCCATCTACCACTTAGAAAAACGCGGTTTTGTATTTGACGAGACATCCTTCAAATACGATGATAAGGGTAACTTAAAGGTTGCTTATATGAAAGAGGAAATTGCAGGCTTTGCAATCCACTTCAATAACAAATAATACCCTGCCATAAAATTTTATCTAATTGCAAATAAGATGAATGAATTTCTGAAATTGAGAAATACTTATAGAGTAATCCCTTCCTTAATCGCAATATATAAAAAGAAAAAGACAACATCCCTGCTTCTCCCCTGCATTGGATGTTGTCTTTTTTGTTAAAGATAAATATTGCCGTTTTATTTTATCTAAAAATTTCTCATAACAATTTATTTACTGCTGCGTTGCTTTTGCTTTGATTGCTGCAATTTCTTCCTGAATTTCTTCCATTTTTTCTTTGGTCAATGGATAGAACTTCATAGCAATTACGTTACAAATCAATCCGAAAATAACCATACCAAACATTAAGAATACTGCTACATAATGGATTCCCTTACTGTATGGTGCATTTACATCTGGAAGTGCATCCTTATAGCCTACCATTGCAAACAATACACCGGAAATCATTGGTGCAAAGGAAGAAACAAGCTTATCTACCAATGAGAATAAAGTTCCCATTAAGCCCGGTACATATTTTCCAGTACGGTATACTTCGTAATCTGCACAGTCCGCCGTCATCGGAATAACGATGTTGCCGGAAATTCCCTGGAAGAACGAAAGTATTACCATAAGAACAATATGTGCAATGGTAAAGAATCCAAATACAACTTTATCATCTGCCGTTGGACCAGTTACCATAGATGTTGCATCACCAAACAGCCATAATAAAATCAAAAAGATATTTACAATAATACCGCCCCAAGAACCGATTAACATTGCTTTTCTCTGTCCAAGACGTGTAGCGATTGTACCAACACCAAGAATCATAAGTACAATACCAGCAAGTGAGGTAATACCTGTAATTGTACCATTAATAACACCATAGTTACCTGCAACTGCGCCATATAATACAATCGTTACAGCACCAACCCTCATAGAGGTCGCAAGCTTGTCGGTAGATGCAGATATGATTAACATCTGAATTGCACGATTGCCTTTTAATGTGTCCCAGTAATCCTTAATACCAATCTTGCCCTGTGCCTGACCCGTACCATAGAATTCCTGTCTATCCTTTGGTGCAATGGAAAATACAGCGATTGCTGTACAAATTGCACTGACAATTGCTGTCATCAGCCAGAAGTCATGCCACAAGTCTGTACTGTACATTGTTCCGTATTTTGCATCGGAAGAAAGCTTACCGATAACAATTGCTAATACAGTGAAAAGAATCGTATTATAGATACCATCAAAAATAGCAAATAACGGACGCTGCTTCGGGTCATTTGTAAGACATGTCTGTGCTGATTTGGTAACTACACACTGGCAGGTATAGCCTATGTAATAGATTGCTGACATAATAATGAAAAATACAAAACGAACCATTATGTTCTCCGGTAATAAATGTGTTACATGGAATAGGATAAAAGATGTCACACAAAGAATAATATTACCGATTACCATAAATGGTCTGTTTTTACCGAATTTTCCATTCGTCTTATCAACGACCAATCCGATGACAGGGTCTGTAACGCCATCCCAGATTCGCATCATCATCGCAAAACTGGATGCTGTTACAACTGCTACTCCAACAAAACCTGTTAAGTAATATGCTACATAATTCATCATGAACATATACAGGTTTGTTGCTGTGTTATTCAACGCATAGCCGCCGATACGCCACAGTGGAACGCGATGAATACCATTTTCCCCATAGTACTTTGAAGATACATTACTCATAATAATCTCTCCTTCTCTTAAAAAGTTTTACCCCTCACTTTTTGTTAATTTTATTATATTCTGCTTGTATACAAGAGTCAATTCTTATTGCACTTTTCATGCTATTGCATAATATTCTACTAGCACTTTTGTGCATGATGTATAGTGTTTTTTCCATTTTCTGGATTTCACTTTTGGCAGTCTCTTGTATACAAGCAGTTTTTTATTTATAATCTGGTATCCCACATACCACAAAATGCGTCAACAGGGTCTTCTCCCTTAAATGCAGCTTTTCCTGTCATTAATTTCTCAACCAATGCATCAAAGGTGTGCTCCTCGCTGTCGTAGGTATTGATATAAGTTCTCGCCTGTGGAATATCTGCAAGTACAAATGGCTGGTTTGTTCCAACTACGATAACTGGCAGCTCGTGTACATACCAAGGAATCTCTCCACCACCTTTGGTCATGCCAAAGCCCGGTCTCGCAACTGCCTGAAAACCACCCGGAATATCCACCAGTGTAATGATTAAATCCTGTCCCCCACAGAATTCCTTAATTGGCGTTTTTCCAGCAAAATAAAGATTAAAGTCCGGCTTCTTTCCAGCTTCTTCGGCTTCACGTATGATTTTTGCAATTGGGCTTTCATAGATGAATGCATCAAAGCCTTTTTCTTTTAACTTGTCACAAAGATTTTCTGCCGGACTTTTTTTCGTGCCCGTTGCACTTCCAAGAATTGCGCCAAGTCCATTTGCCTGTAAGCCGCCAACCGGAACAATCATAATCCGCTTATATTTTTCCGGTTTCATTGGAAGTACATCTTCATCTAAATATTTCACAAGTGTGATTCCCTTATCTGCAATTTCTCTGGCAAGCGCTTTGTGTTCTTCACAGCCAATTACTTTTTCCATTTCGGATACCGGTGGAACAATTTCTGTTTTGGCTTTCTTATGAAGTCCCATGTGTGCCTTTAATGCCAGAATGCGGTGCAGTGCATCTGACAAACGCTCCTCTGTAATTACGCCATTTTTGTAGCCGTTCATCATGCTCTCAAAATCTTCATCCATTTCATTGAAAAATAAGAACATATCCACACCTGCTGCAATTGCTGCAGGAATCATATCACTACGTTTCATACGGCAGGTAAGTCCTACCATATGGGATGCATCTGTTAATATCATTCCGTTAAAGCCTAATTTTTTACGGAGAAGTCCTTCGATAAGCTCAGGTGATAAGGTTGCAGGCTGAATATCCTCATCCTTAATGTCAGGATTGAAATATCTGGTATATGCAGGCTGCATAATGTGGCCTGCCATAATTGCTTCAAGTCCGTTGTCAATTAAGTTCTGATATACTTTTCCAAAGCTTTCGTCCCATTCCTCACAGCTCATTGTGTTGATACTGTTTGCAACGTGCTGGTCGCGGAAATCAAGACCATCTCCCGGAAAATGCTTTGCTGCACAGCAAAAACCCGGATTCGTATGTGCACCATCCATATATGCTTTTGTCATTTCACAGACCTGTGCCACATCATTTCCATAGGTACGAAGACCAATCACCGGATTTTCCCAGTTGTAAAGAATATCACTGACTGGTGCAAAAGAAAGATTACAGCCGATGCTTGCCGCCTCCTTATTTGAAACTCTTCCTAATTCATACGCATATTTTTTATCTCTTGTTGCGCCGATTTTGGTCTGCTGTCCGATTGGTGTGCCATCGGTACATGCACCATTTCCACCTTTTTCTGTGTTACAGGCAATAATCAACGGAATCCTGCTGTTTTCCTGCAGAATACGGTTCTGTTCATGCACTGCTGCCGCCGGAGCAGGATTATAACGAATACCGCCAATGTGATATTTTTCCACTGTCATTTTCAAATAATCTTCATCACGCGAAGAGCCCATATTGAAAAATAACTGTCCAATCTTCTCCTCGATTGTCATGCCTTGAATTGTTTCTTCCACCCATTTGCAATCCTCATCGGATAAATAAAATGGTTTTGCTTTCATATCCACCATAGTTTAACCCCCTTATTTTATACACCGAGATTCTTTTCAAATTCCCGGATTAGTTCTGTTTGATAGTTACTGTCAAAGCTTCCTTCTAACAGCTTTGGAAATGCTTCGTTTAAAAGACGTTCCCAGCTTTCCGCTTCTTTCCCAACCAGAATCGGATAATAAAGTACACCGTTTTTGACTGCGGCATCTCTATCACCAGGCGCATCTCCAACCATTAAAATTTTCTCTTTTGCATAGCCTTTTTTTATCATCTCACCAATGCAATATGCTTTAGAGCCTGCCTCCTGACAAAGCAGTACGCGGCATTCTTCTTTTAACTGATGCTTACTCCACTCTGCCTCTACTGCTTCCCCATTCGCAGAAGAAACGGCTGCAAGGTCAGCCTGCTTACACATCGCATCCATAGCTTTTTTGACGTTTAAAAATGGCTTATCCTCCGCCGGAAGATGATAAATGGCGCGGTTCGTTCTGATACTCCAAAGCAGTGCCTTTTCCACACATTCACTGTTACTTTTTTGTGCAAAAGCAAGTAATGCGGGATTTGACAGTTCTTTGGCTTCTTTTGTCCAGCTGACAAATTCCTCTAATCCGCCAATATATATCTTTCCACCAACAGCAGCCTTTTTATCCGTAACAAGCACACCTCTTTTTACCATTTCTTCCAATGCCATCGCTAAGCCTTTAAAACGATTGACACCTCTTGTAATGGAATAAAGATTGATGTCAAGCCACAACTTCATGCACTCATCCTGGTAAGCCTCCAGACCATAAGTTGCAATCCACTGCGTTCCAAAGCATGTCCGGTGCTTTACCTCCATCGTATCCATCGCGCATCCGTCACTGTCGATGCAGACCATAAATTCACTTTTTTTCTCAAAATCAAAATACCCCATAAGTGCCTCCTCTCCGTAAGTTATTAATTCCACTTTTATGATGTGTGGGAATTTACACACATTTCTATGAATAAAAAATGCCCATACAGGATTCTGACTACCTAAGGTATTCTCTTTTCCCTGTATGGGCATTTATTTCATAAAACTATTTTTAAATTATACACCTGCATATGCAGCAAATGCGCCATCTACCGGGATACATGCACCGCTTACAAAGCCGCTTGCTTCGGAAGATGCTAAGAATAATAATGCGCCAACAAGCTCTTCCGGCTCACCAAAGCGCTCCATCGGTGTTCCAGCTAAAATCTTACCTGTTCTTGCAGTTGGTGTTCCGTCATCGTTAAATAACAATGCTCTGTTCTGTGCGGTTGCAAGGAATCCTGGTGCAATCGCATTGCAGCGGATGCCAACCTTGGAGAAATGTACTGCTAACCATTCTGTGAAGTTTACAATCGCAGCCTTTGCTCCTGAGTATGCAGGAATTTTGGTTAATGGCGTGTAAGCATTCATAGATGCAATATTGATAATGTTTGCACCCTCTTTATTCACCATGTCTTTTGCAAATACCTGCGTAGGAAGTAATGTTCCCATGAAGTTTAAGCTGAATACAAACTGTACACCGCTTGGGTCTAAGTCGAAAAATGTTTTCATTTCGCCTAAGTCCTCTGGTTTAAAATATTCGTCGTCTGTGCTTGCTTTTGGATTATTTCCGCCTGCACCATTTACAAGGATGTCGCATGTACCAAAGTCAGCTGCGATGGCGTCTCTTGCCGCCTCAATGCTTTCTTTCTCTAAAACGTTACATTTATAGCCTTTTGCAACAAAGCCTTTTGCAACAATTGCATCTGCACTTTTCTGTGCTGCTTCTTCGTTTAAGTCAAGTAATGCAACTTTTGCTCCTGACATTGCAAGGGCTTCTGCCATAACAGAACAGATAACTCCGCCTGCTCCTGTAACAACTGCAACTTTATCTTTTAAATCAACTTGCATTGGTAACTTCATAATTTTCCTCCATTCTGCCACTACCGCGGCATCTGCACATACTTTTTTCTTTTTGCTGATTTCATATTTTTATTTCTCTAAAGAAGCTTTGTGAACTGCTTCCCACAAACCATTGATATAGGTTGCACCTAAAGCTCTGTCATATAAGCCATAGCCCGGTCTTCCTGTCTCACCCCAAATCATACGTCCATGGTCTGGTCTGATATATCCGGTAAATCCGTTGTCATGTAAAGCTTTTACAATTGCATACATATCAAGAGAACCACAGCAGGAAAGATGCGCTCTCTCTTCAAAGCCGTTCTCAAGAACAGCTACGTTTCTTAAATGTGCAAAATGAACACGTCCCATTGCAGTGTACTTCGCAGCCATTTTAACAACATCGTTCTTATTAGAACATCCTAATGAACCAGTACATAAGGTAATTCCGTTATGTGGGTCATCTACTAATTTTAAGAAACGGTCAATGTTTTCTTCACAGGTAATGATTCTTGGAAGTCCGAAAATGCTCCAGCATGGGTCATCCTCATGGATTGCCATGTTCACATCACATTCTGCTGCAACCGGAATTACTTTCTCTAAGAAATATTTTAAGTTGTTCCAAAGGTCATCCTCTGACATTGCATTGTACTCTGCAACAACATTCTTTAACTCTTCTCGTGTATAGCTTGAATCCCATCCCGGAAGTGTTAAATCACTGTCACTTTCTAATGGATTCACTGCATCTACCTGCTCCTGATAATAAACAAGAGAAGTAGAACCGTCAGCAAGCACATGGTCTAACTGTGTTCTTGTCCAGTCAAATACCGGCATAAAGTTATAGCAGATACATTTGATACCGGCTTTTGCCACGCGGCGGATATTCTCACAATAATTCTCGATATATTTATCACGACTTGGTTTGCCAAGCTTGATATCCTCATGAACCGGAATACTTTCGATTACTTCAAAATGAAGTCCCTTGTCTTCTACAAGCTTTTTCAGTCTTGCAATGCTTTCTTCGCTCCATACCTCACCTACAGGCACGTCGTAAACTGCTGTGACAATTGAATGCATACCAGGAATCTGACGAATATTATCTAATGTTACCTTGTCGTCTTCTCCATACCAGCGGAATGATAGTTTCATCGTTTTTCCTCCTTACAATTCAGGCTTGTGCTTTTGCACTGTTATCTTGTTGTTTCCAGTTTCTTTCGTAACTTGCATACATGCAAAAATCATATTAGTTCTCACTTCTTGCACGTCTTTGTAATTCTTACTATAGCATGCTTGTATACAAGTGTCAACTTCCATTCTTTTTTTCGCTGTTTTGCACATTTGGTTTTTCTCTTTTTGTCAATAATGCACAAGCACTTTTCCATTCTCTGGAAAACTTCACGCCTTCTTGTATACAAGTTCTTGACCATTTCCAATTTCTACTGTATAATTCCATATAATAACAAAAGATATTTTACCTGTTTTTAAGTATTTCCTTTTCTAATTTGAAATATGTATTCGGTAAAACATCTCTTATTTTTCCTAATGTACATATACACATTTGCAAGAAAGGCGTGGTATTTTATGTATACAAAAAAACACACCGGCACTTCTGAAGCAGTCTATCAGAAGCTGCGAGAACAGATTCTGCATCTTGAGCTTCCGCCTGGCTCTGCTATCAGTGAAATTGAAACAGCTGCCAAATATGATATTTCGCGTACTCCTGTCCGCGATGCATTCAAGATGTTAGAAAGTGAAGGACTTTTAGAAATTCGTCCGCATATCGGCACTTTTGTCTCTTTAATTGATTTAAATATGATTTCTGATATTTTATACATGCGTGAAGTTTTAGAACAGGCTGTGTTAAAAGACCTTGCTTCTATTTATGATAAATCGCAGGAATTCCGCATCCGCCTGATTTTACAGCATCAGCACGAATTATTAGAATCCGACCTTCCGATTGAAGAATTAAGTCGTGAATTTATTATTAGTGATAATGATTTCCATACGACTTTATTTGATATGGCAGGCAAAAAGAATGTCATGTATTTCTTTCAGTCGATTAATTCGCAGTACGAGCGTTTCCGAACCTTTATTAATCTTGGCGGCAAAGAGGATTTAGCACATCTTTGCGAGAATCATGAGGAAATCTGGGACTGCATTGCGCGTAAGGATTTTGACCGTCTGTCTACCTGCGTTTCCCACCATATTTATGATGGTTTCAACGGAAGCATCGACAACATTTACAAGCACCCGGAATATTTCAAATCATTTAACCGTTAAAAATATGATGCCATAATTTGTATTATTACAAGATTATGGCATCACATTTTTTGCAGTTTTTATAAGATTGCAGTCATTTTTGCATATTCTGTTTTGACGTTTTCAATCAGTTCGTCCATGTTGTCTAGTTCTTCCGCGCGGATTGCATTGACCACAGCCGCACATGATTGAAATAAAGCAGTCATTCCAAGTGTGCCCACCACACCTTTCATGGTATGAATTGCTTTTAACATTTCTTCGTAGTTTTCTTTTTCTCTTGCTTCTAATGCAAGTTCTAAATGCTTATCTTCCTTAAACTTCACCAGATATTTTTCATAAAGGACTTCTTTTCCTGCGAAACGGCGAAGCGCATTGTCATAATCAATTCCAGCCGCTATCAACATTTCTTTATCCATAGTACAACCTCATCTCATATAAACTTATAATTAGTACTAGTGTACTATGTTTTTCTATGTTTTTCAAACACTTTCTATTTGTATCTTTCTCTTGTATTTTAAGTTACCTGTGGTACAATAAGGTCGCTATAAAATTGAACAGGAGGCTGCTATGAATAAAAATGTTCAAATATCCGAATCCAAACGGCTTGCCCTGCTTTTAGCCATGTCCGGCGGTCTTATGGATGCTTACACTTATATATTTCGCGGCGAAGTATTTGCTAACGCCCAGACCGGCAATATTTTATTGCTGGGTGTCAATCTTTCCGAGGGAAATTATCACAAAGCTTTAAGCTACTTTTTCCCGGTAATCGCATTTGCCCTCGGAATCGTTTTAGCTGAGGTTATCCGCCATTTCTGCACCAAAAATAATGTGCTCCACTGGAGACAGCTTACTGTTTTGGCAGAATGCATCATTTTGTTTGCCGTTGGCTTTTTCCCGGAGGCATACAATCTGCCGGCAAATTCCCTCGTTTCTTTTGCCTGCGGCATTCAGGTCGAAAGTTTCCGCAAGGTGCGTGGAAATGCCTTTGCAACAACTATGTGCATCGGAAATCTGCGTTCCGGCACGCAGGCACTTTGCGACTTTATTTTCACTAAGGACAAAAAATGCCTGTCCAAAGCAGGTATCTACTACGGTGTAATTTTAGCATTTACCCTTGGTGCAGTCCTCGGAAACAGTCTGATTGCTTTCTTTACACAAAAAACTATCTGGTGCAGCTGCCTGCTGCTGCTTGCCGCATTCTTCCTGATGTTTCTACAGGAAAAGAACGAATAAACGGCTACTTTTTCATTTTGGGCTGGAAAATAAGGCTGGCAATATATCCAAAAATAAGGGCTGCGGAGATTCCAACAGCGCTTGCCTTAAATCCACCCATAAAAATTCCAAGAAATCCGTACTCGTCAACAGCTTCTTTTACTCCTTTCCAAAGGGTATTTCCAAATCCAAGCAGCGGTACACTCGCACCCGCTCCTGCAAATTCCAAAAGCGGCTCATACAGCTGTACTGCCCCAAGCACTGCTCCTGTGCATACAAGGAGCACCATAATTCTTCCCGGCAGCATTTTCGTTTTTTCCATTAATACCTGCACTAAAGCGCAGATTAATCCGCCAACCCAGAACGCATTTAAATAATTCATGTTCTCACCTCATTTTCCCTTAGTCTTCATGCTCTAAAATAACGGCATGTGCAATTCCCGGTACGGTCATTCCTTCATTAAATGATACTGTTGAAAGCAGCGCACCTGTCGGAACAAATAGGATTCGTTTCAATTCTCCCTTTTCCAGCTGTTTCAAAAAATAGGCACTTAATGTCACTGCAGAGCACCCACAGCCTGAGCCGCCTGCACCAGTCCCTTGCGTTTTTCCATCAAAAATCTCTATGCCGCAGTCTCTATGCACATTGCTGATGTCATAACCATCTTTTTTCAACAAATCAATCAAAATTTCCTGTCCGACTGTTCCTAAATCACCGGTGATAATCCTGTCATAATCCGATGCCTTCCGGTTAAAATCCTCTAAATTCTGTCGAATCACAGTACTTGCCGCCGGGGCCATAGCAGCCCCCATATTCATGGAATCTTTAATACCATAGTCCTCGATACAGCCTGTTGTAATGCCTGCAATTTTCACATGACTTTTCTTTTTTCCAAGCAAAAAAGCAGCACTTCCTGTCACCGTCCAAGTCGCTGACAATGGTCTCTGGTTCGCATATTCTAAAGGAAAACGAAACTGCTTTTCTGCACTCGCAAAATGGCTTGAGGTCATGGAAACCACGTAATCAGCATATCCTGCCGCCACACACATTGCGCCTAAGGACAGTGCTTCTCCGCAGGTACTGCATGCACCATACAAACCAAACAGCGGAATTTTAAAATCCATCAGTCCGAAAGAAGTCGCAATTGTCTGTCCTAACAAATCCCCGGAAAAAAGATAGCGCACCTGTTCTTTTTTCATTCCTGCTTTCCCAAGTGTCATGCTAAAGGCTTCTTTTTGCAATGTGCTTTCCGCTTCTTCCCATGTCTCCTGTCCAAATTTGTCGTCCGCACCAATAACATCAAAATATTCTTTTAAAGGGCCTTCTCCTTCTTTTGTTCCTACAATATTTGCACTGCTGATAATGTAAGGAGCATCTTCAAACTGAAGGCTCTGTTTTCCTATCTGCATACTCATACATTCACATCCTTTTTTCTTTTAGTATGATGCATGCATTTTTTTCTTATTCATATTTTCCTTCACGAATATCACTGGCAATTTTTTCCGGTACTAAATCTAATACCACGCACAAACGCAAAAACTCATCCGCATAAAGTGGTTCTGTATAATCTGAGTCAAATTTCTGCTCTGGAATTCCTGTTTTCTCAGAAATCCATGCACTTGAAATTCTATTTTTACGGATATAACCAATCATGTACTCTGTCACTCTTGATTTTTCCATGTTTCTTTCTTCTCCTTCACATAAGCTTTTCTATATTTTATTCTTAGATTATAAGAATTGCAATTGCGTTTTTCTATACAAATGAGAATTGTTTGACGCTCCTAAAAAGCTAGGCTATGATACTTTTACAGTACGCAAAATATGTTATTTTACAGGCAGGTATCTCATGCGAAATGAACAAATCCCAAAAGCATTAAAAGAATATCGAAAATTAAATCACTACTCTATAAAGGATGTTGCACTTATGCTGCATGAGCGAAATTATAATGTAGCAGACAAAACAGTTTATGGATGGGAGGGCGGACAGTCACAGCCTAGTGCTGATATTTTGCTCACTCTTTGTGAAATTTATAATATCCCAAATATTCTTTCTGCATTTGGCTACAAAGAAAGTGATGATTTACAACTCAGTTCACAGGAACGCGCTCTTATCAAATCTTACCGCGCACATCCAGAGCTTCAGGAGGCAGTTAATATCCTTCTGAGTTCGAAACCAATGAAAAAAATGGAGCAGGATGGAGAATAAGAACTTTGTTGGAAAATGGGGGACTATCCCCCCTAATCATCAAAAAAATCCCCTAAAGTAATTCTGGCTATATCCAGCTTTACTTTAAGGGATTTTTTTATTTCCGCTTCATCGTGCGGAGTATCTGTTTTGCTTCATCTGAAACACGATAGGATTCTATCATTTTCTGAATAGCTTTATTGTAAGTAAAATCGTCCAAGTGATTATTTTGTAAAAATGCATGTGTCTGCTCTGGGAATTTTGCATATGCTGTTGCGATTGCCCACGCAACACCCATTTTACAGTAATAGCCTTCATGCTTTAAGCTGTCCCAGACTTCAAAATCTTTTTCGATATATTCTTCTGTCATAAAATGGTTCATCAGCATAATTGCCACCACACGCTGTTCAAATTCGTTTTCTGAGTCTTTATACTGCATCAAAAAGTCCCAGACTCTTTCTCTATGCTTTTGCGCAATTTTATAGGTCGAACAAAAGGTATCATTTACTGACCAGTCGGAAATCTTTGGCATGAATTTATATACATAAGAAAGACTTTCTTCAATATCCATCTTCGCATAACCAATCACCAAACCCTGTAAACAAATTTCTTCGTAAGTATCATCTGATGCACCTGCTAAATAGCTTCTGAAATCTTCCTTTGCAATCTGTTTTGCCAATGCTCTGATTATCGGGATGCGAACACCAATAATCGTTTTTGCTCCCGGTATTAAGCTGCTGGTAAAGTTCTGAAATTCATGCTCTGAATGCAAGGTAAAGTAAGCTTTTATTTCCTCATTTGTCATAATAAATATCCATGCCTTTCCTGCTGTATTTTCCTATTTCAGTATAACAGTTTTTGCGTACAGGTACATACCTATTTTCATTCAGAAATCTAATTTATACTATTCTTCGTACAGCATTCCATCGACGATTCTTACTACACGCTCCGCATGTTTTGCAACATTTAAATCGTGCGTAATCATAACAATGGTATTTCCTATGTCATGCAGTCTTTTAAAAAGTTTTAAAACCTCTGCACCACTGTTCTGGTCGAGTGCTCCGGTTGGCTCATCTGCAAGAAGAATTGCTGGCTGTCCGACTAAGGCTCTTGCAATCGCAACTCGCTGCTGCTGTCCACCGGAAAGCTCATTTGGCTTGTGGCTGACTCGCTCTGTAAGCCCTAACATCTCAATAATGTCCATGCTCATTTCTTTTGCTTCCTCTAAAGACATACCACGCATCAAAAGCGGCATGACAATATTCTGCAAAACATTGTAAGTAGAAATTAGATGATACTTCTGAAAAATAAATCCAATTTTCTGGTTACGGATACTTACAAGTTCTTTTTCCTTTGCTTTTTCAATTTCAACGCCATCTAAATTATAAGTACCTTCATCTGCGACATCCATGCAGCCAATAATATTCATCAGCGTACTTTTTCCTGAGCCGGAAGGTCCTAAAATTGCCAGATACTCACCTTTTTTCACCGTCAGTGAAATATCCTTTAAAACATGCAATGGCTTATCTGCTGTCTGATATGATTTGTTAATGTTCTGCATGGAAATAATATTTTCCTGCTGGTTTGTTTCTACTGTATCCATATTTTCTACTCCATCATCCATATTTCTACGATTACTTCTTCGCCATCTGCATTTGTTTCTAACAGCATTTTTACGATGTCACCACTATATAATCTTGAAAATGTTGTCTTTTTATCGTCTGCTGTATGTACTGTTACACCTACCGGAATATACGTTGTTACTGTCTCTGTTCCCATCATGGAAAACATATTATCTTTTCCACCTCTAGAACTGTCACTCGATGACTTCTCTCCATCAGACGGCATTTCAAAGTCCCCTGATGGCGCTTCTCCTCCGGATGGCATCTCAAAGTCCCCTGATGGTGCTTCTCCACCGGATGGCATCTCAAAGTCCCCTGACGGTGCTTCTCCACCGGATGGTCTTTCACCACCGAAAGAATCCGAAGACTGCCCGCCTGCTTTATTTTCTGCTGTATCATCTGAGTCTGCCTGCTTTTCTTCTGTATTGCTCTCTTCTGAGGAATCCTTACTTTTCTCAGATTTTTCATTATTCTCGGTGTCTTCTTCGGATACAACCAAAGATTCATCGACTTCCACATAAGTCACTTCGTTTCCCTGAACGGAAGTAATATATGCGTATGCATAACGCTGATTTTCTTTCAAAGCAGTTTCTTCCTTACTGTATAAGTAAGTACAGCCGCAGATGCCTGCAACGATACATAGCACCATGCATATGATAAATATTTTTTTGCCTGTTTTTTTCATTTTTCCAAACCCTTCCAAACGTTACTCCGCACCTAATGCTTCTACTGGTACGAGCTTTGAAGCCTTGTATGCAGGATAGAAGCCGAAAATCGTTCCTGTTCCTACCGCAAAAACAAGTGCAACCACAAATGCTGAAATGGACATTTCAACTCGAACACCTAAATACTCTGCAATCGGAGTAACAATAAAGCTTGCACCAACACCGAAAACTCCACCTATCAGACTGATTGCTGCTGCTTCTAACAGGAACTCAAATAAAATATCCTTCTGAGAACAGCCAATCGCTTTTAAGATACCGATTTCATTGGTACGCTCTTTTACAGAAACGAAAAGAACGTTCATAATTCCAATACCACCAACCACAAAAACAATCACTGCCATTGCGATAAGAAGCATTGTAAGTATTTCATTCGATGCAGATGCTGCCTCCATTTTGCTTCCTGCGTCTTCAAATGTGAATTCTGCATTTGGATAGGATTCTACCTCAAGCGGGTCTTCTGCAATTACTGTAATGGTTGGATTTGCATCTGTTCCTACAATATATTTCACACCTGTTTCATAAGGAATAAAAATTGCATCATCCGGGCTGATACCAGAAGCTACTGTTCCCATTGACTGTAAAACACCATTTACCACGTACTGTCTGTCATCAATATAAAGAATGCTTCCATACGCATCAATGGCACTTCCGAAAATTTCTTCTGCTGCCTTTGCTCCTAAAACACATACTTTTTCTTTATTTTCATCATTGGATTCCGTAATAAATTCACCCACTGCAAGGGAAAGATTACTGATATCTGCATAATTTTCCTTTACCCCTGCAATTGTGTAAGTGCCAGCTTCTTCTAACTCTCCGCCATCTACACTGCTTTTTGTGGAAAAAGAAATCGTAACAGCTGAAATCCCGGAAACAAAGGTTTCAATATCTTCGACCTCATCTGTGGAAAGTGTAATCTTCTCCTGATTCATACGGTCTTCCATATCAGTTCCGCCGCCAAAGAAAAAGCCCATGCCGCCTTCCATTGACGGACGCTCTCCATCTCCTTTATTTCCACCTCCGGATGGCATCTCGCCTCCAGACGGCATACTAAAATCACCGGATGGCATCCCTCCTCCAGATGACATTCCACCACCCGAGGAATTTCCTCCGCCCATTGATGGCATTCCACCACCAAATGAACCGCCGCCCATTGACGACATCCCGGAAGAACCACCTTCTCCAGAACCACCTGACATTTCTCTTCCACCGTCATAAGAAATATCTATCGCACCTGCATTTAAATTCTTAAACTGCTCTGCAACATCTGCCTGACCGCCTTTTCCAATTCCAATCACCATAACAATTGTTGCAGCACCGACAATAATACCAATGGAGGTCATAATTACTTTAAATTTATTCTGGGTAATATTTAACCAGACAAGTCTTAATAATTCTTTTCCGTTCATTCGCTCACCACCTGACTTTCAATGAGCACCGTCTGACCTTCTTCCAATCCAGAAGTAATTTCTACATTTACACCATCTGAGAATCCGGTAATTACCTCAACTTTTGAAGTAGAACCATCTTCATTTTTTACTTTGACATAGGAACTTGTTCCTTCATTTATAATTGTTTTATTCGAAACATATAAAACATCTTCTACCTGCTTCTGAATAAATGTTACATTTCCTGTCATATCTGTGTAAATTCCGTTTGTATCCCCGGAAAAAAGAACTGTCACATCATAAGAAACCGTAGATGAGCCGCTGGAAGTAGAGGTATCCACGCCTGAAACTGTTCCTTCAAACTGAGTACCTTCGTAAGCCAACAGTTCAATATTTACAACATCACCAATTGCAATTTCTGAAATATCCTCTTCGGAAACGGAAACAGTCATTGTTACCGCCTCTGCATCTGAAAAAGTAAGAATACTTGTGCTTGTGGAAAGCTCATCACCTGCCGCATAGCCTACTGCTGTGATTGTACCACTGTATTCCGAATAAATTGTTCCATCTCCAATAAATGCCTCAAATTCTGCAAGTGCTTCCTGTGCTTCTTCTAATGTATCATTTGCATCTGAAATATCACTGTCAATTCCGTTTACATCAATGGAATACTGTCCATTAGCATTGCTGTAATTTAACATGGCTTCATCATAGCTTTTTTTTGCTTCAATAGACTTCGTAGAATAAGCATTCTGCGCTGCTTTATATGCTTTATCTGCCTTTTCATAATTTTCTTCTGCTGTTTCTAATTCCGTCTCGTAATTATGTCCCTGGTCAACTAAATTCTGATAGAAAGCCTTCTGCTCATACGCATCTTCTAACGCATCATATGCATCATCTACTGCGGTCTGTAACTGTTCAATTGCTGCATTATAGGTTGCTTCTGCAACATTTCCTGCCGCAATTGAAGAATCATAGCCGTAACTTGCTTCTAACTGCTGTTTTTCCGCACTTAATTTTGCCTCTGTTAAAGCAGTCTGTGCATCAGAAACTGCATCCTGTAATTCGTCACGATATTCTTCAATACTTTCTGCTGATATTTTTAAAACGGCATCCCCTTCTGAAATCTTTTGTCCGGCAGCGACATAAACTTCTTCTACTTCAAGTGATGCGAATGAACTGCTAGAAGCTGTACTCTGACTGCCTGATGCACTTTGTCCTGTCATACTCATGCCAGATGTACTTGAACTGCTAGAAGAACTTTCTTCTAATTCCACGTCCTGTGTAACGCTTCCAATCTCAACAGAACCGCTTTCTGTAACGCCAACTACAAGATTTCCTCTTTCAACCGTTGTTTCCTTATATGCAGTAACAGTCTCTGTTGTTTCACTTTTTTGAAGACTTAACACACCTGCTGTAACAGCGAGCACGCCTGCCATACAGCCTCCGGCAATGATGATATTTCTCTTTTTCGGTTTCATTTTTTTATCCTTTCTCTCTGTCTGATGATTCATTTATTCCATAGCCTCTGTCGTTTCTGCTGCTTCTGAAAAAATAACGGTTGCCGATTGTCCGGCTGATAAAGTTCCCTCTGTATTATCCACAGATACCTCAACGGCATAGGTAACATTTGATACGCTTCCTCCAGTTGTTGCAGTTGATGCAATAGTTGTTACCGTTCCCTGCATATTTCCGCGTCTGTTATTTGAAATCATAACCTCTGCCGTATCACCTACTGCAATTTTTGCAATATCTTCCTGTGGAACTTCCACAGAAATAGTAATCACAGATGTATCATAATAATAAACAACTGCTGTCTGTGTTTTTAAAATATCTTCTGCTTCATAAGTAACTGCCGCAATCGTTCCTGCCTGACTTGCACACACTACTCCGTTTTCAAGATTCAAAACTGCTGTCTGCTCTTCCTGCAAATCCTCTAAATTCTCCTTTGCAGTTTCAACTGCATCCTCTAGTGCAGCAACAGTTGTCTGATATGTTTCATCTGCATAATTTCCTTCTAAAACTGCAGTATCATATTCATTCTGTAAATCTACTTTTTTTCCTTCAGCTTCAAGTACTGCTGTTTCATATGTATTTTTCAGTTCATCTATGCTTGCTTCAAGTTCGCTTAATTTTTGTGTTGCTTCTTCTGTATTTTTTTCATAGGAAAGTTTTGCTTCTTCTAAGGTCATCTGAGTTTTCTGGACTTCCTGACCTGCATTGTCATAAGTTGTTTTTTTCTCATTACACTTAGCTTCTTTTTCTGAAGTATCTTTATAGCCTTCTGCAATCTCTTTCGCAAGCGACTTCACTTTGTTTATGGTTTCCTCATCCCATGCCTCAGTCTCGCTCAAAGATGAAAGACTCTCAATATTTTCTTTTAAGGATGTTTCTGCTTTCTGATAAGTCTCATCTGCTGTTTTATATTCTTCTTCAGCTTTCTTTAACGCTTCTTCGGCATCACTGACAGCTGTTGTTTTTTCATCAATACCAGCATTGGTGTAATAGCTGTTGTTTTCTAAATTATTGGTATAAGTGGTAATATCCGTTTCTGCCTGCTCATAGGTTTCTTTCTTTTCCTGTATGGATTCCTCTAATTCTGTAAGCGCTGTCTCTAATTCTGTTGGTGCTTCCTGCGCATTTAACAAGGATTCCTGTTTCACATACTCAGCTTCTAACTTTCCGTTTTCATACTCCAGCTGTGCCGTCTCAAGTGCATCCTTTGCATCTGCTATCGCATCCTCATAATATTCTGTGATTGCAGTAATACTTTCATCTGTTATCTTAAAAAGTGCGTCGCCCTCATTTACAGCACTTCCTGCCTCAACATAAACCTCTTCCACCTGCATGTTCACTGTATTCACATCAAAATCCGGAAGCTGTGCTATCGTTCCAACCTGGGTAGTTCCCTCTTCTGTAATCCCCTGACTATCTTCTAACTGCTGCATTGCCTCTTCTTTCTGACTGTCATTTTCTGAGGTTTTTGTATGCAGCATATAATAACCAATGCCACCGCCTGCGACTGCAAGAATTAGCACACCTGCCACTGCCTTCACAAGCTTTTTGCTTGGTTTTTTCTTCTCTTTTTTAACGTCCTTTTGCTTTTTTAAAGCCTTCACTTTCATCAAAACTTCCTCGTATTATAAAGTAGTAGTGTTTATAGACCCTCTCCAAGGTCTGTATGCTATACTATTGGAGATACTGTGGATTGTTGCTTCACTTCCTACCACTTGATGGTTTTAGAAAGGCTACAACCACAGTCTCTTTGTATATTTGTTAATCAGTTAGATACCGCATGACGGTTTATTTAGAACGAGGTTACAATCGCAAGGAGTACCAGTGGTTCTAAAACAGTATCAAATATTTATTCAAAGGAGATTTACTATGATTTACGTAGGCATTGATGTTGCCAAAGATAAGCACGACTGCTTTATCACTAACTCAGACGGTGAAGTACTATTTAAGTCTTTTACCATCGCTAACAATCGTGAAGGTTTTGAAACTTTATTTGAAAGAATTAAGTCCGTATCAAATGATTTAACCAAAGTAAAAGTAGGGCTTGAAGCCACTGGACACTATAGTTACAATCTTCTGGGATTTCTTCTTGATAATGGTTTGCCGACCTTTGTTATCAATCCGTTACATACTAATCTTTACAGAAAAAGTCTTAGCCTTAGAAAGACGAAAACGGATAAAGTTGATGCCCATACAAT
>JBGVHB010000123.1:0-71195 GCA_045121975.1 Roseburia sp.
ATTCTACCTGCTCCTGAACGCCAGAATAATCCATCCTGTTTTTATTACAACTTTCAATAATACAATTTTGTTCCACACATTCACTCTGCACTATTTTCAACTCTTTTTTTAGCAAAGTATTTTTTCCGATTAAGTTGTCACGACATCCCTGTATCTCTTCTTTCAACAAATCAATAAATCTTTGTTTTTCAGCTACCTCAAGACTTTTTGATGTCAATCTTCCAAGTACATTATCATTTTGTACTGTTACTCCCATCTCCGATAATTGAACAATCAATTCTTGCATTATCTGCTGAAAGTTTTCCAGTTTTTCTTTTTCGTTATTCAATCTCGCCAGCTGCTTTTCATATGTATCAATTAATTGTTTAGATGCTTCTATTGCTTTTGAAACATCCAGATCAAGAAGAGCCCTTCTTGTTTCCGAATAAATTTTATCCAAATCATTTATTTTCTGGTCCTGCTCTTCAATTCTCCTTCCCAAATCTTCACATGTAATAACACTCTTTTTGATTAATTCCTCCGCTTCCAAAATCTCTCTCTGACACTCCACTAGAGCTTTATACTTAATTTTTATATCATCTATCTTCAGCTGTAATGCCTTCTTGTCATGCTCGTTATAATCTGCCAATATAGAATCTAAATCTTGTAATTCTTGATTTATTTGTTCTAAACTGCCATTTATCTGTTCAATATTCTTTTTTGCTTCTTTCAATTTATCAAAATTAACATCATGCTCTTCTAAAACAGATTCTTTTATAAATTCCTGTATTTTGGCAGCAGGGTTGTATGCCATAATATTTCTGAGTTTTCTCTGATATTTAGGCACTTCCTGATAAGGCAATTTAAGACCTACCATTTGCATAAATAGTGTAATGCCTTCTTTTTTTGTTTTCATCTGTACACCATATTTCTTCTGAAAACCCGAAGCATCATAAGGTTTTATGATAGAATCTTCTTCATATACAAACGAAATATCTGCTATTGTTTTTCCATCCATGACATACCAATACGTGCCTCTGACGTCTGTAACAGCAGTTTCTATTACCACTCCCAGCACAAATGGATTCTCATTTATCTGGTCGAAATACTCCAACGCAATGTGTGTATATACTACCGGTATCTTATCCGCCGGTCTTGCATAGATTCCTGCGCTCGCATCCACCAAACATCGTGTATAGGAAACCAAATTTCTTTTCCCCACACCGGTATTGTACCCACTGGTAGCCTTATTAAATTGTGTATCGCCTGTATATGCATACTTAATGGCATCTAATATGGTTGATTTTCCACACTCATTTTCACCGGAAATCAATGTGAGATTTTCAGAAACAGGAATTGTCCTATTGCTAAACCCATACCAGTTTACCAAATGTATATTTCGCAAAATAGTCTTATTCATCTGCATCCTCACTTTCCAAGAACTCATCATTCTCAGTTTCTAAACCCTCTCCATCAGGGGCATATTCTGCCATAACTTGTTTCAATTGCCCAATATCCATACAAAACTGCAATGATGGATACAAGCGGACTTTTCCTTCCTCTGTCGTTATGTCATCACTATAATCTATCAGGCTAAATTTTTTAAATATACGATACGATTCTTTAAAGTCTGCTGGTTTCATATTAATCTGATAGATTTTGCACTTATCAATGATATCCCCAACTGTTATATGCACCGGATCCGCATACCCCATGCGTTCCAAAAACAATAGCCAAAGCACCATTAATAATTTTACCTGCTTTGCATCGAATCGATATAAATTTATTCGCTTTAATCCGACTGTTTCGATATCCTCATCCGCTTGTTGCAGCATCGCAACCTTCATTCTATCCTCAACGACAACTTTATACCCAATTGCCGCCAAATAGGTATTAACATCATATTGATTGGACTCTGATGCTATGAAATCATATAACTTCTCATCTTTATCTGCCACAATAAATGTTGCATCAAGCATTTTACGGATACATTTCTTAAATAAAAATGCATCCTCTTCATTCATTTTCTTCATAAAACTGAAATCATTCATAAACAGACTCCTCTTATCTCTTCGTAATCGTTATATCAGTAATATCCGCAATCTCTGTTTTTACAATTTCTTCTGACAATTGAATATCATATGGAAACTCCTCATTTTTAGCATAGAGCATTGCCGCTGCATACATCAATATTTCCTCTTTTGTCTCAATCACTTTTTCTTTAATGTTAACTTTATCTTCATTGCCCAATTGTGTCTCAAGATAAGTGCTTACCCTGTCAACAGAATATCTATTCGGGGAACTTTTAAATAAACTTTCTGTCCGCATTCTCTTTTCTTCTTCCGATAGTTCTGCTGTTAAAAGCCCAATATTCTCTCCCTCATTTTTTATGCGTTTATTCTTTTCGAAGGACTTATATCCAACGTATTTTTGATTGGTAATACGGGTACAATCCGCAACTTTTTCCATTACAGTGTTCTGTTCTTCTTCTGTCATTTGGGACACTGTATTCAAAAAATCATTAATTACCGCTTCCAGCCTTACACCATTACTTGCCATCAACATAATTCTTGTATTCGCAAGATTATAGTAATTATTAATACGGCTATCAATTAATTCCATGTTAGCTTCATATTCAACACTCAAAAAATATTGGAGTTCTGCAAAATATCGCTCCACACGCTCCCTAGCTTCATCATAAGTCAACTGCAGTTTTTCCGTACATTCTTCTATCATCTTCTCACAGTTTTCTTCTTGTCTAAGTTCCCTCAGTTTTCCCTTTATAAACGATATCTGAGCAGGAATCAGACCATTATTTTTCACAAAAAAATATTCACTAAAAAAACGGTCCAACATTTCGTCTTTCATTATGAATTGCCCAAAACTATTTATATCCTGAAAAACTATTACCGCTTTCATAATACTAGAAATACTATCTTTCAAATCTGTTAGTTCATTTTTTAGTTCTGTCTCATTATCAATTAACGGTACAAGAATATTACTATAAGGTCTCTCTCTGCGCATAGAATCTTCCTCAAATGCAGATTTCATAATTTCATACATAGAAAAAATACGATTTGACATCATACCTTCTCCGGTCTTTTCTGTCATTTTTCTTAGGAAATCCATAACTCTTCTGCAATCCGTTGATATGTTAACAACGTACTCACCATTTCTACCCATCTCACGAGGCAGCAACCAACCACATTCACGAAACAAAGAAATTATTCCAGATGCTTGCAACTCAGCACCACTCTCCTCTGATTCCATTTCTTCAACCGTATTAATATCATTTACCCCTGTATTCTTTAAATAAACCGTAATGCTATCCTTTGCATCCGATTCATACAATACTGGTAATTCTTTTGTTTTATCAATTAGTATCTGGATGCAATCATAATATATTTTTCTGTATTTCAATGTTAATGGTTTAAAAAAAGCATCATTTTTTATATAATCAAAAAAATTCACTCTTTACCTCCTGCATTAAGGCATTTATATTCAAGATTATTATACTACATTTTTACTTCATCACAATAATTTATTAGTTTTTGCTCTGCTAAATTTTCTCTCTATCATATATTATACTCATGTATTGTCCTATAAAACGGACTTTTACTATCTCCCCCGACTGCGGGGACTCGCAGCCATTCTTTCAAGGCATAAAGAAAGGCACTAACTTACAAACCATATCAGTCCGCAAATCAGTGCCTAGTCGGCAAGACAGCCTAGTATGGCCACTCGACGCTCCGCTTCGGTCGTTGCTAAACAAGTGCCACCGGCACTTAGCAACCTGCCGTAAACATATTCAATTTGTCTCTTTTTATCTTTTTATCTTTCTATAACTTCTTCCAAAAGATATTCTTCTCCTGCCCATTGCATCCGATTATATTTGGAATCCAATGCTTTTGCTGTAGTCGATTGCATAAATACTTTTACAAATTCTGCACTGCTAATTCCTCTCTGAGCCGAAAGCTTAAATAATCTGCCTTGGATATCACACAGTTGCAACTCAATCGATGTCATTTTTCTTTCCTCTTTCCACTTGCCTATCAATCGTCATCCGATGAATGCTTGGAACATCTGCAAGCACCCTTCCTTGATAATCTTTCCAAGGTTTACCGGTGTATATCCACATACATTCGCTGCCAAATTAATATGCTCACATCCCTCTTTGTATGGTTCCATATTATTATGGTCGTGACCATGTATATTCAGACACCATGGCAAGCCGTACACAGGCTCATGGGATAACAATATTTTCTCTGCTATAAAAAGCGGACCTGTATAGATTTCATCAAAGTAATTCTTATATGCACCTTTTGCATCATAATTTCCTAGAATCAGAATCTTTTTTCTCGCCTTGATGTCTTTGATATACTCCGGACTCCCAACGTCTCCCAAGCAAATAAATGTATCATTTTTCATTACCATCCCATTGATGATTGAAATCTGTTCCTGCGGAGTAATCCAATTAGGACTCATAAACTTACAGTCTGCATCGTCAAAATGTAAGTCAGATAATATGTAAACAGAACCTTTTTCTGACCAATGGCAGAATGGTTCGTATAATGTTGGTATCATGTTCTAGTCCTCCCTCAGTATAATACTTTTAGGTTCTCTCTGAATCCTCTTTATTGTTTCCCTTTTCTGTTGTGACAACTCCGATACACTCTTCTTCTCTGATACTAATGCCCACCATACTGTGAGATTTATAGGACAATCTCCACATGTTCGTGGTCCTACAATCCCAAAACCGCCCATTCTCGGTGGATAGTCCCAACCATCATTAAATGCTTCCTCCGGTGTCAGAATTTCTGTCTTGCCACATACTTCACAAATGTGTATTAGTTTCTTATCCATTTTTCCTCCTCTCAACTTGCGATCACAAATTGTGACTTCAAGTTAGCATATACCATTTAACACCGTCCTAATTATCATCTCCTTATCCTCATCCCTGGATTTTTCTATCATAAGGATAAGCGCAACCAATAATGTATCACTGATTCTTCTTTCTCCATCAATAAACAGCGCATTGTTCCACTCCAAAAAAAGCAAGAACTTGATTGCTGCGATTTGCTTATTGCAGTCATACCAAACCGGATTCTTAATCATGTCATACAACATGCCTACCGCCACTTCTTCAATACTTTCATTCCCATCATAATATGTCCCCTCAGGACGGGTCAGTGTTTGATGGTCGTATGCATCTAATATTTCCAAAGTATCCTTATATACTTCTTTAAGTGCCTCTGTCTTTTCTTTATTGATTTCTGCCACTCTGTTCTCTTCCATCTTCAGTTCCTCCGTTATACAATCCTTATTATTTGCTCATATAAAAGTATCTCCTGCGTATTTACATTCTTATTATCATGGTAATGCCCGAAAAACCACTTTTTAAACTGTACACTCTGACGTATCTTTTCGAGATATTCATTCAAATAATCTCTCTTATACATACCACCACCGATTAAAACTTGTGTGCTTGATGCACAACAGTGAGATACTATAAAATCAACTTCATTTCCGTATGCTTGCAAGTTTGTAATTCCTTCTAGCATCTCCTCTTCTGATGGTAATTCCTGCTCCACCAGCTATAATGATTTACTCTATACGACTTAAAATTTTCCTCCAACGCCATTCTCTTTTTTTTAAATCCGGATCATCATATTCTAAAATGCCATCGGAAATATCATGACTTTTTGCTCCACCAAAAGTAAATATCTTCTTTCTGAGTGGCGAATCAATAATGAAGCATGAAACACGTTGTAATGATCCGCTTCACCATCATTAGCATGCACCAGAATTGCGAAATATGTATCATAACGATACCATCCAAATTTTGCATTACGGTTATGTTTTTTCTCATCATTTTCTTTATAATTGCCACTGGTTGCAATTTCTATCATTTCAGGAATTCCCTGAACTGCATTGGCCTTAGCTTTTACATTTGCATCTTTAAGCGTGTATGTATATGCTGACCCAGTATATTCATTTGGGAAATCTGCTCCTATATAAATCTCTTCCTCCGCAGACAAAACCTTGTACACATCTCCCACATATTTCTTTAGATACTCTTTCACATCCCTCCATTCCACATACTGCTTTTTCTTAAAGATAATGTCATGAATAAACACTATCTTTCTTCCGTTAAAATCATCAACAACATCAATTTTTCTTTGCATAAAAATATCCTCCTACAAAATGTTATACTTTCATTTTGTAAGAGGATTCTGTGTTTGTCATTCCAGCTGTGCTTTAATTCTTGACAAACAAAAATCACGACGCACATTTTTCGTTTGTATTCAAGCTGCCAACACCCTGTTTAAGTATTTATAATAAGCATACAATCTTCTGGTTCTTGGATTTTCCATTATAACAATTGGCTCTTGCCTGATTGCTTTTCTATTTTCACAAATAATTTCATCTATTGGCACCTGAAGGAATTGGCTCAATGCATACAAATTGTCAACTGTAGGCATATTTACACCGTTGAACCAATTATATACAGTTTGTATACTTCCAAGATTCAAGAATTCTTTTATGTCCTTTGGCGTAATCCCTCGCTTGTCCATAATTCGGTGAAGATTAACGCCGGTTTCTCTGAGGTTGATTGTTGGAAACATTGGCACCATCCTTTCCTTCTGACACACTACTAGTTTACCGTTACCATATCCGGATTTGTCTTAAAATACATTGCTCTTGAAATCTTACTTGATTCCAAATATCCCTGTTTCTCCAAATTGCCAAGTACCTGCTTTCTGAAATAAGTTGAATCACTGATTCCCAAATACTCCGCAATCTCAGAAACCTTATGTGCCTGATAGTAGCAAAATGCCAGAACCTTATCATCATAATCCGTTCCATCTGCTACCGGTACAAATGTAAGGACCGGAACGTTGCTATCTTCAACACCATCCATGTAAGTTAAATCCGGAAGCACGAGTGTAAAATGATCAGAAGAAGAATATATATATGGACGATGTGTTTCATTCTCTCCTTTATATTCCTCTACAATTTTATCAAATCCAGTTCCTGCAGCCTCCATAACATTACAGCTTACTAACACAGATGCAATCAATTCATTTCTTCTTTTGGAAATAATTCCGGATAAATCATACGTTTTACCCAGTTTTTCTCCTCTATAAAAGCTACCTGGAGATGAAATTTCCAGTCTGTCCTTAAACATGTCTACCTGAATCTGTGTGCCATCCAAAAAGTAATCTCGATGTGCAACTGCATTGATTACACCCTCAAATAAAGCTCTCTGCGGATACGCATCAATATTTTTTCTAGTATCTCCGAGCTTAATCATCGAATGATTCATCCTCTGCGTTACAAATTCTATAATGTAGCTAATTGCAGAAATAATATTCCCATTAAATCGGTTTATTGTAACGATTCTTTCGCTACCCTTATTGAAACCGAAAAATACAGAACATTGTATTTCTGTTTTCTTCTCTTGATAATCATCAGCAAACAGCAAAGCACCATTAGCAAGCAATCCCTCTTCATTATAAAATCCCATAGATTGTAATACCTTTTCTGTCAAATCTTTTCCGTCATTGTGTGTTGCATAAAAATCACGAAGCATTGTAAATTTTGAAGCATCATACTTTACATCCGATGTAAGAATGTCATACTGAGTATTTTTGCTTTTCACGCTCATATCAATAATCTCTTCATATGTTGCTCCGTTTGTAAATCCATCTCTTCTCATATATATAGACGGAACATTTTTATATTTTAGTATTACAGGCTTTATAACAGAATCGCCTACTTGAACACGAATAACAAAACGCTCTTTTCCTTTTATTTCATAGCGAACAAAAGATATTGCCATCTGCGGTCTTGGAACAAGATGCTCATTCACCTGATTATTGAAATAATTACGTTCATTATCTGCTTCAGCCCTATCAAAACCTATCAGTTTATTGGTTTTATCCTCAACTCCAATATAAAAATCTCCTCCAGATGCATTTGCAAAACCGGCAATTGTCTTGAGCCATCCCACAATATCATCCCGATTCAATTTTACTTTACACTCAAATTTATCACTTTCCAGCTGTACATTTTCTATAATTTCTTCTAAATACATGCGCCTACCTCCAACATTCTTATTTGAAGTAATTTCATTTTACTTCAAAGCAGCTTCAAAATCAACTTCAAAATCAACTTCAAAGTCACTTCAAATAAGTTTCAATTTACTTTGAAGTAATATCCATTATGCTCGTTTTGCTTTTCTTTTAAACAAAATAGCACTCCTGCAATAAACACTCTCTACTGCCGAAATGCTATTCATTTTTCTGAAATCAAACTAGGGAAGTCTCATGTTTTTTCCATAATAACAATAAAATCGACATCAAATCCATCACTGAATTCTCTGCCGATTTTCCTACTTTCCTGCTTATTCTTATTTCGATTATAAGTCTTCCCACTAGGAACACTCCTTGTCACAGGGGTTAATTCTCCCCATGTCCCTCACAGCTTAGAATAATATTCTTTCTGCGCCTTCTTACTTCGCTTATCAATTGTCACATATTGTTTCACTTCTATCCCCCTCTTTCATTCCTTCTTCAATCATCTTTGATATTTCGCTACAAACATCGGGATAATCCCAGTATCCCAGCAACAGCATCTTACTTTTAAGCTTGCCAAGCGCATCTTCAAATCGCTCTGCATCCTTCTTTATTACTTTATAAAACACAATGCGGTATGGCGATTCTGCTTTTGCATATTCTCCCTTAAATTTCATTCTCACCTTATTCTGCACAAATAATTGGTCAGCCTGATACGAACTATGGTCCACATACGCATAAGGCACCGAAAATATTGAAAAACCTTTCATTCTCCAGTAATTCTTCATCAGTTACTCCTTCTACATTAAGATAACTGCAGAAGATCCGAAGACCCTCCACAGCCTGTGCTTAGAACCGAACCTCCGCACACTTCTATGAAGCAGTTTTTCTACAAGGCAGTTGTTAAGAAATTTGCACCTGATTTTAAATCTACATTGAACATAAACCGATAACAAATAACCGATAACAAATATACCTTAACCTTGAACAAAAACTTCCGGATCACCATTAATCTTGGGAAGCCTTGTACGGAAAATATCCTTTAGATATCTACTTCAAATTGCACTGTCTGGTTGTACTTGTCCAGCGCCATCTGCATTTCCATAATTTTCACAGAAACGCTCTCATACTCCTTCTTTATCAATTCCAGGTCATAATTGATGTACTTATATTCCGGAACTGAATTTCTAGACATGTAAGCGTGTTGCTCCACTCTTGCCTTTGGAAGCTGCTTACGCATCTCATCAAGCACAGATTTTCTCTTGTTTAACTGAGCCATCTTGATGAGAATTGTATCAATGCTCATTTCCACATCCCCTACCTGAACCCTGGCAGTAGCATTTGCCACATTAAGTGCATGCTTGATAATTGCAATTTTTTCATCAATTTTAGCAATTGTGGCTACAACCTCTGCATAGTCATACTCAGGCACAACCGGTTCCTCATTAATAGCTACCACGTATGTGCTGGACGTTGACTCCTTATTCACCCAAAAGGCCTTATCCTCTTCTAAGCTCCTAAGCATCTTATTTGCATATGCTGATGTCGTTGTCTGCATTCTGATATCTCCTCCGTTTCTTTTTTCCTTCGTTCTGATCTTAGCTTACTACCTTGCATACGATTTGTCATTGAACCGGTAGTTTAAAATATATTCCCATGAAACGAACAATATCCCCGTCAACGACGAGGATATCTTCAATACTTGTATGTAGTAATCTGCTTAAGATTACGAAATTATCTAAGCTCGGCAATGACCTACCGGAAATCCATTTGTAGATTGCCTGCGGATTCTCAAATCCCATAGCCCTCTGCACATCCTTTACGGTATAACCATTTTCCATGAGCAATTTCTTAATCTGCTTTCCTGTTTCCTTTTGCTGAATTGACAAATACATTGGTTCCATAAGCTTGTACCTCCTGTAAATATCTCTTCCATCCCAAACACGATTTTACCTAGGCATTCATTATAGCACGTCTGTTTAAAAAAAACTTAAACTTTTGGTTTAAAATATAAATATTTTAAGCTATCCTTATTAGCTGCTCATCCGTTTGCATCCACGCCAACATCATATCGCTTAATGCCTGCTTCTCTGTTCGCCAGATTATAATTCCCATCGGAATGAATATGCCCATATAGCATAACGCTTACATTCGCTCTAATATCTACCTTCTGATGATTTTCAAATACTCTCTCAAATAATGTTGGAATCTTTCTCATTTTCATCACCATCCTTTAATCCCACAAAGAAAAGAAATACTCCTTCAACATATCAAGTGCTTCATTTTTGCACTGCTCCCGATATTCCTCCAGTTTACGCTCTTCTGCACGATGCAAATCATGAATTTCTTTATATTCCGGCAGTTCATCCATAAAGTGAACCGTTCCTCCGCCGCCTCTTTTCTTGTTTTCTTCTAACTCTGCTTCTGTCTGTAGTTTACAGCCAAAAAAGCCATATTTCTCATGAAATTCATCGGACGCTTTATCGTATTCTTCTTCATAGGGATTTTTCCGGCTACAGGTCTCTTCTTTTGACTCTCTCCAAAGAAAAATCATTTTGCCCAGAATTTTATCCCATTCCTCGTGACATGTATCATTCACTAATATTCCTTCAGCATTCGTATAATTCTCGCCTAAGTAACTAGGCGAGCCTGAACGATTTTCTCTTAAATCCTGCAGCATATCCGGAATTAATGTCTGAAAATAACTAAACATATTCCAGCGGTCAATGTCTGCATATCCCCGCACAATACGCTGCTTACTCCATCGAATGCATTTTTTGATATGCTTTATCTTTGCAATAAACCTATTCTTTTCGCCAAGTCCACACATATCAAAGCCTTCTTTGTTCCAAATATTGCTTGACAGATTCTTATTATCTCTTATATAACCCACGGAACCTTCTCCTTTCAAAAACACCTTCCGTAAAACTTCCTTAACAGATTAATTTTACAGAAAGTCTTATCCTTTGTCATTGAACTTGTAGTATAAAATAGTTTTGCGCAGCATGCATTTTCTTATAATATGTCATCAACCGCATTAGCTGTGCGTCATGCATCCCATCAGATACATACGCCACCTCTTCCATCGTAGTTTCACTCCTACTTTCTACTAACCCTGCTCATATAAATATATTTCGCTTCCCATTTGAAATCCTTATAGGTACTGTATTCCGACATGATACATCCATGGCACAAATCTACTGCTATTTCATCAATGACACTAGCGCACTCCAAATTTTCTTTCCACTGTGCCGGTATCTTCTCATAACCAAGATATGCTCCTAGAATATTTCCCGTAACAGCTCCTGTGGAATCACTATCACCATCATGATTTACCGCTGCACACAACGCTTTTGAAAAATCATTCCGATACTTCACTGAACAATAAATTGCAATAGCCAGCGTTTCTTCTGCTACCCAACCTTCTCCCAATGCACGAATATTTTCTGCATCATCAGCAGTATTTTTTGCGAGCGATAAAGCACGCTCCATAATGCTAATAAGTTCTTCCAAGTGCTTTCTATCAGAATATTGCTCCTTCACAAATCTAATAGCACTTCTTGTTGCTTCCTCCACTGTTACTTTTCTATATGCCACTTGATTAATGATATACGCAGCCATACCTGAAGAAAGCCATCCCAGTTCATGACCATGTGTTAATGCAGCCACTTCTGATGCCACCTCAAAAACATCTCGCATACCATTGACATCTCCGGTTCTGTTTAAGTATAACGCTACCGGTGCGATTCTCATGATGCCGCCGCAGCCTTTACTATCATTCAACGGATTTTCTACAGAACCTCTTCTTTGCTTCATAATTGCATGGACACAGGTAGTTCCAGGAGCGCGATTCTCTCCCATTTCCGGAACATCCATTAACCATGAAAATCTTTGCTCACCATTTGGTTTTAATCCCATCTGCATCTCACACCAATTTGTATAGGACTTCCAAATATAACCCTCTAGCGGCCCCATAATTCCACGTAGTTTTCCTCTTGTAATACCAATCAAAATACCAGTTGCAGTGAACAAAGTCATTTGTGTATCATCTGAAATCTCTGCAATACCCTTACCATTCAAAACATACTCGGAGATTCCATTATCTCCAAATTGCTTAAGAATCTCTTCTCTTTTCAGAAATTCAACCGAATAACCAAGAGCATCTCCCATTGCACCGCCAAACAAACTACCTCTAATGACATCAAGATGTCTTTCCTTATCTCGCTTTACTGCATCGCCTCTCTCCTGCTCCGCATTCTCTTTCTCTGCATAGAAATTAACAAAATACTTCTGAAATGCCTTGAAGTTATACTGGTCGGGTGTTTTGTCCAACACTCCAAATGCAATTCTCCTGAAACAATCTTTCAGTGTATGATACATGTTCTCACTGTCATATACCTTTTCTTTATAAGCTTTCAGCTCTTCATAAAACAGCCTTGCAACTGTACCGGCATCATTTCCAAAAGCACCACATCCCCATGCTCCAAGAACCAAATACTGATAGCCAAAGTGAGCAGCTACATAAAGCATCTTTCGAATACGAAGTCTCATTATCTCCATAATTTCTTCATCGGTCGCTGTAATTCTTCCACGATTCACCATAGGTGCAGCTGCAGTCAAAACGCCAACTACGTATGTTTCTTCCGACAATGCCCCATGTGTATCTCTGAATATCTCTACGTTTGGAGAAAGAACCATATAATCCGTTGCAAGATAGTTATTCGCTTCTTGATTATATTCATACATTCTTCTCGCCTCTTCAGAAAGCAAAGACATATAAAGAGTACTCTTTCTGCACAAATCTTCTTCCTGAGCCCTTGCTCCTCTAGTGACACCGCCACCAGGATGTACTGGATTCGCAAAATTCAGGACCAATATCGACTTAGAATCTTCTCTGTCTCGATCATAACTTGGGATTATGTCCTTGGCCACTTCAAACGAATCTCTATTCTCCATATACACACCGGTTCTTCCCATGACAACCACACGATCCGTTCCGATATTCATAGCATTATCCATTATATGCTGTGACATATCCGGTGAAAGAGCAATTGCCTGCGCCATATCATCACGCGATAGTTTTAGTGATACCTTTTCGCCACCCAGCTTATAGCCTCCACTCTTGCAAATGTTTATTGTTTCCTCAAATATAGCTATATTTTTATCTCTCACGCTTGTTCCTTCTTTCTCTCTTTAGGCTATTTATTCATCTACGAACTATAAGAATAGTTTTTCCAAAGTTCCCAATCTTTTTCTGTTTCTTCAATTTTCTCAGTAGCTTCTTTGATATCAGGCATTACTGACTCGCATTATTCATTTTTTCATGCAGACATAGAAATCTGCGCACCTGTCATAACCAAAATATCATCGATTCTAACTCCCAACACGGATGCCAACACTACCAGGTTGTCGATGGTCGGCAATGCTGTTCCGTGCTGCCACTTGTAAATCGCCTGCGGTGTTGCAAAACCAAATACATCCTGCAAATCCTTTACGGATACACCTGCCAGCTTTCTTAATCTATTGATATTCTGGCCCGTTCTTATCATGTCTATGGTTGGAATATCCATGACTTCCTCCTTCCCGGCACAGACCGGGAGTGGAATTATCTCATGTTTTTTCCAAACTTCGCCGACTCAGATGCCTTAAAATTATAAATAGGTTTTAATACTTCAATTACTTCTACGGATTCCCCGATAACATCAATGATGTCACTTAAGGATTTGTATGCCATAGGAGCTTCGTCCAATGTATCTTCATTGACAGAGGTTGTATAAATACCCTCCATTTCTTTCTTATATTCTTCCAGTGACAGTCTCTGACGAGCTCCCGCTCTGGACATCACTCTTCCGGCACCATGAGGTGCAGAATAATTCCATTCCGGATTACCCTTACCAACAGCCAGCACGCTTCCATCCCTCATATTAATTGGAATCAGCACTTTTTCTCCTTTATGGGCTGCAATTGCGCCCTTTCTCAATATCATTTCACCTGTATCAATATAATTATGAATGGTATGAAATGCGTCTATCGCTGTTAATCCGCATCTGCCAAGAATGATTTCCGCAATCATTTCGCGGTTCCTTTTTGCAAACTGCTGGCAGATTTCTACGTCAGTCAAGTAGTCCTCAAAATACTTTCCGTGGAGATAACACAAATCCTCCGGCATAGAAGTTTCTTTTACTTCTCTCTGACGGAAAAGTTCCTTTAAAGCAGCCTGGATTTCACTTCGTCTGCCCTGCTCCTTGTAGGTGCGAATGATTGCATCTCTCTGCTCAAAGTAGTCTTCCATGCCACGGTTCAAATCCACTGCAAGTCTCTGATAGATTTCTGCTACCTGTTTACCTAAGTTACGGCTACCGGTATGAATAACAAGATATTTTGTACCATCTGCAGCCTTATCCACCTCGATGAAGTGATTACCGCCTCCCAGGGTGCCTAAGCTTCTCTCTAATATCTTACTGTCCTTCAGTTCCCTGAAACAACGGAGCTGCTGCAGGTCGAAATGCTCCTGTCTTCCCTGCCAAACATTCATTCCCGAAGGAACAAAATGACATGCTTCATCCAGCTTCTCAAAATCTATCTCGATGTTACCAATATTCACAGTATACATACCGCATCCGATATCCACGCCAACTACATTTGGTACCGCCTTGTCGATAACCGTCATGGTTGTTCCGATGGTGCAGCCTTTACCGGCATGAACGTCCGGCATAATTCTAACCTTGGAATCGGCAGTAAATTCATAATCGCACATTCTACGGATTTGCTCTATTGCTTCCTCTTCGATTACAGATGCATAACAGATTGCTGTATTTACTTTTCCCTTAATCTCCAACATAGTGTTCTTCCTTTCTTCAAATCAAAATACATTGGACAATACTCGGAGAGGGATTCGAACCCTCATGCCTCTCGGCGTCTGATCCTAAGTCAGGTGCGTCTGCCACTTTCGCCATCCGAGCATAAGCTTATGGTTGGATTCGAACCAACGGTCACGGAGTTGCAGTCCGCCATCTCAACTGTTTGACTGCATATATAGCATAGAGCCAGGAGCGCATGAGGTCCAGGGGACCTCAGCTTTGCACCGACCGAAGTGAAACGTAAACCGAACCCTGATATCTGTTAGAAATGTCAGTTTTCAAGACCGATGCTATACCAGTTGAGCCAACTCTGCAAAATAAAATACCGCCTACCCATCATCAAGGTAAGCGGTACGCTAAGAACATGTTTATCAATCTTCCGCGCAGTCCTATCACTGCAGTCCGGTATCAGTAACACAATTTCCTCGTTTATGCTTATCTATAGATGAGTGCATGAAACCAAAGCCCAGCTCACGTTCATCGAGATGTGCTGATTTACAACTTTCACTATAGAGGCAGTAAAAACGATTCATTGTAGCCATGTCTTTTTTCCTTTCTGGAACCTATGTCGTTCCGCTTTTCTCTTAATTACATCGTCATCATAGCACGAAAAGTTGAGATTGTAAATTATACCCGTGGTATAAAATGCATCATTACTCAACTATCACCTATTTCTACTGGTTTTATCAGTCCCAAAAACTCTCTACCTAATGAAGTGATCTTATATGTGTCAGAGGTAGATATTCTTTTTACTTTAGGATCTCTAACCACCTTTGGTTTGCTCGCCTTGTTTTGTTTCTGTAGTTCTTTAATATATTCTATCACCGCTACCAAATTCTTATCGCGTAATTCTTCATTTCGGCTTTGAAGCATTCCCAATCTCTCAAGTTTTTCTTTGACAAATCTATATTGCTGATCAGATATATTAGTCTCACTCTTTACTGTTAAATAATTCTCCTCATTATCGTACGAAAAAATCCTCAACACTTTAATATCCAGCTCATTCAACTGCGCCAATGTTTTAAAAAACATTAGTGCCATATCCTCATTCGGGTCATCGGCACACATTAAGTTAATATACCCATTTACATTATAGGCCACCTTTATTTCCTGAATTTCATCAGAAATAGCATCTAAGAGCATTTCACAGTACTGGGTACGAAACATATTATCCATTCCCTGTTGGGCCAAACGCTCCATTTGTACCGCTATCAGTTCATCGTGGTTTCGAAGTTCAGAAACTGCCTTCATTATATTTCTTTCTAAACGATTCTGTTTATAACCTAAACGAATATTATTAATCCTCGGACATACTGCTCCTACGATACACTCGATCAATACCCCAGCCGCTTCACTGACTACCGAAGTTCCTATTTCTTGTGCAACTTCCGGAAGTATCTCGGAAATAGCAACTGCAAAGGCCTCTTCATTCGAAGCTTTCAATAAATCAATTTCCTTTTTATCAGCCATTAAATACACCTCCCATAAAGTATAATATTTCAGTTTCCTTCCATTATCTTCTCATTAACAACACAATGATAACAAGAAAACAAATAATTTCTCATAACATTATTCAAATATAAGAACATAATCCTTGGCAAAAGATTCAAATGTATCATCTATTTGCAGTACAATTACCTCGCAAGCCTTCTCTTGCTTCCAGCTTTCCGTTAAGCATCTCTGCCCTGGTCGCTACGCTGATCTTTTTGAGTGCTGAATATCCATCCAAAGAATATTCAGCTACTTGCTTTTTCTAAAACCACTTCTCTCTGCCTAATGCTACGCCTCATCAATAGTGTCTCTCTCCTCTCTCAATTCGAACATTTGTTCTTTTTCTATTCACTATTATACTGAGACTCAGGCGCTTGGTCAAGAGTATTTGAAGTTACATTAATATCTCTGTTTTCCACATTTAGAACATTTTGAAACAGTTGCGCCATTATATGTAATCAGTACTCTTTGCCCGCCGCAAAAACACTTTTTATCAATTTTATGACCACATACAGAACACCTCCAATACGGCCCATATTCACTAACTCTCTCAATAAATTCGCCTTTACAATTAAACTTATTACATTTTGCCATCTCCTACCTCCTTACCAAAATTACTTTCTACTTCCACCTTAACAAGACATGCTTCTGCATAACTTTTGTAATATACTTTCTACCTCATCGCTACCAACTCCAAACTTAAGCCGCTCTTCCGTAGAAACTATTCTAGCAAAAAGCTTCTGCAATATTTCAATTATGTTTCTTTCTTGTGCCTCTACTATAACATCATAATGCGGCTTCTGTGAATATCTCTTAGGTATATATACCAAATCAGTTCCCCCATTCATCATATCAAATTGCCACACAGCTTGGTTCGCATCAATTTCATATGCTGTTCCTTTGACACGCAATTCATATCGCTTTTTCTGGCAAAAATCTTTTATCATACTGCTACACTCTGCATGTATGCTTTTCATAAGCATTTCCGAAAAGAAATCCATCTGCCGTAGTTCTGAAAAATCACCATCAAGTAACAAATACTCCCATTCATGCTGTTCCAGGAATTTGCAGCCCTCCTTCCAAAGCTTTCTGTAGAGTCTCAGCATACACTGCACACAATACAACACACTTAGCATATGGGATTGTTCACACGTAAGCCCCAATGCCACCATCACATTTCCTATAGATTTTTTATTTGAAGAAACAGGAAACATCGCTTCCTGTAACATTTGCAGGTCCACAAATTGGGCTTTTATAGGTTTCTTGCGAAACATTCTGTTATACCGCTGTATGATATGCTTTATCTCAGAATCCCACACAATAAATACCACATTCTCCGGTAGCCACTGCTTAAACTCCTCCCAGGCGTTTTCCAAATCCATAATTACATCATCACCGATACCCAGCATATACGTTACCTGTTTAGCAGTCTTAGTATCCTTTGCATCCAATCGATGAAAAGTAGACACGGTATGCATTTCTTTGTCTATATGTATTGCAGCTAATTGCCTTACATTGAAATCCATTTCTTTACCGTCAAAAATCCTATTCCAGTAGATATCTAATAGTACATACTCCATCAGCATCCTCCTTTCTCCACCAATGCTTTCAGCTCACTCATAAGATTGGGTATATTTTTCGTAGGTACCGGAAAATAACTTTTCACAAAATTCATTTCTTCTTTCAGCGCAAAGTAACTTTTGCACCTGCCCAGAACCCGTGTCATTGTCTCCGCAGGAAGATCCATTACTGCCCGTTCTCTTCCTAGCTTATCTGCCTTTCTATTCGCTTCCCTAGGAACATAGCAAACCATCACACTTGAAAAAAGCTTAGATAAGTTTTTACTTGCTGCCGATTTGTACCAGGAATCCTTAGCTCCCATATTATCGGTGTAAATCAAGACATTATCCTCGTATCCGGTAGCTACCAATCGAAACAGTACCTCCATTATGGCCTCGATTGCCACATCGCCCACACCATGTACTTCTGTTACTTCTTTTACTCCGGTGTAGAGCGTATTCTCTGCAGTAATCAGGTTCTCACTCGTTATCATACCATCACAAATAATATAACTATAAAGTCCCTGCTTTTCCGGGATGCTTTCATCCATTGCCCGCCAAGGATTGATTCTGATGGATTCATCCACAAAAGCTGTAACATACTTCTTCTGACCAATGGGGCGCTTCACGATACTCGTTTGGATTGGTTCATTCTCCGGCATTACTCTCTCTTCAATTATTCCCGGAGTTGAACTGACCGTTGTTACATTTTCCGTTACCTTTTCTGCTACATTTTCAACAACATCCAAGCACCGTCTCTGTCCCTGCACTGCTACAACGTATTCTCTCTCGATGCATTTGCAAGGCTTTAAACCAATATTTTCAACCTTAAGCAATGTAGCTTTCATTAGGTTCTTTCCCTTACAATAAGGACAGTCTTTTCTATGATACTTGGCTCCACTGGCAGTCATATATACCGCAGCATTATCTTCCCCAACCACTGTGTATTTCTTATTTTTAAAAATTTCTTCCACTACCGTATCAATAGGCTTGCAAATAAGGATACGAATGTGCTTGTCCTCTGCAAACAATTCCTCCAAATCAATCTTATTCCCGGCAATCTGTCGTTCCCTAATCGGCTGAAACTTTTCAGCTTCACAGACTGCAATAAAATGCAGTAGCTCATCCATCTTCTTAGCCAATCTGGTGGTATCTACCTCCGGATTAACTTTCAACTGAAAGCAATATTTCTGATATAGCATCTTTCCCTTGTTACATAAAGCCTGTCTCTCCACAACTGAAGTCTTGGAACTACTAAAAAGCAGCACATATTTCTCAACCTGCTGCAACAATTGTCCCCTTAATGTGGTTACCTTCCCTTGGTTCAAAATCGGCGTTTTCTTACCGTTTCCACAACACTTTTGGTATCGCACAAGTGCATTATATATAATGTCTGTATCCTTTTCTTTTCGCATAAGAAACCTCCTGCCGGACGACTCATCCCCCACCTGTCGGTGGAAAAATTTCCTCTACTGTAGTTTCAAAAAAACACCGCCAACCTATATGCTATCTCCAGTGTTGTATTATGTCCTTCCTCCGCTTCTATCTGACAAATTGTTTTTCTACATACACCGATTTCGTTTGCCAGTTGCTCTTGGCGAAGGCCTTTGGCTTCACAATAATAACAGCCCCTGGTAATCGCTCTATAACCTATCCATCCTATCAAAGCATTCCAAACTTGGCATATACAATAATACCAACAATCAAAAGCGCTACTCCCAAGAGCTTCTGCTCACTACTCTCTCCTGCAAACGCAAGGTATAAGCCAACCAATGGCATTGCAATGATTGCCAATACAACCATAACTAAACATCCGCTTCCACTATCACTACTTCTATTATTGTTACTCATATGTACGCCCTCCCGTTTATGCAAAAATCAATAAAATTCCAAATATAAGAAGCACTACAGCAACCACTGTAAGTACATCTCCACTATCCTCGGAATTGCTTTGATTCTGTTTATTTCCTGAAATCGATCTGTGAATATGATAATTAATAAATGCATCCTGCATATCGTATTTACCATTGTTATTCCAATCACACATACGCTCATCTCCTTGTCTGTTTGCAAAATTAAAAAGAACCAAGAGTAAGGTCATTTCCTTATCTTGGTTCCAGTATAAATCAGGTATTGTCCAATAATACGGACATATAACATATCATCCAATCCCTAAGTATATTCTTCTACCACCTTTCTTACACAATATATCATCCGAAACAGTTTTGTTCATAATATCAATATCCTTATCAAGTAACCCATATTCTTCCCAAGTTCTGCAAAAAGCCTTGATAAAACTCTTTTGACTATTTATAATCATTTTCTCCATCAGTTCACTTGTCCTAATCTTGTCCATCTCGTCTCTCCCATACATTGCTTTTTATTTACTGTATTTTCCACGCTTGTAATTTTTCTTAAACTCTGACTTGCTTACCCTTTTAACGCAAGCGTCATCAAATGCCTTTGTCACATCGTATTCTTTGTTCTGATAAGCACTTGTATTCCAGCTTGCTTCTTCTACCAAATGATAAACCAACCAAATAATTCCAATTATAAGTAATGCTCCTGCCATGTTCTAATCCTCGCTTTCCTATTTGTAAACTTTCTGATTTGTATTCGTATATCTCAAACCATCTGTAGACCAGTAAGTGTCATATCCTTCTCGTCTGCATTCTTCTCTGTAGTTCTGATTTTCAATCGATTCTTTCAAAAGAGGTATTCCAATAAATAACATAAACAATATAATAAACATAATCTCATTCCTCCGCTTTTTACTTGTACTTACCGTTATTCATGTTTCTGATAAATTCACTTCGACTCATTTCGCCGAATCGTACCTTATCCGCATCCTGTGCTTCTAACCTCCAGTTCCTGTGATAGTCCGCAGGTAATGTTGGCTCACTTACTTCTTTTATTACATTGTAGATGATGACAATTATTCCAATCACTGCTAAAATATTCATATATACCACCTTTCCACCTCTTTTACGAGGTCAAAAACAACTTGTTATTTCTTGTTTACACCTAAAGAATATCAAAGTATTAGTCCCATAAAACGGACTCCATATCTATGACTCCGCCCTAAAATTGCCTACGCACCTAGCTTTTACTCATTTTGCTGTTTTTTACTCATTTATCGGTGTATATCCACATACATTTGCTGCTAAATTAAAATGTATCATTTTTCATTACCATCCCATTGATAATTGAAATCTGTTCCTGGTGAGTAATCCAATCCGGACTCATATACTTGCAATCTGCAATGCTGCATCTCTGGCAGTATCTTCTACCGACTTATTTTTCATATCCACTTCCACTACATATACATTTTGTTGTTCCTTGCTCATAAACGTTTTTCTCCATAACTCTTCTTAATCGCCATCCCAGATACAATCCGGTCGCATTTTTGCCAACACAATCAACTGATGCAACAGTCTTAGTGCATTAGCGGCAGTCGGTAACCAATAATCACTTGTATCTCCTTCATTGACCTCATACTCTATAATCTCCTCTTTTGTCAGGGGTTGCTACTTCGCCGGTTACAGGTTCTTTTAAACAAATATCATAACTCATAAATTGTGCCTCCTTATCTAAAAATAAAGCCGCAGCTCTCGCCACGGCTTTACCATCTAAAATATATGCCCACATTACAGCCACGAGGATTACCTCTAGCTAACCGGCTTAACGCATTAACCTTTCTCATGGATTTCAACACATTTCTATGTCTACACGAAAGTTTCCACTTCACCAAAAAACATTTAAGAATAAAATCGTTGACGATTCACCTTTGACGGTTCAAATAAAACACAAAACAGTTAAATCGGAGATGTTTGCTTTCATCTTTAAACCCAACTTTTTTCTAAAGGCAGGAATCGAACCTGCGACATCATGATTACAAGTCATGTGCGCTACCAGCTGCGCCACTTTTAAAGTTAAGCAACCCAATTTAATCAGAATTGGTAATATTTTATGTAACGTAACCCTGTTACAGGGAAGCCGGATTTAAGGTTTTCGTAATGCAGACAAACACCTTACGCTACCTCAATAAAGGTCGTTGCGTTAGATACCTTTATTTGTGTATCCAATTCTGTCAGAAGAGTATTACGCTTTTCTTCCAATGCCTCCACCTTCTTCTTAACATCAAGAGGATCCACCAGCTCTGTTGTATTTTCCTTTACATAGGCTTCTACCACTCCCAAAGGCTTTTCGTCCTTGGTCTTACTGTCTTTTCCAAGAATACTTAAACGCATTTCCTCTGCAGTAGACTGCAACTGACTATTCTTCCTATCACAAAACTGCACCCGCTCGTTATATTCGTTCACAAGCTTTTTCTGAAGTCTTCCTTCAAAATCTGCTTCGCCTTCATAAGCACCTGCTCCTCGAAGTCTGCTTCTGAGAGCAATTGCTCCGGCAACTGTAAAAGTTCCGTAGGAAGTGGTAATTTCCGTACTTGCATTGGAAGCTACAATTGCTGCGTCAATCTTTTGGAACCGGTCAATCAAATCAACAATCTGCTGATATGCTGACTCTGCTTCCTTTGCATACTCTTCTTTGTCAATTCGCTTTGCAAAAACCTTATCCTCATTTGGCTTAATAGTATCAACAAAGCTTGCCTTAGCAATCTTATCTGCAATTTTCTTTACCAATAGGCCTCTTTCATCTAAGGCCTGAGTTACCAACATCTTCTCGCTCATAAAAAATCCTCCCTTAAAATATTGTCTCTACAGACTATTCTAAGGGAGGATTTTCAATTTGTCATTGAAGCTGTGGTTCAATTTTTACGCTGCATGTTTCTCGTTCATTTTTTCATAATATGCACACAGTCTACTTTCTCGAGAATCCAGTGGCTTTATAATAATATCCGGTGCAATCGGCGCCCTGTTTCCACACACGATTGCATCAATCGGAACTTGAAGTAATTCACTTAGCGCATACAAATTGTCAATGGTCGGCATATTAATACCATCAGTCCAACGGTACACACTCTGCACACAACCAAGTCCAAGATATTCCTGTACATCCTTTGGTGTGATACCACGCATGTCCATAATTCTGCGTAGGTTAACACCAGTTTCTCGTTTGTTGATTAAAGGGAACATAAGGCACCTTCCTTTCGCATAATTAATACAGTACTACATAAATCTATCTTTATCAAAATCGTTTAACCTCAGCCTTTACACTCGCACTCTTTCCAAAGAACGCAATACCATACTGCAAAATCTCATTCACCCCCTGTGCTTTCAGCTCTGCATAATACTGTCTATCATTTATCTGCTTCAGCGCAGTTTCCGCAAGTTCATCCAATTGATTTTCTGTGCAGTCCCTTCCTGCTTTCACTTCAATCAAGATGCCAGGCAGTTTTTTGTTCAGTGGTAACATCTGAATATCAAAACGTCCGTTACCTGCTTCACGGTTAGACGTGATATGATACTGATTATCCAACATTGCACAAAGCCCCAAAATCAAGCCATGATAAAATGTCTCATTTGCTGCATCATGAAAGCTGATTGTTTGAAGTAAAAAAGTCTCAAGTTTATTCTGCAACTTAGGAATATCCATCGTATAAATCGCTTCCTGAATAGCAATCGCTGCTGCAGGCGGAATCACATTTTCAAACTTAGAAAGAATCTCTTTGCTATACACATAGGAAATCTCTTTATTCGGAAGTGCTACTTCACACATATAATCGCCGCCAAAAGGCTGGTCATTCGTTACAGCCTTCAAATATCCTGTCACCAGCAAAAAGCTATAAATAGACGATGGATTATTCTGAATCTGCGGATAAATCACCCCCGTATCAATATGGGTAACAAAAGACTCTCCCTGCATCAAAGATTCCAACTTCTCATATGTTTCCATCGTTGCGTTATTCAGAACTTCACTAATAATATCATTGCTGCCGGTAGACTGCCAAAAGGCTCTAGGAATGCACTCGTTATTGAAATATCCAATAACAGACCACGGATTAAATATCTCGGTTTTGCCGAAACGATACCCATCATACCACTCGCAAAGTTCATCGTATTTCTCTGGAGTTCCATAGTACTCTGCCATCTCCTGCACTTCCTCCGAAGTAAATCCGAAATACTCACTGTATCTATTATCCAAAATGGAGTTAATCTTTAAATTGTTAAGACCACTGAAAATACTCTCCTTTGCCACACGCAAGATTCCGGTCATGAAACCATAAGACAAATGCGGATTATCCTTCAGACCGCCGGAAAACAGTGCTCTCATAAAATCAATTACTTTATCACAGTAACCACGAACATGCCCCTGCTGAATCGGTGTATCATATTCATCAATAATGATAATCGGAGCTACATTATAATGTGTATGAAGCATTCTAGAAAGATTTAAGAGTGCAAAAGCTACATCATTTTCATTTGCTTCTCCATTCAGAATCCCAGTAAGGTATTTCTTTTCGTAAGTACTTATCTTATCACTAGTAAACAACTCACTGTGTCGTTCAAACTCATTTCTCAATATCTTATAGATGAGATCATATGCCTTTTCCCAATCTTCACATTTTACATCCTTGAAGGTTACATAAATAACCGGATATTTTCCCTGGTACTCCTGATATTCTTTACCACATGCCCAGATATTCTTATCTCGGAAATAAACAGATGTATCTTCCTCTGACCTTTCGAAGAACACACGCAGCATATCCATATTTAACGTCTTACCAAAACGGCGCGGGCGAGTAAACAAAGAAACCTGAGGACGCTCATCAATAAAATCCCGAATCAGCAGCGTCTTATCCACATAATAATATTCACTGGAAGCCTTGCGATAATCAGAGATTCCGATTGGCAAAGGTAACTTCTTGTCACTCTTATTTATAACTTTTTTCTCGGAACGCGAAATATGAACATCTACTTTCAAACGTTTATCTGCAGGCTTTGATGCTTCGGCAGGAATCAACCATCGTTTCTTCTCCTTATATGCACCTGAAATTCTTCCCTCCTTACAAAGCACGTTAATTCTACGCTCTGTGATATTCCACTTTTCAGATGCTTCTTTCGTTGTCATAAACTTTGCCATACAAGCCTCCTTGTTTTCCGAAGGAAAATGCGAACTCTCTGATGCTCATTGGCTTTTTCCTCACGAATAATCTTCTAGGTATATTATAACCATTATTCGGAACAATATCAATCTATTATTCGGAACAATGCTGTATTATACTCCGAATAATGCATAGCATTATTCCGAACAAATCAAAATTCATCCTAATCATACAAATCATCTATCATCCGCTGAATCAACATTTGTCTAAGTTCCGCTTTCGACAACTGCATAACATACTCTCTGATTTCTTCCTCGCGCTCTTGCATTTTCTATTCATATTCCTGCCCGTACATTTGATTCTGCTCTTCTATATAATCCATCATCTGTTGCTCTTTCTCTGGAAAAATTCCCAAATAAAGCGCAACCATATGCTTACAGATAACTCTAAGCCCTTCTGCAAACGGGCAATTACAAGCAGATTTTCTGGGATGTGCCATTTCAATCGTCACATCATATACAGCACCACCACTTCCTTTTACTTTGCCTTGATAACAGTTTTTCTCAAGTTCTTTCCAACTGATTATTCGATTTTCATGGTGGTAATCAATTCCTCTCCAAAAAGAATTATTACTTGCTAAATTGAGTAATTTCATTAAACGCACCTACCTTATAGTGTTATTGTAAATATCTGTATACCCTAAATCCGCATCTTATATTATCGTTTTTGATACGTACAACCTTTTTCGTATGCACATATATTACTTTTGCCTAAAAACGAACATTTAATTTCTGGAATAGAACATTCCACATCCTTATAACCTTCCTTGAAAATACAAGTAAATGACATTCTAAAATGATTTTCCACATCACTAATTCTCGTATAATCAATCACCTTATATGAAACACCTGTCCCGGGTGTATTTATCTTACCAAAACCACTCTCCAATATGTAGATATAAACCTTTTGCAATTTATTATCTGATATCTCTATACGATGCTTTTCCCTATCAATTCTCAATTTGTCTATTTCCAATTCAATTGTATCATTTTTAGTTTTTCCATTCCTTCGCACTAAAACAAATTCACCTTTTATACTTTTCATTTCTTTCAGCCAGTCATAAACTCTTGCAAACTTGGGATATTCCGCCAAAAACATTTTTCCTTTCTCTTCTTCACGGCGTTGTTTTTCCTCCTTTTCTTTCTGTTTCTCCAATTCCTTTTGTTTTCGTTTTTCCTCTTCCAGTCGCGCACATTCTTCTCTCTCTTGACACTCTTTTTCCTGCCTCAACCACTTCTCTTCTTCACGCTTTTTAATTTGCTCTAGCTCACATTCTTGGTCTGTTTTGAAATTTTCCTTTCTCTTTTCAACCAAATTCAAAATCAATTCGCCTTTATAAACCAATGCTCCATCTGAATTTAATCCAAAATCATCCAGCATTCCCCGACAAACATCAAGAACTTTCCAAAATCCACGATACGTTTTCGCATAGATTGATACCTTTGCTTCAACTTCTTTATATAATGATTCTGGCGTTAAATCCAAATAAAAACAATATCCTTGTGCTTCTTGTATGCGCATCATATGCTCTGGATATTGACCTTTTGATTCCTCATTTTCTATCCCCGTCACATATACAATTTTAGACTTCATATATTCTGATAATAATTCTACTTTTTCCTCCAATATGCTGGATTCATGATTATGATATACAATTCCCATATCATAATCTTCAGAATACATAGACAACTCATATCTACGACTATTTTCCACCAATTGACTTATAGGCACTTTATACTTTATTTCATGTTCCATTACCGGCAAATTCTTGTTTAACCAACATTTTAACATTATCTTAGACTTAACCGATATATCGCTTTCTTCTTGATACTCACAATTTGAATTTGCAAATTTACGTAACAAACGGAAATGCTGTTTCCTTAAATTTCTGTCTCCTGCAACTAATATAACTACTTCACCGCAGCCACAAGAACAAAAGAGTTGCCTGCTGTTACTTATTTTTCTATAATATTTCAATTTTTCTGGGATATTAATCTGTTTGCCATCTCTGAGTTCATAAATCTCTGCGATATTAACATAATTACCATTATATAAACAATAATTTCTCATAATCATATTCCCCTATAAAATAGAATCAGTCAAAACAAACGTTAATTCTTTATTCCTCTACCTTGTGTAATGCTATAATTTTGTTTTCTCTTTTTTTCATATTCCATGATTTCGTTACTTAACTTTTGCTTTAACTCCACTGGTATTGACGATTTTTCTATCATTGCAATATCTCCGCCTATTCCCTTCTCCTTATATTCTTTCTCCTGTAAATCCATAGTCTCAAATGCTTTGTTCTCCCAAAAGGAAACTTCTTTTTCATTCATACCATCCCAGGAAATGCACTCCATTTCATACATCTCCCCTTCTGTTACAATAACATCCGATTTAACTACTTCATTGAACAATCCAGCATTTTCCTTCATCCTATCAATACTTCTACTTAATGCTTCTATTACGCATTTTTTATAAATCTCAAACATTTCAGCATCAAGATTATATGTATTAGTTAATGTAAAACTCTCATTATCATTCAGTTCTTCCGGATTAATACATCTTGGTGATATTCCATAATTAGAATATGTTGCAAATGCCCTATGCACATCATCTTCTAAATAATCCAATAATAGATGTTTATAAAAAGCGTTCAGTGATACCGTCTGCAATGACAAAAATCCCGTCTCTACAAGTACTTTATAATACTTCTTCAATCTTTCTATATCCTTTTCATCCATTTTAATACTCAATACTTTATTTGCCATTTGTATTACCTCCTTTTATTTGGTATGCCTTTATTTTAGAGGTATTACCTATTGTTTGTCAATACATTCTTACTTTACACCTACATTTTTATTTCTGAATAGAAAAATAGCATAACGGTAGCAACTCACTCGCCACCGAAATGCTATCACATAATTTTATAATCATTTATACAAACAACCAAAATACAAATACTCAATCACCTTATCGGAACTTTTGATGTAGATACCCTTGTTCCTTCAAGTCCATTTGTTTTCAAAAATCTCCTTATCTCATTACAATTTTGCACACACATAGGTCCTAGAATTATTTCTGTTATTGTTCCAGAACCCCATATCTCTTCTAAGCACAAATCTTTATATCCCCGTATGCCAGATTTCATCATTCCAAACTGTTCTTTATCTAACCGCAAGTTCTTTGTAACATCCTTAAAGTTCTTTTTCAGATTATGGTATATTTCTGCCTCTATACTAGATTCCATCAAATTGATAAGGTGAAATGTCGATTTGATAGATGCAGTATCATGATATAATCTAACTTCATCTTCATCTATAAAAGAATCCTTTTTTGCAAACTTAGCAAGTTGTAAATAGATACTAGTCGCATACACATATCCATTCTTATTTATCAATTCCAAAAGTTCCTTTTTCTCAAGTCTTGTTCCTTCTTGCTCGCACAACAAATTAAAAAATCTAATTAATCCATTACGTATATATTTCTCTCTGTCTGCATCTGAGTAAAGCACTTTTCCAACATCATATAAACCAATACCAAATGCAAGAGATGCCATTCTTTGTAAATATACATTTAATGCAGCCACATTAAATCCTATACACACGCCTGTACATCCAGATGCATACCTATCCCAATGGGTTAGATTATCTTTCTTTTCCGACAAACATAATGCATATGGAAATCTTCTTGTCCTACACTCTTGGATAAATTTATCTTTATTTTGTTCGATACTTTTCTTTACAAGTTTTAAATAATTTTTTTCATTTTCATTTGTCTCGATGTCGATTACCTTTTGAAAGTCCACCAAAAATTGTTCTGGTTTATAAAATAATTCGCTTTTATCGTTAGATGATTTCAAACTAGTTAGCCGAAATGTTTTACTGATAACTATGTTATACAATGCGTCCAAGGTCGTATAATGATAATAGATTTGTGCCGGTATCCTTTCAGTTTCTTCAAAATACTTCATCTTATTGTAAAATTCATTCATAATGTGCTCCTTATTTTTGCATTTATGATTTTTTAACTACATTTTCTAATATCCTAATCCGTTAGAATCTGTATAGAACCATATTGGTTCACTACCCCTGCTCTTCTTCTGGATATCTTTTTAGCATTATTTCATAACCAAAAGCAAACTATGTGGCTGGAAAACATTTCATTTCCGTAGTTGCATCTGCTGCCATCATAATTATATATGAGTACTCATTCGTATTTTCATAATAAACGTATTCGTGTGAATTAATAACTTTAGTTTTCGCTTGATGAAGCGCAAACCAAAGAGCAACCCATACATTATCCACCAAATCCAAATATGGTGTTTTAATCCCATAATGTTGTATTAAAGGTTCAAAAACTGAACGCTCATATTGCTGAAATATCCGTGTGTCCGAAGATGTCTTTTTTCAAAATTATTTATTTTATAAAACAATTTTATCCTCTCTTAAATAATTATCCGCATTTATCAATTGTTTGATATATATAATCAATGCTCTTAAAACAACACTCTACTTCTTAAAATAAAATGGTCCAATTATATTCCTATACTTTTCTTGCTGAACGTTCATTTCGCGTCGTGTTTCCTGAAGTTTCATAGCCATAACTTCATTTTCTTTTTTTGCAACAGATAAACCTCTCTTCAAATCATCGATTTGATTCAAATAACTCTGTTGATTTCTTTTCAACTCCATGTATTCATCTAAAACAGTTGTATTATGTATTTCCATCTCTACCCACCCATTTCTCTCTTCAATACTAGTAATCATAATATCGCCAAATTCCTTGTATCGTTTAGCAAACTTGCACCCATTTTTATTCGAAGAACATCCCACCATATACTGTGGTGATTTTCTTTCATTATTTCTCTCCGTATCTACCCATGAACCATGAACAAGATTTAATAATGCTCCACACCATGGGCAATTAGCTGTATCCGTCATTTTGAACAAATGATATCCTATATGACTCTTAATCCACTTCTGAGCATCTTGTTGCTTCTCTACATTTTTATTGTGACCATTCCTTAAACGATTACTTGCTCCTCTCAATTGTTCCAATCGCTCAACTACATTTTCAACCTCAAATTCAGTATATGTTTTACTGACAAAGAGCAGTGCTAAGAAATCAATCACATTTTCCCCGAAAAAAACATAATCATTAATATTGTGCATAAAAGGTGTGCTGAATACTTGCCTAAGCAAACATTCAACGGTTATTATATTTTCTCTATGTACCCCTAATGCAGAACACAATATCTTTTTATGATTCTGATTTTGAATAATTGGATTCGAAACAGTTTCATTATTTATCAAAACCCATTCTGGCTCTTTTAAATTCCATTCCTTGAGTTCCTGATTTTTTGTTTCGAAAACAAAAATCGCTTCATTCGTAACAACAATATGATCAATCTCTGTAGTCATTATTCCATAATATCCGAAAATAGATGGATATTTTACTATAACATTATCAAACACATATCCTTGTACTCCTGAAATCGAAAGTGCTGTATCTATCCATCGTCGTACAGTTTCTTCACCTATTTTTCCTCTACGTTCTCGTTCAGTCATATATATCCTTTCTTAACATGCTTATAATACGCTATTACCGCAATTCTTTTATCTCTACATGCATCCAGCTTTATATTCTCTTAATCATATAAGAATATCAAAGTTAGTGTACAATAAAACGGACAGTTAAACATTACACTTAACACAAACAACCTTTGATTATTTTTTCGCTTTAAAGATAGCCGTTACCACAATATTACGCTTCTCCACCATTATCCTGTAACTTCCATATATTCCCAAAAACTAACTAATGCCTTATTGAAAAATAGTTTAATAATATGTCTTTGATATGGTTATAACGGCGTGCATATGAGTTCTCAACACGAATAATCTGTAAATTATGAGCAGCACAGATTTCATTTTTCTTTTTGTCCCTATTTTTAACAACTTCATCTGAAAAATGTTCTTTCCCGTCCAGTTCTATTGCCAATACTGGAATTTGTTGTCTTCCTATCTTTTCATATACAACAAAATCAAATCTCCCCGAATAAAATAAGTCACTGAAATTTATATTATCCTGAAAAACCTGTGCTATTGGCACTTCCTTATGTATTGTATATTTGTTTTGAGACAACCAGATATTGCTCAAAGCATGCGTCAAATTTTCTAAAAATGCCTCCTCTGTAGCTGTACTGAATGGTTTTACACCTAATGCTCTGGAATTTGCCTTCTTAGGTGTAACAACCGATGCTCCATTTTTGTGAACATATTGTACTAGTTCATACAAATCATCTTCTGAATTATTTTGATACAGGCGTTTCAGATTATTTGAATCCGCTAATACAATTAACTTATCACGTGCTCTTGATGTAGCCACATTTATCAGTTCCTTGTTATTTTTCAGCCAATTGTATGTCCCTGCCTGTGTCTGATTCGTAAGTACGGTTGAAAATAGCACTACATCTTTTTCATCCCCTTGAAATGCATGTACTGTTCCACAAACAACATTTGCTATCTTCCTGTTTTTAATTTCTTCTTCAATCAATTTTCTTTGATTCACAAAAGGTGTAATAACCCCTATACGTTTTTCTTTATTAGAAACTGCATATTCAACAATTGCATCAACTTCTGCTGGTGCTGTATTTTTTACATTAGAAAAATCGTTTCGAATATCCATATATACTAATGGCTCAGCTTCTTTGCTTTTTGAACAAATTTTAAGTTTCGAATTGTAATATTTTCTATTGTTAAATCCAATGATTTTCTCATTGCAGCGATAATGATTATGCAGCAATACCTCATCACTCACAGAATCGCATGCTAAAAACGTTTTATAAATGGAATTCTTTCGATAATCATATTCCTCCGCCACTTTATATTTCTTTCGTAATCTTTCATTCACCATTTCATCCAATAAAATAACTGGACTTAACTGCTGTGGGTCGCCTACAAGCATCAGGTTTTCTCCACGAATAATTGGCACTAAGGAAACCGCCGTATTACACTGACTAGCTTCATCCATAATCACCATATCAAACATAGGCATAGGCTCTCCCAGTTTATGCGCAGAAATACAAGTAGTGATTATAATTGGAAATAATTTTTGTAGTCTTTTCACATTCTCTCTTTTGCTTAAAAACTTCGAAAAACTTTCTACCTGTTTTTCCCCGCTTTCGTCAAAAAGAATACTGTACAAATCTTTATATTGATTATTCCCCAACTTTTTTATATAGCGGGCAGACATATAATACAGATACTGTCTTAACTGCTCGTAATCTGAATCTACATAAGAAATAGCTTGTTCATCCGTAATTTCTCCAGCCTCAGCAATTCTTTGGTTCACCTGCTCTAACTGGCGTCCTTGTAAATCCGTTTGAAACGGAAGCATTTGCATAGATAAAATATTTCTTTTCTGATAATCCATCACCTGTTTAATTGCATCTTTTCGGTCTTTGAGTTCTAGTATATCTTCATATTTTTTTAAAAGATTGGACAATTGCTTTGCTCTTAAGATTCTGTCATCTTTACGTCTATCTAATGTTCCCTCAAAAACCTTTACATTTTCAACCTGCTGATATACATTTTTAATATACTCTATTGCTTCTCGTACCTTTTCTACATTTCCCAAACGCAATACTGGAAAAGGAATCTTTTTTCCTTTATAAGTCATGCTTGTTAATTTTTCAAATACGCCGTTGATGGGATGGTTATTATATGATGTAAATAATACAGTACGTTCATTAAAAAAAGCTGTAATTATCGTGTTAATAATTGTATTGGTTTTTCCTGTTCCCGGTGGTCCTTGAATATATGCTAACGGATATTTCATTCCATTATGGATTGCCAGTAATTGGTCCAAATTTATATTAGAATCAATTAGTGCTATCGGATATTCTTTATTTCGTCTTGGTCTTGACAATAAATCTCCAAAAAAAGCTTTTATAGGAACTGTCACCTTCTCATCCTGATACATTTTTATAATCGCCTGGTACTCTTTATTCAAGTCCAAAATAACATCCATCCCCAGCCCGATGATATATGGCATATCATCTACGCCTAGAACCTGATTTGAATGTTTCGTAATGCAGTCTTTTATCTTCTCCTGATTTTTTTCAAAATCATTTAGTAATTCAAATTCATCTGCGTCTAAAAATTTGCGAACACTCTCCTTGACTTCTCCCATAATATACTCAGTACATATTACGATTTCATCATCTGGACGTAAAACTTTTCTTTTCACATCAAGCTGCAATTTTCGATAGGCTAAAACATATAAACCTTTTCTCGTATGAATACTTAAAACATTCATGGCTAACTGCTGCATTTTCAGTTTTCCATCATCTCTGCTTTTTGCTTCCATTTTATACTGAAAATTTTTTACAACTTCTTCAAATTGTTCATTGCTTAATTGGTATGTTTCGCCATTAAAACTGTCTCTATCTAATTTTTTTATCAATGCAAAATCTGAATAATACGGTGTTGTATCCATGCGGTTACACAATTCTAAATAATTTAAAATTTTTAAATTTGCCGTATTATCAAACAATGCTTTATACTTATGAGGATTTAAGTATATATCCTCTACTAACCGCATATTAACAGCGCAATATGAGCCATCAACAATCTCGGAAGATATAATTTTTTCTATTGATAAACTATATCCATTCCCCAAAGTGTACTTGCTCAAATGCAGACCATCTACAAGTAATTTTCCTCCCAAAACATCTAAATCCCGGATTCCAATCCAAAACTTTGTTATTTCATCTTCTTTATTTCGGTATTCTATTTTTAACCATTTTCCTTCATGTATTGCTCTAAAAATATCATGATGTATCTTATTCATCTTTTCCTCACCCCACCAGTCGTCTCTCCCACACATCATATCCCTGCCGTCTTGCAGAATCATATACTGGCTTCATGTTTTTCTCTAAAATACTATAAAACTCCGTTTTGGAATTTCCCTGGCAGTATAACTCTTTATTTGCCCAGATAGAATGCAGGTTATCTCTGTAGCACTCCTCATATAATTTTCTGATTCCATCCTTTTCATGAATCATTTCGTACATAAGATATTGATTTTGGGCAAATCGTAAAAAGAAATCATCCCAGTGGGGAAGTCTGTTACTTTTTGCAGAATTGAGTGCCGAATCCATTGGCATTAAATTCCATAATTCATCATTCATGACAAATGACCAGGGAATAAAGTGGTCGACATCATATTTCTTTGCATTAATTGGCTCGTCCTTAAATACATCTATCACATTTTTTAAATCTAGGATTCCATCCCACAATTTCCGCACATGAGCCAATTTTCGCATTTTCTCATCCAGTGGCTCAAGCTTATAGATTAGTCCCGGAACTTCCGGGTTGTTATTCTGCAACCACTTTACTTTTTCGCATTGAATCCATCCTAAAATTGATACCGTATTATCCTTTATCATCTGAACCCAGTCTTCGCTAAAATGCAGTTTTCTGCTCAAACCATTTTCCTCTCCGAAGGTGTATGGCAGCAAAATAGAGCTTGCACTTAATTGATTGTAATAAGCCATCATTCTTCCGGCGCTGCTGTCCAAACTGATTTTCTCGTCTGTTTTATTGGCAAAGCCGGACAATGCCTTGTATGGTACGTGATGTGTTAATGCCTGTTTTTCTGTATGGAGCTGTTTGTTAAACTGCTTAATTGCATTTTTTATCTCTATCTTAGATGCGTTCGCTGGCAGTTCACTTAATTCTTGTAGTTTTACTACTGCTTTTTCTAAGTTATCCTTGATTTTCCCATCGCCCCAGATGCCGCTTAAATGAATGTGAAATTCTAAGACAGAATACCACGCATTTGCAATCATCTCGTCAATAATTTCATCATAAGAAGCCTCACGTCTGTCCTCTGTGATAAGCTGAATAATGGCTTCTAACCAATAAAATTTATAACAGCATGTCGGGTCTTTCATCATTTTTGAAAATCCTTCTATATCCAGTTTGTTATAATACTGCACATCAATTGTTAATAACATTTTTTCGCTCCAAAATATTTTTGTTCTTACGTTTTCTATTGGGGACATTTATCCGCTTTCCAGATAGTAAAACGTATTATTCGCAAGTTGTAAGTAACTATTTTTTTATTATATTTTGAGAACTGAATACTTTCAATACTTTTATCCTACAAATATACCTATATGTAATTTTTTCTGTAAAGCCAAGAAATATGTGTTGTGTTTTCTCAGATTCACAAATTTCTATAAAGTAAAAAAACTCTGATTACAAGAATTTCTTCTCATAATCAGAGTCTCTTATCTTCCGCACAACTCCGGATGATTCTTTTTAATAGCAACTTTATTTTCATACATCTTTGCATCTGCTTCGTTATAAATATCCATGTACTGTGCAGAATATTCCCCCGATGCATACCCCATTGCAATGCTCAAACAAATTGGGCTGTCCTTGTAATTATCACAGGCGGTGCGGACATTTTCTAAATCACGCTTTACTGCTGCCTCATTTGGTGAAATATAAATCGCTACAAATTCATCTCCTCCGACACGATATACGTCATAGGCATTTTCAAGATGATTTTTTAACGTTGTTGCAGCAGCTCGAATCAACTTATCACCTTCGATGTGACCGTAATTGTCGTTGATGACCTTTAATCCGTTCATATCGCAGATTAAGAAACCAACATTTGTTTTTCGTTTGGTAAACTTTTTCTCCATCTGCTCAAGCTGCTTTTGATAACCATTTTTGTTTTTGATGCCAGTTGCTGCATCCCAGAATGCCTGCTCTCTGTACACCTGTGCCGGATTATTGAAAGTGGCAAATAAACCTAAGCACACAAACGTGATACCGGCACTTGTCATTAAAAGTTCTGGTATCACTGCCTGCACAAGTACTACCACAATCATAAGGAATGTCATTGGAAATAATGTAAGCTTCGTTTTCATTTCCAGCTTCTTCTGATTTACCATAACCAGCACAAAGCAGATAAAACAATAAACAACAAAAGCTCCATATCCCATAAAAACCAGCATTCCATAACTATAATTTGTTCCATTTCCCACAACATATTCTACAGGGAAAAAGAATGCTGAAATTGCATAAATTCCTGCTGGTATATACTTAAACACAAGAGCCTTTTTTCTAGCCTTTAAGGATGTCACACGCAAAACAATATACTCATAATATTCCATAGTAAATGCAATACTGAATGCATAAAACAAAATATGACCTAAGCTATTTACTATTTCTGGAACGGTATCCATATGATTAACCGTTCAGACCGTAAAAATATCAAAAAATACGTGTCCGAGGGCGCATATTAAAATTTTCATGAAAGTATTGTTATCCGACTTTATCTTGTACACGCTGGTATAGCCAAGAATAAAAGTAATAACTACCAGACACACAAATTCTTCTCTTAATATCAGCAATGACATAGGCATCCTCCCGTTTTTCCTGTTAAATTTTTCATACTCCCGGTAAGCTGACTGCTAAAATGTATTTGCCGCCACTTAGTACCAATTACCCATTCATACATATAATATACCTTGTTTTTGGTAATTGTTCAATAAAAAATAACAGTAATATTCGTTTCTTGAAAAATTAGGATGCCTGATTGCTTTAAAACCTTATCACAACCGGCTCTTCTGTATAGGAACAGATTGCTGCTGTTGCATTCTCCAAAAATAGAACCTCAAAAATATTATCATCTGCACTATACATTTGTTTTAATTCTGGATTTTCCTCTAACATTTGAAGGCGGACTTCTCGGCGGCTGTCTACAACAGCCTCTGCTTCAATTCGAATCCATGTATTGTTCTCCCCCAGTGCACATATTTCAATCTGGGGATTGTTTTGCATCTGCTTAAACACCTGTTTTTGGTTCGTTGTTGCAATGTACAGTTTGTCCTCCCACTTACATACCGCCCCGAATGCCCGGACGTGTGGCTTACTCCCCTCACTTGTCGCAAGAAAAAATACTCCACTTTCTTTTAAAAATTGATAGACCTTTTCCATGAATGTTGCTCCTTTCACATTTATTCGATATAATACTTTCATTGTCTGATTATAAGTTTTTAAATTGATACGACAAGTACGATTTTACAGGATACCTAGTATCAAATAGGATACCTTGAAAGGATGAAATTATGGAAAAAGATTTATTCGGCGAATGCCCTTATATAACCTCACAAAAACTATTAAGTGGAAAATGGTCACTGCTTATCATGCACTATCTCAGTGATGGCGCGATACGTTTTAATGAATTAAAACGTCTTCTGCCTAATATGACGCACACCACCTTGTCCAAACAGCTAAAAATGCTTGAAGAAAACGGTTTGATTATTCGTACAGAATATCCTCAGATTCCACCGAAAGTAGAATACCGTTTAAGTGAAATCGGCGAAAAAATCAAACCTGTTTTAGACAGTCTCCGGGTTTGGGGCGACGAATATATCGCATACTTAAAACAACAAAATGAGGCAAATCCAAACGGATAGCACGAAAGCAGGCAGCACCTTTCTATAAAGTCAAAAAGACAGCCACACAGAATGCAGCTGCCTTTTCCAATACTTATTTTTCCTAATCTTATTTTCTTTTCTCAAAATACTTCTTTGTCTCTGCCACAACAACACCGCTTAATGCCACTAATGCAATCAGGTTTGGCAGTGCCATCAATCCATTAAAGATATCTGCAATTGTCCATACCGCGGACACTGTCATAAATGGACCGATGAAGATTGCAAAAATATACAGCCAGCGGTAACCCTTTAAGATGCCCGGCTTATTTCCGATAAGATATTCCATACATTTTTCGCTGTAATAGTCCCAGCCTAAAATCGTTGTAAATGCAAAAAATACAAGACACACCATCAGAATAAAGGATGACACCTGCTCCGGGAATGGAAGTCCCGCCTGAAATGCCTTGTTTGTTACGGAAACACCTTCAAGTCCGGTATTCCATGCTCCTGTAACCACAATGCTAAGTCCTGTCATGCTGCAGATAATCAATGTATCAATAATAGTTCCTGTCATGGAAACAAGTCCCTGAGCCACCGGCTCATCTGTTTTTACTGTAGCTGCTGCAATTGGCGCACTTCCAAGACCTGCTTCATTAGAGAAAATTCCCCTTGCAATTCCCTTCTGCATCGCAACCATAATTGCACCAAGCGTTCCGCCTGCTGCCGCCCGAAGTCCGAATGCACTCTCTACAATCTCAACAAGTGCTGCCGGAATTGCAGTAATATGTGTCGCTAAAATAATAATAACAGTTAAAATGTAAAGCAGTGCCATAAAAGGAACAATCACCTGTGCCACCGAAGAAATTCGTTTTACCCCTCCGATGATAACTAATGCTGCACACACCGTTAAAATCAATCCAGAGATAACAACTGACCAGGAGTAATCTGCCCCAAATAATGTGACTGTATGCGCATTAGCAGGGTCAAAGAAATTATTCACCGCACTTGTGATTCCATTAATCTGAGTAAATGTACCGATTCCTAATAAGCCTGCTCCTACTCCAAAAAATGCGAACAGTTTTCCAAGCCAGCGCCATTTCTTTCCCATACCGTTTTCGATGTAATAAAATGGGCCGCCAACTACATGTCCGTCTTCTTCTACCACACGATACTTAATCGCCAACAGACACTCTGCATATTTTGTTGCAGTTCCAAAAAGTGCTGCAATCCACATCCAGAATAACGCACCCGGGCCACCTGCTACAATGGCTGTTGCCACACCAACAATATTTCCTGTTCCAATTGTCGCAGACAATGCCATACAAAGTGCACCAAAGCTTGATACCTCGCCATCTGCACCATCCTTTTCGTTCGCTATGATGTGCTTGATTGCTAATGGCAGCTTGGTAATCTGAAGTCCACGCAGACGGATGGTCAGAAAAATTCCTACTGCAAGAATTAATACAATCAGTGGTACTCCCCACACGAAATCATCAATTACTTTTAACATTTGTAACTATCCTCTCTATTTCTTTCATCTTTTGTGCACTACCCTAGTAACGCATCAAATGACATTGTACCATAAATCCGAAAAAAAGCAAAACTTTAGCAAAAATGCCCTCAATCATCAGTCATTAAGACTAACAATTGAAAGCATTTTAATTACTTAGTATTTACGTTTCTGAAAGAAAGCATCAATTTCCTGAACAATCTGCTGTGGCTCCATACTCTTTAACAGGTAGCCTTCCGGTTTTAATTCCATTACCTTCATGATACTTGCTTTATCATTTTTGCTTGTTAAGAAAATAACAGGCACATCACAAAAATCTGTTTCTGTTCGAATCATTTCTAATACCTGTCTTCCATCTACGACAGGCATTTCATAATCAAGCAGCACCAAATCCGGTCTGTTCGTTGCCAAATACTTAATTGCCATAGCACCGGAGTTTGCTAAAATTACCTGATACTTATCCTCTAACCATCCTTTAACATTTCGAAGCATCGCACCGGAATCATCCACAACAAGAATTTTTTTCTTAATATGCTTGCCATGTTCTCTGATGAATTCATCCATTTTCTTTACAGAAAGCTTGATATCAATTGGTCTTGGGAAGGTTTCTTTTAAAATGTGAGAAGGAATCACTTCTTCTAAATCAGCTTCATCCTCACCCATGTAAAAGATTGGAATATCTTCTTCCACCGCTTTATCACGCAGATAAACAAGCTCCTGCGATTTTTCTTTTGCATTGCTTTCCATATATAAAAGGACTGCTTCAAAGTTCTCTTTTTTCTGTGAAAGCTGCTGTATATCAAGCTCCGTTGATACTACGTTATAATTTAATTCCTTTAACTGCTCTATCATTGTTGTTACAAAAAAACTGTTTTTCTCCATTACGACTAATATATTCTGCATTGTTTTTTATGTCCTTTCTGTGTTTATTCATGCATTTCATAATTCACATCATCTTCCATTAATTGAATCATGATTTCTGCAATCTCTGCGTCAAACTGTCCTGCTTTTCCTTTTTCAAGCTCGCCCTTGACTGTATCCTGTGACAGAACATCCCGATAGCTTCGTTTTGATGTCATAGCATCATAAGCATCTGCAACACCAATGATTCGTGCTATTTCAGGAATTTCATCACCTGACAATCCATCTGGATAGCCCCTGCCATCGTACCTTTCATGATGCCATCTTGCACCAATCGCAATATCCGGTATTTCAGATATTTCATTTAAAATATTTCCTCCGATAACAGGATGGGTTTTAATGATTTCGTATTCCTCATCCGTCAGCTTCGATGGCTTATTGATGATTTCTCTTGGAACTCCGATTTTTCCTATATCATGCAGAAGTGCTGCATATTGCAGACGTTCTAATCTTTCGCCAGAGTATCCCATCTTTTCTGCAATCATTACTGCATATTGGGCAACTCTTGTGGAGTGGCCATTCGTATAAGAATCCTTTGCGTCGATGGTATTTGCAAGCGCCTGCACCATCTGTAATGACATACGCTCTACACTTTCTCTTCGCTTTTCTGCCACTTCCGTCTGTTTTTCCACTTCCTGCTTTAGATTTTTCTGAAGGTAGGAAAGTTCAAGAATCCTCTGAATCCGCTGGATTGCTACATTTTTTCGGAATGGTTTCCGTAAAAAATCAATTGCTCCTTCACTAAATCCCTGAATTTCTGTCTTTTCATCCTCATCCGAGGTTAAAAAGACTACTGGAATTTCTGCAAAATCCGGATTCTCTTTTAACAAGCGAATCACATCATGGCCATTCATTTCCGGCATATGTACATCTAATAAAATCAGATGCGGTGTATATTCTTTTAACAATTCAAATGCCTCATAACCAGATGCGGCGGTAAGTACCTGATAATCCTCTTTTAACATTTCAGTAACCGCTTTGCTGTTTATTTCGTCATCATCTACAAGCAGGATAAGTGCTTTATTCTTTTTTTCTTCGACTTTCTGCGCATCTAATTGTTCGCACATAGCTTCGGTCAGGTTCATCACATCTTCCATCGCTACATCTGCCATATACGCGCTAAGCTGTTCTAACATCGGCTGCATATCTTCTGGAAATGCGTAGGTTTCTAATTCCTTCATCGCATTATCAGCTTCATCTAAATCAAAGCTGTCCACCGCATCATGTAAACGCCTAAGTGTCTGCTTCATTTCTTCTATAGAAACCTGTCTGCTGTTTTCATTTGTTTTTCCATATTCCGCCAAAACTGCCTTATAGCTTCTATATAATGCTAGCACCTCCGGTGTCCGTTCCTTAATCTGCTCTGTCTCATTTGCATTACCAAGCTGCTCCATCTGATAAAACAGCTCTGATAATTCCAACGCACCAATCATTCTTGCTGTATTTTTTAAGGCGTGCACTTCTATCGTGTAATCGCGAATCATGCCGTCTGCAAGACACTTTTCAAGTTTTACGCTCTTTGGTTCAATCAGCTTATAAAAATCTCCAAGCAGTTCCATAAAAAGTTTTAAAGAACCACAATTTTTGATTCCTTCTGAAACATCAAGTCCCTCGATGACAGGAAGCTTTTGTGCCGTTTTGTCTCCCGCATCTTTTGAGTCAACTTGCTCTACCAGTTCCTCAGGCAGCCATTTTAAAATGCATCTTGTGATTTCTTTCAGTTTAATCGGTTTTGCAACAAAATCATTCATTGTTTCCCGCAGAAACATCTCTCTTGCTTCTGCCGTTGCATTTGCTGATAATGCAATGATTGGAAGCTTTTGATATGCTTCATCGGGAAGCTCCCGAATGGCTCTGGTTGCTTCTATTCCGTCCATAACCGGCATCATATGGTCCATGAAAACAATATCGTACTTCTTTTCCTGTACCATTTGAAAAGCTTCTTTTCCATTCTGTGCTGTATCAATCTGCATCTGAAATGGCTCTAACAAGCCTTTTGCAACCTTAAGGTTCATTTCATTATCATCTACCACTAATAGCTTCGCCTCTGGCGCAGTAAAATGAAGTTCTTCCTCTGCTACACTCTTAAATACAAGTTCTTCATGATTTAGAAGCTGACAGAAATTCAGGCTGTAAAGCGGCTTATTTAAAATAGCAGCTTTTCCATTGGAATGATTCTCCACCATTGGATTCTGAAGGACACACAATACTGCATTCTTTTCCTTTAATCGTTTTCGTACATCCTCAGATACCGATTTATCATTATCCGTAATCAGGAAATTCACATCTTTTTCTAATAACGCATCAACTTCGATACACTCCACATCATAAGAAGCTGCAAGCTGCAGCAGTTGATTTTTCACAACTTCATTCGAAATCTTAACGCCAACAACCTCTCTCTGTCCCGGAACTTCTTTTATTTTTGCCGCACATCTTGCATCTAAAACTTTCTGCGGTATCTCAAAATAAAAGGTACTTCCCCTGCCATATTCGCTTGTTACGCCAATCGTTCCGTTCATCAGCTCCACAAGCTGCTTTGAAATTGCAAGTCCAAGACCTGTTCCCTCTTTTTGATGATTTTTTTTCGTATCCACCTGTGAAAAAGAACCAAATAATTTTCCGATATCTTCTTGTTTGATTCCCTGTCCGGTATCTTCTACCGAAAACATCAATTTTACATTTTCCTCATCCAATGCACTTACTTTGACAGAAAGCTTTACATAACCGTTTTCTGTGAATTTAATCGCATTATTCATAAGGTTGATAACAATCTGCCGCAGTCTTTGGGAATCTCCAAACAGCTTTCTTGGCATATTTTTATCAATATCATACAAAAGCTCAACTTTTTTCTCACCAATACGGTTTAAGAAAATCATCGACAAATCATGAAACATTGACATTGGCTCATATTCTTCCGGAATGATTTCCATTTTACCGGATTCGATTTTAGAAAAATCTAAAATATCATTAATAATCGTAAGCAATGCCGCTCCTGAATTTTTGATATTGTTTAAATATTCCCGCGTCTGCTTCGAATGTTCTTCCCGCAGAAGAATATCTGTCATTCCAACAATCGCATTCATCGGTGTTCTGATTTCATGGGACATATTCGACAAAAATGCTGACTTTGCTTCATTCGCAGCCTCTGCTTTTTGCATTTCCATCTCTACCTTCTGCTTTTCTAAGCATTGCTCATAATAGTAGGAACGTTTATTTCCCTGCAGAATCAAGACAATAATGGTTATCGTTAAAACAAATGCTGTAATTCCTAACAGCCACATGCTTCCAAGCAACTGCATCACAAGAGCTTCAAGTATCTGTGCGTCCATTACTGGTTTTGCTGACAATGTAATTGAAAAAATATACAATACAATGCCCGTTACACACAATAAAACTCTCTCCCATGTATGTAAATAACGATGCTCCATTTCTATCTGAAAATCTTTACGCCATTTTTTGCCTTTTATGAGGAATAGAAGCATCAGCAAAATAACGATTCCATATATTATAAAGCTATAAAACAATGATTCTTGGTCAGAAAATTCAAGCAGCGTAATTGGCATAACAAGAATCGGAACAAAAAAGCCATTAATAATTCCAGCAATTGGAATCAGCTGAAGAAAACCTGCGACGCGATGCTCCTTTCTCCCAAACCAGATATTTAAACCTCCCGCTAAAAACGTGATAAGTGAAGCCATCTCTTCGCTTATCCACACATATGCCGCTATCATCAAAATAACACTTATGATATAAAACTTCCGCTGTTTTTCACGCTCCAATGGAGGTTCTAAAAAAATATACCTTATTACCAGAAAAAAACTGATATAAATAATAAGTATCTCAATCAGTGTATTTATACTGTACCACATACTTTCCACCTCTCATTCGTGACTTTTTACCTATATTTTTTATTATATCAAAAGTCATTACAAATTCAAGCTGTATCCCTATTCCTAACAAACAAAAAAAGAGCGAAATACTTTTTGCATTTCTCTCTCACTTACAAATTTTATTCTAATTTAAACTTATTGACTTCTGAATCCAGACAATTTGCAATATCAATATTGGAATTTGCCTCATTACCAATATCTCCAACACTTGCAGTTAAATGCACAGACATTTCTGTCACATTTGTAACTCCTTTTGCACTCTCTTCTACTGCAATATTTACTGCTTCTACTGCAGCTCTGATGCTGTCCATATTCGCTTTCAGCTGTTCACTTTCTACCGCAAACTCCTGCATCATCTGATTGAGGCTGTCCACGTCATTCTGATAGCTTCCACTTGTCTCTAACAGCTTATCATAGCCCGTCATCGCTGTCTCATTCATAAATACAAGCATCTGCTCTGCTTCTTTTGCAAGCTCATCTACTGCTGCAATCACAACTGCACTGACCTTTTGAATCTCTGTTGCAGCTTCTGCTGAGTTCGATGCAAGCTTTCCAATCTCATCTGCAACAACAGCAAATCCTTTTCCAGCTTCTCCGGCTCTTGCTGCTTCAATGCTCGCATTTAATGCCAAAAGATTTGTCTGCTCTGTTATACTGATGATATTAGCTGTCAAATCACTAATTCTTTCTACCGCTTTTGATTTTTCAATTTTCTCATTGACGATACCTGCCATTTCACCAGACTTCTTCTTTGCATCGTTCTGCTCGATAACTGCATTCTGATAAATTGTTTCTGCATTTTCCATAATCGCTACAGAAGAACTGCTTCCTTCGCCTGCGCGTCTTGAAATATTATCAATTGCCTCATAAATCTGCTCTACCGAATCTGTAATCTGATTTAAAGATGCATTGGTTTCTTCCATTGCTGCACTCATTTCTTCCATCGTTGCAGAAACATCAGAAATGTTCATCTCAGCACTTGATAAATTCTGCGCTACTGCCTTTGATGAACCATTCAACGTTTTTGAATTTGCAGAAATATTTAACATAATATGACGGATATGCTCTAACAGCTTATTTACATTATCTGCAATCAACTCCACTTCGTCACCACTGTTAATTTCAAGTTTCTGTGTCAAGTCACCCTCATTATGCACAAGGTCATAAATCTTCGCATCAATCACTTGCAGGCTTCGCGTAATCGCAGCTACAATAATATTTACAAAAAGGATTGATGCAATCAGACAAATAACTGCAATCAGAAGCACCTGCTGTAAAGATTTGTTTAATTCTTCTTTTACATTTTCTGCATCATAATCACAGCCAAGTACTGCAGCTACTTTTCCAGAATTGTCATAAATTGGTTTGTAAGCAGAGACGAGATACCCATCATCTGTCTCATCGATGAAATCCTGCACATAATCCTGTCCGTTAAAAACGCCCTTTAATTCGTCATAAGAAACTTCAAACACGTCACCATATGCAGCTTTTCCTTCGGAATCATCTGTATCAATACCATAATAAACCTGTGTACCGTCTGTATACAATGTGTACAAAAACTTAATTCCACAGTTGCTCTGCACCTCACTCAAAGCAGTCAAGACAGACTGATATTCTGTACTCTCCTCGCATCCCGGCGCAAGATTTTTTAACAGTTCTCCGTCAACTACATCTACTGCCACAGCAGATGCCATATCCGCCTGTTCCACACCCATTGCAACCATTCCGCTGTTAATCTGCCGATACGAACTGATTCCCATAATCACACAGATAAGTATGATTAATGCACTCACTGGTAAAAGAATCTTCATTCGTATACTTAATTTTCTAGTCTTTTGTTTCATAAGTAGTCATCTTCTTTCTGTAAAAATTTTTAACTCTTACTATATTTCATGATGAACAACTCTACCGCCATCTGGTCATTCATCTGACCTGTCTTTACGGCTTCTTCAAATTCTACTCCATCGCGGATTGCCTGCTTTAACTGTGTCATGGAAAAACCTTTTGCCTGCGTCTGGTTTCTTTTTACTGCAAAAGGCGGCACACCGGCTTTTTGTGCAATCGTGCTGTTATCAAAGCCTTTTCCTGTCATATCTTTCACATTTAATAAAATCTGGAATTGTCTGGAGATAAGATACATAATACGCATTGGCGGCTCTTTTAACGTTAATAAATCATAATAAAGGTCTAATGCTTTTTTCTGATTATGCTCCGCAATCGCATTTACCATATCGAAAATCTTATTTGTTGTCTGCTCTGTTGTAATTGCTTCTACATCCGAAGCCTCAACCACTGTTTTGTCCCATGTATAACAAATCAGCTTTTCTAACTCGCGATCAATATTGCCCATGTCTGTTCCTGTTTTGCTTAAAAACAGCTGCATAACAGAACCAGTGATGTTTTTCCCTTCTTTCTTTAGGCGCGATAAAATCCATCTGGTAATCAGTTCTTCACTCTGTGTTGCAAACTCCACAACTTTTCCAGCTTTATGGACTGCTTTATACATCTTCGAGCGTTTATCTATTTCTTCTTCCACAAATACAAAAGTGGTCGTTTCCGGAACTTGCGGCAGATACTCTGCCAATTCTTCACATGCATTCTTAAAAAATCCGCTATTCTCGATTAAAATAACTCTTCTATCCGCAAAAAAAGGAAGTGTTTCTGCCAAATCAATAATCTCTTTCGGATTGGTATCCTTTCCTTCATAATAGGAAAAATTCATATTATCTTCTGGCGAAATCAAACTGTTTTTCAGTTTGTCCTTATATTGCTTCTTTAAGTATGCTTCTGTTCCATACAATAAATAAAGCTGTTCAAACTGCCCTGTTTTAATATCCTCATCTATCGTTTTCATGCCCTCATTTTAGCACAGGAAATACAAGAACTTCAAGCGGTCTGAAACACTTTTCTATTATATTATTGATATTTTTTAACTTATGTATCTACGATAATTGCGGGCATAAGTGATTGTTGTCAATGTGCAGAAATTTATCTCTTGCATTACGTTTTATCCTATGTTATAGTTCAAATGAAGAAGCGGTTTTCTACCGTACAGTCACAATGACTCAAGCGGCTTACTCGCTTCTTTTTTTATATTCACTATATCATATAAAAATAGCCCTTTCATTGAATGTCTCACTACTAAAGTTGCTTTGTAGACATTTATTCTTTCTTCTTTTTCTTCACTTCCCTTTACTGGAATTCCAAAATATGTATCATACCGATACCACCCTTTTTCTGCCTCTTTCCAATGTTTTTTATCTTTATTTTCTACCCAACGCTTATTTGTAGCAATAACAATCATTTTACCCACAACTTGTGCCGCATTAGCCTTTGCTTTTGCAATACTGCCACGCAGGCTTTTGGTATATCTTTCTCTTCTATATTACTCACCTTCTCCAATATATGTTTTTATCCATACTTTATTTTCATCACTTCCGACCATTATCTGCCCCGACTCCATCGTATAAAATATCTCACCTCCAACCTCTTCCAACCTTTCCACTGCCTCCACATGCGGATGCCCATAACTGTTATTCTTTCCGCAGGAAATCACACAAATTTCCGGGTGAAGTATCTCTAAAAAGTCTTCTGAGTTCGAATACTTTGAGCCATGATGTGCGGCTTTATAAAAAGTTATTTCTGACAGCAGCCCAGATTCTAGTAATCTTTGCTCAGAGGATGTATCAATGTCTCCGGTAAAAATCCCTGAAAATTCTCCCTCTTCATAGGATACTACCAACGACATTGCATTTTTATCTGCTGCACCATAATCAGCATCTGGAAATAAGCAGGTCAGTTTTCCCTCTCCAAAATGCATGCAATCTCCCTGTTTCAAAAACATCACATTTGTTCCATTATGCTTCGCCAAAGCACATAGGTTTTGATAGGCTTCCTCCTGCTCTATTTCTGCAGAAAATACCAGCGTGCCAATGGAATATCCCTCTTCTAATAATTCCACCAGCCCGGATATATGGTCCGTATCGGTATGCGTTATCAGCCAGTAATCAATTTCTTTGATTCCTTTTGCTTTCAAAAACGGCAGTATCCGGTATTTTCCAACATTTTTCACATCCGAGCTTCCGCCATCAATAAAAAGATGACAGCCTGTTTCGGTTTGCAAAAAGATGCCATCACCTTGTCCAACGGAAAGTACATCTATTTCTAAGCCTTTTGCCGGATTCCAAAGCAAAATACAAAATGCTGTCGCAAGACCTCCCACAAACAGAACAATACTTTTTCGCCGCTTCGCCGTTTCATTCTCCGAAATTTTTGCACGTTCTCTTTTGCGCCAAAACAAAAACAGTACACCTGCCAATATTAGATAATATAGAAAAATTTGAATTATTTCAGGTTTCCCAGTAATAAAATCTGCCCCCGGAAGGTGTTCGCAAAGTTTGCACAGCTTTTGATAGAAAAATAAAATCCAGTGACATGGAAAAAAGCAGACTTTGGCTGCAAATCCTATGCGAAGCCCCAAAATTCCTCCTGCAATGCCAAGAAAAAGCAGCACATTTAAAAGAGGCAGCACGAATAAATTAATAAGCATAGTATAAGTTGGTATTTCATAATAGAAAAATGATACCAATGGAAGAGTTGCTAATTGAATGGAAAGACTGACAAGAAGTGTCTTTGCAAGCTTTTTTTGAGGCTGAAATGTGTTTTCCAAATTTTTTCCAACAATTACCACTCCAAGCACAGCGGCAAAGGAAAATAAAAATCCTGCATACTGCAACAAAAATGGATTCTCCCATAACAACACAACAGCTGCCACACTTAATGCAGTCAGTGAATCATAGCTTCTTCCTAACATCTGCCCAAGCAGCATCAGCAAAAACATCAAAACCGCACGTATCGTTGACGCACTAAGCCCAGTCATTACTCCATATGCAATCATGCAGCCTCCTGCAATAATTCCCGCTGTTTGATAAGACAAACCAAATCGGCGCAGCATCTGATAGAGTGACATGCCAATAACGGATATATGAAGCCCTGAGATTGCCAAAATATGTGAAATTCCAGCGCCCTGATAAAGTTCTTTAATTTCTGCATCCAAAAGAGATTTATCACCCAAAGTCATGGTGCTCATCACACCGGCATCCGATGCATTCATATATGTTTCATAAACCTTTTTTACTTTTTCCCGAAAATCAAACAACGTTTCACAGATTCTGTTTTCTTTTCCATAAGAAGCAGTAATTGTAATGTCTGTAAGCTTCAAATCAATTCCTTTTGATGCATAATAAGATTTTTCATCAAAATTTCCTTCATTGAAAGCTGTTTGAAAATTTTCAATTGTTCCATTTATAATAAGTGTTTTTCCGATAGATGCTGTATCGGTGTCTGAATAAGCTATGATTTGATTACAGGGTATAACCCCTGTTGAAAAGGATGCAAAGCAATCCTTAAGATAATATAGATATTGATTATTTTTGTATTCCTTGCTGTCTAATGTTCCCTGCACCGTAAGATGCATTCCATCAATCATTTGTGACTGGCATGCTTCTCTGATATTGATTTTCTGCTGACAACGGCCTGCGCCAAGTAAAAACGCGCTTAAGAAAAACAAGATTACAAGTACGCCTCTTTTCTGCTGCTTTTGCTTATATGCACAAACTGCCACTGCTATGATTACAGCGGTGGCAGTCAAAATACTATATAAAGCTTTCGTTGTAACGCAAAAAATCCCAAGTAGAAAACCAATTGCCAGTCCGCATAGCGGACGTTTTAACAATTGCTAGTTTCCCTCCGTTTCTTTCTCCGTTAATTCTGTTCCCTCGACTGCTTCTGTCTCCTCTGCATGAAGTGTTGTCACGTAATCTAAATTTCTAGCATACATATCACTGAAAGAAAACATATCACGATACACACCATCGGTATCACCATTCACAGAAATCTGCACTTTACTGATAGTTTTTAACTCTGACAAAGAATTCACAATCGAATAAATCACTATGGATTCATTCACAGAATAATCCTGGTTTCGAAATGTTTCATCTAAACTGACATAGCAGACACCATCTACAACAGAAGCACTCATTAACTTTGTTCCATCTGGAATTGCAGAGCGCAGGCCCTCTGTCTCCGGCCCGTCTAAAAGCTCCTCCATAATCAGTTTTTCTAAGGAAATGTTACTGCTGTAATGCACTTTTCTCGTTTCCTGAACTAAGGCATCACCTGCTTCATTTGCAAAATAAAGCGTCAGATTCGTATTCTGAATCGAGTTAATCTGCTCTCCCGGATTTTCGACAAAGCTGTCTGCTGTCATGCTTCCGATAAGATTGCCCTTTGCATCTGTCAAAGGAACTTCTCCGGCATAAAAAGACACGCAGTCTACACCCGGAATCTGTGTTAAAGTTTTCACAATTGCAGCTCGGCAAAGTACCTCTTCAACCTCATTCATTTTCATATAATCATCGTCAAAATAAATAGTCAGAAGTGCTCCATCCAAAGAATACTTTGTTACTTCCACATCATTTGGAATTGGCTTTTTATATTCCACATCATCTGTATCCGAGCTTAATACTTTTAAAAACTCTGCAATCAGTTCCTCTGTTTCTTCTGCCTCCGGTTCATAAGAAGTATGAGCAAGTCCTGTTTTCTCTTTGTTCAGATAAGTGATGCTGTATGACCCGGTCTCTTCTGTTTTCTCACAGCCTGCCAAAAGAAAAGCAAGACATAGGAAAAGAAGAAGGAAGCTCTTTTTTTTCATGTAAGTAACCACACCTTTCTAACATCTGATTTATGAAATATAGCTCAATGGAATTCTGATATTAAATATCGTTCCCTCACCTTCCGTACTAAACACCTTAATTGCTCCGCGGTGCATAAGTACGGCATTTCTCGTAATCGCAAGACCCAGTCCTGTGCCACCGATTTCTCTGGAGTGAGATTTGTCTACGCGGTAAAAACGCTCATAAATATGCTCTAAGGATTCCTCCGGTATTCCAATTCCCGAATCCTCTACCTTCAGATAAAAATACTGATGGTCAGCATTTAATGAAACATGCACCCAGCCATCCGGTTTATTATATTTAATCGCATTTTCCACCAGATTCGTAAACGCAAGTGTAATCTTTACCTCATCCACATCCGCAGTTACCGGACGGAAACTCTCTAATACCAGCTCAACATTCTGTTTTTCTGCGATTGGTTTTAATCGTTTCAAAATCTGCTCTAGCAGCTCGTTGATATTGATATTCGTAATATTTAAATCACCTGCAGACTTGTCCATCTTTACTAAGGATAATAAGTCATTGATAATCTTTGTTTCACGCTCGATTTCATTGCCGATGTCACCCATAAACTCTTTATAAAGCTCAATAGGTGCATCCTCCATACTATTAATCGAATCTGCTAAAACCTTCATCGAGGTTAATGGTGTCTTTAATTCATGAGACACGTTCGAAACAAACTCCTGTCTAGAATCATCTAAAATCTTCATTTTTCCAAGCATTTCGTTAAATTTCTCACTGATTTCCACAACCTCTGTGTAATCGTTCACCTCAAGCTTGTCATCTCCGTAACCAGTCTGAATCATTTCGATGGATTTGGACATTCTGTGCAATGGTTTTACAATCCATTCTGCAACCAGATAAGAGCACAAAATTACCACAAAAGCACCTATCATCTGAAGAATAAAAAGATTCATGGAAAGATACTCTTTATTTAAAAGGATGCTGTCTGTCGACACACTGACAAGCATAACTCCCACATATTCTTTTTCTGCAGTCACATCATTCGTTAATACAATCGGCACAGTCAGCTCAATATAGCGGTTTTCCGAATCATATTTTTTGATTTCTTTTCCATAATAGCTTTCAATTACTTCTTTGGAAATAATCGTCTTTCCTGTATCCAAGTTATATGTATCTTTAATGATACAGAAATTGCTATCAATAATCATAACACGTCCATCATAAATATTGGATAACTGCTCTAACTCTGCATTGATAATGGTTGATGTGGAATCGTTCAGATAATCATTGGAAATAATCTGATTTGCCAGAATTTTCGCCTGACTTAAAATCTCGCTTGTCTTGATAGAGACTGCCCGGTCTTCATAAGTATTTAAAATACCTATACGAAGTGCGATTCCCGGCACAATCCCTATGAGAAGAAAAAGAATTATCAGTCTGAATTTCAGACTTTTTAAAAAATCATTGACTTTTTTGAATTTCGACATACTTTTGCACCCTGATTAATTCTGGTTATAATAATAGCCTACGCCCCATTTGGTATGGACGTATTTTGGCTCGCTTGGATTGTTCTCGATTTTCTCTCTCAAACGACGAATATGCACATCCACCGTACGAACGTCGCCCGGATATTCATAGCCCCATACGAGATTCAACAGATTCTCTCTGCTGTAAACCTTGTTTGGATTATTTACTAAAAGCTCTAACAAATCAAATTCCTTTGTTGTTAAATTTACTTCTTTGTTTAAAATAAATAATCTGCGGCTCTCGCAGTCAAGCTTCAAGTCTCCTGCTTCGATAACCTTTGAATTCTCCTGTTTTGGCTGACTAACTGCGGTTCTACGCATAATTGCCTTGATTCTTGCCTTTACCTCTAAAATATTAAATGGCTTTGTAATATAGTCGTCTGCACCATATTCTAATCCGAGAATTTTATCCATGTCATCGCCTTTTGCTGTCAGCATAACGATTGGCATATTGGAAAATTCACGAATATGCTGGCACACCTCGAATCCATCCATCTTTGGAAGCATAACGTCTAAAAGAATCATGTCATATGCATTTTCTGTTGCAAGCTTTAATGCTTCTTCGCCATCATAAGCACAGTCAACTTCCATGCCATCCTGCTCTAAGCTAAAGCGAATTCCTTTTACTATTAACTTCTCATCATCCACAACAAGCACTTTTTTTGCCATCTTAATCTCCATTTCACCGTTTCACAACTCACACCAGATTCTGTTTTCAAACATCATCTCTTTAGAATCATATGCTTTATTCTACTTTTATTTTCTCTTTAATACGCTGAAATATCCCATCTTTTATTCCAGCTATATTCATAATCTCTTCAATGGAAGAAAATCCATTATGCTCTTCGCGATAGGCAATAATTGCCTCTGCCTTTGATTCGCCAATACCGGGAAGCGTTGTAAGCTCCGATACTGCCGCTGTATTTAAATTGATTCTGCCATCATCTACAGTCTCTGCCGCCTGAATGCTTTCTGACACAGTCTCATTGGCTGCTTCTTCCTTAGTTAAAATCTTTATCATCTGTCCGTCTGTTAAAACTTCTGCCTGATTCACCGATTCCTCACAGGCATCTTCTGTCAGTCCGCCTGCCATTGAAACCGCTTCGTAAATCCGGCTGCCCTCCGGCAGAATATAAATTCCCGGATGCTTCACAGCACCACAAAGATGAACATAACAAAGACCTCCGGTATCAGCTTTCGTCTCCTGCATGATATCCGTATCCTCATTCTCTGTCTGTTCCGTCTGAGTATCAGCTTCTTTCTGCTCTGTTACCGTATCCGAAGCATTTTCTAAATATACATCATTCCCAGAAGAACATCCACATAACAAGAAAGCCGTAGATACTACCGCCAGAAATAAAATTTTTATTGTTTTCATGCGCACTCTCCTTCACCTGGATGAAAGAGTCTCAATGCCCGCTAGTTTATTTTAACGAAATTTCATAAATATGACAAGTCTTTTGCTAAAAAAAGAATGTGCCTTCGCACATTCCGCATTCTAGTTTTTAAAATAACAAAAGTGGCTTTAAAGCTCCTTTTATAGAACTTCAAAACCACTTTCCATGCTTATTCAAAAAACTTCGCAATTGTTTCCTTTAACGAAATCCAGAATTCTCCAGCATCTTGCGAATCTGGTGCTAAAATTGCATTTTCATATGCCTTGTATGCAATCTTTTCTATTTTATCCGGGTTGTCGGATATTTTTACCGGATAATGTCCGGTGGAAGAATGGAGTTCTCCTGACATATCAATCGTTAAATACTGCGCAAACAATGCCGCAGTTTCTTTCTTTTCACTAAAGTTATTTACAACTAACATATCTGTTAATGCACACGAATATGCCGTTAATACATCATTTAACTTCGGAATCTCAGTAATCTCACATTCCATTCCTTCTAACTTGCAAAGTGCATCCGAATCTAAGATAGCACAAAGCGTCTTTCCCTCAGAAAAGTTGGCAATAATGCTTTCCTCAGATACCGTTGCAGCGTCTACAGAAAAGGATTCTAACATATCCTCAAAAAAAAGCAAATCTTCATCATACAGGGATTCTTCGTAATGAATCTCCATTGTCTCTGCTTCTTCTTTTACAAAGGTGATACTGTTTGATACAAATGGGAAATCATAAAATGGGTCATTTACATCCCACTCTAACAGATATTCCACATTTTCCGGCGGCTCATTCTCATCAGAATAAGTGATAATCGCCTGAATGGATTCCGGTGTATTCTCAAAGTAGCCATTCTGATGCAAAAACAAGCAGACATTATAGCTTAACGGATAGCCAAGCAGCTTCTCCTGATAAGAAGATGCTGTAACTGCATTCTTATCAACGATATTCTCATAGCTAGAAGCATTCTCATTTTCTGCAGCAAGTCCATATAAATATACTTCCTCTAGCTGTTCTCCCGAAAGCAGATAAACATCCGGGAACTGCTCATTTTCCATTGTGCTTTGATAAATATCTCCGGTGTAATCTAAAGAATTTATGCATTTCACAATCACCTTACATCCGGTATCTTTTTCAAAAGCGGCAGATGCCTTTTCAAAATATGGCGTATAGCTGTCATCTTCGTACCAGAATATCAGCTGTTTAGCTGCATCAGAGTCCGACACTTTGCTCTCTGCCGCCATAGTATCTTCCTTTACATCTTCTTTTGGATTATACTGTTCGTGTTTTGTAACAAACACAGCTGCGCAAATCAACAACACGCAGATTGCTGCAATTGCAGCGAGTCTTTTATTTAATGCTTTCATTTTCTAATTCCTAATCTTATTTAGTCAATGGATGCAAAAACCTTTTCCAGTTTGGAAATCATCTCATCCACATGCTTTTCTTCGATAATAAGAGGTGGTACAAAACGAAGCACATTCGAACCAGCGGTGATTACGATTAATCCTTCTTCTAATGCCTTTGCAGAAACCTTTCCAACAGGCTTTTCGCAAACGACACCCTGCATCAGACCTTTTCCACGTCTTGCAGTTAAAAAGTCATACTTATCTACTAATTCGTCCAGACGTTTTTCAAAGTATCCTGCGATTTCTTTCACATGGGCAGTAATATTGTCGCGTTCCATCATTTCAAGAACTTTATCTACAGCTGCACCAACAAAAGGATTGCCGCCATAAGTTGTTCCATGGTCGCCTGGTGCAAGTGATTTGTCAGCAACCTTCTGAGTCATTAAAAATGCTCCTACCGGCACACCACAGCCTAATGCTTTTGCAGAGGTCATAATATCCGGCTTCACGCCATAACTCTGCCATGCAAACATTTCGCCGCATCTTCCCATGCCGCACTGGATTTCATCAAGAATCAATAAGATGTCATGCTCATCACAAAGAGCACGCACACCTTCCATAAATTCTTTTGTCGCAGGATAAATTCCGCCTTCGCCCTGTACTGTCTCAAAAATAATAGCACAGGTTTTCTCATTTATCAAAGCTTTTACGCTTTCTAAATCATTAAAATCTGCAAATTTCACACCTGGAAGCAATGGCTCAAACGGCTCTTGATAATGTTTATTTCCAGTAACCGATAATGCTCCGATACTTCTTCCATGAAAAGAGTGATTCATTGCAATAATCTCATGGCCTGCATGTCCGTCTCTTGTAAACGCATATTTTTTGGCAGCCTTGATTGCCCCTTCAATGGCTTCTGTTCCACTGTTTGTGAAAAATACTCTATCCATCTGGCTTGCTTTTAATAAACGTTTTGCAGCGTTCATGGTTGGCACATTGTAGTAAAGATTAGATGTATGAAGCAGTTTATCCACCTGTGATTTTAATGCGTCATTATATTCTTTATTGTTGTAGCCAAATGCCTGTACTGCGATTCCGGCTGCAAAATCTAAATATTCTTTTCCGTCTGTATCATAAAGATACACACCGTTTCCACGCTCTAATACAAGCTGAAAACGATTATATGTATGAAGCAGGGCTTTTTCTGCCTCTTCAATATATTCTGTCTTATTCATTGTAAAACTTTCTCTCCTTATCCCCTAAGATAGCTGTTCCGATTCCTTTGTTTGTGAAAATCTCTAATAACAGACAATGTGCAATTCGTCCGTCTAAAATATGTACTCTTGATACACCATTTTCAATCGCATCAATACAGTTGTTTAATTTTGGAAGCATACCGCCGCCAATATAGCCGTCGCCGATTAAGGATTTTGCATCACTAACGGTTAATTCAGAGATTAATGTGGATTTATCCTGTGGGTCTTTATATACACCTTCAATATCGGTAAGGAATGCTAATTTTTCTGCATTGACTGCTCTTGCAATTGCGCAGGCAGCATCATCTGCATTGATATTATAGCTGTTAAATTCATCATCCATTCCAACCGGACAAATAATTGGAAGAAAATCTTTTTCGAGTAAATCAAAAAGAATTTTTGGATTTACTTCTGTGATTTCACCAACAAAACCGATGTCCTGTCCGTTTGAATATTTCTTTTCTACTTTTAAAAGTCCACCGTCTTTTCCGCTGATTCCGACTGCATTGACACCAAGCTCCTGAACCAGTTTAACAAGGGATTTATTTACTTTGTTAAGTACCATTTCCGCGATTTCCATTGTATCTTCGTCTGTTTTACGAAGTCCGTTCACGAATACAGGCTCCATGCCGACTTTTTCTACCCAACGGCTGATTTCTTTACCACCGCCATGAACGATGATTGGTTTAAAGCCTACAAGTTTTAAAAGTGTTACGTCCTGAATGACCTGATGTTTTAATTTTTCATCTACCATCGCGCTTCCACCGTATTTTACAACGATGATTTTGCGGTTAAAATGCTGAATATATGGTAATGCTTCAATCAATACCTCTGCTTTTGCTAATACTTCTTCCATTTTCTTATCTTCCATAACTAATTCTGCCTTTCTAAAACTACCAAATTACGAACGGTAATCTGCGTTAATTTTTACATAATCATAAGTTAAATCACAGCCCCATGCGGTCGCTTCTGCATTGCCCATTTTTACATCTGCGATTGCTGTTACTACAGGCTCTGATAAAATTTTTGTTGCTTCTTCTTCACTATAATCTACAGCGACACCATCTTTGATAATCTGCATTTTTCCAGCAGCACTTTCAAAATAAAGGTCAACCTTTTCCGGGTCAAATTGTGCACCGGAATATCCCATTGCACAAAGGATTCGTCCCCAGTTTGCATCATGTCCGTAAATGGCTGCTTTGGTAAGGCTTGAGGTAATCACTGATTTGCTTAATACTTTTGCCTGCTCCTTGCTTTCTGCACCAACGATTTTTACCTCGAATAATGCAGTTGCACCTTCGCCGTCCCCTGCCATCATTTTGGCAAGTGTCTCATTTACGAAGTTTAATGCTTTTTTGAAGGTTTCATAATCTTCGTTTTCTTCTGTGATTTCCGGGTTGCCTGCCATACCATTTGCTAATAATAAACAGGTATCGTTTGTGGAAGTATCTCCGTCAACAGAAATCATATTATAAGTATCTTCTACGTCTTCGCTTAAGGCTTTCTGTAATAAATCCTTAGAAATTGCTGCATCTGTTGTTACAAAGCTTAACATGGTACACATATTTGGATGAATCATTCCAGAGCCTTTACACATACCACCGATGGTTACTGTTTTTCCACCAAGTTCAATCGTAACAGCTACTTCTTTTTCATGGGTATCTGTTGTCATAATGGCAAGTGCCGCGTTATGACCGCTTTCTAAATCATCCTTTAATTCAGGAACCATTGCTTCGATTCCATTACAGATACGGTCAATTGGAAGCTGTTTTCCAATGACACCGGTAGATGCAACTAACACCTGTTCGGATGGAATATTTAAAATTTCTTCTACTTTCTTAGCGGTTGCTTCGCAGTAACCCATTCCTTCTTCGCCGGTACATGCATTTGCAATTCCTGCATTGATAACAACTGCCTGTGCTGCTTTGCTGTTATATACAACGTTTCTATCCCATTTTACCGGTGCTGCTTTTACCACGTTTGTTGTAAAAGTACCTGCTGCTTTACATGGAACTTCACTGTAAATCATTGCCATATCTTTACGCTCTTTATATTTAATCCCTGCTGCTGTGCTTGCTGCTTTAAATCCTTTTGCTGCGGTTACGCCGCCTTTGACCTGCTTCATCTTCCATTTCCTCCTTGCCCTTATGGATTAAAGGTTGTTACATTTTCCTCATTTAAAACGCATTCATAATAATTGACATCTTCCCGAAAAGACCAGCCAAGGCTTTTCCAGAAACGATTTCCGACCTCATTTTTCTGAAAAGCAATTAAATTCACTTTGTTGACCTTTTCTTTTTTCAATGCCTCTAAACAGGCTTCTACCATTTTCTGACCGATTCCATGCTTGCGGTAATTTTCCTGCACACAGACATGGTAAAGACATCCGCGTCTGCCATCGTGTCCGCAAAGAATCGAGCCAATGATTTTTCCGTCTGCTACTGCCACCATGCTGGTGGTTGGATTTCTTCGGATGAAACGCTCCACGCCTTCTTTCGAATCATCAATACTTCGAATTCCAAAGCCATGAATTTCCATCCACAGATTATGTACTTCTTCATAATCTTCTATTTTCATTTGTCTTATCATGATATCAGCCATTTCTATAAAACTAATCCTTTATTTTCTTCACAGCCGAGTAAAATATTTAAACACTGAACTGCCGCACCGGAAGCACCTTTTCCAAGGTTGTCAAACTGTGCAGAAAGCACCATTCGCTCTTCATTTCCTGTCACGTATACTTTCAGTCCGTCCCAGCCGCTTAATGTATTGCCGGCAAGCATTCCGCCGTATAAATCTTCGTTTCCGTTTTCCACAACCTGAACGAATTTTTCGCCTGCATAATAGTTTGCAAAGTATTCTGTCATTTCTTTTGGATTTTTGCACTTGCTTAAAAATTCAGTATAAACAGGTACAGAAACCACCATACCGCTGTAATAATCAGCTACAATCGGAGAAAACAGTGGTTCTCTTGAAAGCCCTGTAATTGCTTTCATTTCCTTTAAGTGTTTGTGCTGCTGTGTCAATGCATATTCTCTTGGTGCATTGATGTCACTGTTTCTTCCTTCTGCTTCGTATTCTGCAATCATTTTCTTTCCGCCGCCGCTATAGCCTGTTAAAGAAAATGCCGCTACCGGATAATCCTTTGGAAGAAGACCACCTGCGATTAATGGATATACAATCGACATAAAGCCTGTTGCATGACATCCCGGAACTGCAATTCTCTTTCCATTTTTAATAGCATCTCTATGAGAAGCGGATAATTCCGGGAAACCATATGCCCAGCCGCTTTCTGTACGGTGTGCTGTGGATGTATCAATAATTCTTACTTTTTCATTTTCAACAAGACTTACAGATTCTCTTGCCGCTGCATCCGGGAGACAAAGGAATGTAATATCGGATTCGTTAATTAATCTTTTTCTCTCCGCCACATCTTTTCTTAACTCACTTGAAATAGGAAGAAGTTCGATATCATCTCTTCCTTCAAAACGTTCATATATTCTTAAACCAGTTGTTCCTTCACTACCATCGATAAAAATTTTTGTTTTCATAGCTTTCGTAACCTTTCCTTTTCCAAAATTTACGATTTTTTCCATAACCTAGATTATCGCACTATTTTTCCGTAGATGCAAGCCTTCTATTCAGGATATACATTCTCATGCTTTTGTTTTGCATAAGTATACATCCCATTTGCATAATATGCAAGTATTATTTGTTTTTTATGCATATTATACATTTTTTCTTGTTAAAATATGCATATTTCCACTTGCATTCTATTATATAATGTTGTATATTGTTTGCAGAACATTGATAAGGGAATCTTTCCCATACCAAATATACATATTAAATGGAGGTCATTTATAATGAAAGAAAAAGTTGTTTTAGCTTACTCTGGTGGTCTTGATACCACAGCCATTATTCCTTGGTTAAAGGAAAATTATGATTACGAAGTTATCTGCTGCTGTATCGACTGCGGACAGGGCGAAGAATTAGATGGTTTAGAGGAACGTGCAAAATTATCCGGTGCTACTAAATTATACATCGAAGATATTACAGATGAATTCTGTGATGAATACATCGTTCCATGTGTACAGGGAAATGCTGTATACGAAAACAAATATTTACTTGGAACATCTATGGCTCGTCCAGGTATTGCAAAAAGATTAGTAGAAGTTGCAAGAAAAGAAGGCGCTACCGCTATCTGTCATGGTGCAACTGGTAAAGGAAATGACCAGATTCGTTTCGAATTAGGTATCAAAGCTTTAGCTCCAGACCTTAAAATCATCGCTGCATGGCGTGATGACAAATGGACAATGAACTCTCGTGAAGAAGAAATCGAATACTGTAAAGCACATGGTATCGACCTTCCATTCTCAGCAGACTCCAGCTACAGCCGCGACCGTAACCTCTGGCACATCAGCCATGAAGGTCTTGAATTAGAAGACCCTGCATGTGAGCCAAATTACGACCACCTTCTTGTTCTTGGTGTTTCTCCTGAGAAAGCTCCAGAAGAAGGTGAATATGTAACTATGACTTTCGAAAAAGGTGTTCCAACATCTGTAAACGGAAAGAAAATGAAAGTTTCTGACATCATCCGCGAATTAAACGCTCTTGGTGGAAAACATGGTGTTGGTATCGTTGATATCGTAGAAAACCGCGTTGTTGGTATGAAATCTCGTGGTGTATACGAAACTCCAGGTGGAACAATCCTTATGGAAGCTCACCAGCAGTTAGAAGAATTAGTTCTTGACCGCGCTACTATGGAAGTAAAGAAAGATATGGGCAACAAACTTGCTCAGATTGTATACGAAGGAAAATGGTTTACTCCACTTCGTGAAGCTGTTCAGGCATTTATCGAATCCACACAGGAATATGTTACTGGAGAAGTTAAATTTAAATTATATAAAGGTAACATCATCAAGGCTGGTACAACTTCACCATACTCACTTTACAGTGAATCTCTTGCAAGCTTCACAACAGGTGATTTATATGACCACCACGATGCAGAAGGCTTCATCACATTATTCGGACTTCCATTAAAAGTTCGTGCAATGAAAATGCAGGAAGCTGAAAAGAACAATAAATAATTGATTCTTTCAATATATTAAATCTTGTTTTAACACGATTTTTACTACAAAAAAGTCAGCTGGCACTTCTAATTTTTTAGAAATGCCAGCTGGCTTTTTATTTGTTTTAAGACTCATTTTCTATGATTTCATCCAAAATCCGAAGTCCATTTTTTATTTCATCTTCATTTAACTTTCCATATCCAATCAGTAAAGTCGGCTTTTTCTCCATTCCATCCTTATAAATGTAATGTTCCAAAATACCCGTTACTTTTACACCTGCTTCCTCTGCCGCAGCACACAATGCTTCTTCCGAAAGCTTTGTTTTTACCTGAACTAATACATGAAGCCCTGCATGGTCGCCTTTCACCTTTGCTACCCAGCTTCGCTTTTTTAATTCGCCCACCAGAAAATCGTGCTTTGTTTTATAAAGTGCACGCATTTTATTTAAATGTCTTCCAAAATGGCCTTCCTGTATAAATTCTTTTAATACTTCCTGCTCAATTTTGGGAACTGTCGTCGAATAAAAACTGCATCTTTTCTGATACACCTCTACCAGATGCTCTGGCAGCACCATATAACTGATACGAAGTGATGGTGCAATACTTTTCGAAAAAGTCCCAAGATATATCACACGCTCGCTATGGTCAATACTCTGCAACGATGGAATCGGCTTTCCGCGATAACGATATTCACTATCGTGGTCATCCTCAATTAGATATCTTCCCTCTTCTTCTGATGCCCACTGTAAGAGCTCCAGACGCTCTTTTAACGGCATAACGATTCCAAGTGGAAACTGATGCGACGGCATGATATAAATCATGTCGGGATTCTCTTTCTGTACCTGCTCTAATGCCATTCCCTTTTCACCAATTTGGACAGTTGTTACTTCGTATCCCATATTTGAAAACGTGCGGTATGCCTGTAAATAGGTCGGGTCATCCATCAATACCTTTTTGCCCTCTCCAAGCAGCTGTGTCAAAAGAATTTCTAAATATTCATTTCCTGCTCCAATAATAATCTGGGAGGGACTGCAATTGACTCCGCGTGCCTGATGCAGATAACCTGCGATTGCACTTCGAAGACCGATATCCCCCTGTCCATCTCCGGCAAGCAGCAGCTCTTCCTTGTCATCTAATAAAACATTACGATGCAGTTTCCGCCAGATATTATAAGGAAAATGCTTCGTATCAATCGCATACGGTGAAAAATCAATATACTCTTTTTCTTCTGCCTTTGCCTCCGTTTTCCTTCGCGCTGGAGCTTCTTTCTGCTCTAACTGATAAAGTTCCCGGATATCGCACGCAAAATGGCCTCTGCATGCCTCTGACACGATATATCCTTCCGCTAAAAGCTGGTTATACGCCATCTCAATCGTACTTCGACTGACGGACAATTGTTCTGCTAATAAACGTGTTGACGGTAATTTTTCCCCTTTGGAAATCTTACCGTCAACAATCTCATTCTTAATATATTCGTATATTTTTTCATAAAGGGGAGCTTTCGCTCCCCCCTGTAAGTCAATCATGATTTCAATCATATCGTCACTCTTACTGTTTTGTTTTCTTAATCTCTGCAACAATCTGCTCTTTCAAATCAAATGCTCTGTCTTTCATCTTCTTAGATGCATTCGGAGCAGACAAGATATTTGAAATACATTTGGATGCAACATCGTATTTCTTAAAGTGTGTACTCATCACTGCAAGCAGATAATCTACAGTTGTCTGGTCCATACCACAGATTGGGAACATTTCTGATGCTACTGCTTTGGTTAAACCTTCATACGCCTGCTGGTAGAACGCCTCTTCCTGCACTTTGCATTCTTTCCTCTGCTCTTCTAAAGAAGCATCATTCGCATCTAAGGATTCGTATTTTCCACGATATAACCATGCGATTTTTAAACAGGTATATGCTTTCTCACTTGTTTTTCCTTTTTTTACAAGGGTATTAAACAGTGATAATTTATAACGGTTAATTGCGAAATCATAATCAAAAACTGCCGGTTCTTCTCCGGTTGGTTTAAAGTTTGCACAAACCTGCTCTTTAATCATCTTTGTCTGCATAGAAGATAAGTGGTCAAAGAAACGGGTCATTGCAGTATAACCGCATGCCGGACAAGAAATAATATCATATTTGATTGTATCAATATACTGAAATCTTGGACGCAAATCCATATCAGGCTCTAAACGTTTGATACGTCCGCTCTTAATCATCTTTGTCTTGAAAACTTTATCACATACAGTACAACGGACTGCTTTTTCCAATAAAAATGTATCTTCTGTCGGAACTTCTTCTTTTGCTGCCCCCTCATTAGCTGCAGCTGCCGGCTTTTTCTCTTCTTCAAAGAGATTTTTGGTATCTTCTGCTTTGATTCCAAACTGCTCTAATCCTGCAAATAAATTCATGCTTTTTTCCTCCATTATCTTCTCGTACTTAAAATGCAGACTTCCTATCCCTAGTTCGTTGTTGGTAACTTAAATGAACTCTTTAATGAAACAATTCTGTTAAATACCAAATGCTCTGGAGTAGAATCTTTTGCATCTACACAGAAAAATCCCTGACGTACAAACTGGAAGCTGTCATATGCCTTAGCATCTGCAAGATTGGATTCTACCACACAATTCTTTAATACGGTAAGTGAATTTGGATTTAAATTCAGACTTCCATCTTCATTATAAACCCCTTTTTCCTCATCTACAATATTTTCATATAAACGCACTTCTGCATTGATTCCATATTCTGCAGACACCCACTGGATTGTTCCTTTTACTTTACGTCCATCCGGGCTGTTTCCACCTTTGGATGCAGGGTCATAAGTACAGTGAATCTCTGTTACTTTTCCGTTTTCATCTTTTACAAAGCTATTGCAGGTTACAAAATATGCGTTCATCAGACGTACTTCGTTGCCTGGGAACATACGGAAATATTTCTTTGGCGGCTCTTCCATAAAGTCTTCGCGGTCGATATAAATTTCGCGTGTAAATGGAACTTTACGGCTGCCAAGCTCTTCATTTTCTAAGTTATTTACAACGTCGAGGTATTCCACCTGTCCTTCCGGATAGTTGTCAATTACAACCTTAACAGGGTCTAAAATCGCCATCATACGTGGTTTTTTCAGTTTTAAATCCTCACGAATACAGTACTCTAACATTGCGTAATCAACGGAGCTGTTTGCTTTGGAAATTCCACATAACTCAACAAACATTTTGATAGATTCCGGTGTAAAGCCTCTTCTACGAAGTGCTGCAATCGAAACAAGACGTGGGTCATCCCATCCGTCTACGATTCCTTCTTCTACCAGTCTCTTGATATATCGTTTACCAGTTACTACATTTGTTAAATATAATTTTGCAAACTCAATCTGTTTTGGTGTGCCCTGCGCATCATCCTTGTAGCCAAGCTCGATTAATACCCAGTCATATAATGGTCTGTGGTCTTCAAACTCTAAGGTACAAATAGAATGTGTAATTCCTTCAATTGCGTCCTCGATTGGATGCGCATAATCATACATTGGGTAAATGCACCATTTATCACCTGTTCTGTGATGTGTCATACGAGCCACGCGGTAAATAACAGGGTCTCTCATATTAATATTTGAAGATGCCATATCAATTCTTGCACGAAGCACCTTCTCACCATCTGCAACCTTGCCATTTTTCATATCTTCGAATAATGCAAGGTTCTCTTCTACGCTTCGGGTAGAATATGGGTCTTCTTTTCCCGGCTCAGTTAATGTTCCGCGATATTCACGAATCTGCTCTGCTGTTAAATCAGATACATATGCTTTTCCTTTTTTAATTAACTTCACTGCACCTTCGTACATCTCTTCAAAATAGTCTGATGCAAAAAGAAGTCTGTCCTCCCAGTCTGCACCAAGCCATGCAATATCCGCTTCGATTGCTTCTACAAACTCTGTCTTTTCTTTGGTTGGGTTTGTATCATCAAATCTGAGATTGAATTTTCCGTTATATTTCTGTGTTAATCCATAATTTAAAAGGATGGATTTTGCGTGTCCAATATGAAGATAACCATTTGGTTCTGGTGGAAATCTTGTGTGAATTTCCTGGCAATGTCCTTCCTGTATATCTTTTTCAATAATCTGTTCAATAAAATTCTTTGAAACAACTTCGTTTTCCATGATGTCAGTTCCTCCTCATAACATCTCTTTCTTTTGTCCGGGACTCCATATTCTCCGCCACACAAGCACCTATCCTGCTTTCTATGACATTTTCCCAAAAAAGAAAAAGGCAGCTCATCGTAATATCATACCTGATACACTGACAAGGTGCAAGTATAATATAACATGAATTGCCTTATTTTTCTAGTGCAAGAAATGATTTCTTGCAAAGGATTTCTATTTTCTTAAAAAGATACGGTCGTTCTCTTCCTAAACCCTGCGAATATGCTGATGTGTAAACAAATGGTCCTGACAATATTCATAATTGCCCTCGCATTTTGAGCAGAAACGGAATTCCAACTCCGGATTTGTTACTTCAGTTCTTCCGCATACAGCACATTTGTGTTTTGTGATGCCTGAACCCGGACGCGGCTCTCTCATCTGCTTTTTAAACTGTTGTCTGCGATGAATCTCATGCGGTGCGTAACGCTGCATATTCCTTGTAGACAGGAAGAAAATCAAAAAGTTTAATAAAGACATAATAATTGTCACTGCTTTAATTACAGTAATCCATACCGCTAAAGTAAGTGAGCCATATCCATAATAAATATCACTGAATGTGCTGACAATATCTAACACAATGATTACCACATAAACCAATGCCATCCATTTCATCTTAATTGGAATGATGAAATACAGCATCACCTGCATATTAGGGTACATTGTTGCAAATGCCAGAAAAATTGACATATTAATATACTGCGTGCTGATAAGACTTCCCATAAGTCCGCTTGCCATCATTGCAACAGTTCCGCCAAAAAACAGATAAATCACACCATATAATAACAGCGCACCTAAAACTGTAAATATCATACCGCCAAAAAGATAGGCATTAAACCGGAAAGTTCCCCAGGTTCTCTCTAATACAGTTCCCAGCTGATAATAAAACATCATCATAATTAAAAGAGAAATAACTCCGCTGCTTGTCGGCTGGAAAATCCATGTAACAATTCTCCATATCTGCCCTTTCAAAATCAGATGTGGCTGAAAATTCAAATAATTCATAATATCCGGGTTCACGATATTGAGAACAAAGCCAATCGAATATGCACCAATCAGCCAGACAATGAGGTTTGGTATCGCAAAACGTCCGAATTTTTTTTCTAATTTATTTAACCAGTTCATTCTTATTCTGCTCCTGTTCTTTTTCCATGACAGCGACGCTGTTACAAATGAAAAAAATCTTTATGAAGCAAGTATATCCATCTAAAAAGCCTTTGTCAATCAATGCCTATTTTCTTCATAAAAAGTTTATTTTTTCAGCCGAATTGCACATTGTCTTTTGCCATTTACTGTCGTATAATGTACATTGGTCTGATTTTAAGCAGACATTATAATAGGAAAAAGTTTTTTTCAAAACGAATAGATTTGGAGGATTTATAATGAGCAACAACATACTTCACAAGCTTGGAATCGATATTGGTTCAACAACAGTAAAAGTTGCTGTTCTTGATGACAAAGACAATCTTTTATTTTCAGATTATGAAAGACACTTTGCCAACATCAGAGAAACATTGGCTTCTCTTGTCCAGAAAGCTTATGACAAACTTGGAGATTTAAAAATTGCGTCAATGATTACCGGTTCTGGTGGTCTTACACTCGCAAAACATCTTGACGTGCCATTTGTTCAGGAGGTTATCTCTGTTTCTACTGCTCTGCAGCATTATGCACCGCAGACCGACGTTGCAATCGAGCTTGGTGGCGAGGATGCTAAAATCATTTATTTTGAAGGCGGCAATGTCGAACAGCGTATGAATGGTATCTGTGCCGGTGGTACAGGTTCTTTTATTGACCAGATGGCAGCCTTAATTCAGACAGATGCAACTGGTCTTAATACCTATGCAAAAGATTACAAAGCAATCTATCCAATCGCAGCACGCTGTGGTGTTTTTGCCAAAACAGATATCCAGCCATTAATCAACGAAGGGGCAACCAGAGAAGACTTATCTGCTTCCATTTTCCAGGCAGTAGTCAACCAGACCATTAGTGGACTTGCCTGTGGTAAGCCAATTCGCGGCCACGTTGCATTCCTTGGCGGTCCGCTGCACTTCCTTTCTGAGTTAAAGGCAGCATTTATCCGTACTTTAAATCTGGATGATGAGCATGCAATCACACCGGAAAATTCGCATCTTTTTGCAGCAATTGGTTCTGCATTAAATTATAAAGAAGACAACACTACGAGTCTAGTGGAATTACTTACCAAACTTCAGTCCGACATCAAAATGGAATTTGAAGTTGCACGTATGGAGCCTCTTTTTGAAAATCAGGCAGAATATGATGCTTTCCGCGCCCGTCACGACGGACACAATGTAAAATCAGCAGACTTATCCACATACGAAGGCAATTGTTACCTTGGTATCGACGCTGGTTCTACCACAACCAAAATTGCATTAGTAGGCGAAGATGGCTCTCTGCTTTATTCTTTCTATAGCAATAACAACGGAAGCCCGCTTGCAACAGCCCTTCGTTCCATCAAGGAAATCTACAGCCAGCTTCCGGAAAAAGCACACATCGTTCATTCCTGCTCTACCGGTTATGGTGAAGCATTATTAAAAGCTGCCCTGCAGTTAGATGAAGGTGAAGTAGAAACAGTTGCACACTATTATGCAGCCGCATTCTTTAATCCTGAAGTAGACTGCATCTTAGATATTGGTGGTCAGGATATGAAATGTATCAAGATTAAGAATCAGACCGTAGACAGCGTCCAGTTAAACGAAGCCTGCTCCTCCGGCTGTGGTTCTTTCATTGAAACATTTGCAAAATCCTTAAATTACTCCGTACAGGACTTTGCAAAAGAGGCTCTTTTTGCAAAAAATCCAATCGACCTTGGAACACGCTGTACTGTATTTATGAACTCCAAAGTAAAGCAGGCACAGAAGGAAGGCGCATCGGTTGCTGATATTTCTTCCGGTCTTGCTTATTCCGTTATCAAAAACGCACTCTTTAAGGTTATTAAGCTTTCTGATGCCAAAGACCTTGGAAATAATATCGTTGTTCAGGGTGGTACTTTCTACAATGACGCAGTATTACGAAGCTTCGAGAAAATTTCCGGCTGCGAGTGTGTAAGACCTGACATTGCAGGTATCATGGGTGCTTTCGGTGCTGCCCTTATCGCACGCGAGCGCCACGAAGAAAATTATAAAACATCTATGCTTTCTATCGAAGAAATCAATGCATTGACCTTTGATACAAAGCTTACAAGATGTCAGGGCTGTACCAACCACTGTCTCTTAACCATCAACCGTTTCTCCGGCAATCGTTCTTACATTACCGGTAACCGTTGTGAGCGTGGTCTTGGAAAAGAGAAAAATAAAGAGAATATTCCAAACCTTTTCGAATACAAAAATAAACGTCTCTTTGACTACGAGCCTTTGCCAGTCAATGACGCACCACGTGGAACTGTTGGTATACCAAGAGTTTTAAATATGTACGAGAACTACCCATTCTGGGCTGTCTTTTTCAAAAAATTAGGCTTCTCCGTACTGCTCTCACCAGCTTCCACACGTAAGATTTATGAGATGGGTATTGATTCCATTCCATCCGAATCCGAATGTTACCCAGCTAAGCTTGCACATGGACATGTTTCCTGGTTAATTCATCAGAATGTGGACTTCATCTTCTATCCTTGTATTCCATATGAAAGAAATGAGTTCCCAGATTCTAACAACCACTATAACTGCCCTATTGTAACTTCTTACGCAGAAAATATTAAAAATAACGTAGATGAAATCACCTCCGGCCAGGTGAAATTCATGAATCCATTTATGTCATTTGCAAGTGAAGAAACCCTTTCTTCACAGCTTATCAAGACATTTGTTAATTCTGAATTTAATATTACAGAAGCAGAAATCAGAGATGCTGTTTCCGAAGGCTGGAAAGAACTTGCTGTTGTCCGCATGGAAATGCAGCAAAAAGGTGAAGAAGTCTTAAAATACATGGAAGAAAACGGAAAACGCGGTATCGTTTTAGCTGGACGACCATATCATGTTGACCCAGAAATCAATCATGGTATTCCAGAATTAATCAATTCCTATGGCATTGCCGTATTAACAGAAGACTCTATCTCCCATTTAAAAGAAGTAGAACGTCCGTTAATCGTTATGGACCAGTGGATGTACCACTCCCGCCTTTACGCAGCAGCTTCCTTTGTAGGCACCAGAAAAGACCTGGATCTGATCCAGTTAAACTCCTTCGGCTGCGGTCTGGATGCCGTTACCACCGATCAGGTTTCCGACATTCTGAAAGCTGCCGGCAAGATTTACACGGTTCTGAAAATTGACGAAGTAAATAACCTGGGTGCGGCTCGTATCCGTATCCGCTCCCTGCTTTCCGCTCTCCGCGTTCGTCAGACTGCCGGAACAGCGAAAAAAGCAATTTCTTCCGCATTAAACCGCGTGGAATTTACCAAGGAGATGAAAAAGGATTACACCATTTTGTGTCCTCAGATGTCTCCCATCCACTTCAGTATGCTGCAGGCTGCACTCAACAGTCTGGGCTACCATGTGGAAGTTCTGGACAGCACCAATAAAGACTCTCTGGATGCAGGTCTGAAATATGTAAACAATGACGCCTGCTATCCTTCCCTGATCGTAGTTGGCCAGATTATGGACAGTCTCCAGTCCGGCAAATACGATCCCAATAAAACAGCCGTTTTCATCACCCAGACCGGCGGCGGCTGCCGTGCATCCAACTACATCGGCTTTATCCGCCGTGCACTGGCAAAAGCCAACCTGGAACAGGTACCTGTTATCTCCCTGAGTTTCCAGGGATTTGAAAAGAACTCCGGCTTTAAGATCACACCTACACTGATCATCAAAGCACTGATGGCCATTGTATTTGGCGATGTTTTCATGCGCTGTCTGTACCGCGTAAGACCTTACGAAGTGAAAAAAGGCTCCGCCAATGCCCTTCACCGCAAATGGGAAAAACGCTGCTGCCGTTTCCTGTCTAAGGACGGTATTCACTATGGCCAGTTCAACAAGATGATCAAAGGAATCATCCACGACTTCGATGAACTGCCCATCCATGAAGACATGGTAAAACCCAGAGTCGGCGTAGTTGGCGAAATTCTGGTTAAATTCCTGCCTGCAGCCAACAACTATCTGGTAGAGCTGCTGGAAAAAGAAGGTGCCGAAGCCGTTGTACCCGATCTGCTGGATTTCTTAATGTACAGCTTCTACAACATGAACTTCAAGGTAGAAAACCTGGGCTTCAAGAAAAAGAGCGCCGTACTTTCCAACATCGGTATTCAGGCTATTGAACAGTTCCGCAAAACAGTCCGCGAAGAACTGGAAAACAGCAAACGTTTCGAAGCACCTGTACATATTGAACAGCTGGCCGAATACGCCAAGGGCATCGTTTCCCTGGGCAATCAGACCGGCGAAGGCTGGTTCCTGACCGGTGAAATGCTGGAACTGATCCACAACGGCACCCCCAATATCGTCTGCACGCAGCCCTTCGGCTGTCTGCCCAACCACGTAGTAGGTAAAGGTGTTATCAAGGAACTGCGCCGTCAGTATCCCGATTCCAACATCATCGCCGTAGACTACGACCCCGGTGCCAGTGAAGTAAACCAGCTGAACCGTATTAAGCTGATGCTTTCTACCGCAAAAGAAAATCTGAAGATGTAAATTCTATTATTACTAAAAAAGACACTGATCCTGCAGTTTTTACAGGTCAGTGTCTTTCTCTGTGAAAGTGAGATTATTATGGATTTAAATTCAACTGCAACAAAACCGGCTCAGCCCGGTTCGGTTTCTCCCAGTTCTTCCCCCAATTCTTCCTCCGATTCCTCTTCTGCTTTTTTTCAGAAAAAAACAGTTGTGGCTCTGCTGGCCTGCTTCTGCTGTTTTCTTTGGGGAAGCGCCTTTCCTACCATTAAAATCGGTTATCAGATGTTTCACATTGCCTCTGGAG
>JBGVHB010000124.1:0-10449 GCA_045121975.1 Roseburia sp.
ATTGATTCTTTCGACAATAAAAAATTTTAAGAACGTGTCAAAAAACTTGAAATTCTACTACTTTTTCCGATGAAATCGTTATCTTTTATGTCCGCTCAAGGTGTTTACACTCACGAAAAAAGCGTTCGCATGGAGACGGAATTTTGCGTTTCTCAGTTTTCTTAGTACATCTTGCAGGTTTGCTTTGGCAAAACGGAATCCGGCGGACGCAGGAGAACATTACGTGTAATTGATATGCAGCGTAACGCCCTCCTTTGCGGTAGCCGGATTCCTATATCGACTTTGTCAAAACATCCTGCTAGATGTACTTGAAAACTGTAGACCGAAAATTCCGTCCCACTGCGGACGCTTTTTTTGTGAGTGATAAAACGCGTGAGCGGACACAAAATGTTTATTCATCGGAAAAAGCAGAGAATTTCTAAGTTTTTATCCAAACGTTCTTAAAACTTTTCCTTGCAAAAGAATCCATACGAATGTTTAAAGTTTCTGATAATGCAAATTATGGCATGATACAGTTTTATTAAATATTTTTGTGGACACACTTTTTCCTTTTTATTGTACTCTTATGCTAAAAGCTGTACAATCATCTGAATTATCCAAAATCCACAGAATAAAATCATTCCAAGATTTAAAAATATGGTTGTGAAACGTTTTCCCTTTGGAAGCACTACTTCCTGCTGTGTTAATACAAATTTCTTGCGGTTTACAATGAAAAGAACCACACCTGCAATTATCATTCCAATCATTGCCATTCCAAAAATTCCAAGAACAAGCATACCTGCCATGTGCTCCATAGAAAGTGCGGTAAGCTCTGCCTCTGTTGCTCCATTTGCTGCTGCCTGCACCAATTCATAATATCCACTGCAATCACATACTAAGTTAAGCGCAAAGCCTGCCATAAAGTTCACTGCCATATGTAAAAGAATAACGTGTAATAAATTTCTTGTTTTTACATAAATAAATGCAAAAAATGAACCAAGGAAAAATGTGTAAATAAACTGATTTAAGTTTCCATGAAAGAGTCCAAACATCAGACCGGATAATACAACGGCTGTACCTTCTCCACATTTTACAGTACGGTCAACTAAAAGCTTACGGTAAATAATTTCCTCAAAAATTGGTGCACAAATAATTGTAAATAAAAATGTAAGTCCCGGATGAAGCTCAGAAACAAACGTTCCCATAACATTATCTACTGTATCCTGTTTAAAAATACTGATAACAGAAGTTACTGCCTGTCCGGCAAAATTAGCAAGATTCATTCCTGCATAGCACATAAGAAATGCTACAAACCAATGGCTAATCTTCATTTTTTTCTTTTCTGATGCAGTTTCTGCCGGAATCTGCCGGATAAAGTATATCATAAGTGGCATTCCAATAATATACAACGGTGCCATCAAACTTAATGTTGATAAATTATAACTCTCTTTTATCTGTGGCCAGATGGTAGTGCACACTCCATAAACCACTAACTGAGCCATATAAATTAATAACACCCCAATAAAATAACGAACCCCAATTTTCGAGAAGTGCTTCTTTGCCTCCTGTAACATATTGTTCTTTTCCATTTTCAACTCATGCTCCTTTCAAATTTCATTCAAAATAAATGAATGCTTTTCCACTTTCTTGACAACCAAGATTGTCTTTTTGACAACTTTATTTGTCATCTGCGAACTCATTATAGCAATGACAACTTTTCTTGTCAATACTTTTTTGACAATTTTTCTTGTCATTTTTATTTCAAAGGATTTATGCAGATTTATATGAAAAAAACACCGGTAGAAAAAACTCTACCGATGCTTTTCTTTTTTAACCTAATTCATATTTCCAACAATACGATAATAGCTTCTTGATGTTAATTTAAACATTACAAAGTAAATCACACCAAATACCAGAATTGTTCCCGCAAGACACGCTGCAAATAACGATACATTTGAAAGATTTAATATTGCTAACAATCTTACAATAATTGGATAAGCGGCTGCCACATGAATAGCTGCGACAATGATTGGAAGGAAAAATACTAAACGAATCTGAGTGCTAATCGTTGCTTTTACTTCGCGTTTGCTCATGCCGACCTTCTGCATGATAACAAAACGTTCCTTATCTTCATAACCTTCGGAAATCTGTTTAAAATAAATAATCAGACAGGTTATCATTAAAAACATAATTCCTAAGAAGATACCTAAGAATAACAGACCGCCATTCACCATATAAAACTCTCCGCGATAGGCATCTCTGCTTTCTGTATAAAATCCTCCACATTTTCCATACAATGGATGATTTTCATCGTAAATGACCTCATTGATTTTCTCTGAAATCAAATTGCCGCACTGGATTTTTTCTTCCTGCGTACCATCCAAATCAAGATAAGCATGATACATATAATTGCTGGCATAATCCCCGTATGCCTCCTGCTGTTTTCCAAAGATGGTATCCAACGTGGTTTCGTCTGGTAACATGACATAATAAACACCTCCCAGCATTCCTGACATATAAGCATCCTCCTCTGGAAAATACTCTTCTGATTCTGCTACCTTAAATTCTTCTCCAAAGAAAGAAACTGTCTCACCTTCATAAGCAGGATATCCCAATATATAGACTTCCCCTGCATTCAAATCCGGAAATTCTCTCTCATAAATATCCTCACCGGTTTCTTTGGTACAGAATTTAAGATAATACAAATCTGACCAGTCAAAACCAGACATTGTCATTTCAACATCTTCTCTTCCACAAAAATCATTATTCTCTAATAAACAGGTCACATCTAAGCTGAAATAACTCTTTTCACCAACGATTGTATTTCCCTGCTCTTTTACAACCGATTTTGCAATTTCCATTATTTCTGAACAATCTATAATTTCCATTGCATATCCATCAACATTAATATCCGATGGATATCTGTTTTTCAACTCATCCTCTACACCAACAAACATACTAACAGATGCAGAAAGCATTACAAGCACCATTGTGGATAAAATACAGATATTTGCAAGTCCAACTGCATTTTGTTTCATGCGGTAAAGCATACCGGAAACTGCTGTAAAATGTGATGTTTTATAATAAAAGTTCTTGTTTTTGCGAAGCAGCTTTAAAAAAGCAATACTTCCTGCAGTAAAAAGACAATAAGTTCCAATAATTACTAACATAACTGCCACAAAAAACAGCACCAATGCTTCAACCGGGCTTTTTGTTGTAATGGAAATATAGTAACCTGCTCCAATACACAAAATGCCAAGAATGGTCATAAAAATCTTTGTTTTCGGCTCTTTTTCCCCTACATTTCCACTGCGTAACAACTCAATTGGATTGGCAAGCTTCACCTGTAAAAGATTGTAAATTAAAGTCATTGTATAAATAATTGCAAATAATACCACACTAGACACAATTCCAGTTTTTGAAATTGTAAAGTGAATTGGCGTATCAAACTTTATCAATTTATATAAAAGCATCATCAAAAGCTTATTAAATACGATTCCAAAAGCGAGTCCACCCACAACGGAAATGCAGGATGTTATAATATTTTCTAAAATTAAAACCTTTGAAATATGCTTCTTTTCCATCCCAAGAATGTTGTAAATGCCAAGTTCCTTTTTTCTGCGCTTCATAATAAAGCTGTTTGTGTAAAAAAGAAAAATTGTTACGAACAAGCCAATGACAATCTGTCCGAGTCTCAAACAAATCAGCACATAATTTCCACCGTATACACTGTTAATTGCTTCGTTCGCTGCCATAGCTGCCATTGTATAAAACATGGTAACGGACATTCCACCTGTTAAAAGATATGGCAGATAAAATTGCTTATTATTTTTTATATTCGTCGCAGCCAGTTTTCCATAAATCTGTTTCATAATTACAAGTTTCCCCTCTCTTTAAACCTCTGTTGTCAGAAGTGTCAGCGTATCTGAAATTTTTGCAAATAATTCTTCATTGTTCATATTTCCGCGATACAACTGATGGAACACCTCTCCGTCTTTGATGAAAAGAACCCGTTTTGCATGGCTTGCTGCTTTTACACTATGCGTTACCATTAAAATAGTCTGTCCTTCCTCGTTAATATTGTGGAATAAATGCAAAAGTGAGCTTGCTGCCTTAGAATCAAGTGCTCCTGTCGGCTCATCGGCTAGAATTAGCTGTGGTTTTGTAATTAATGCTCTTGCTACGGCTGCACGCTGTTTTTGTCCACCAGAAACCTCATATGGATATTTTTTCAAAATCTCGGTAATGCCAAGCTTTGCTGCGATTGGTTTGATTCGCTCTTCCATTACGGAAACCTTTTCCCCTGCTAACACCAATGGGAGAAAGATGTTATCCTGCAGGGAAAAGTTATCCAACAAATTAAAATCCTGAAATACAAATCCAAGGTTATCTCTTCGGAATGCAGAGATTTCTTTTTCTTTAATGGTTACAATATTTTTTCCATTTAAGAGTACTTCACCGCCTGTTGGCTTATCTAATGCTGCAAGAATATTTAAGAGTGTTGTTTTTCCTGAACCGGATTCACCCATGATTGCCACATATTCTCCTTCTTCCACTGAGAAATTAATATCGCTCAATGCCTGCACCTGATTGCCTCCAAGTCTCGTGCTGTATATTTTCTTTAAATTGTTTACTTCTAAAATTGCCATTTCTTTTTCCTCCATCTGTTCTTTGAACTGTAGTAATCATAACAAAACAGGAAAATGCAAGCCATCGATTTAACTTACATTTTCCTGTTATTTCTTACATTCTTGTAAGATTGGTGGCAATTATTTTCTCTTTTTCCAAAATCATTACATATTTTTAACCTATACTAACAACTCTTGCAGGCTTTCTGGAAACAACTCTCTCTCAGTAGCAAAAATGCCTTTCTTTATTTCATAATATAATTCTTTATACTTGTCCTCCGTAGGTTTCTTTGATAAAACAAACATAATCTTTGATGTTTCCTGACAATACTGCTTAATATCATTAGGTATTAAAGTATATGGTATTGGTAAGTGATTCGGATTTACTTCGTATTTGTCCTCTCCTGACAATTTATTTGTATATCCAACAATTCCGCTAGTATTACCGATAGCAAATTCAAAATCATCATATCTTGTAATCAAACCTTTATATCCGGCTCTATAACATTTACAATTACCATAATCTAATAACGTATGTATTACTGCAACTTTTTCATGCATATTTACAATACTATGTTTGGGTTTACATTCTTCCAATTTAATTGTCCCAGCTAGACACTTATCATAAAAATCTACAGCTTTATTTTCTTTTGTACGTCTTACCCCTGCCAAATGCATAAAATTATCTTTTCCAAAATACATTTGATAAAAATCATACATCCGCTCTTTGTTCCTATATATAAATAATACATCCCTGTCTAGTAATTCATTATATCGCATTGCAGCACATTGCAAGTTAGATACAAATTCTCTTTCCGACAGAATTTTTACATGGTTAGCCTGATAAGCCATTCTTCTCCTTAGCAAAAAAGAAACCTTTGAGCATATGCTAAAGGTTTCTTTTTATTATCATTTTATTTTACTGGTTTCGTTCTGGTGCGTGCCACCAATTCGATAAGCCTTGCTTATCCGGTCAGTTTGCCTCCGACATGAGTAAATGCAACGTTATTACACTGCCAGTACAGTGGAAGTAAGTACCTTATACTTCGTACCCTGTTTTCACAGGAAGAAAATTGCTTTTCTTGACACTTTTATTATATGCCAATTTCCTATAAATATCAATCCTTTTGGGAGAATTTTTTACACCTATCCCCACAAATCTTTCCACATCTCAGCCAACGAAGTAAACCATCCGCCCACAGTTGATGGTATTTCTTCACTTTCTAATACCTCTCCACAGTTTTCACAGATAATATTCTTTACACCCTTACTAAATACACCTGCTTCTTTTACTACTGTCCATTCTGATTCGCTATGTCCAATTGCATCAATCTCTTCTGTGTGTGAATCTTCACACATTGTACACTGATAGGTCTTAAAACCTACTTCTGTACAAGTTGGTTCTGTCTCTTCTTTTACTTCATAATTATGGTCAATGCAATCTATTTCTTCCGTATAAGAATCTTCACACATTGTACAAGTGTATGTAATTACTCCCTGTTTTAGTACAGGTAGCTTCCTCGCGAGAAGTTTCGCTCCAGGCAGCAGCAATCTCTTCCTCTGTATATTGGGATTGCTGTGCAGAAGATGTATTTTCTGCAGGTGTCTCAGATACCGGTGTATCTCCCGGAATTGTATAATCCTGAGCCAGCCAGCCACCCGATTTCAATCTATCAATGTACTGTCTCAAATAGCCATCATCTAAAAGCTGTGCTACAGCACTCTGCGAAAATCCATTTTGTTCAATAATCTGCGTTAAAACATGTTCTTCTGATATTTGTCCGTTTGAAATTGCTTCTTCATATAACCAAAGGCAATCATCATAAGAGCCTGCTTTATATTTACTAAAAGTATTCACAGTATTTACGCCTGCTGCCAGCACCCCAAAAGACAGTGCCATAACAACGAAGTAATGAGTGAGATTTTTACTTCTACATTTTTTCGTTCATGTTATCATATCCTTTCATATCGTATTTATTTATTTGACCATAGGCACAAATTGGCTTTCGCCAATAGAATATAGTCAATGTTTTCCTAATGGAATTTTAAATAAAAGTTTCGCTATAATATCTTCATAAGAAACATAGGGTTCTTCCCAAAACCTGGAATCATAAGATTGTTCCCTATTATCTCCTAATACGAAACAATGTCCTTCTGGAACAAAATATGTATCAAAACCAATTGTCAGGGTATCTTCCTCTATGTATGATGTTTCATCTACAATATTTCCATTTACCAAGACCTTACCATCTTTGAAAGAAACTTCATCTCCGGCAACTGCAATAATTCTTTTACAATATACTTTTGCTTCTCCATCTTCTGTAAATGTAAAAGATATAATATCTCCGGTTTTTGGCTCATGAAATATATAAAACAACCTGTCCGATATCAGTATATCTCCTGTTACCAATGTTGGTGACATACTATCTGATTGTTCTTTACCAAGCAAAACTACATATTCAAAAAGCATCCATACCGTAATAATAAAAATTGCATCCTTAATCAAAAAAGATAAAAAGCTTTTCTCTTTTATTTTTTTTAAATTCTCTTTCATACTCTGTTATCTTACTCCCTCATAGCTTATTTTTCAATAGTTTTCGACAAACATTCCCAAATTTATGGGAATATTCAATTATTTTCCATACACCTATAATAATTTTGAGGTGGCAATGAACATGATTACTTTCGAACCATTGTGGGAAACTTTGAAGGAAAAGGAAATAACCACACTTAATCAGTTATGTAATATTCTTGATTGCGATATTACAGACATTATTAAATATACCAAGGATGAAAAATAAAACGTGCTTTGTTATTTAACATTGCACGTTTTTTTATCATATTAAAGCTCTTTATTTAACTGGTGTATAAATGGTGTTAGGTTAATCATTTACCATATCAAGCTCGTTTGGAAAAGATAAAAATACCTTTGTTCCCTTTCCCACCTCAGATTCTATCCGAATTCCATGAGAAAGCTTCTTCATTATCTTGTAGCACAAATACAGTCCAATCCCGGTGGAATGCTTATTGACGTGCCCGTTATAGCCTGTGTAGCCTTTTTCAAACACACGCGGTAAATCCTCTGCATTAATTCCGATTCCGGTATCTTCGATAATCAGCTCTTTTTCATCACTCATCGAAATGATAACAGTTCCACCAGCCGCATACTTTATCGCATTTGATAAAAGCTGCTCAATCACAAATGCCAGCCACTTTTCATCTGTTAAGACCTCTGTGTGGATTTCGTTGTACTGTAATTTTACTTTTTTGCGAATAAAAAGTCTGGCATACTTATGCACAACTTCTTTAATTACGCCATCGATATCCACTTTTTTAATTACAAAATCTGTGGATTCCGAATCTAAACGGATATACTGCAATGCCATTTCCACATACTGCTCGATGCGAAACAGCTCGTCCTGTTCCTCGGATGTATTTATTTCTTCGCTCTTTTCCTGCAAAAGAAGACGCAGTGCAGCAATTGGCGTTTTTATCTGGTGCACCCACATGGAATAATATTCCTTCTGCTCCTTGGCTTTTCCTAGCATTTCATTCTGCTGATTTATCTTTTCCTCCCAAATGCCGCAGACAAAATCCTGATATTCAGCTTCCAGCATATTTTCCGGTGCTTCTAATACCTCTGGCAAAACATCCATATGCTGCTTTAATGTTTCTAACTTCCGATACTTCCGAACATAAGCATATCCATCAGTCACAAATAAAAAACACAGACAGAACACACAGATTAAAATTCCATAACAAATTTCATTGATTGAAATCTTATTAAAAAATAAAATAGCACTCATTAAACCAACACAAATCACATAGAGTGCAATCCACTTTCCCTTTTCTTTCATATATGAAACGAACAGCTTCATTCCCTCAAATCTCCCATCCTTTGTATTTACACGCGGTAACCGATTCCTTTTTTCGTTAAAATGAAATCACTTAATCCAATCTGTTCTAATTTCTTACGCAGACGGTTCACGTTGACGGAAAGCGTATTTTCATCGACGTAGCTGTCACTTTCCCAAAGCTTTGTCATTAACATTTCACGTCCGACCACTTTTTCTTTGTTTTCCATTAAAACCTGTAAAATACGGAGTTCATTTTTGGTCAGTTCAATTTTTTCTTCTTTATAATGTAAGGTCGCTTCTGTCAGATTTAACATTGCACCCTTGTGCTCTAATACAGAAGACTGCCCGATAAAATCATAGCTTCTTCGAAGCATTGCCTGAATTTTAACAGTAAGCACGTCCATATCAAATGGCTTTGCAATAAAATCGTCGCCGCCCATATTGACTGCCATCACAATATTCATATTATCCGCCATAGAAGAAACGAAAATGACCGGAACTTTCGAAACCTTTCTTATTTCACTGCACCAGTAATAGCCATTATAAAATGGAAGTTTCACATCCATCAGCACAATATGTGGTGCAAATTCTGTAAATTCTTTCCGGATATCCGAAAAATCCTCTGCACAGCGGACCTCATAGTCCCAGCCTTCTAAATGCTTTTTCACTGTTCGTGCAATAATCTCATCATCCTCTACAATATACACTTTATACATCTCTTTTATCCATCCTGCCTATCTTATCAAAATACTTTATCATTGCAGACTTTTACTGTCTGCATAACTCCTAAAAACGTGCTTTGCACATTTCTGTCTGACTTATACCTTCTGTGCAAATCCCAGTTCATATTTAAAAGAAAAAACTCATCTGACCTTCTCCTGATTCTTCTAAATCAAAGGAAGGCTGCTCTTTTTCTGCTATCTCATTGTCTACTGTTTTTGTGAAATCAAAATCATCGTCTTTTTTGGTGCTGCCTTTCTTTCCTGCTGCTGCATCATTTTTCCAACGAAAACCATAGCTTCCGGTATAACCTTTTGCTTTTACTAATTCTGCTATCTCATCCATTTTCTGCTTCCGTTCTTTTTCTGACAGTTCACCAAGCTGCACAGTAACTACTCCATCTGCTTCCTGCGTCAGATATCCTTTTTGATTTAATAAATCAATACAAGCTTTTTTCTCCATATGTATCTCCTCCTCGCCCAAACTGGCATGGTTATTTTTTCTTAAATTGGCTATTTAAACATCTCCACCAACATCATAATATATGTTTTATCAGCGAAATCTTCGAAGAAAATAATAGCATACTTACAGTATATTTCATATTTCAAAAGAAAGGAACAAAAAAATGACAGATAATAAAATAAAAAAACTAACGCTCTCTGCTCTTTTTACAGCATTAACCTGCGTTGCAACCATGATTATTAAAATTCCAACCTTAGGAACTGGCGGATATATTCATCTTGGAGATGCTTTTGTTGTGTTATCCGGTATCTTCTTAGGCCCACTTTACGGCGGACTTGCTGCTGGTATCGGCTCTGCTTTGGCTGACCTTTTAGGCGGTTATTTTATCTATGTTCCAATCACCTTTATTGTAAAAGCAGTGATTGCTGTTGTGGTTGCACTTGTTTATCATAAGCTTACAAAGAAAATACATATGCCTGTTGCAAAATGCCTTATCTGTGGTATTTTTTCTACTTTACTCGTGGCTTTTGGCTATTTTGCATTCGAATTTTTCATTTATGGCGCAGGCGCTGCTGCAAGTATCCCTGCGAATCTGATTCAGGGATTATCCGGCATGATTATTTCATCGGTACTTTTACCTGTATTATCAAAGGCTCATTTAAAGTAAGCGCTTAGTATTCCAACGTCCACGCTAAAATAACGCTTGCCCTAATTGCTAGATGCAAGCGTTTTACTTCATTTTAGTTTTGACAGCTTGATTTTACTTCTTCATTCCATGGCGCCAGATCTTCAATCTGCTCATC
>JBGVHB010000125.1:0-93274 GCA_045121975.1 Roseburia sp.
GCATCTCTTCCAAAATCCTAATCATCACTACGATTTTCAGACCAGCACTGGTGTGGTGGTCTTATTTTGATACCCAATTTTCAACCTGTATAAAATTTTCAAAGTTCTTTAATTTAGCCTTGACTTTTTATTTGCAGGCTATTTTAATTCTGGTCTGACCATTTTTTGATAACTGCTCGTACTTCTTTTTCTTTTATTAAACGAATCAGAGCTGCTAAAACGTGTATCATTCTTACTTTTCCGGCAATTTTAAAGCTGCCTGTCACATAAAGCTTCTCTGCTTCAAAATCAGGATACAAATGAAAATTGTACTGATACAATACCGGGAATAAACACAGCACTCCAAGTATCTGCCCGGTCATTGCCGGGTCATCTGTTCCAAACGTCAAATCGGTATCAATTCTTCGAAACCGGAAATGATGAAGTAAATACTTTAGTTCTTTCCAAAGCAATGATACCGCTTTCTTGTTAGTTTCGTCGGTTATGAGTGCTTTTATGTCTGAAACTTTTTGTTTTCCGGTTTTAAGCAGCTGCCAAAACTTTGTGATTTTTAATTTCAGTTCTTCTAAGCTTGTCCTGATTCTATCAAGCTTCTTCTGAAACCATGAAGTTTTAGACTTCTGCGTTCTACCTTCATCTTCTAATTCACCTGAGTTTTTTGTTTCCTTAGAAACATCTTTTTCCTGCTTGGCATCTTCCTGTAAAACCTTCTCTGCCTTTTTTTCTTCTAACTTTCTTTGCAGATTCTTGCTATAGGTTATCTCTGGCTCATCCTCTGTTTCAACATCACTCTGCACAGAATCTTCTTTTGCATTTTCTTCTAAAAGATTTTCAGAGGCTTCTTTTAAAGAATCCTCTGCTTCATCGCAAAGTTCTTCTTCTTTTATTTCCTTTTTCTTATATTTAATTCCAAAAATACGGATTTCATTCAAAAATTCTGATTCGATATAAGAAAATCGAATCGCAAGTGCCGACAAAAGCCAGCTTACTTTTCCCTTGATACGGAATTTAAAATCATTCTCGATTTCTCCTGCTATCTGATAACGGACCGGTACAAATAAAACAAGAAAAATGAGTAAAATAAGAATCCCAAGAATACTTAATAACAGGATTCCAAGCACCTTTAAAATTAATAAAAAAATCTGCATCAGACCACGCTGCCTTTCTGCAAAAGATAATCTTTGACGGCAAACGCCCCGGTCTGGCGATATACTTCATCAATAATGGATACAGTAACATCTACTGCCTCATAATAACCTTTTGCTAATCCAATCACAAACAAATCCTTTTTCGGATATGCCTTCTGCAGCAGTTCCTGCGCCGGGATAATATCCAATAGATTTGCCGGATTGGACGCTAATGTGATGACATAGATGTCTATCTGTCCTGCATTGTGACGGATTTTCCATTTAATTTTACTTGTCTTATGTACGATGCTTTCTCCAACATATAAATCGTCATACCACTTCATGTAAAATCCTCGCACTGCTTAAAAATACTTATGACTGCCCCATAAGTTGCTCTTTTTCAATTCCAGATATTCATTGTATGCTTTTTCAAGTATCTGCTTCTCATTAGAAAATTTTAACAAATGATATGCCTCATGATACTTATAAAATCCGGAATCAATAAAATACTCTTCACGCTGTGGCTTGCTGTAATAACTATCCGCCATCATCAGATACCAGTGTACTTCCTTTTCTACTGTATCCTCCGGTACGGTAAAGGTATACTGACTTTTTCCAATATACTTAATAATACTTGCCTGAGCACCCGTCTCTTCGAGCACCTCGCGGGTCGCAGTGTCTTTGAATTCCTCACCGGATTCCACTGTCCCCTTTGGCAACACCCAGCCCTCATACTTGTTCTTATAATTCTTGTATAAGAGCAATATCTTACCACGAAAGATTACCACACCACCACAACTCGTTGCTTCTATCATTGCAATACCTCCCTGATGTGGTTAAAAAACATTAAAATTAGTATAATACTTTTCTCTCATTCGTGCAACAAAATGAATTCGGAACTTGTTTCTTTTTTCTACAAACACATTACTTACTATTGATAATATGCATCAAAAACCTTTTTTGCAATTGGTACGGCATATTTGCTGCCCAAACCGGACTTCTCGACAATAACTGCAATTGCGATATCTTCTTTTCCTTCCTGATGCGCATAACCTACAAACCATGCATGAGATGCATCCTTATCTGTAGAAAATTCCGCAGAACCTGTTTTTCCGGCAGCCATATAACCTGCCCCGGAAAGTGCTTCCGCTGTTCCATATTCAACAACCGCCTGCATATATTCCTGTAAAATAGCGGCTTCTTCCTCTGTCATAATCGTTTTGTATTCCTTTGGTTCAAAGCTTTTGACAACAGTACCCTCGTAATTTTCTGTATGGTCAATCACATAAGGCGTCATAACAACACCATTATTTGCGATTCCAGCAGTAAGAAGTGCCATATGAAGCGGCGTTACAAGCGTCTTTCCCTGTCCGATAGATGTTTGTACAATATCGTCTGTAGATGCATCTATGCCTAAAGAAAAACGGCTTTTTGAGGACTCAAATTTGGTTGAAAGTGCTTCATTAAAAAGCATATCATTACACATTTCAGAAAATTCTTCCATATCCAAAGAAAGTCCTAAGGATGCAAACGAAGAATTACACGATTCTGCAAAAGAATCTTTTAAATCAAGCTGTCCATGTGTCTTGTTATTTGCACAGCGAATAACAATATCCTCTGTAGCAAAACGGCTTTCGCAGGTATAGGTATAATTTTCATAATCCGGGTTCTGTCTGATATAAGCCAATGTTGTTAATATTTTAAAGGTAGAGCCTGGTGGATACAATCCCTGTGTCGCACGATTTAAAAGAACAGAGCTTTCATTTTCCTCTGCTGTGAGTGTTTCCCATTCTTCTGCTATATTATTCGGGTCAAAGTCAGGTTTTGATACCATACATAAAATTTTTCCGGTAGAAGGCTCTAATGCAATTACTGCTCCATCGTAATTTCCCAGTGCATCATAAGCTGTTGCCTGCAAGTCAAAATTCAAGGTGGTTACGACATTATCACCCTTACTTTTTTCTCCCTGCAGCTCATTAACTGCTTTTTCTAAAAAGAAAGTATGCGAACGAAGCAGATTTAAATTTGCAAAGGATTCGATTCCTGACTTTCCATTTGTCGCATAACCAACAATATGAGAAAACATATTTGCATATGGATAATAGCGGCTCTCATTTCCCTGCGCATCTGTATTTGTGGTCGCAAGTACATATCCTTCCGAAGAAAGAATGTCACCACGCACCACCTTCTGTGCAAATAAATCCTGTCTTTTGTTATAGGAGCTGCTGATAAACTCCTCACTTTTGACTGCCTGATAATATACAAAATACGCAATCATTCCTATAAAAATTGCGAGAAAAAAATAAGTAACAACTACAAACTCGTGGTTTTTACGAGAAGTCTTCGATGTCTGTGTCGAATTTTGTTTTCTTTCCTGTTCTCTTTCCATTCGCTTTTACTTCTCCTTTAGTGCCATGATTTGGTCCTATCTGGTCATTTTCATCCTGTCTTAAAATATATAATCCCTGAACAATTGCAAAAATCATCATAGAGGTAACTAACGAGCTTCCTCCATAACTAACCAGCGGAAGGGTTACACCAGTGGACGGAATAAATTTAATTGCACCGCCAATGGTTAAAATGACCTGAAATCCATAAACTGTACCAAGTCCTAAGGCAACAAGCTTATAGAACTGGTCTTTCATCTGCATTGCAATATTTAAAAACATCAAAAAACAGTTAATGCATACCATAATCAGACAGATTGCAAAAATGCCGCCTAATTCCTCTGCGATTGCTGAAAATATAAAGTCCTGCTCTACGACTGGAATTTTATTCGGCAGTCCCTGATACAATCCCATACCAAACCAGCCGCCCGTTCCTATGGCGAAAAGTGACTGACTGACCTGATAGCCTTCATTGTCAATAACACTTAAGGGTGCTTGCCATGCAATCACACGTGCCTGCACATGGGAAAACAGATGATAGCCGACGACTGCCGCGACGCTGCCGCATATGATTCCTGCGCCAAAATAAAGTACTTTTCTTGTTGCAACATATAACATTACAAGATATGCGACAAAAAAGATTAATGCGCTTCCTAAATCTCTGGACAATACTAAAATCAGTACATGCGCAGCCGCAAGCACAGTGGTAATACACACTCTTTTAAAGCTGGTATCTTCATAAAGCATTCCTGCCACAAAAAATACAAATAATATTTTGATAAACTCGCTTGGCTGTAAAGAAAATCCGGCAATTGAGATGGATAGTTTTGCACCATAGCTTGTGCGCCCGGCAACTGCAACAATTCCAAGCATCAAAATTCCAATTGCAGCAAATACCCAGTACATTCTCCGTACAAATCCGACTTTTCTGATACAAACCGGAATAATTAAGGAAACGATAACAGAAACAACTGCAAATAAAAACTGTTTTAACGCCTTATCAAAGGATAAACGCGCCAGCATAATAAATCCTATGCATAAAAGCATGCAAAGGTTATTGGTGACTAACCGCGATGTTTTTTCATAAATCAGCTGATAACAGCTTTGCAGCACTTTAAAAAAGACAAACTGTACTGCATAAAAAATAATCATGGTGTCGTCATCGGTTGCCACATAAATACATAAATAGCCTAACGCATGTATCAGATAAATGGATACACTCTGACGGCTTAACATGTGATTCTTTTTTTCCTGACTGATATTGCGCCTTAACGCTGCAAATCCTTCATAAGTATAAAATGCAAATAAAAATATCATCAAATACTTTGCGATATCGATGATGAGGTTTGACATATTTTACTCTACTCCTCTTTTATAATGTCCATTGGTATATTCCCCGGAATATAAATCGCTTAATCTGCGTACTCCCTTTTGGAATACTTCTTCATAAAGCCCAAACACTTCTTTTATTTCCGTTTCTTCCTCGATGGTAAATGAAATTCGAAATGCTTTAATTCCTGCATTCCTTAACTCTTTTCCATAGCCAAAAAGCATTAGCGGCGTGGTATTATACACCGTATTATAGCACTCCATGCAGTTATTTTTTACCGGGAAATATTTTCCATAACGGTCTTTTAAATAAGTAATCTCCGGTGTCTTATCACATTTTCCGGTATTTGCATGAACACACTGCGCGGATGTCATCAATGGAAGGTATCCATAAATCACCAGCTCACTGTTTTCATTGTTCCGCGCTTCGATTTCCTTACGGTTTAATTCGTATGGAATCGTTAAACGAAGCGGCTTTAAGCCTTTTAGTACGCCTGTGGCGCGGTTATTATAGGTATACAGGTTCTGGTCACAGATAACAGCTAACTCCGGCAGCATATTTTTCACAAAATAAAGTGCGTCATAGCTTTTGACAACAATGCCGTCTAAGCCGCTTGTTTTTAAAGCTTCCAACTGTTTAAGATAAAAATCAGACGCTCTTTTGCGAAAAACAGTTGGCAGAATATAATACGCCAGTTTCCCTGCTTTGTGAATTGCTGCCACATCCTGCTTTAAATTCTTTCCAAAGTCTGTGCCGATATAACAGCTGTTGTCTAAATAGATGTCATCCGGCATAGCATTGGAAAGTACTACAGGAAGCTGTCTGCGCGATTCTATGGATACAATCAGACGCTCTTTCTTAGAATTGTTAAAGCATGCCATTTCCCACGTTTTTTGTCCTGCCGCCAATGCTTCTTCCAATATATCGTAAGGTGTATTTACACCCTGCGGCGTATTTCTTCGATAACCCTCAGTAAGCTTTGTCTCTAACGCTTCTAGTGCATCTCGTCGCAGCTGGTTAATCGACTTCATTGGCATAAAAATATCCGGCTCTGCTTCAATGATAAGCTCTTCAAATTCAAATGGGGTATTTCCCGTTTTCTTGGCATTCTCTTCGATTTTTTCTGGGGAAAGCGGCTGTTTTAACGCTGCCTGTACAATGTCGCCTGTAACAGACACAAGAACATCTTTGCAGCCTATCTCCATTTTAGCAGGAAATTCTTTATTTAATATTAATTTTCCATTGATTTTTTCTTTGATTTCGCTTTGGATATATGTTTCTTTGATTTCGTTTTGTAAGGCCTCGTTTCCTTTGGCATGATTTGGCTTCTCAAAGGTAATCATATCTTTTCCATTGTGCTTCTCATAATATCCCTTGGTAAAACCGCTTCTGTTTCCAAAATCAAACAGCTTCTTTGCATCCTTGTCCGAAACCTTATAGCCCTCTTTGCCGTATTCTAAATATCTGTCCATGTATTTCCGATAAACAGACACAACTCCAGCCGCATATTCTGCCTGCTTCATTCTTCCTTCAATCTTAAAAGAAAAAATCCCGCTCTCCGCAAGCTCTGGAATGTAATCAATCGTACAGAGGTCTTTTGGGCTGAGCACATATGGTCCTGTTTTTATCGCTTTTTTTCGTGTTTTATCAAATACTTCATATGGTAGACGGCAAGGCTGCGCACAGCGTCCGCGGTTACCACTTCTTCCACCCAGCATGCTGCTAAGCAGACACTGACCGGAAAAACAATAGCATAATGCTCCATGTACAAAGCTTTCGATTTCCACGTCCACATGGTCTGCTATATCTTTTATTTCTGCAAAAGACATCTCTCTGGCTGTTACCACACGCGATGCCCCCATATCCTTCATAAGCTGCGCCCCATAACGGTTTGTCACTGTCATCTGGGTGCTTGTATGAATCTCTAAATCAGGAAACGCCTCTCTGATAAAAGCAAATGCTCCCATATCCTGTACAATAACAGCATCTAGTCCCTGCTGATAATATGGCAGTAAATAATCATACAATTGATGCTCTAATTCATTTTCCTTAAATAACGTATTTACCGTCAGATACAGCTGTCTGCCATGAATATGTGCGTAATCAATGGCATATAACAATTCTTCCTCAGAAAAATTATTTGCATATGCTCTTGCTCCGAAGGAATTTCCTCCCAGATAAACGGCATCTGCCCCGGCATGAATAACTGCTTTAAAGGTCTCTAGTGAACCAGCCGGTGCAAGCAGTTCTAATTTATTTTTATTCTGAATTTTCATAGATTTTCCTCTTTATATAAAGTAAAACAGGGACGAAATACTCCGCCCCCATTGTTTACTCTTCTGTTTTCTTTTTAGAAGACTTAGAAGGCACTTTTCCAAGCAGTGCATCCTCTAAAGCAGCCTCTAAACGCGCTTTGTTTAAAAGCAGCTCACGATTCTCCGCTTCTAAATCTTTTAATGATTTCTCGTCACTTTCGGATTTAATCTGGTTAGAAATCAGGTCATGCTTTAAATCGTAGATTTCTCTGTCTTTTAATTCGATGTCTTTCTCTAATTTCTCTACCTGCGCTTTTGCCTTAAAATAATCATCTGCGATATTCAGCTGAATTAAGGTTGCTTTCATATCGACTGGAAAACGACGGAATGCTTCCATAGATTCGAATTCATTAATTTTGTTGTTGATATATGTAGCTACTCTTTGAAGATATTCTTCTCCTTCGTAACCACTCAGCGTATAAACTTTACCACCAATGATGACTTCTGCACTGGCCTTCTCTGACATAACAGTTCCTCCCTGGATTATTCAAATCCACAACATATAGTATATTATAATGGCAATATAACCCAAAATCAACAACTTTTCGCCTCGAAAGCTGTCGATTTTAAGAAATTACCGACAAATTTAGTGTTCTAAGCCAAAATGCTGATAGGTAAGGTCTGTTACCATTCTTCCTTTTGGTGTACGGATAATAAATCCATTTTTCACAAGATATGGCTCGTAAACGTCTTCGATTGTTCCGGAATCCTCTCCGATGGCTGCCGCAAGTGTATCAAGTCCCACCGGACCGCCCTGGAATTTATCAATCATTGTCATTAAAATGTTTCTGTCATTCTGGTCTAAACCATATTTATCTACTTCTAATAAATCAAGGGCAAAGGATGCCACTTCTTTTGAAATTTTACCATCGTATTTGACTTCTGCGAAATCACGCACACGCTTTAACAGACGGTTTGCAAGTCGTGGCGTTCCTCTCGAACGTCTCGCAAGCTCAAATGCTCCCTCTGCATCAATCTCTACTCCAAGCTTTGCTGCCGAATGAATAATAATCGTCTGAAGTTCTTCCACTGTATAAAATTCCAAATGATGAATCACACCAAAGCGGTCACGAAGTGGTGCTGATAAAAGCCCTGCTCTTGTGGTAGCGCCAACAAGTGTAAACTTTGGCAAATCAAGACGGATGGAGCGCGCCGTTGCTCCCTTTCCAATCATAATATCAATAACATAGTCCTCCATCGCAGGATAAAGAACCTCTTCTACCTGACGGTTTAAGCGGTGAATCTCATCCACAAAAAGAATATCTCCTTCCTGCAGATTGCTTAAAATGGCTGCCATTTCTCCCGGCTTTCCAATTGCAGGCCCAGAAGTAATCTTCATATGCGTTCCCATTTCATTTGCAATGATTCCGGCAAGTGTTGTTTTTCCAAGTCCCGGAGGGCCAAAAAACAATACATGGTCTAAGGATTCACCTCGCCCTTTTGCTGCCTCGATATAAATTTTTAAATTATCCTTCGCCTTCTGCTGTCCGATGTAATCGTCAAGCGTCTGCGGTCTGAGGTTTTTTTCAATTTTTATGTCCTCTTCCTGAACCTGAGTGGAAATCACACGTTTTTCCATTTTAACAACTTTGCCCTTTCTTCTCCTGCACATTTTTCAGGCAGTCTATCATTATAAAAATGCCATGTTCTTTAATGCTGCCTTTAAGATGTCCTCAACATCGGTATCCTCTGTAATTTCGATGCCGTTTAATGCTTTTAACGCTTCAGAGGATGAATAGCCTAAGGCAACTAATGCCTGCACAGCTTCATTTTTTGCTCCCTTGGCATGATTTTTTGCTTCTTCTTTCATCTGCGTATTCGCAAGCTTCTGCTCAAAGGCATCCTCTAAGCTTAATTTATCCTTAAGCTCTAAAATCAACCGCTGTGCTGTCTTTGCGCCGATGCCCGGTGCTTTTGAGATTGCCTTTGCATCATCTCCTAATACCGCAAATCGTAAATCATCTGTGGTCATGACAGAAAGAATCGCAAGTGCACCCTTTGGCCCGATACCGTTGACACCGATTAACAGCTTAAAGACGCGCAAGTCATCTTTGGTAAGAAATCCATACAATATCATTGCATCTTCTCTGATATGCAAATAGGTGTAGATTTTCACCTCTTCACCTACAGACGGCAGGTAGTTGAACGTCTGCCCGGTTGTATAGATGTTATAGCCGATTCCACCAGCTTCCACTACGATTAAATCTTCCTCCATGTCGGTCAATATTCCCTTAATATATGAATACATTCCGAAACCTCCTGTCTTAACGCTTTCCGAGTCTGAGTATCACTTCCTGCGCTGCAATTCCAATCAAAAGTCCTGTCACTGCCCCGGCAATCAAAAGCACTGGCAGATAGTAAAAAATGTAAAAATTTTCTACCACAAACGCTGCCACAAAAAGCTGCCCCACATTATGAAACAAACCTCCTGTAATGCTGATTGGAAGTACGCCAAGCTTTCCTGTTTTTTTCAAAAGATACATCATAAGAAAGCTTAAAATTCCTCCTGCAAGACTATACAAAATACTAAACATATTTCCAAACATAAACCCTGCAAGTACAATACGGAGCATGGAAACCAGAAACGCTTCTTTTGCTCCGACACAGTAAAGCAGCAACACTACCACAATATTGGTCAGTCCAAGCTTTACACCGGGAATTCCGAAATAGAATGGAATCAGTGATTCAATATAACTGCAAATTAATGCAACTGCTAAAAATACACCTAAATAAGCTACTTTATTTCGCAATGGAATCAAACCCGCTTTCTTTTGCACCTGTCACCTGCACAACGACCTTATTAGGCAGGCATACGATGCTTTCGTTATTTTTAGAAACTGCCCGCTGATGTACACACAGCTTGTCCGGGCAGTCCGCTTCTATCATATCTGCTTTTCCATCTTTGATTACAAGCAGATTTGTTGTCACTCCATCAATGATAATCGGAATTTCCTGATTTTCAGATAACGAATATGTTCCATAAAGTTCTCCGTCAATCGTTATCAAAACCTCTGCTCCTTTTTCACCGCCTAAGAAAATGCTTAATGCAAAAAGAAGTAACAGTGCTGCGGCAATTCCAATGATGAATTTCATATCATTTAAAGACAGTCTCTTTTTCATTTAAGAAACGACCTTTCCGATATAATAAAATCCTTTACATTCTTCTAATACAACTTTCTGGAGTGTTCCAATCATATCCTTTGTACCCGGAACATGAACGATGGAATTGTTGCTCATACGTCCTGTTACAAGGGATGCATCATGGTCGTTGACATCTTCTACTAAGATTTCAACAGTTTCTCCGGTAAGCTGTCCTGACTTCTCAGCAGAAATCTTCTGAACCTCTGCAAGTAAGCGGTCAAAACGCGCCTTAACCACATCTTCCGGAATCTGCTCCTCCATTGTTGCAGCAGGCGTTCCGGTACGTTTGGAATAGATAAAAGTAAACGCACTGTCGTAACGAACTTTTCTTACCACATCCATTGTCTCTTCGAAATCTTCCTCTGTTTCTCCTGGGAAACCGACGATAATATCCGTTGTAATGGCAATATCAGGAACGGCTGCCCTGATTTTATCTACTAACTCTAAATAATGCTCTTTATCGTATCTGCGGTTCATAATCTTTAAAATACGGCTGCTTCCCGACTGTAATGGAAGATGCATATGTTTACAGATTTTTTTCGAATTTTTCATCACTTCAATCAATTCATCGGATAAATCCTTTGGATGGGAAGTCATGAAACGGATTCTCTCTAAGCCTTCGATTTTTTCGATTTCCTGTAAAAGCTCAGCAAAAGTCATTGGCTGCTCTAAATTCTTGCCATAGGAATTAACATTCTGTCCTAACAGCATAACTTCTACAACGCCATCCGCAACAAGGCGTTCAATCTCTCGAACGATTTCCTTTGGTTCGCGGCTTCTTTCACGTCCTCTTACATATGGAACGATACAATAGCTGCAGAAATTGTTACAGCCAAACATAATGTTGACACCGGATTTGAAAGAATATTTACGCTCAACCGGTAAATCCTCCACAATCTTGTCGGTATCCTTCCAGATATCAATCGTCATTGCGTTAGATTCTAAGGCAGTTACAATCAATTCTGCAAATTTGTAAATGTTATGTGTTCCAAAAATCAAATCTACGAAACGGTAGCTTTCCTGAATTTTTGCAACAACTGTTGGCTCTTGCATCATACAGCCACAAAGGCCAATCATCATATATGGATTCTTTTTCTTATATCCATTTAAATAACCAAGTCTGCCATATACCTTGTTATTCGCATTTTCACGAACCGTACAGGTATTGTAAATTACGAAATCTGCTTTCTCAGATTCCTCTTCAACATAACCGATTTTTTCTAAGATTCCTACGAGTTTTTCGGAGTCTCTTGCATTCATCTGACAGCCAAAGGTGCTGACATGGAATGTTAATGGTGCTCCTTTTTCTTCTGCCAGCTGACGAACGTATTCTTTTGCAATATCCATAAAGTAATACTGTCTTGCCGGTTCTTCTGTTGGTATCTGTTTTTTATCAATGATTGTTATATTTTTCTTTTCTTTCATAACACCTGTATTTCCTAACTAATTTCTTTAGCCGCGAATCTGTCCATTTCCGCGGATAACATATTTTGTGCTGGTTAATGCTTCTAATCCCATTGGACCTCTTGCATGAAGCTTCTGGGTGCTGATTCCGATTTCTGCACCAAAGCCAAACTCAAAGCCATCGGTAAATCTTGTAGATGCATTGACATAGACGCAGGCTGCATCTACTTCATTTAAAAACTTGTCTGCATTGTCATAATCTTTCGTCACAATTGCTTCGGAATGGCCTGTATTGTAGCGGTTGATATGAGCGATTGCTTCATCAATCGAAGAAACTGTTTTGGCAGAAATCACATAGTCGAGATATTCTATTCCCCAGTCTTCCTCTGTAGCAGGTTTGATTAATTCTTTACGGACAGCCGCATTTTTCTCTGCCGCCTGTAATGTCTTTTCGTCTGCATGCATTTCTACGTTCTTTGTCTGTAATTTTTCTGCTAATAATGGCATAAATGCATCTACGATTTTTTCATGAATTACTAAGGACTCGCAGGCATTGCAGACACCAATACGCTGTGTTTTGGCATTCATAATGATATTTGCTGCCATCTCAAAATCAGCTGATTCATCAACGAAAATATGACAGTTTCCTGTACCTGTTTCAATAACAGGAATCGTAGCCTGCTGAACAACGGCACGAATTAAGCCTGCACCGCCTCTTGGAATTAATACGTCTACATATTCATTCATTTTCATAAACTGTGCAGCAGTCTCACGTGAGGTATCTTCAATTAAAGATACGGCTGCTTCTGGCAGATTCATTTCTTTTAAAGTTTTCTGAATTACAGAAACAATTGCAATATTTGAATAAATTGCATCACTTCCACCCTTTAAGATAACAACATTACCTGTCTTAAAGCAAAGACCAAAAGCATCTGCTGTTACGTTTGGACGTGCTTCATAAATAATTCCAACTACACCAAGTGGTACACGCTTTTTACCTACAGAAAGACCATTTGGACGTATCTTTGTGGAAATTACTTCACCGATTGGGTCTTCTAATCCTGCAACCTGTGATAAACCTTCTGCCATCTGCTCAATACGTGTTTCTGATAACGCAAGGCGGTCAAGAAGTCCTTCCGGCATATTGTTTTTTCTGCCGTTTTCTAAATCTTTCTCATTTTCCTGTAAAATATAAGCACTATTGGCAACAAGTGCTTTTGCAACATTTTCTAATACCTGATTTTTGGTGTTTGTGTCAAGGATTCCAATTGCTCCTGCCACACTTTTTGCTTTTTTACAAATTTCAAGTAATTCCATCTTTCCTGTCCTTTCTTATGGATAGCATTTTTTCTCCGTATAAATGCGATGCATTCTGATGTCGGTAGCTGATGTTTCAAGCTGCTCTTCGAATTGATGCTCATAGGCTAATGCATACCGCTTAAGCTTTGGAAATCTTTCAAAATATCTGTCATAAAAGCCTTTTCCATAGCCATAACGATTTCCGCTTTTATCAAAAACCACACCGGGCACTAAAACAACCGCATCCTGCTCTTTGACAAGTGGGCAGTCGTCCGTTGGCTCTAAGACATGAAACGCGCCCTCTTTCACTTCTTTTAATGAATGTATCTCGTAAAAATCCATGGCACAGTTTTCTCTTGTTCTAGGCAGTGCCACGCGTTTTTTATCTGCAAGTGCTTTTTCTAAAAACCTAAGGCAGTCTACCTCATTTCCAAGCGGGTAATAACCATAAATGAATTCGGCGTTCTCATACCAGTCGGAGGTAATTAGCTGCTCACAGATTCTTCTTCCGGCAGTCAAAACCTCCTGCGTTGTCATCGCATTTCTTCGCTCGATATGAAGCTTACGACAGCTTCTTTTTTCCTGCATATTTTTCTCCAAGATTTTCGATTGTTCCGTCTTCATTTACCATATCAATATTATTTAACTGGGCTGTCAGGCTTCCTTTAACATCCGCGATAAAACGCTTACGAAGCAATGCCTGTTCTTTTTTCTCTTCTTCTGTCAGACCCTCTGCCTGAGATTTGCGGTATAACTCGTTAATGCGGTCGATTTCTTCTTTTTTCATAAAACTTTGCCTTTCTAATTCTAACGTTTCCACCAAAGGTTGTACATGGCAAAAAATTGCCAGAATTTAGCCAATGGTCTCCATAATAAAATCAGCAATATGGAAATTCTCTTTTTTATCTGCCTTAAAAATTGTTCCTGTAAATTCATCATCTAAAATATGATGTAAAATGCAGACATCCTTTCCATTTGCAATGACCATATCTGTTCCAGATAAAGTTGCAATCTTTGCAGCAGTCAGTTTTGTTGCCATACCACCAGTTCCAACATCACTTCCGGTAGAGCCTTTTGCCATTTCATAAACACCGGAATCTAATTTCTCTACTACTTTTACTAAGGTAGCATCTGGATTTTTTCTAGGGTCATCTGTATACAAACCGTCAATGTCCGATAATAAAATCAATAAATCTGCGCCAACAAGTGATGCAACAATCGCAGAAAGCGTATCATTATCACCGAACTGCATTTCGTATGTAGATACGGTATCATTTTCATTTACGATTGGAATGACACCGAGACGGAATAATTCTTCGAATGTATTCTGTGCATTTTCTCTGGAAACAGGATTTACCATTGTATTTTTGGTCATCAGTACCTGTCCTGCCACCTGATTATATTCTCCAAAAAATTTCTGATATGTCATCATAAGTCTTGCCTGTCCAACGGCTGCGCACGCCTGCTTAGTTGAAATATCCTTCGGACGCTCCGTCAGCCCGATTGATTTTCTACCTACTGCAATTGCACCGGAGCTTACAAGGCATACATCCATGCCACGATTACGCATATTACAAAGTTCGCGCACTAAATGCTCTAATTTGGTAAAATCAAGATTTCCGGTTTCCGGGTGGTTCAGTGATGATGAACCTATTTTTACTACAACTCTTTTTTTCTTGTTAAAACAAAAACTCTGCTGTTCCATTTTCCTCATTCCCTTATCTAATCTGTATTAAACTTTTTCATATCCTCTGTATCTGCCATATTTTGGCAGTCTCCTATCAGAACATTTCTTCTGATACAGAAATCCATGTTCTACTGTATCATATATCTATGAAAATATCAAAAAAAATAATAAATTTTTATAAGAAAGGTTCGACATTCCAAATTGTATATTGTGATGCAATTTTTTAAATTGTATAATATATTTAACGTATTACAGCATTTTAAAGAAATTATTTTTAGATTTATAACACAACGCTGTAAATCATCGAAAGGATATTATTATGAAAAAGAATCGTTTCTTCCTATATATATTGGCACTTACTCTGCTTCTTACAAGCAGCCTTTCCTTTTCCGGCTGCAACGCTTCGGAGCAGAAAATTTCAAAAGCCGGCTTTTATTTTGACACGATTATATCTGTAACGATTTATGATGCGTCTAAAGAGCACCTGTTAGATGAATGCTTTAAACTAGCGGACATGTACGAGGGCTATTTTTCCAAAACAGTGGCAGACAGTGATGTCTCTAAAATCAATGCCGCTGCAGGCACTCCAGTTGAGGTTCATGACGAAACAATTGAACTCTTAGAGCTTGGCATCTACTATGGCAATTTAAGCAATGGAAAATTTGACATTACTATAGGAAAGCTTTCTGATTTATGGGATTTTTCTACTAAAGCCTTGATTGATGAATCTGAAATGAATGCTTCCTATCTTCCGACAGCTTCTTCCATTGAAGCTGCACTTGCAACAGTCGATTATACCAACCTTTCCATCGACGGAAATCTGGTTACATTAAAAAACCCGGAAAGTGCCATTGACCTTGGCGGCATTGCCAAAGGCTATATTGCTGATAAAATGAAGGAATTTTTAAATGAAAACGGCGTTACAAGCGGCATCATCAATCTTGGCGGCAACGTCTTAACCATCGGTACAAAAAAAGATGGCAGTGCCTACACCATCGGCATTCAAAAACCTTTTTCCGAGGATGGCTCTGCCATTGCTTCTGTGGAAATTACAGACAAGACTGTTGTTACTTCCGGTATTTATGAGCGTTATTTTAAAGTAGACGGTAAACTCTATCATCATATTCTTGATGTAACCACCGGCTACCCTTACGAAAACGAACTGTTAGAGGTTACGATTATTACCGACAGTTCTGCAAACGCAGATGCATTAAGCACTACCTGCTTTTCGCTGGGCTTAGAAGACGGACTTGCACTCATTGAATCCTTAAAAGATACCGAAGCAATTTTCATCACTGATGACTACGAAATGCACACAACCTCCGGCATCGGAACTACGATTCCAATCAACAAACTATAACGCCGCCATCAAAAATATTTTTGACTATATAGTGCCATAATTTGCATTATCACAAGTTTACGCCATTCGTCTGGATTCTTTCGACAATAAAAAGTTTTAAATAGTATTGACGATGTTGTTGACCCAGACCTTTTTCTTAAGGAGCACAAAGCCCACCACACCTTTTACGATTTCTGCGCACTGACAGGTTAAGTAAATCGGAATCAGTCCCATATTGGTATAGCGGCTTAATACAAATGCCACAGGGATATTAATTACCCACAGATAACAGCTGTCAAACAAGAACGTAATAACCGTTTTTCCACCAGAACGCAGCGTAAAATAAGATGCATGATAAAATGCATACAGCGGCATAAATAATGATGCAATGCGGATTAAGGTTGCAGCCATATCTTTTACCACATCACTTGTATTGTAGATATTTGGAAATGCCGATGCTACGAACTGCATCGCAAATCCCATAACAAAGCAGCATGCTACCGAGAAAAATATCATCTTCCGGTCTGTATCTACTGCTTTTTCTAACTCTCCTGCACCAAGCTGCTGTCCTACCACTATCGAAATGGAGCTTCCTAATGCAATAAATACAACATTGAAAAGATTTGATACTGTCGTTGAAATATTAATGGCTGCAACAGCATCTAATCCTCGCATGGAATAACACTGGGAAAGCACCGCCATTCCGCCTGACCAGAGCGTTTCATTTAATAATAAGGGTGTTCCTTTTCGAATAATCTGCTTTATAAGAGTTTTTGGTATCTTAAAGCTGCGATAGACATTCCGTACAAAAATATTGCGTGTCTGGTTGCAGTGTGTCCAAATAACAACAATCGACATCTCTATCACCCTTGCAATTACGGTTGCAATTGCAGCACCTCGTACTCCCATTGCAGGAATTCCTGCAATACCAAAAATAAATCCATAATCCAACACGAGATTGACAAAGACCGCGGAAATTCCTGCCACCATAGGAAGCAGTGTCTGCCCGGTTTCTCTTAACGTACTCGCATATGTCTGTGTAATGGTAAATGGAATCATGCCAATCATCATAATTGTCAGATACTGCATTCCCGCTCCCTGTGTTGCAGCAATCTGTGCAGCATTTCCGTCATTCAAAAAAAATTGAATCAAGGTATTTCCACCCGCTGTAAAAATAGCCAATCCAAGCAGTAATAACATCATACAGCTTACTAACTTAAAGCGAAATGCATCTCTGACACCTTCATGATTTCCCTGTCCATAAAACTGTGCACTAAAAATAGATGCTCCTGATACAGCACCAAAAATACAGATATTGTAAACATTTAACAGCTGATTGACAATCGCAACACCTGACATCTGCTCTGTGCCAAGCTGTCCAACCATAATATTATCTAAAAGACTTACAAAGTTTGTAATTCCATTCTGAATCATAATTGGCAGTGCCACAAGCAGCACCATCTTATAAAATGATTTATCTCCTATATATTTTTCTTTCAATGTCTTCATAAATAACCATACCTTTCTATCACCTGAAAAAACAGGTACAAATATGATATTTCGCTTCTCTTTTGTAATGCTTCTAAACAAAAAAGGAAACGGATACATCCTAAAATGCAATCCGTTTCCTTTTCAAATTCTGCCAGCTGGCAGATTATATACATTTAAATTATGCTTCTGCTGGAACATCCTTCATAGAGAAGCTGATACGTCCCATCTTATCTTTTCCAAGGCATACTACTTTTACTGTATCGCCTAAAGTAAGAACGTCCTCTACATGATTGATTCTTTCTTTGGAAATCTTAGAAATGTGAACCATTCCTTCTTTTCCTGGTGCAAACTCAACAAATGCACCAAATTCTTTGATGCTGACAACTTTTCCTGTGAAAATCTGACCTTCTTCAAAATCAGTTGTGATTGTTTTAATCATATCAACTGCCTGGTCCATTTTCACTTTGTCTGTACCACATACGGATACGTCGCCATCCTCAGAAATATCAATCTTAACACCTGTGCGGGCAATAATCTCGTTGATTGTTTTTCCCTTCTGTCCAACTACATCACCAATCTTAGCTGGGTCAATCTTAACCTGAATAATCTTTGGAGCAAATTCTCCAACTTCTTTTCTAGGCTCAGCAATTGCTTTAGACATTACTTCATCCATAATGTAAAGTCTTGCTTCTCTTGTTCTAGCGATTGCTTCTTCTACGATAGGTCTTGTTAAACCATGAATCTTAATATCCATCTGGATAGCTGTAATACCCTTATGAGTACCAGTTACCTTAAAGTCCATATCTCCGAAGAAATCTTCTAATCCCTGAATATCTGTTAAAACGATATAATCGTCATCAGTATCACCAGTTACAAGACCACAGGAAATACCTGCAACCATTGCTTTAATTGGTACACCTGCAGCCATAAGTGCCATACAGGATGCACAGGTAGATGCCATAGAGGTAGAACCATTTGATTCAAATGTTTCGGATACGGCACGAATTGCATATGGGAATTCTTCCTCAGTAGGAAGTACTGCCGTTAATGCTTTTTCTGCTAAAGCACCATGACCAATTTCACGACGTCCTGGACCACGTGAAACCTTTGTCTCTCCAACAGAGTATGCTGGGAAGTTGTAATGATGCATATATCTTTTTGATACTACGTGTTCATCTAATCCATCAATCTTCTGAACCTCTGATAATGGAGCTAAAGTTACCACGTCACAAATCTGTGTCTGTCCACGTGTGAACATTGCAGAACCATGTACTCTTGGAATTAAATCTACTTCAGCCGCAAGAGGACGAATCTGATTGATTGCACGACCATCTGGACGTTTATGGTCTTTTAAAATCATCTTACGAACAGTCTTTTTCTGATACTGGTAAACAGCTTCGCCTAAAATAGCTAACCACTCTTCCTTATCAGCAAATGCTTCTTCTAATTTTGCTGTAATCTCGCGGATATTGTCTTCACGTTTCTGTTTCTCATCTGTGAAAACAGCTTCTTCCATCTGTTCTGGTGTAACAATCTCTTTGATTGCTGCGAACATTTCTTCTGGAATTGCACAGCTTTCATATTCATGTTTTGGTTTGCCGCATTCAGCAACAATTTTGTCCATAAATTCAATAATTGTCTGGTTGACATCATGACATTTATAGATTGCTTCAATCATTTTCTCTTCTGGGATTTCATTTGCACCAGCTTCAATCATGATAACTTTTGTTCTTGTAGAAGCAACTGTCAGCTGTAAATCACCCTCGTCCCAGATTTTCTGAGATGGATTTACAACAAATTCACCATTTACCATACCCATCTGTGTAGTTGCACATGGGCCATCAAATGGAATATCAGAGATTGTTGTAACAAGTGCAGAACCAATCATTGCAACAACTTCTGGACGGCACTCTGTATCAACAGACATTACCATATTGTTAATTGTAACATCGTTACGATAGTCCTTTGGGAATAATGGTCTCATTGGACGGTCAATAACACGTGATGTAAGGATTGCATTTTCAGATGCTTTTCCCTCTCTCTTATTAAATCCACCTGGGATTTTACCTACAGAATACATTTTTTCTTCGTATTCTACGCTAAGTGGGAAGAAATCAATTCCTTCTCTTGGTTTTACAGATGCTGTAACTGTAGATAATACAGTTGTATCACCATATTTAATTAATGCTGCGCCATTTGCCTGTGCACATACTCTTCCGATATCTACAGTAAGAGTTCTGCCAGCAAGTTCCATTGAAAAACTTTTAAACATAAACTATCTCCTTTTTTCTACGGGAATACTTCCCTCTTTATCGCTGTCATGGCATTGCCCTGACAAAACAGAAGTCCCGAAACTACTGAAAAAAGCATGTCCCACATACGCTTTTCAGTGGTCTCGGATATGTCTTCTGTATCAATTACTTACATTGCCCGCGAAAATAGAAATGCATGCATCTCTATTTGACTTTTGCCTTTCGCGAAAATTCGAAAATAGAGCGGAAAGATACTCCGCTCTATTTCCATAACATGAATTATTTTCTTAAGCCTAAACCTTCAACGATTGCACGATATCTTTCAATATCGATTTTCTTTAAGTAAGCTAATAAACCACGTCTCTGACCTACCATCTTTAAAAGACCTCTTCTTGAGTGATGGTCGTTCTGGTTCTCTTTTAAGTGAGCTGTAAGCTCGTTGATACGCTCTGTTAAAAGAGCAATCTGAACCTCTGGTGAACCTGTGTCATTTGGTGTTCTACCGAATTTTGCAATAATTTCCTGTTTCTTTTCTTTTGCGATCATGTTATGACCCTCCTTCTTATTAAATAATCGCCCAATAATGCATGATACTCAGTAAAAGGTCGGAGTGTCCATCTACCGAATATGGGCTAAACTCATACTTTGAAAGTATAACATAGACTTACCCGCTTGTAAACAATTATTTTGTCTACAAGCGGGTAATATTCTTAGTCATTTAAAATACGAACCACTTTCATTGGTGTTCTATAATATGCACTTGAAATCTTAATTCCTGACTTTGGTGAGCTTGCATGAACAACCTGTCCATTACCAATATAAATTGCTACGTGGTTGATGCTTCTGCCATTGCCATAGAAGAATAAATCACCCGGCTGTGCTTCGTCTGCAGAAATCTTTGTTCCACTGTTTGACTGTGCACCAGAGCTGTGTGGTAAAGAAATTCCATAATTTGCAAATACACTTAATACAAATCCAGAACAATCAGCACCTTTGGTAAGGCTTGTACCACCCCAGACATAAGGATTTCCAATGAACTGACATGCATACTGTACAAGGGAAACTCGTACATCAGATACGCCTTGTCCATAACGAACTTCTGTCATCGTCATTGCTTTTGGTAATTCTACTGATACATCTGCATACTCAGCAGAAATATATCCTTCGTCACTGTCAATATTAACCTTAATCCATTCATCACCAACTTCGACAACCTCAAGCTCCTCGCCCTCAGCCACTGTTGTAATGATAGAGCAGTCTGTATTTGCTTCTGCTCTTACATTTAAAGTCGTTGTATTGGATTTCGCAATTGTCTGCTTATATTCTTCTGCAAGAACAGCTGCGTCATCTCCTGTAATCAGATACTCACCTTTTACATATCCGGTTACTTCGCCAGACTGGATTTTGTACCATTCGCCTTCAATCTCTAAAATCTCACAGGCTGAGTGATTTGGCATCTTACCAACCAGATTATAATCTGTGCCAGCACCCTCTCTGACATTTAAGTTACCCTCATCTACTTCTGCAATACCGATATTTGTATATCCATAAATGGTGGTATCCATTGTCTGTCCTGTTAAGGAAGTTGTTACCTGTGTCTCTGTCACAGATGCAACTGCCAGTTTTTCAGCTTCTGCAGCAGCTTCTTCCATTGCTGCACCAACCGCATCTGTAACACCAGCGGTCAGCTGTGTATTCTGTTCCATCAATAAAGCTTCAGTATCAATCTCTGCGCAAATTCCTGCCCGGACGTTTATCTCTGCTTCTTCTGCAATAATTTCTGCTTTTGGATTGCTAAGTGCTGCCATAGAAACTAATAAAACGCCTGCCAGACCAAGACTAAGTGCTTTGATATATCTTGCCTTCATAAGACCTCCTGCTTTACATTCATAACCTTTCTCAACAAACTATCAAAAGTATAACAGGCATTCATTACGAAGTCAACATATTTGTGTAACATTTTCGTAATATTTGTAGCAGTTCAGCCATAAGCTATGTAACAGGCAAATCATGCTGGCATGAATTTGAATGTTACATGGCTTATGAGCAAAACGCCCGTTTATGAGCAATCCGCTTGCGATAGCAGGCTTTGGAGCACGAAGTGCGAGATTGCGAATGGCGTGGGCTGAACTGTTACTAATATTTCTAAAAAAGTACACTTCTCGCATACGCAATATCATTCATCATCTGCGCTTTTAACTCATCCACGTTTGCAAATTTACGCTCCTCGCGGACTCTTGAGATAAATTCTACAGTGGCTTTCTTTCCGTAAACATCTCCCGCGAAATCCAAAAGATGTGTTTCCACACCAACCGGATTGACACCCTCTATCGTAGGCTTTCTTCCAACATTGGTGACACCATGATAAGATTTTCCCTCTATGAAAACTTCTGTAACATAGACACCAAATGGCGGCAGCAGTTTTTCTTCCGGTGGAATCTGGTTAATCGTTGGAATTCCAAGGGTTCGTCCAAGCTTTTTCCCATGCGAAATCACATCTTCCACAAAATAACGATAGCCAAGAAGATGATTTGCTTTTTCAATATCACCAGCGGCAATCCGCTCGCGCACAAAAGTGCTGCTGATGTCTCTGCCATCCTCTTTTGCTTTTTTCACAACAACTGCTTCATAACCATAAGTATCCGCACACTGCTGTATCATGCGGTAATCTCCGCGTCTATTATGTCCAAAATGAAAATCATCACCAGAAACAAAGCATTTCACATTGAATTTTTTAACCAGCATCTGAATAAAATCTTCCGGCTCCATACACATAAATTCCTTGGTAAACGGACACTCTATTAAATAGTCGATTCCCATTTTTTCAAAAATATGAAGTTTTTCCTGATTCGTTGTTAAGACCTTTGCCTCTACCTGCTCTACATTTTTTCTTGGCGGAATGTCAAAGGTAAAGATAACCGTTGCAAGCCCTTCTTCTTTTTTGGCAAAAATCTGCTCCATCAAAAGCTCGTGTCCTCTGTGGATTCCGTCAAATTTTCCAAGCGAAATCACAGCCGGCTCTGTGATACAAAAGTCTGTTATATCTCTCACGTATTTCATGATTCCATAAATATCTTTACCGGCTTATAATTTCCTCTATCCTGCTGAAACTCATATACGCCGATAAACTGCCCCTTTTCATCGTAAATCCTGATTGGCTTCTCTAAGCCTTCTGTTGTTTGTTCTTTTAGCATTTCCGGCTCAATCCGGTTGCCATTATATAAAATCTTATTAAATTTTTCATCCACAATGGCTTTTTCATACTGTAAAAATACAGAATCCACCGAATGAACAAACGAAAAATCTTCTGCTTTTACAAGTGCCTCGATTTCTGAAATGCGCATTGCATTTTCAAGTGAAAATTCGGATACTCTCGTGCGAAGCAACGACTCCATACAAGCGCCACAACCAAGCTTTTCACCAATATCCTGACAAAGTGTGCGGATATAAGTTCCCTTTGAGCATTTAACACGCATTCTCACTCTCGGAAGCTCCATTTGTAAAATCTCTATCTCAAAAATTGTGACAGGTCTTGCCTTACGCTCTACCGTTTTGCCTTCCCTTGCAAGGTCACAAAGTTTTTTTCCATTTACTTTTAATGCTGAATACATCGGTGGAATCTGCATATAATCGCCAAGAAAACTAAGCACTGCTTCTTTTACTGCTTCCTCCGTCACACAGACTTCCTTTTTTTCAAGCACTTCCCCGGAAATATCCTGTGTATCTGTTGTGATACCAAGCAGCATAACTGCTTCATACTCTTTATTTTTATCTGTTAAAAGGTCACACACCTTTGTCGCTTTTCCAAGACACACTGGCAGTACGCCTTCTGCATCCGGGTCAAGTGTTCCGGTATGTCCTATTTTTTTCTGTTTAAAAACACCTCTTAATTTTGCCACAACATCAAAGGACGTAAATCCTTTTTCTTTGTAAACATTCACAATTCCATGAATCATATATTTCTCCACTAAATAAAAGTTCGCAAGCAGCCACCTTTCTAAAGTGATACCACTTGCGACTTCTCTTTTTTAATTCTTTGCATTTTCTAAAAGCTGCTCTTTTACATCAGCAACAATCATGTCGACGATTTCATCTGCATCACCTGTCATAGAAAATCCGGCAGCACGTTTATGTCCGCCGCCCTGATATTTTACCGCAATCGTAGATAAATCTACAATCTCTCTGGAACGGGTGCTGATTTTGTATTCGCCGTCTTCTAATTCATAAAGGAAAATTGCCACTTCCACATCCTTTGTGGAACGAAGCTGACTTACAATTCCGTCTAAATGCTTTGGAAGAACGTCGTACTCTTCCATTTCTTTCTTTGTAATCACGCAGGAAATACACGCGCCATCTAAATGCAGTTTACTTTTTAATAATGCAAGCCCTAAAATCTGATTCTGATTATAGGTCTTTGTAAAAAATGTTTCATCCACGATTCTTGAAAAATTAATTCCAAGGCTCATAAGATAACCCGCTGCTTCCATTGTTTTCTTAGAAGTGCAGGAATACTGAAATACTCCCGTATCGTGAATCATTCCGGTATAAATACACTCTGCAATTGCCTTGCTGATTCGCTCCTTTGGAAGCAAATCAAAAATCAATTCGCAGGTAGAGCTTGCTTCCGGTACAATGTAATTGTGGTCTGCAAAACTCTGATTGCTGATGTGATGGTCGATGCAGATTGTTTTTTTCGCTGTCTCAAAATATTTTGCAGACGGTCCAAGACGCGAAGCATCTCCGCAGTCCTGCGCGATAAACAAATCATATACCACATCTTCCTCACGTTCATTTACGATTTCCTCTGAATATTTCAGGAATTTAAAAATATTTGGAATCGCATCTAAATATAAAACCGGTTTGATATGTGGAAAATATTCTTTAATATAATTATAAGTTGCAAGGCATGAACCAACACAGTCGCCGTCCGGTCTGATATGGCCGGAAATTGCAACTGCATTTGCTTCTGCTAAAAATTTATCAAGATTTATCATTCTGATTTCCTCTTACTTTTCTTAGGAAAGACAAAAACTATTCTTCGTCTTCTGTCTCATCCTCTGAAGAATCTTTGATATCCTTTGTAACATCATCAATCATTTTGGACATTTTGACACCATATTCGATGGACTGGTCTAAAATGAACTGAATCTCCGGTGTGTTTCTTAAGTTGATATTTCTTGCTAACTCTCTGCGGATATAACCCTCTGCACTTCTTAAGCCTTTTAAAGTGTCTTTCTGTGACTCCTCGTCGCCTAAGACACTGATATATGCTTTACAGGTTTTCAAATCAGGAGCTACCTCAACCGCAACAACACTGGTCATCGGATTGATTCTTGGGTCTTTAATTTCACCACGTATAATGTTGGAGAGTTCGCGATGAACTTCTCCATTGATACGTGTATTTTTGATACTATTTTTTCTCATTCAAATTCTCCATTATGAAAATGCTCGTATTATCTAGGTACTTCCACCATTGTGTAAGCTTCTACGATATCAAATTCTGCAATGTCATTAAATCCGTCAAATACAAGACCACATTCATAGCCTGCTTTTACTTCTTTTACGTCATCCTTAAATCTCTTAAGTGATGCTAAATCGCCTTCGAAAATCTGTGTTCCTTCACGAGAAATACGAACCTTGCAGCCTCTCTGGAATACACCATCTAAAACATAAGAACCTGCAATATTTCCAACGCCGGAAGCCTTGAAAATCTGTCTTACTTCTGCATGACCGAGTACTTTTTCTTCGAAGATTGGGTCAAGCATACCCTTCATAGCAGCTTCTACGTCTTCAATCGCGTTGTAGATTACTTTGTAAAGTCTTACGTCTACGTTTTCTCTTTCCGCAGTTACTTTTGCTGTTGGGTCTGGTCTTACGTTAAATCCAATGATGATTGCGTTAGAAGCAGATGCTAAGATGATATCAGATTCGTTGATTGCACCAACACCACCATGAATAACTTTTACAACTACTTCTTCGTTTGATAATTTTACAAGACTCTGTTTTACGGCCTCTACAGAACCCTGAACGTCTGCTTTTACAATGATGTTTAATTCTTTTACATTACCAGACTGAATCTGTGAGAATAAATCGTCTAAGGACATCTTAGCCTTTGTATCCTCAATCAGCTTATTCTTGCCTTCGGAAATGTATGTCTCAGCAAATGCTCTTGCTTCTTTCTCGGTTGGTGTAGAAACAAATGTCTCACCAGCTTCTGGAACAGAAGATAAACCAAGAATCTCTACTGGTGTAGATGGTCCTGCTTCTTTTACTCTTCTTCCCTGGTCGTCTACCATCGCACGTACTTTACCATAAGAGCTTCCGCAGGCGATTGGCTGACCAACTTTTAAAGTTCCTTTCTGTACAAGAACAGTTGCAACTGCTCCACGTCCTTTATCAAGCTGTGCTTCGATAACAAGACCTCTTGCAGTACGTTTTGGATTTGCTTTTAACTCTAATACTTCTGCTGTTAAAAGAATCATCTCTAACAGGTTATCAATACCTTCTTTTGTATGAGCAGATACTGGACAGAAAATTGTGCTTCCGCCCCAGTCTTCTGGGATTAATTCATACTCAGATAATTCCTGTTTTACTCGTTCGATATTTGCACTTGGCTTATCTACTTTATTGATTGCTACGATAATTTCAACACCTGCAGCTTTTGCATGGTTAATTGCTTCTACTGTCTGTGGCATAACACCGTCGTCTGCAGCTACTACAAGAATAGCAATATCTGTTGAATTTGCACCACGCATACGCATTGCTGTAAACGCTTCATGACCTGGTGTATCTAAGAAAGTGATATTCTGTCCATTAATTGAAACGACAGAAGCACCGATGTGCTGTGTAATACCACCTGCTTCGCGGTCTGTCACACGTGTAGAACGGATTGCATCAAGAAGTGATGTTTTACCATGGTCAACGTGACCCATAACGCAGACAACTGGTGGACGTGCTACTAATGTTTCTTCTGCATCGTCTTCCTCTTTTAATAACTCTGCAATTACGTCAATCTTCTCTTCCTGTTCACAGATGCAGTTGAACTCTAAAGCGATTTCTTCTGCCTGTTCGTAATCTACTTCCTGGTTTACAGTTACCATTGTTCCTTTTAAGAATAACTTCTTAACAACAGCAGATGGCTGAACTTTCATCTTGTCTGCAAGGTCTTTGATGGTAATCTTTTCTGGAAGAACGATGGTCTTAATTACATCTTCTTCCTGTTTTGGCTGTGGCTGCTGCTGTGGTTTCTTTTTGCCGCCATTCTTTTCTAAGTTTACGAAACGCTCCTGTTTCTTTCCGCCAAGTACGTCGTAATCATTACGTTTATTGTTCTTATTCTTGTTGTCACGTTCTCTCTCACGTGTTTCTTTTCCACGAATTTCCTCGGTAGCCATTGATGCAGATTCTTTATTGAATCTGTCGATTTCGCGGTCTAATCTTCCAGAATTAGATTCTTTACCGCGATACGAATTGTTACGATTATTGTTGTAACCACCTTGGTTAGAATTCTGACCCGGTCTGCCATTCTGGAAATTTCTCTGATTACCGTCATTTGGTCTGCCGCCTCTTTCTCCGTTATTGTTAAAACGCTGTGGTCTGTCACCATTACGGTTAAATCCGCCATCTCTCTGTGGACGCTCGCCCTGTGGTCTGTTGCCCTGTCCTCTTCTGTCTCCGTTACGGTTATCACCCTGTGGTCTTCTATCACCATTACGGTTATCGCCCTGAGAACGTCTGTCGTTTCCACGATTGTCACCCTGGGAACGTCTTTCTGCCTGAGCCTGATTTGCTTTTTCCATCTGCTCGTAAACATTCTCTACAGGTTTTTTGAATACTCTTTCCTGTGGTGCTGCAGCAGCTGCAACAGTTTCTTCTTTTACTTCTTTCTGTACCTCTGCTTCCTTTGCAGCAGCTTCTGTCTCTTTTGCAGCATTTGGATTGATTAAGCTGTCAAAATATTTACGCATATCATTTCCAGACATAGGTTTTGCCTGCTGACGTGGCTGTTCTCCAGCCGGTCTCTGTGGACGCTCTCCCTGTGGTCTGTTACCCTGTGGACGATTGCCGCCCTGACCGTTATTTGGTCTGCGGTTTCCGCCGCCCTGTTTGCTGTACTGTGCATTAAATACTGCTGTAATGCTTGATTTTTTCTTTGGTCTTTCATGCTGCTCAGCATCTGCTTTCGCTGATGTATTTGCATCTGTTTTTTCTGATGCATCTGCACTCTTTGCTTTGTCAGCCTCTGCATCTGCTTTCTTTTCTTCGGCTTTTGCTGCACCTTTACCAAGCTTTTTACGCACGATATCCTGTGCTGCCTCTTCGACATTGCTCTGTGCTGCTTTTACTGCAAATTCTGTATCTGCTAACGTTTCTATTATATCCTTTGAATTAATTCCTAATTCTTTCGCAAGTTCATGAACTTTCATTTTTGCCATATGTTCTGACTCCTCCATTATTCAGTTGTTGTTGCCTGTTTCAATTTGTCTTCTATCGAACGGGCAAGACCTTCATTCGTAACTGCCAAAGATGCCCGGAATTCCTTCCCGATACTGTGTCCTAACTGTTCCTTTACCGCATAGGTATACATTGGAACTTCATAAAAATCTGTCATATTTCGGAACATCTTTTTTGTATTGTCTGACGCATCCTCTGCTACAATCACAAGATACGCACTTCCTTCTTTGACCGCCTTTTCTGTAGAAAACTCTCCACTTAAAACACTACCTGATTTTGCAGCAATGCCAAGCATTGATAAAACTTTATCTGGTTTCAAGTTCTCCCATCTCCTTTGTCAGTATTTCGTATACATCCTTTGGAATCGGCATTTTAAACGAACGCTCTAAGCCTTTGCTCTTGATTGCTTTCTGCAGGCACTCTCCATTTGGACAAATATAAGCACCTCTGCCATTTTTTCGTCCGGTTGTATCTAAAATGATTTCTTCTTCTGCTGTCTTAATGACTCGTATCATTTCTTTTTTCGGCTTCATTTCACTGCAGCCGATACATTGACGCATCGGAATTTTCTTATTTGCCATAGTCTGCCTCTCGATTAATTTTCCTCAGAATATTCGCCTTCTTCTACATAGTCAGAGCCATCATAGTTCTCTTCCTCGTAGTATTCCTCATCCTCATATTCATTTTCATAATCAAGGAAATCACCAGACTCTCTTGCCTGTGTTTCACTCTTAATATCAATCTTAAAGCCTGTAAGTCTTGCTGCAAGTCTTGCATTCTGTCCTTCTTTACCAATTGCAAGTGATAACTGGTAATCTGGAACAACGACTTTTGCTGATTTTTCTTCTGCATCTGCGATAACAGAAATTACTTTTGCTGGGCTTAATGCATTTTCAATCATCATAGCTGGATTTTCGTTCCATGTAATGATGTCAATTTTCTCGCCACGAAGCTCGTTTACGATTGCGTTTACACGCGCACCGTTCATACCAACACATGCTCCAACTGGGTCAACATCTGGCTCGTTAGACCAAACTGCAATTTTGGTTCTGCTTCCTGCTTCACGTGCAATTGCTTTGATTTCAACGATTCCGTCCTTAACCTCTGTCACTTCTGATTCAAACAGACGTTTTACTAATTCCGGATGTGTTCTGGAAACTAAAATCTTTGGTCCTTTGGATGTTGATTTTACTTCTAAAATATAAAGCTTAATACGCTCTGTTGGCTTAAATACTTCACCTTTTACCTGCTCATTCTCTGTTAAGATAGCATCTACCTTACCAAGGTTAATGCTTACGTTCTTTCCAACATAACGCTGAACGATACCAGTAATGATGTCTTTTTCCTTGCTGTAATACTCATCAAAAAGTACTTTTCTTTCTTCTTCACGAATCTTCTGTAAAATCACGTTTTTCGCATTCTGTGTAGCAATACGTCCGAATTCTTTAGATTTTACTTCTACGTTTACGATGTCGCCCACTTCGTATTTAGAGTCAATCATCTTTGCATTTACAAGGCTGATTTCTTCTACTGCATCTTCTACTTTCTCAACGACTGTTTTCTCCTGGAATACCTGATATTCGCATGTTTCCGGATTAATCATTACCTTAACATTTTCAGATTTTCCAAAGTGGTTTTTGCAGGCTGTTACAAGGGAATTTTCGATTGCCTCAAGTAATGTCTCCTTGCTGATATTTTTTTCCTGCTCTAATATTGTTAACGCTTCTAATAACTCATTATTGTTACCCATTTTTTCTTCCTCCTGATTTTTTCTGTTGGTTATTATTACGTGAATTTAAAAATCAAATGCAAGTCGAATCAATGCAATGTCAGATTTTTCAAAAACCATCTCATTACCATCTTCCTGCTCTATTGTTACGGTATTAGCATCATATGCTTTTAAGATACCATAAAATTCTTTTTCTCTGTTAATCGCGCGATAGGTTCTGATTTCTAATTCTTTTCCCATGCTGCGGATATAGTCTTTTTCTTTCTTCAATGGTCTGCCAAGACCCGGTGAACTTACTTCGAATGTGTAAGAACCCTCTACATAATCTTCTCTGTCAAGAATCTCATTCATCTCTCTTGAAACGTCTGCGCAGTCATCTGATGTTATACCGCCTTCTTTGTCGATATAAACTCTCAAATACCAGACACTTCCTTCTTTTACATACTCAACATCTACTAGTTCAAAGTTGAATCTGTTTAAGATTGGAGTGATGAGCTCCTCGGTGCGTGCTTCATACATCTCTTTTTTGGACATGTTACACCTTTTCCCTTCCATATTCAGTTTTTCCTTAAACATGAATTGAGAGAGGGCTTTCGCTCTCTCTCAATCTAGTCAACGTGTTTACATAAATAAAGATAACACTTTATATAAGGAAATGCAAGCGTTTTTAGATGAAAAACACTTGTTTTACGCAAAAAAATAATCAGTGCTAACACTGATTACTTCTCGGGTTGGGCTGTTAAATTTAACAGTTAGCAGCTCGTAGGGGAATCGAACCCCTGATTCCGCCGTGAGAGGGCGGCGTCTTAACCGCTTGACCAACGAGCCTTACAAAAGCTATTATAGCATGTAAAAAATAAAATGCAAGCATTATTTTCATATTTTTTGTATTTTTTTAAAAATATATGCAATATACACAACTTAACACTTGGATTTCAACAAGTTCATGTAATTTTCTCCAAATCATTAAACTGCAAGAAGGAGCTTTTCACCCATCTGTGAAAAAGCCCCTTCTCTCTTATGTCATCTGTTTATTTTATTTTTACAGCATACTGAATGCCTGTTGGATATCCTGAAGAGTAAGTAGCCTGCGCACTTACAACAGCATAATAGTTTTTATTCTTTACTGTTTTAAAGCTGATAGTTGTATCAGATTTAATGTTTGAAATTGTTTTTACTTTCTTTTTGGAAGAATCATAAATAACAACTTTCCAGCCATTTCCAACACTTTCATCATCTACATCTACATAAAAGCCCATCTTGGTTGTACCCTTTTTGGTCGCTTTATATACATAATAATCTTTGTCGTTTTTCACATAAAGATTTGCAGTTATCTTTTTACCCTTTGTCAGTTTTGTTGCCTGGCTGTATTTATTATTGCCTTCTGACTCGTAGCTTGAACTTTTCTTTGCCGTTACCTTAATGGAATAAACATCTCCTGCGACAGAGTCTGAACCATAATAACTGTCATCCGATATCTTAACATACACAGTTGTGCCTTTTTTGAAATTGTAGTCCATAGAAGTTGCCGCATATGCACTGTCACTATCTAAAGTATATTCGTCAATTTCATTCCATTTTGAATCATAAATCTGAATTTTCCATCTTGCCTTAGCACTGTCTTCATTTGTAACAGTAATATCAAAATGACCTGTGACATCTACTTTATATTTATAAAAATCAATATCTTCTTTATTAGTTAAAATTCCATATTTTTCCTTGTTGCTGCTAAGCTTTGTCGGGTTTTTCTTCGTATCATTTTTGCCGTTTTCCTGTTCCCAGGAGGAATTTGCTGTTTCTTTTACAGAAAGCTCATATGTACCATAAGTATTATATAAATTATAAAAATATGGTTCAATTTTGATATATAATTTTGTTCCTTTTGCAAAATTCCATCTCTGAAGAATTCGCAGCTTATTTCCGTTCGCAAATTCATCTGTATAGGATGTAGCAATTTCTTTTAAATTTGAATTATAAATTGTAATGTATAGATTAGGATTCTTACAATCTACATCTTTAATATAAAAATCAAAATAACCAGACTTAGCCACTGTATACTGATAAAAATCTACATCACTTGATGATGAAATAATTCCGTTTATAGCAGCATCCGCTGTCAAAGTATTGGCTTTTTTGTGTGAATTATTGTTTTCTTTTTCATCCGCTGCATATACAGCTGTTGACATTGCGACAAGCATTGTCATGCAAAACATTACAGACAATACCAGTTTTTTCATATTTTCTCTCATTTTTTAACCTCTCTCCTCATTTTTCCTTATCATATAACAGTATTCTTCTATTAATTCCCTTTTGCTTTTCATCCTCTCCCCTCTATTTATAACTGCACTTTATTATCCCACATGTCTTTATAAGTGTAAATACTTAATCTTTTTTAATATTAATCTAGCTAAAAAACCCGCTCATCTTATTTCAAGATAAGCGGGTTTCTACTCTACTTTTTAATTAATCTTCATATCCGTTTGGATTGTTTTTCTGCCATCTCCATGAATCTTCACACATTTCACGAATACCATTCTGTGCTTTCCAGCCAAGCTCTTTCTCTGCTTTTGTTGGGTCACAATAGCAGGTTGCAATATCTCCGGCTCTTCTTTCTTTGATAACATAAGGGATTGTAAGGTTATTTGCTTCCTCAAAATTCTTTACAACATCAAGTACGCTGTAACCATGACCAGTTCCCAGATTGTATACACAAAGTCCGGCTTTTTCCTCAATCTTCTTTAATGCTTTTACGTGACCATCTGCAAGGTCTACAACGTGGATGTAATCTCTTACACCTGTTCCGTCTGGTGTGTCATAATCATTTCCGAAAACACCAAGTTCTTTTCTTCTTCCAACTGCAACCTGTGTTACATATGGCATCAGGTTGTTTGGAATACCGTTTGGATTCTCACCCATAGTTCCACTCTTGTGTGCTCCGATTGGATTGAAGTAACGAAGCAGGATAACATTCCATTCCGGGTCAGCTTTCTGGATATCACTGAGCACCTGCTCTAACATGGATTTTGTCCAGCCATAAGGATTAGTACACTGTCCTTTTGGGCATTCCTCTGTAATAGGAATCTGTGCTGGGTCTCCATAAACAGTTGCGGATGAAGAAAAGATAATATTCTTGCAGCCGTTCTGTCTCATAACATCTACTAATGTTAAAGTTCCTGCGATGTTGTTGTTATAATATTCCCAAGGTTTCTCTACTGATTCACCAACTGCTTTTAATCCTGCAAAATGGATACAGCTGTCAATCTTTTCTTCTGCAAAGATTTTGTTTAAAATGTCTCTGTCTAAAATGTCACCTTTGTAGAATTTTACTTCTTTTCCTGTGATTGCTTTTACGCGGTCTAAAGATTTCTCTGAGGCATTGCTTAAGTTATCTAAAACAACAACCTCATACCCTGCATTCTGTAATTCCACACATGTGTGACTGCCGATATAACCAGCTCCACCCGTTACTAAAATTGCCATATTTTCTTCCTCCTTAATATAAATACCCTAATGGATAATTTTGTTTCATTCCTGTTTGTTATGGGTACATCTTAACGCACCACATAAGAATTGTATAGACAAAAATGTATAGAAAATATGTAAAAATGTTGCATGATTTTTTCTTACATTCTATAATCTACTTATATGATATTTAAGAAAAAGTGTATCTTGAGATTTTCCCGCACTAAGCGCGGCCGCTTACTCAGTTCACACTTTTCCTGCAATTATGCGTCCAAAAAAATTTAACCTTAAAGTTGTTTCGTTCCTTTCAGACATCCAATTATGTCTCAATCCGAAACACTTAGAAAGCAGTGATTTAATGATTAAAAATTATAAAAATTCTTACAAAGTTACTGAAAAAGAATTAGTTTCTCTTTCCGTTTATAACGTCGGTTTCCAAAAATGCGATGCCTTATATCAGTGGGGTCCCGGTATCCGCGACCATTATCTGATTCACTACATTATCTCTGGCAAAGGTTATTACAAGGTCAAAAATAATACGTTTACCTTAGAAGCCGGGGATGCTTTTCTCGTCTATCCGAATACTGAGGTTTTATATTATGCTGACGAAGTCACCCCTTGGGAATATGCCTGGGTTGGTTTTACCGGAAGTGACGCTTCTATGATTTTAAAGGCTACTGACTTTACTACGGAATGCCCTGTCATCCGCAATGCTGTGCTTGGCGAATCCATTCACCGCCAGATTCTTCATATTTATGATGCACGCGGCAACGAATTTGAACATGCCGTTGAAATGACTGGACGGCTTTATACCATGCTCGCCCTTTTTATGCAAAGTGCAGCACACCGCCCGGTACAAAATTCTGCTAACAGCTATGTACAAAAAGGAATCGAATACATTTCTTCTAACTATTCCTACAATATTACGGTAGAAGATATTGCAGATTATGTCGGTTTAAGCCGAAGTCATCTGTTTCGTTCCTTTGAAAATGTATTAGGTCAGTCACCAAAAGAATATTTAACGGATTTCCGCATGAAGCAGGCATGTTATCTGTTAGAACACTCTGATTTATCCATTACCGCCATTGCAAATTCCATTGGCTTTGATAATAGTCTCTACTTTTCAAAGACCTTTCACAAGTTAAAAGGCATGCCGCCAAAGGAATTTCGTGCAAACCACCGCAGTTCTTTTACTGCTGGCAGCCATCCAAAAGTTTTACCGCCTCATTAGAAAGCACTGCCTTACAAAAATCATGAATGTCAGCTAATTTTCTCTCAAAAAGCATACCGCCGCCTATCATGGTGGTTGTATGCTGGTCAGAACCGCCTGTCATTGGCAGGGAATGCTCTTTTGCATACGCAATTGCTCTTTCATTAAATAATGGATTCTTATGTCCAAGACTTGCGGGACTGGTATGTGTGGCGTTTACTGCTTCCACTGCATCTACATACTCTGGAAAAAGTCTTACCTTCGGAATGTAACTCTCTTCGCGAAATGGGTGTGCATGACTGATAATTCCGCCGCCCTCATGTACCAGTCGGAACTGCTCCTCAATAGTTGCATCACAGATTTCAGGATGCGCAAGCAGCCATGCTTTATCTAGTCCATAAACCAAAAATTCAGTTCCCTGATAGCAGGACTCCCAGCCAAAGAAAACCTGTAATCCTATTTTATCGCCTTCTTCTTTTGCATGCTCATAGCCTTTGCAAAATCCTTCTACCCATTCTTCCCACGACAATTCCCGGCTTACTGCTGTATTTCCGTAGAAAAAGTGGTCTGTAATAATGATTCCTGCATATCCGGCTGCCTTATATGCTTTTGCCATTTCCACACCAGATGCATACGAGCAGGCACTTGCTTCGCTGGTATGCAGATGTGTTTCATATAAATATCCGTTCATCTTATTCCTCATTTTTCTGTTCATTTATCAAAATGTACAAATTTACTATAAGCTATCTGTGCAACAATTACAATTTAATTTTTTATGAAGAAATCTGAAATTGAAATCTGGGGACGTAGCCTAAATTTCGGAATTTAGGCTACGTCCCTAGATTTCGGAATTTAGGCTGCGTCCCCAGATTTCAGAATTTAGGCTGCGTCCCCAGATTTCGGAATTTAGGCTGCGTCCCTAAATTTCAAAAAATCCCCCAAACAGGTTGTCCTATTTGGGGGAAATCATTTCTTATGAAATTAAGCTACTGCTTTTTTAGCTAATTCAGCTAATGCTGCAAATCCTTCTGCATCATTTACTGCCATTTCAGCTAACATTTTACGGTTGATATCTACACCAGATACTTTTAAACCATGCATCATCTGGCTGTAAGAGATTCCATTCATTCTAGCTGCAGCGTTGATACGTGCAATCCATAACTGACGGAACTGTCTCTTTCTTTCTTTTCTACCAGCATAAGAACTTGTTAAGGCTCTCATAACTGACTGTTTTGCTACTCTATACTGTTTAGAGCGAGCGCCTCTGTAACCTTTTGCTAATTTTAAAACTCTATTATGTCTTTTTTTAGCGCCTAAGCCGCCTTTTACTCTTGCCATTTTTTATTCCTCCTTAACTAATTCTTATAAATATGGTAAAATCTTCTTCATATTCTTAACGTTTGTTGCATCAACCATAGCTGGTTTTCTAAGATTTCTCTTATTCTTTGTTGTTTTCTTTGTTAAGATATGTCTCTTGTAAGCTTTATTTCTTTTTAATTTTCCTGTTCCTGTAAGTTTGAAACGTTTTGCAGCTGCTCTGCTAGTTTTCATTTTTGGCATGATATATTCCTCCTTAAAATAATTATTTCTTTTCTGCCAACACCATGCTGATGCTTCTGCCTTCAACCTTTGGTGCTTTTTCCACTACTGCCACATCACTTAAGCTCTCTGCGAAATCATCTAAAATATGTTTGCTTGCATTCATATGTGCCATTTCGCGTCCGCGGAATCTTAAAGTAATTTTAACTTTATCTCCTTTGGAAAGAAACTTCTTTGCAGCATTCATTTTGGTGTTCAAATCATTCACATCGATATTCGGTGATAAGCGAATCTCTTTCAACTCAACCACTTTCTGTTTTTTCTTGGCTTCTTTTTCTTTTCTCGCCAATTCATATCTGTATTTACCGTAATCGATAATCTTACAAACAGGTGGCTTTGCTGTTGGAGCAATTTTCACTAAATCAAGTTCCGCTTCCTCAGCCAACTTCATAGCTTCTTTTGCTGACATAATGCCAAGCTGTTCTCCATCTTCTCCAATCAGACGAACTTCTTTATCTCTGATTTGTTCATTAATCATTAACTCGCTAATGGTTTTGTACCTCCAAAATAAATTTACTATTCCGTTATGGAATAAAAAAAGTGGATAGGCAGACTATCCACAAACAATCAAATTCGCATTATTATCATAAATGTTGCGATTCTTTGAAATATTAACCATGAGTCGCTGTCGCAAGTCTGCCGCGCTCCGGTGAGAGTGGATACTCTACTTTGTTTTCCAACAACTATTAAAAGATAACACAGGACATGTATATTTGTCAAGCAGTATTTTGGATGTTTTTTCAAATGTTTTGTAGTGCTTTCACAAATCCTTTTTATCCAATTAATACCGTCTTTCCTTCAAATGCAAATCCATATTTGCGAATGCGCTCTTTCGGCATTCCTTTTGCTGTTAAAGCAGCCTCATACTGTTTCTCTTCAATCTGCTTTAAGGCAGCTTCTACAGTATCTTCCAACGTATTTTCTTTTTTCGGATTATGCACTTTAAATTCCAGAATCATTGCATCTTTTTCCGGATTTTTCGGCTCTATCATAACATCATATCTTCCAAAACCACTTTCACGATTAGATGTTATCACATACTCTCCAAGCAGTTCTGTCATAAGCCCAAGCACAAATCCATGATAAAAACGTTCCGGTGCATCTGCCGGATTTCTTCCAGCATCAAAATAGCTGAATGTCTGCAATGCCACCCGGTTCATATAAGCATTCATTTCTTCTACATCTCCGCGAAGTAACGCATTTACAAAATCATTGTAGTCTCCTTCTACTTCTGCAAACCAGTCATGCACCATACCATAAAACATACGTCTGACTTCATGATTTGTCAGTGCCACTTCATAATTTACTTTTCTTGCAGATTCTATCTTTTCTTCCCGTTCATAACTTAAGACTTTTAAATAACCGCTGGAAACCAACAGACTCCATACAGCCATTTCACTGTCGCTCAAACGGTTGTATACAATCTGCTCATCTATCGGACATTGAATACTCTCTCCATTCAACAATCTTTCAAAAGAAATTTTTATACGTCTGTTTCCTTCACGTATTAGTTTTCCGACCAAACTATTGCTACTGCTGTTTGCCCAGTAAGTTCCATACTTTCTTTTATCCAAAAAATTAAGAACAGACCAAGGATTATAAATATCCCTATGGCTTCCAAAAATAAAACCATCATACCAGTATTTCACTTCTTCTTTTTCTTTTTCCAGTCCACATTCTTCCAATGCTAAAAATACTTCTTCTTCTGTAAAACCAAATGCTGTAGCATACTTATTAGAAGTTGTTGTAACAACTTCCAAATTATTCAAATCAGAAAAGATAGACTCTTTGCTCACTCTTGTAATTCCTGTCATTACAGCTCTTTCAAGAGATGGGTTTGTTTTGAAAGCTGAATTAAACATACTTCTTGTGAAAGCAACCAATTCCTCCCAAAACCCATGCACATATGCCTCCTGCATCGGAGTATCATACTCATCCAAAAGAATTATTACTTTTTTGCCATAATAACGGTATAAATAATCAGAAAGCTGATGTAACGCAAGTGTTGCATCACTATCACGCATATCCACTGAGAGGATTCTATCAAAAAATGCTCTATCTGCATCTGTTAAAACATCACTCTCTTTGAGAAAAGAATATTTAATATACAAATTTGTTAGTATCTGACATATTTTTTCTCTTGTTGACGTATAATTGTTTTCTTTAATGCTCGCAAAAGAAAGGCTGATAACCGGATATGTTCCCTGTATCTGTCGATACTCTTCACTTTCCCAAATAGAAAGTCCCTCGAACAAATCTCCTCTGCCTGCATAATCTACCGAAAAAAAGTGTTCCAACATACTAATATTTAATGTCTTTCCAAAACGTCTCGGACGATTGATTAGTGTCACACTATCCTCGCTATCCCACCATTCTTTAATAAAATGAGTTTTATCAATATAAAAACATTTCTTCTGTATTAAATCTCCAAAATTCTGTATTCCAATTGCCACTGTTCTTGCCATAGAATACCTCCATCAAAAAATCTATTTATATCATAATACAAAAATCCACATATGTGGATATTTTTTTGTCAAAATTGTTATATTTTTTCATTTTATCAGCATGTTTTATTTATCCACCAAAAAATCAGCATCATTAATACTCAGACTAATGATGCTGATTTTTCGTTCAACAATATGTTTTTATTTCTTCGTTGTCACAGTTTTTACTTTTGACCAAGAGGAATATATTTTTTGCGATTTACCATTGATTTTAATAGTTTTATATGTTCGTATTCGAACATAATATTTCTTTTTTGCTTTTAGTTTGCTAATAGTTTTCGATGTAGTCTTATTTTTGCTGATGATTACACTCGTTTTCTTAGAAAACTTTTTGCTTGTAGAATACTGGATTTCATAACCACTAGTTTGAGAAGATTGTTTTTTCCATTTCACTTTAAAACTCTTAGAACCGGCAGTAATACTTGTAATGCTGGTACTTTTGGGTTTAATAGTAAAAGTTTTCTTTATGGTACCAGAATAATTACCTTTAAATTTTATAGAAACTGTTGCTTGTCCTACTTTTTTGTTGTCTTTATAGGTAATTGTATAATACTTTTTATCAATTTTTTTACCGTTAGAATCTTTCACTGTAACACTAGGTTTCTTAGAAGAACCACTATATGTATAAGTTGTTGAACTTAAGGATACGGATTTTATTTTTTTGATGGTTTTATTGAGCACCTGTTTGTGGCACATAGTACATATGCCTGTTCTACTTCCATCCTTATCTGTTGTCGCGGGCACAACAACTTCATTATAAGAATGTCCAATATTATTTTGTGTGGATGTTTGTTTGACAGCACCACAAACAGTACAACATTCGTTTACTGTACCAGAACCAGTACATGGATTACCGCTTTCAGCAATCAAGTAATTATCGGAGCTGTGCTTATGCTTTTTCCATGTAATATTACTATTGGAATATTTAGAAATAATATTATTCCAGGTATTATTGCCGCTTGGATAGTAAATAGTAAGCTTTCTATTATTTGAAGCAGCAATGATATTTTCTACATTTGTTGGAGCATCACCTGTAAAGTATACGGTTTCTAAATAGTTGTAATAACTATGTAATTCTATTTTTTTGACGTTTTCCTGAATGGTTACACATTTAACAGAGCATAAAATATCTTTGGTGATGTTTTCTAAGGAAAGCGGAAGAATAATATTTTGTAAACAATAATCATTAGTAAATGCATATTCCTCAATAATAGAGATACTATTTGGCAAATTTAACTCGGTTAAATTTGAGCAAGACATAAAGGCAGAACGTTCTATTGTAACAAGCGAATTAGGAAGTACAACTTTTTCTAATGAGTCAGCCTGGTAGAATGCATCTTCTCCAATATATGTTATGCCACTTGGAACTTCATAAATGGTTAATTTTTTTCCAGCAGGATAAACAAGTAATCCAGTCGTATTGAACAATACCCCATCAATACTGTGATATCGAGGGTTGTTAGAAGCAACATTAATAGCTTCCAAACAAGAATTGCCCGATATAGCAGAAGTCATAATACACTCCAAAGATGCAGGTAACGAAAGAGATATAAGGTTGGTACCACTTATACTAAATTGCCCTAGAAAGTCACAATTAGTTGAAATATTTAGTTTTGATAAATTATTATCCCCCCAAAAAGCCCAATAGCCAATTTTTTTATAGAGTTCGGCATAATAATTTCTGTAATATATGAGTTGAAACTACAAGCATTGGAACTAATTATTTCAACACCTTCAGGAATGTAGAAGATTTTTCTACTATCCGCGGATGGGTAAAGTAATAGTGTTTTTTTATCATAAGTATACATTGCACCATCAAACATAACCACATTCTTATTGTCTGGCGATATAGTTATAGTTGATAAACTTTCACAGATGTAGATAATCCCCCCCTGCCGGAGTAATCACCATCATAGTCAAAGGTAGATGGAAAATAAATCGATTTCAAATTTGAACAAAGCTGAATACTGAACGGCTGTAAATTAACTAATCCCTCACTAAAGGAAATTTTTTCGATAGAATCATTATTATAAAATGCGCCATACAAAACGCCCTTTAACGGATAACCACCTAAAGAAGATGGAACTGTCAGATTAGCTGCAGAACCATTGTACTTTGACAAATACGCAAAGCCATCCTGCACTATATAACTAAAATCACCCTCAGTATATGTAGAATTAGAACTTGCATAAGTTTTCATTTCAAAGGATTTTTCGGTAGCATTACTGTTTAAAAAGTCAGTTTCATATATGATATATTCGTTGCCATCTGGTCCTATTTCATAAGAATAGTTACCTGTAATGGTTATGGGCAACGCATCAAATAAATTATCGTTGATTAGAATACTCGTTGTTTCAGATGTTTCTTCTACATTTTCTATAATAGTTTTAGGAAACGTATTATCCTCTTCTTCCTTATTTTCTATCTCAGAAAATGTTGCTGCAGTTACTTCTATCTCTTCTGTTTCAATAGCCATATTTTCAGTGCTTTCATTACTGTCGGTAGTATCAATGATAGTTTCTGTATCGCCTATCTCTTCTGTGACTTCTATTTCAGACAGAAGAATTTCTGTGGATTCTGAGTCTGTAGAGGTTTCTGTATTGTCTTCTACAATAATAACTTCTTCTGAAAATACTTCTGTACTTTCAACTAAATCATTTTCAGATTCTTCAATTACTATAGCGTCATCAGTGTACTTCGTTTCAGAATTTACAGACGCAAATACATTTGTTACATTTAAACTTGAAATAAGCATAACTGCAGACATTGTAATAACAAAACCAATTTTTAATAATCGTGTTTTCATGTTTTCTCCTCTCCTGTGTTTTTGTTTACTCTTATTTTTTGTATTTTTTCATCTTTTTGTTATTGACAAATTCTAACATTTCATTACTATACAACGCCATTTTTTCAAAATCAAGTAGTTCTCTTGTATTTTTATATTTTTGTTCTACTCTGCATCATTTTATTCTGACAAACACAATACGCTCTCTTTCCCATAAAATCTGACCTTTCAAAATACCCTTAATACAAACATCCCTTTGCACAAAAACAAAACCGGTGTATAATCTATACAGCTGCTAATAAAACAGGAATACCTAGAAACAATAAAACAAACTCACAATTATCAAATAACATAATTAGCACAGACAAGGAAAACATTATGGAAAAAAGAATCGTTGATTTACATGTACACTCTACCGCCTCTGACGGCACATTAACGCCAACAGAATTAATCGCAGAAGCCAAAGCCGCAGGACTTTCTGCTATGGCTCTGACTGACCACGACACCACCTTTGGGGTGAAAGAAGCAATGGCAGCCGCAGAAAAAGAACAGATTGAATTAATACCGGGAATCGAATTATCTACCGAATACAACGGAAAAGAAGTTCACATTGTTGGACTTTATATTGATATCGACAATAAAGAACTCATAGAGCAGACGGCTGCATTCCGCGCCTGCCGCGACAACCGCAATGAATATATGGTAGAAGCACTGCAAAAAGAAGGCTTTGACATTACTATGGCAGCTCTAAAAGCGGAAAATCCTAACTGTGTGATTACCCGCGCCAATATTGCACGCTTTTTATATAATCATAGCATGATAAAAAGTGTTCAGGAAGCCTTTGACAAATATATCGGTGACGGATGCAAATGCTATGTGAATCGTTTCAAAGTATCACCAATGGATGCTGTAAAATTAATTAAACAGGCTGGCGGCATTGCGATTTTAGCACATCCTCTGCTCTATCATATGAGCACTGTCAATCTCCAGAAGTTAATTGATGAATTAAAAGCTGTAGGATTAGATGCTATTGAAGCCATTTATTCCACATATACCACCGGCGAAGAACAGCTGATGAAGCGTACTGCCAAAGAAAATGGACTTCTCATCAGCGGCGGTTCTGATTTTCATGGCTCTAATAAGCCACGTATTAAGCTTGCTGTGGGCTATGGTCATCTTTATATTCCATATTCTGTTTTGGAAGATTTAAAAAAGTCTGTTTAGGTTCTTTGACCTAAACAGACTTTTATGTACTAACTTTCTCATATAAACTTTCTAAAACGTTTAAAAAATAAAGCGTTCAATCACTTCTGCGATTGCATCATGATTGTTATCATTTTCTGTCACAAAATCAGCTGCTTTCTTTATGGCATCAATACCATTTTTCATTGCAATACCGATATGTGCAGCCTGAATCATAGAAATATCATTCTGCTCATCACCGACAGCTACAGAACTTTCCAATGGGATATTCAGTAATTGCAACAAATACTCCACTCCTGTTCCTTTATCGGTATCTACTGGACAATATTCTAAATATTCCTTGCAGGAGAAAAAGCTGGTGCATTTATCTTTTGCCCATGCTTCATTCTTACGCTGGAATTTTTCAAGTTTATCATCATTTTCTAAACGAATCAGTAAAACTTTTTGTGGTTCTTCATCTAAAAATTCAAGCACATGATTCGTCAACTTATAAGACATATGGCTTCTTTCGCAATATAAATCAAGCTCTTTTGTATGCTTTGTAGTAATCACACCTGCATTATTGTAAGTCTGTGCATAAATGCCCGCTTTTTTCGCTCTGTCAAAAAGCTCCTGCACAACTTCAATTCCCACTGACTTTTTCAACATTACCCTGTCTGCGGAACAGTCATAAATTACTGCACCATTATATGCAATCATATAACAGCCCGGCATGGTAAGCCCAAGCTCCTGTACCACATGTCTGCCACTTTCTACGGAACGTCCGGTTGCAATTACAAAATAATGCCCCTCTTCTAACATTCTTTGAATTGCTGCGCGGTTTCTTTCCGAAACGGACTTATCATCACACAACAAAGTAGCATCCAAATCCACAAATAAAATCTTACTCTTCACAATCTATCCCCTCTTCTTATGCATCAATATTTTTGTCATTTAGTACTTCATATTACACTGGCTCAGCTGGAACAAAAATTCGCTCCTGGTATGCCTGTTTTGGCTTTGGCACTAGGTTTACAGCTTCTTCACAGAACTGTGTCTGCGAATTGACCTTTGCTTTTCCACGCTTATCGATTTTTTCATAATTTCCATCCGGTTTCAAAATGTGAGACTTCACATTATCAGCCAATTCAACGTCCAGAATATGTTTCACACTCTTCTGAAGCTTCTCGTCCAAAACCGGGAATAAAATCTCAACTCGACGGTCAAGGTTACGCGGCATCCAGTCCGCACTTCCCATATAAATCTCTTCGTTTCCGTCATTTAAGAAATAGAAAATTCTGCTATGCTCTAAAAAATTTCCAACAATAGAGCGTACCTCGATATTGTCGCTGACACCAGGAATACCTGTTTTCAAACAGCAGATACCTCGGACAACCAGTTGTATTTGTACACCTGACGCAGACGCTTCATATAACGCAGAAATAATGCCTTCATCACAAAGCGAATTCATTTTTGCAATAATTTTCGCCGGCTTTCCGTCTTTTGCATGCTTTGTTTCTCTCGCAATCAGCTTCATAAACTTTGAACGAAGCCACAGTGGCGCTACAACAAGACGATTCCATGATAATGGCTCTGAATATCCAGACAGCATATTAAATACTGCTGTTGCATCTTCACCAATTTCTTCATTGCAGGTAAAAATACCGCAGTCTGTATATAACTTTGCAGTTGAATCATTATAGTTACCTGTTCCAAGATGCACATATCTGCGAATGCCCTCTTCTTCACGTCTGACAACTAGTGCAATTTTACTATGCGTTTTTAATCCTACCAGACCATAGATAACATGGCAACCCGCTTGTTCTAATTTTTTTGCCCAAACGATATTATTTTCTTCATCAAATCTCGCTTTTAACTCTACAAGAACAGATACCTGTTTGCCATTTTCCGCTGCCTGAGCCAAAGAAGCAATAATTGGAGAATTACCGCTCACACGATATAAAGTCTGCTTAATCGCAAGTACGTCCGGGTCAACAGATGCCTGACGGATAAAATCAACCACCGGGTCAAATGTCTGATATGGATGATGTAACAAAATATCACCTTTTTGAATTGCTTCAAAAATATTTTCTCCCGGTACAATTTCCGGTACTCGCTGCGGCTTATATGACTTATATCTTAAATGGTCACAATTTTCCAAACCATACAGCTTCATTAAAAAGGTCAAATCTACAGGACCATTAATTTCAAAAATATCCTGCTCTGCCACTTTTAATTCTGCTTTTAAAATATTTAAAAGCTTTTTATCAATTCCATGCTCAACTTCTAAACGGATTACTTCACCCCACTGACGTTTTTTCAGCTGCTTTTGGATTTCTTTTAATAAATCCGCTGCTTCATCCTCATCAATTGGCAAATCCGCATTTCTCATAACTCTATAAGGATATGCACAAAGCACTTCATAATTCAAGAATAATTTATCAATATTTTTCTCAATAATCTGCTCTAACAGAATAAAACACTTTGCTTCCGGCTCTTCCGTTGGCACTGGCACAAGTCTTGCAAGTACGCTTGGAACTTGAACTGTTGCAAATTCAACTTCATCTTTCTGTGTTTTTTCATCATCCGCTTTTTTCTTTTTCTTTAAAAGTGCTGCAATATTTAATGTCTTATTGCGAATCAATGGAAATGGTCTGGATGCATCTACTGCCATAGGTGTAAGCACAGGGTAGACATTTTCTTCAAAATAACGGTCTACATAAGCAGCCTGCTCCTCTGTCAGATTCTCGTATGCATCTATGATTGTAATCTGGTTTTGTTCCATCAATGGTACAAGCGAACGATTATAAGTAGAATACTGCTGTTCTACAAGCTCACGTGTCCGCTTATTAATTGCTTCTAACTGCTCTGTCGCTGTCATTCCTGCAATATCTCTCTTTTTATAATTTGCATGAACCATATCCTTTAAGGAAGCTACACGCACCATAAAAAATTCATCCAGATTTGAGGAAGTAATGCTGACAAATTTTAAACGCTCCAATAATGGAATATTTTTATCTCTCGCCTCGTTTAATACACGATTATCAAACTTCAGCCAGCTTAATTCTCGATTTTCAAAATATTCAGGCTTTGCAAATTCTTTTACTTTTTCCATATTTCTTCTCTCTTTTCCATTAAATAGAAACTTTTTTTACTTTTACTACTGGTTTGATACAAAAAACAGCTTCAAAATATTCTGTTTTCGCATCAAATAAGGCTTTTTCAAGTGCAATATCATCACTTGTTTCAATCGTAATCACAAGTTCTTTCTCTTTTACAACTGCGCGGATGTTTTTGAACTTCTGCTTATGACTTCTGTCCATCGCATTTGATACGCGAAGAATTGCAGACAGCTTCGCAACTGTCATATAACTTCTTTGGTCAAGCTTATCTGCAACCTCTTCATACGGTGGAAGCTTCCATGTATTATATAAAACTGTTTCTGCAACAATTTCGCGCTCTAGGTGGCTTAACCCGATAATTTCTGATGCCATAATAATATCATAAGAGCATTCCGGGCCATTCGCAAAGCTGATGTATTTGCCACAGTCATGTAAAATTGCCGCTATCTGTAAAAGGAGTCTTTCACGTCTTCCCATTCCATGCACTTTCTTCATAGTGTCAAATACTAAGGTAGACATCTTCGTCAATGCATCAATGTGCGGTGTGTAACTCATATATCTGTTGGAAAGATTACGTGCCGCAGAAAGTACATCTTCATCAAAATCATGTACTGCTTTGATTGTGCCATGTTTTTCTGCATAATCATAAGCAATTCCGTCACACATATTTGCTCCGGCAGCCCACAGATTATCTGCATCCATACTTTCGCAAAGGCATTTAAAAATCATCATATATGGAATCACTAATGCATCATTCTCATTGGTAAGTCCAAGTTCCTCTGAAATCTCTTCTAAATTCTTGCGTTTTAATTTCTCCAGATACTTTACAAATTTGCCAACATTGACGGTATTTTCCTCGCGGTTTTTTCCAACCTTTTTGATAATTTCTGTAATGTAGTCACCCATGATAATCAGGTAATTCACCTTCACATCACGCAGATACATTGCCTTAAATACTTCTAATTCTTTTTCTACAAGCTCCGCAATCTGATTCTCATACTGAAACAGATTGCTGCTCTTTTTCGACAGCTGTTCACGCATCCGCATCGTTCCTAACGCAAGATGCTGTGTTGTGACCGCCTTGCCTTTGGAAAAGACTGTAATCTGCATACCGCCGCCGCCAGCATCAACCACTGCCGCACCTTTTTGTATCATGCGTTCAAATTCATCCTGAACCGCAACCGACTTATAACTGATAAAACGATGCTCTGAATTGCTCAGTACACTTACATCTATTCCTGTACGGATTTTAATCTGGTCTAAGATAAAAAGCTCGTTGCTGACATCACGCAATGCTGCAGCTGCGTATGCTTCATAGCTTTCTACGCGGTATCCATCCATAATTTTCTTATACTCTGCAAGGGTATTGCAGAGTGCCTCTACCAACTCAGAACCGATGCTGCCTTTGGAATATGCATCTCTTCCAAGTTCCATTCTTCTTCTGACATAATCAATGTCACGAATTTTCTTTTTTGCTGTTATTTCAAAAATCTTAAGACTTACTTCATACGAACCAATGTAAATTGCTGCAAAAGTATGAATATTCATAGGTATCCATCCTTTCTTTTTCGATTTTTAGTATTTTCCTATCAGATAATTGATAAACTGCTGTGCTGTCCTTCCTGATAATCCGCCATGTGAAAGCTCCCATTTATTGGCTTCTGCTAAAAGTTCTTCCTCTGAAATTGGAAGCTTATATCTCTCAGCAAGTACTTTAACAATATTCTGGAATTCTTTTTTGTTTGGTGCTCCAAAATAAATAGAAACACCAAATCTTGCGTAAAGTGACAATTTCTCCTGAATAGTGTCTGATGTATGCATATCTTCTCTGATTTCTTCTTTGTCTGAGAAATTTTCGCGAATCAGATGTCGTCTGTTTGATGTTGCATAAATTAATACATTGTCCGGCTTCTTCTCCAAGCCACCTTCGATTACCGCTTTCAGATATTTATATTCGATTTCAAATTCTTCGAAAGATAAATCATCCATATAAATAATAAATTTATAATTGCGGTTTTTAATCTGTGCAATCACATCATTTAAATCACAGAACTGATGCTTATAGACCTCAATCAATCGCAGTCCCTTGTCATAATACTGATTTGCAATTGCCTTGATACTCGTTGACTTTCCTGTTCCTGCATCACCAAAAAGAAGACAGTTATTTGCTTCTTTTCCATTCACAAATGCCTCTGTATTATCAATCAGTTTCTGCTTGGCAATTTCATAACCAACTAAATCATCTAACTTCACATGGGCAATATTTGTAATTGGAATAATTTCTGCTCCATCCTCTTTATGATTAATACGAAAGGCTTTATGTAATCCTAACTTGCCAACACCAAAATCCTTATAGAATTCTGTGACCGCATCCTTAAATGCATTGACATCTTCTGCCTTTTCCAGATGTTCCTTCAACTCGTTAATACGATTTTTGATTCTCTGGTTAAAAATCTTTCCACTGCCACTGTTACTCTCATATTTTAAAATTGCATCAATACAATCCATCTCAAAATATTCCGCAAGTTCTTTCACATCAAAATCAAATAATTCTTTCATGATTGCAAAATCATGCAGAACAATCTGATTAATAGAGCCATTCACATTTCCTCTGATTTCACATGCCTTGCTGTAAGCATTCTCGTTATTTACAAGAAGAAATGCTAAAAAGCTGTGCCAGAGGTTGCCTTCAAAGCCATGACTAACAGCTAACTCCATCAACTGATTCATACATTCATATAACAGTGACTGGATATCCTCTTTGTTATAATAGTCATTTTTATAATTCTCCATTATCCATGTAAAATTATAAAACAGCTTTCCATTCTCAAAATCTTTGTATAATATTAAATTTTTCGGACTTTTCATTACCGTATACATCTCTTTTCTTAATAATTTCCCAATATCTTTAACTGGATGGTTTCTTCTTTTAATCCTCGAAGTGCATTCTGCACAGCGGCATCATTTAAGTTGCCTTCAAAATCAACGAAGAAACGATACTCCCATGCTTTATCCCTTACCGGACGTGATTCAATCTTGTTCATATTAATTCCATTATAAATAAAATGAGATAATTTATGATACAATGAACCGCTTTCATGTGGGATTTCGAAACAGATGCTGATTTTTTCTGCGCTCTTTTCGAAAATTTTCTTTCCAGTCACAATAATAAAACGGGTATAATTATCTTTATTGTCCTGAATTGCTTCGTCTAAAACCTTTAAGCCATAGATGTCTGCTGTCAGCTTACTTGCAATCGCAGCCTGATGTTTCTTGCCATTCTCACGCACTTTCTGGGATGCCATTGCTGTATTTTTGTAGCTGTGCTTCTCCCAGTCACGATGACTTTCTAAGTATTTCGCACACTGCATTAATGCCTGTGGGTGCGAATAAATATCTGTAATATTGGAAATATCTGCTTCTGGAAGACCTAATAATGCATGGTCGATTTTAATAATCTGTTCTCCAACAATACAATGGTCATATTCTACGAGCAAATCATAGTTTTCTGAAACAATTCCGGCTGAGGAATTCTCAATTGGAAGCACTGCATAATCCGCTTCCCCATTCTTGATTGCCTCCATCGCATCACGCCATGTTTCTACATGATAGCTGTCTGTATGACTGCCAAAATATTCTTTTAATGCAAGCTGCGAATATGCACCTTCTGAACCTTGAAATACAATTCTTGCTCCTGTATAGTCTAATTTTTCTACTTCTGAAAAATCTGTTTTCTCTACGATTCCATGCTCGGTCAAAAGCTGGTACTGTCGTTTTCTGCTTGTCGCCATAATCTGCTCAAATAATTCCCTGATTCCATTTTTCAAAAAAGCGGTTGATACTTTTCCTGAAACATTGTCTAACTTAGCGACCTCACGTTCCTTATCAAATACTTTTTTACCGACAGAAATCTTATATTCTGCCACTTCTTCTGCAATCTGCATTCTTTTTTCATATAAAGCTACAATCTGTGAATCAATTGTATCAATCTCATCACGCAGCTCTAATAAATCTCTCATCTGTCTTACCATGTCCTTCCATAGCCTTTTTCCAAGGCTAAATATTTTCCCCAAAGACTCCCCAAATAATACTATAGTACATTAAAGTATCAATATCAAGAGAACACTTGCAACTTATTATATGATAATGATATAATATTTTGTAGGAAAAAACGACTATTTTTTTCTTTTTTTGCGTTTTTTTACTTAATTTTTACAAAAGTTGAAAAGGGGTATTCTTACTATGAAAAAAATTCTCTCACGTGTTATACCTATCCTTGTAATTCTCCTGATTATCGGCGGTATCTGTGGCTACAAATACTATTTCCGTATCCTTTACAATGATTCCTATGTAAATGGAAATACAGCCGGAAACCTTTACAATTCCGGATTATTCTGCGAAAGCAATGGCGAAGTTTTCTTTGCAAATCCAGCCGATAACAACACACTTTATGTCATGGATTCTGATGGAAGCAATGTGAAAAAGCTCTGCAACGAAACAGTTGCATATATCAACGCAGATGACCACTATATATATTATGTACGTGCATCTGGTGGAGCTAATTCTGAATTTGCTTTTTTACGATTAAATACAAACAGTCTTTGTCGTATGCGCCGCGATGGTAAGGGCGGCTCAACCATTTTAGATGACCAGCCTATACTTTATGCATCTCTTTCTGGAAATTATATTTATTATCTGCATTATGACGAAACAGATGCTACCACCCTTTATAAAATAAAGCTTGACGGTGAAAACAAGAAAAAAGTAAACGACAGTCCTTACTTTACCTGTTCCACAAATGGTCAGTATATTTACTATAATGGCATCAATGAAGACCATAATGTATACATTTTTGATACCACATCCGATACACAGTCTCTTCTTTATGAAGGAAACTGCTGGATGCCAACAGTTATTGATGGTTCAATCCTTTATTTTATGGATTGCGATTCCAATTATAAGCTTGCAAAGGTTGACCTTACTACCGGAGAAAAAGTTCATCTTTCAGAAGACAGAATTGATTGCTATAACGTTTATGGAGATTACGTTTATTTCCAGCGCAATTCCACAGACGAGCCTGCATTCTGCCGCATGCGTACCGATGGTTCAGAATATGAAGTCATTCGTACTGGTGTGTACCACGAAATCAATGTCACATCTAACTATGTATATTTTAAAGATTACTATACTGACACTGTTTTCTATACTTCCACAAATGGCAGTTCTTCTGTAGAAGCATTTGCTCCTAAGGAAACGAAATAACACATTTATGAGAACTTTCTTATAACAAAAAGGAAATCCAAACATCGTACTAAGATGCAAGGATTTCCTCTTTTTTATGCCATTCCGTTTACTGTTTTGTATTTATAAATCATTTCTGCATGATTCTGCTCTTCTATCTGTAAATCAGCTAATAATTTTCTTAAAGACGTATCTGCAAATTTAAACACATTGCTGTTATATTCTGAAGATACCATTTTCTCTGTTCCAATACAGTCTGTTGCTAAAAAGCAGTCTGTCTTTTTATCCTCAGAATCTGTCATGGTTGTATAAGCTGCTACCGGCTGATATTCTGCACCGCTTTTGTCATTGCAGTCGCATTTTGGTACAGTACCTGTTAATACCTGTCCAAGAGAATCAAAATGTCTCTGTTCTTCCTGTCCTAATGTCTGGAATAAAGCTCTTAAAACAGGGTCTTTTGCTTCTTTTGCATATCTTTTGTATTTTTCAATACAAGACTGCTCCTGTGTCTGTAAATCCTTAATTGCAGTTGTTTCTTTCTCTGTTAATACCATTTTAACACCTCATTCTTTATTAATTTATTTTGCCAATATCTAGTATGAGGAAATTACAGGGAAAATATTCTACAAAACAAAAAAGAAAATGAGAAAACTCATTTTCTTTTTTGTTTATCATTTGTGCATTTGTCTGTTACATGGCTTATGGCTGAACTGTTACTACAGAATAATCTTCTTTGGACACTTCTCGGCACAGACACCACAACCAGTACATTTGCTCTGGTCGATATATGCCACATTGTCGATTACGTGAACTGCATCGGAAGGACAATTCTTTTCACATAAATGACATCCGATACATCCAACAGAACAAGCCTTCATAACATCCTTGCCCTTGTCTTTGGAGCTGCACTGCACCATATGTTTTGCATCATATGGAACTAACTCGATTAAGTGTTTTGGACAGGCTGCAACACATTTTCCACAGGCTTTACAAGCTTCTTTATCTACAAGTGCAACGCCGTCAAGGATATGAATTGCATCAAATGGACAGGCTTTCACACAAGTTCCATATCCTAAGCATCCATAATTACAGCTCTTTGGTCCGCCATTTGGAATGAACGCCATTGCTGTACAATCTTTATTTCCAGAATAAATGTAATCCTGATTAGATTTTTCACAAGTTCCTGCACATTTTACAAATGCAACCTGACGAACGCCTTCTTCCGCTGCAACACCCATGATTTCACCAACCTTAGTAGCAACTGGTGCACCACCAACCGGACACTGATTGACTGGTGCTTCTCCTTTTGCAATTGCTGCAGCAAGACCGGAACATCCGGCATAACCACAACCACCACAGTTATTTCCAGGAAGCACTTCTAAAATTGCTGATTCTCTTTCATCTACTTCTACTTTGAATTTTTCTCCTGAAATTCCAAGGAAAAATCCAATTAAAATACCTACACCGCCAACTACGGCAGCGGCAACTAAAATTGCACCAATATCCATCGTCTTTTTCCTCCTAAATCATTCCTGAAAATCCCATGAATGCAATTGACATCAGACAAGCTGTAATTAATACAATCGGAGTCCCCTGAAAAGGCTTTGGAATGTCATTGTATTCAATTTTCTCACGCAGACCAGCCATAAGTACAATTGCAATTAAGAAGCCGGCTGCTGTTGCAAAACCATTTACAACACTCTGAGCAATGCTATATTCTTTGGTAACGTTTGTTAAGGATACACCAAGTACGGCACAGTTTGTTGTAATTAATGGCAGGTAAACACCAAGGCTTTCATATAATGCCGGCATGGATTTCTTTAAAAACATTTCAACAAACTGAACAAGTGCTGCAATTACTAGAATAAATACGATTGTCTGCAAATAAGTTAAATCTATTCCTTTGCTTAGTAAAAATTCATTTGCAAGAATGTATTTATAAATGACTGCTGTTACAAATGAGGAGATAGTAATAACGAATACTACTGCACCACCCATTCCTGCAGCTGTTTCTGTCTTCTTGGATACACCTAAGAATGGACAAATACCAAGGAACTGACTTAATACAACGTTATTTACAATGGCAGAACCCACTGCAATTAAAAGTAATTCTTTCATCTGTATCCATCCTCCTATTCTGTCTTAGCAGTTACTTCTGCTGCTTTTATTGTGTCTGCTGATTTTCCGGTACAGGTAGCTGACATACCACAATGTGCGCAATCACCTGTGATACATCCAGATGGTTTTGCAAGTGGTTTTCCTTTTGCTTCCATCTTAGCACGTATAATATTCATAACTGCAACAAGACAAGCTAATACAAGGAAAGCACCTGGTGCCATTACGAAAATAGTGATTGGTGTAAACCACTCACCAAGAACCTGCACACCAAAAATCTGTCCTGCGCCGAGAAGTTCACGAAACAGTCCGATAAGTGTCAGACCCATCGTAAATCCAAGTCCCATTCCAAGTCCATCAAAAATAGATGGAACAACCGGATTCTTAGATGCATAGCTTTCTGCGCGGCCAAGAATAATACAGTTTACAACGATTAATGGAATATATACACCAAGAGATTCTGAAAGACCAGGTGTATAAGCCTGCATAATAAACTGAACAACAGTTACTAAGGATGCAACAATAACGATATAGGCTGGCATACGCACACCATCCGGGATGATTTTACGGAATGCCGAAATTAACAGGTTGGAAAATACTAATACAACTGTTGTGGAAAGTCCCATTCCAAGACCATTCATTGCAGAGGATGTAACCGCTAATGTCGGACACATACCAAGCATCAGAACAAAGGTAGGATTCTCCTTAATCAAACCATTATATAAACGTTCTACATTCTTATTCATTGTCTGTACCTCCTTCTAATACATTATGGAAGTATGTAATACATGCATTTACACCATTTGCTACTGCTTTTGATGTAATTGTAGAACCGGAAATAGATTCAATCTCGTTATCCGCAGCTGGTGTCGATTTCACAACTTCGAAAGAATCTACATTTTTGCCTTCGAACTGGCTGTAAAATTCTGGTTCAACTGCCTTTGCACCAAGTCCCGGTGTCTCTGAAATACTTGTAATTGAATATCCATTCACTGTTCCATCGTTTTGGATACCAACAGAAAATGTAATTGTTGACTGGCTGGCATCTTTTGCTGTAACAGTGATTACATATCCTAATCCATTGCCATCTGCATCTAATGCAGTATTTACTGCTTCGATTTCATCTGCATAACCAAGCTCTGTCATAAGTGCTGCAGCTGCTTCTTCATCAAATGCTTCATATTCTACGAAAGAATCAGCATCTGCAAATACCTGTCTGTATGCACTTTGTGTTTTTTCGTAATTTACCTGCGCAATTGGTTCTTTTGTAATATTGTATACAACTCCCAGAATCAATCCTAATACAACGGTAAAAGCAAATAAAATCAAAGCGTCATGTACAATCTTCTTATTCATCCTATTTGCCTCCTTCCGCTTTCTTTTCTTCTTTTACAGTACCAAAAGCTCTTGGAATTGTATTTTTCTCAATAAGTGGTACTAAAATGTTGCTTAAGATAATTGCAAAGGAAACACCTTCTGCATTTGCTCCAAAGCAGCGGAATAATCCGGTAAAAATACCACAGCAGATACCGAATACTATCTGACCTTTTGGTGTAATCGGTGATGTTACATAATCTGTAGCCATAAAGAATGCTCCAAGCATTAAACCACCGCCGCAAAGCTGTGCGGTAATGTAACCCATGTCAAATCCATGACCACTAAACAGTAACATAAATACAACAAATGAAATAATATAAGATGCTGGGATTCTTAAATCAATCACGCCCATTAAAATCAAAAAGATTGCACCAATTAAAATTGCAATTGCTGATGTTTCACCAATTGTTCCTGCTGTTTTACCAATCAGCATATCCATAGCATTGACTGCTTCACCATTTCGCATGGCTGCAAGTGGTGTTGCACCTGTGTAATCGTCAATTACAAAATTTGTCATATCAGCAGCAAATGCAATTAAGAGGAAACATCTTGCTCCAAGTGCCGGATTCATAAAGTTCTGTCCTAAGCCGCCGAAAAGCATTTTTACCACTACAATAGCAAAGATACCGCCAAGTGCTGCTTCCCACCAAGGAAGTGTTGCTGGAAGATTTAATGCTAATAACAAACCTGTTACAACGGCACTTAAATCTCCGATGGTATTCTTTTTGTGGACGATTTTGTTAAATGCCCATTCTGAAATTATACAGCTTACAATTGTTACTAAAATTAAAATCAACGCCCTGTATCCGAAGTTAAAGATACCAAATACAGTAGTTGGCAATAATGCTAAAATTACATAAAGCATAATTCTGCTTGTGGTATCTTTGGCGCGTACGTGTGGTGATGATGATACATGATATAAGTCACTCACGAGTTCCACCTCTTTCTTATAGTTTAGTGTTTAATAAATTATTTCTTGCGTTTTGCTGCAAGTACTTGTTTTTTCATTGTCTTGATAGACTGTGCAAGCGGTCTTCTTGCTGGACATACATAGCTGCAGCTTCCACATTCAATACATTCTAATCCGTTCCATTTTTCATACTCATCTTCTAAGCCTTTGTCAGCCATTTTCGCAAGACGGGATGGAACAAGCAGTTCCGGACATGCTTCTACACATCTTCCGCAGTTAATACATGCAGATGGTTCTATTGCAGAAACCTCATCCTTTGTCAAGCAAAGAAGTGAAGAAGAAGTCTTTGTTGTTGGAATATCCAGTGAAAACATGGAAAATCCCATCATAGGACCGCCGGAAATTATCTTTTCTGGCTGTTGTCCATCTTTAAAGCCTCCAGCTGCCTCAACAAGCTCTGCATAATTCGTTCCTATATAATATAAAAAGTTGCCAGGGGAGCTTATTGCATCACCTGTAATCGTCGATACTCGGTTCATTACAGGCTTTCCTAACTTAACCGCATTGTAAATCGCGATAATTGTCTCTACATTATCTACGATACAGCCAGCATCTGCCGGGAGCATCTTAGAGTTAATGGCACGTTTTGTTACTGCATAAATCAACTGACGCTCACCACCCTGTGGATATTTGGTCTCTAATGGACAGACCTCCATGCGCGGCTCATCTTTGGTTAATTCCTGTAATTTAGCAATACAATCCGGTTTATTGTTCTCAACACCGAAAACACCCTTTGCATTGTCGAATAACTGAAGAATAATCTTCATACCGGCAACTAATTCTTCTGGATTTTCTAACATTCTGCGATAATCTGCTGTCAGATATGGCTCACATTCTGCACAGTTCGCAATAATGTACTCAATCTTTTCCGGTTCTTTTGGAGAAAGCTTAACGTGTGTCGGGAAGCCTGCACCACCCATACCAACGACACCGGCATCCTTTACTTTTGCTACGATTTCTTCTTTTGTAAGCTTTGTTACGTCTTCACATGCATCAAACGTAACTTCTTTGTACGCTCCATCATTCTCAATCACGATGGATTTCACCATATCACCGACTGCCACGCGGCGAGGTTCAATCGCTTTTACCGTTCCTGAAACAGACGCGAAAATTGGAGAAGAAACAAATCCACCTGCTTCTGCAATCATCTGTCCACGCAACACTGTATCACCTACAGCTACAATTGGATTCGCCGGTGCACCGATATGCTGAGATACCGGGTAAACCAGTTCACCTTTGGGCGAAACTTCCTTAATTGGCTTATCCTTTGCTAATTCCTTTCCTTCATAAGGATGGACGCCACCTTTAAATGTTTTTAAACCCATTCTTTGTGCCCCACTTTCTCTTATTTTGTATCATATTCCGTTCTTTTCACACAGAATACTATCATAGAAATTATAACACAATTGTTGTGAAATTGCATAAAAATTTTGCATTTTTTCAAGAACCTTTTGACAATTTCTTAACAATTTTGCTTCCATCACTGTATATTTTTTCTTATTCAGATAATTTTCTCAAATTGCAGGTATTTCTGTTTTTTTCGGAATTATATGTTAAAATGATTTTTATAGCATATCTGCCGTATCTGGCAGTATCAAATGCAATATAGAAAGGCAAACACTATGAAAGTTTGGACAGAGCAAAAGACTTATGATTTTCAAGATAAAATTTTAGCAGAGACCTTTACGGAAAATGCACTCTTTTTTGATATTGAAACCACCGGATTTTCTCCTGCATATACACAAATTTATATGATTGGCTGCGCAGTCCGCGAGGGAAACGATGTTCTTGTAACGCTTTATTTTGCAGAGGAAAAGGAGGAGGAAGCCGATATTCTCTCTGCTTTTTTCGCACTTTTGGAAAATTACGATACCATTATCACGTTTAATGGCATCGGCTTTGACATTCCGTATATAAAGGCAAAATGCGAGTCACTTTCTTTTGAAGAACCTTTTTCCAAGAAAAACTATGTTGATATTTTTAAAATTATTTCTTCCTATAAATTTCTGTTAAAGCTGCCAAGCTATAAGCAGAAATCCATTGAAGATTTTCTTGGTCTAATCCGGGAGGATAAATTTAACGGTGGCGAATTAATTAATGTCTATAAAGAATATCAGAAACATCCTGATGAAGAAGCTTTGCTGCTTTTAAAACAACACAATTATGATGATGTTCTCGGTATGATTGATTTATTATCGGTTTTAAGTTATCCGCACTTTTTCGAGGGTGGATATACCATAAGTAATCTAGAAAGCAACGAGTTTACTTCTGTGGATGGCATTGTAAAAAAAGAACTTATTTTTACTTTAGAAAATGATGCTGCTGTTCCAAAACGTGTTTCTTATGGTTACGAAGATTTTTATCTTGTCTGCAACGGAAAAGAATCCAAGTTAAGCATTAAGCTTTTTGATGGAGAACTTAAATTCTTCTATGAAAATTATAAGGAATACTACTATCTTCCGGCCGAGGATACTGCAATTCATAAAAGTATTTCTTCTTTCGTGGAAAAAGAACATCGAAAACAGGCAACCGCTGCTACCTGTTATTCCAAAAAGTCTTCACTTTTCCTGCCACAATATGAAACCATTTTAGAACCTGTTTTTAAGGAAAATCTAAAAGACAAAAAATCTTATTTTGAATTAACAGCGGACTTTATTGATTCTGAAGCTACTCAATATAAATACATTGCTCACATTCTTGCCCTGATGAAACGACAAAAAAAATAACATCAAAAAAGCTGTGTACGAAACTAACTTCATACACAGCTTATTTTTAGACTTTTTCAAAGAAGAATGATTTATTTCTTTGGTAGCCAAGCTCTTTATAATTCATAATCTGCTCGGTACTTCCAATAAATAATGCGCCTTCTGTCATTAATGCTTTATTAAATTTCTTGTAAATGTCATCCTTTGCCTCTTCTGTAAAGTAGATAACTACGTTACGGCAGACAATCAGGTGACAGCCCGTTGGATACGGGTCTTTTAACAGGTTATGTTCCTTAAATTCAACTCTTCGTTTGATTTCATCAGAAATCTGATAAGAACTGCCAATCTGGGTAAAATATTTTTTCTTTAAGTCTGCAGGAACAGCTGCAATACTCTTGTCCTTGTACAATCCCATTCTGGCAGTATCAAGTACCTGTTTATCAATATCGGTTGCAATAACCTTAATATTGTTAAGTGGTACTAATCGTGATAAAGCCATTACCAGTGAGTATGGTTCATCACCAGTTGAACATGCCGCACTCCAGATTTTTAAGTTATTACCGAATTTCTTAATCAGTTTTGGAAATACTTCTTTTTCTAAGATTTCCCACTGGTCTGGATTACGGTAAAACTCTGAAACATTAATGGTAAGGAAGTTGACAAATTCCTCGAATTTCTGCTTATCCTTTTTAATTAATGCGACATAATTATCATAAGAATCAATATTATTCTTTGTAATCAAAGTATCAATTCTTCTTCTCATCTGTTTCTCTTTGTAACAGTTTAAATCAATTGATGTCAGTGACAGCACATCTTTTTTAAATTTTTCATAATCGTTTAACATATGCTTCCCCTGCTTTCTGATTTTTTAGTAAATTTGTCCTATTTTCTCAAATAGTAAAATAGGCTTACATAACTGTAAGCCTATTTAGTTATGTGCAATACACACAAAATCTTATTCTTCTTCGCTTGCAACTGCTTCTACGTCAACATCTGCTGTTTCTGCATCATCATCTGTTGCGAATAAAGCTTTTACAGATAAGCTGATTTTCTTCTCTTCTTCGTTGAAATCTACAACCTTAGCTTCGATTTCCTGACCAACTTTTAATACATCAGCTGGTTTCTCAACGTGTTCTTTAGAAATCTGTGAAACGTGAAGTAATGCATCAACACCTGATGCTAATTCAACGAATGCACCAAAGTCTGTCATTCTTGCAACAGTACCTTTTACAACGTTACCTACAGCATATTTCTCTGCAGCACCATTCCAAGGATTCTCTGCTGGGAATTTCATGCTGAGTGCAATCTTTGTCTCGTTGATATCTTTGATAAATACTCTTACGTTATCACCAACGTTGAATACTTTCTTAGGGCTTTCTACTCTTCCCCAAGACATTTCTGAAATATGAAGTAAACCATCTGCTCCGCCTAAATCGATGAATGCACCGAAATCTGTTACGTTTTTAACAGTTCCTTCTACAACATCACCAACTTTAATCTTAGCAAATAATTCTTTCTGCTGTTCCATCTTCTTCTCAACAAGAAGCTGTTTTCTGTCACCAATGATTCTTCTACGTTTTGGATTGAACTCGCTGATAACGAACTGAATCTCCTGGTCTTTGTATTTGGATAAATCTTTCTCATAGCTGTCGGATACTAAGCTTGCTGGGATGAATACTCTTGTTTCATCAACAACAACACATAATCCTCCATCTAATACCTGAGAAACCTTTGCTGTAAGCACTTCTTTGTTTTCAAATGCTTCTTCTAATCTCTTGCTTCCTTTTTCAGCAGCAAGGCGTTTGTAAGTAAGAACAACCTGTCCTTCGCCATCATTTACTTTTAAAACTTTTGCTTCCATTGTATCACCAACAGATACAACAGTTGTTAAGTCAATGTTTGGTTCGTTAGTATATTCACTACGTGTGATGATTCCATCTGACTTGTATCCGATATTTAAAACGATTTCATCCGGTTTAACATCGATAACGGTACCTTCTACTACCTCCCCATTTCTTATTGTTTTAAATGATTCCTCCAGCATTTGTTCAAAACTCATTTCTGACATTCTTTTTGAACCTCCTCAATAATATTATTTGGGGTGGAAGCCCCTGCGGTAATACCTACGTTATCGGTGGATTTTATATTGGATAAATCCAAATCCCTTACAGTTTGTATATAGTAAGTATTTTCACATTCATTTTTACATATTTCAAATAACTTCTGCGTGTTCGAACTGGACTTTCCTCCTATGACAATCATGGCATCCACTTCCTTTGCGATACGCCCCGCCTCTGTCTGACGTTCCTCTGTCGCATTGCAGATAGTATTTAAAACAATTATATCATAACCTTTTTTATTCACAATTTCAACTAATTCTTGAAATTTATTGTAATTAAATGTCGTTTGCGATACAATGCATACTTTTTTCGGAATATTTAGTTGAAATGCTTCTGCTTCTTCTACACTGCTAATCACAGTGGTATTTTCTTGTGAAGACCATCCCATAATGCCTTTTACCTCCGGGTGGGACGCATTTCCTATAATAATCACGTGATGACCTTCTTTGCTGTGCTGTTCCACCAGACGGTGAATTTTTAAGACAAATGGGCATGTTGCATCTACAATTTCAAATCCAAGATTTTCGATTTCTTCGTAAATCTTTTTCTCCACACCATGAGAACGTATAATTACAGTTCCCTTTTCTCTGCCTTTTAAGTCGTCAATTCCATCAATTACAACAACACCCTTTTTTTCCAAATCCTGCACAACTTCTTCGTTGTGAATGATTGGACCATAGGTATAAATTGGTTTTTCTGCTTTTTCAATCTGCTCATAAACAGTTTCCACTGCCCGCTTTACACCAAAGCAAAAACCAGCACTTTTTGCTAAAACTACATTCATTTTTTCTTTCCTATCGTTTTACTCTATTGCTAATATATCGGCTTATTTTTCGTATAAATTAAGCTTTTCTTTGTAAATTTTATTAATTTCATCTACAACTTCGTCAATTCCAAGATAAGAGCTGTCTACCAAAACGGCATCTTCTGCCTGCATTAATGGAGATGTTTCGCGGTGCATGTCGCGGTAATCTCTGTCGATAATGTCTTTTTCGATTTCCTCAAGATTACATTCCACACCTCTTGCTACAAGCTCATCATAACGTCTTTTGGCACGTGTTGCTGAGCTTGCTGTTAAGTAAATTTTCACCTGCGCATTTGGCAAAACGCATGTTCCAATATCTCTTCCGTCCATGATAACATCTGATTTTGCTGCCAGTTCCCGCTGAAGCTCTACTAATTTGGTACGAACAACCGGATAAACGCTGGTTGCAGATGCCATATTTCCAACTTCCTCGGTACGGATAAATGCATTTACGTTTTCTCCGTTTAAAATCACCTGCTGTTCATTATTTTCATAAACGATTGTTACATTTACATCCGGACATGCTGCAGCAATTGCCTCTTCATTATCAGACGAAATCTGATTCTGTAAAAAATAATAAGCCATAGCACGATACATAGCTCCTGTATCTACATAAATAAATCCAAGCTGCTTTGCTAATTTTTTTGCAATTGTACTTTTTCCAGCTCCTGCCGGTCCATCGATTGCGATATTCATACTCATATTATTAACCCTTTCCTTTTAAATTACTCAATGCTTATTCCTGCCAGATAGCCTGTTGACCAGGCAATCTGTAAATTAAATCCACCTGTCAGTGCATCTAAATCCAGCACTTCACCGCAGATATATAAATTCTTTGTAATTTTTGATTCCATTGTAGACGGATTGACTTCCCCAACTTTAATGCCGCCCTTGGTAATAATCGCTTCATTAAAATCGCGCAGTCCGTTTAATGTCATTGGAAATGCTTTTATCAGGCGTACAAACTGCATACGCTCTTCTTTTGTGATTTCATTGACCTTTTTATCCGGGTCTATCGAAGCTAATTCTAAAATGACCGGAATCATTTTGGTTGGAAACAGCTTTCCAATGGAATTTTTAAACTGTTTATTTTTTGCTTCTTCAAAATCCTTTAATACACGCTTGTCCAATTGTTCCTCAGTCAAAGCAGGCTTTAAATCTATCTCCATGCGAAGCGGTTCATTCACATATTTCGAAGGTATCATGGCACTTGCCGTTAAAATCAACGGTCCGCTGACTCCAAAATGTGTAAAAAGCATTTCACCAAACTCATCATATAAAAGCTTCTTGTCTTTATAAATGCGGACGGTGACATTTTTTAATGCCAACCCCTGCATCTCTTTGACATATTCCTCTTTTGTATTAAATGGCACAAGTGAAGGGCGAAGTTCCGTCACCTTATGTCCCATTTCTTCTGCAAAACGATAGCCATCTCCTGTTGAGCCAGTCGCTTTATAAGAAAAGCCTCCAGTTGCAAGAATGACATCGTCAACAAATATTTTTTCGCCATTTTTTAACGCTACACCACGCACAATATTTTGTGGTGCTTTCTTATTTGCCTTTTCCTCTTCTGTTTCTGGCACAAAAGCTTCGTATAAAATATGGTCAACCTCCGCATGTAATCTGACTTCGACCTTTTTTTCCCGAAGTACGCGGTTTAACGCTGCGATAACATCAGAGGAATGGTCTGACACCGGAAAAATGCGGTTTCCACGTTCGTTTTTGACAGGCAGCCCTGCCTTTTCAAAGAAATCAATGACCATCTGATTGTCGTATGCATAAAATGCGCTGTATAAAAACTTTGCATTTGTCATTACGCTTGAAAAGAGTACTTCCATATCACTGGAATTTGTAATGTTGCATCTTCCTTTTCCTGTGATATAGAGCTTTTTACCAAGCTTCTCATTTTTCTCTAATAAAATTACCTGATGCCCATTTTCTGCCGCAGCAATTGCCGCAAACATTCCGGCAGGACCTCCACCGATTACTACCACTTTACTCATTGAATTTTGAATCTCCTACACTTCCATAACGCATTTTTATGGAGTCATTGATATAATTTATCTCATCATTCTCATATACCTGATACTCATCCCAGATGCCTTCTAACATTTCTAAGGTTTTGGCAACCTTGGACTGCTTTTTCATACAAAGTGCTACAATTAATGCATTAATAACACTAAGAGGTGCTACAAGGGAATCTACAATGGATGCCATATCACTGTCTGCAATCAGATTGCAGGAGGAATACAGATTCATCGGAGAATGTACACTGTCTGTCAATGTGATTACCTTCGCACTGCGGTTGTTTGCAAATTCCATTGCTTTTAAAGTACGCATGGAATATCTCGGAAAACTGATTCCAATAACGACATCTTCCTTTCCAATGTGTACCATCTGCTCGAAAATTTCGCTGGAACTGCTTGTCTGAATCAAATGTACATTCTGAAACATTAAATTAAAATAGAACGCCAAAAAAGATGCAAGCGGCGCACAGCTTCGAATTCCAATGACATAAATATGTTTTGCATTAATAATGGTATCTACTGCCAGTTCAAAGGCATTCTGGTCTATTTTTTCCAAGGTAGAATGTATTTTTTCTGCATCTGACTTTAAGACCGATTCTAAAATCTTCGACTGACTGATTCTTCCATAGGTCACTTCCATACGCTGAATGGAATTTAATTTGTTACGCACCAGTTCTTCCAATGCATTCTGAAATTCCGGATAGCCTTTATAGCCAAGATTCGTTGCAAAACGTACCACAGTCGATTCGCTGACTCCCACCGCCTCACCAAGCTTTGACGCTGTCAAAAATACCGCTTTATCGTAATTATCTGTTATGTATGTTGCAAGACGCTTTTGTCCCTTACTAAGCCTGCTATATGACTCATTTATACGATTGCTTAAATCATTTGAGTTCTTCATGTTTCCTCTCATTCTGCCGTTTCAGCGGCACTTATATTTCATTCTGAAACATCCAGCTTTCATTATATCAAAGTTAGAAAGTTTTGCAACAAAAAGACAAGACTGCCGGCAATAGATTCTAATTCCTCTGTGGAAATAAAAATCTCTGCCGACAGTCTTTCTTTTATGAATTATTTTCTGAAACGAATTTCAGATGCAATTCCTGTTTCATTTGAAATTAAACCGGATATGCTCCGTTCTTTGTATCTGCAACTGTTGCATCTACTTTTTTCTGCTGAGCTTCACGATATTTGAAGAAGTCAGTAGCAACCTGTGGGAATAATGCGTATGTTAATACGTCCTCATCCTGCTGTTTCCACTGTTTCATTTCAGCTTCAATCTTATCTAATTCTGGCTCAAGTAAATCTGCATATCTGCATGTGATAGCATTTTTCTTCTCTTCGCCAAGAACCTTGTCAACAACTTCTGGATTGAAAGGTTTTACAGTCTGACCATATTTTCCAAGTAAAACGTCTTTTGTTTCTTTTGTAGCAACTTTGTAACGTTCGCCCATTAATACGTTAAATACAGCCTGTGTACCAACAATCTGCGAAGAAGGTGTTACAAGTGGTGGTTCACCGAGGTCTTTACGAACTCTTGGAATCTCCTGTAATACTTCGTTGTATTTATCTTCAGCGTTCTGCTCTTTTAACTGGGATACCATGTTTGATAACATACCACCTGGTACCTGGTATAATAATGTCTTGATATCTACGCCAAGAACCTTTGGATTTAATAAGCCGCTTGCTAAAGCTTCGTCTCTCATTGGACGGAAGTACTCAGCGATTTCAGCTAACTGGTTCTGGTCTAAGCCTGTATCAAATTCTGTTCCCTTGAATGCCTCAACCATAACTTCTGTTGCTGGCTGGCTTGTTCCAAGAGCGAATGGAGACATAGCTGTATCGATGATGTCACATCCAGCTTCTACTGCTTTCATGTATGTCATGGAAGCAACGCCTGATGTATAGTGTGTATGAAGCTCGATTGGTAAAGATGTAGAATCTTTTAAAGCCTGAACTAATTCAGTAGCTTTTGCTGGAACTAAAAGACCAGCCATATCTTTGATACAGATTGAGTTAGCACCCATATCTTCGATTTTCTTAGCCATTTCCATCCAGTACTCTAATGTATAAGCATCACCTAATGTATAAGATAATGCAACCTGTGCGTGTCCGTTTTCTTTGTTACAAGCAGTAACTGCTGTCTGTAAGTTACGGATATCATTTAAACAGTCAAAGATACGGATAATATCAATACCGTTTGCGATGGATTTCTGTACAAAATATTCTACAACGTCATCTGCGTATGGACGGTATCCTAAGATATTCTGTCCACGGAATAACATCTGTAATTTTGTATTTTTGAAACCATCTCTTAATTTACGAAGACGCTCCCATGGGTCTTCTTTTAAGAAACGAAGAGATGCATCGAATGTTGCACCACCCCAGCACTCTACAGCGTGGTATCCAACTTTATCCATCTTGTCGATGATTGGAAGCATCTGTTCTGTTGTCATACGTGTTGCAATCAGAGACTGATGTGCATCACGCAGAATTGTTTCAGTTATTTTTAAAGGTTTTTTAACAACTTCTGCCATTTTTTTCCTCTTTCTGCCTATTGGCTATTTTAAATGTTAAATTCCGAAGATTGCCATAAATACACCGGCTGCTACTGCTGTACCGATAACACCAGCAACGTTTGGTCCCATTGCGTGCATGATTAACATATTTGTTGGGTCTTCTTCCTGTCCGACATTATGGGATACACGTGCTGCCATAGGAACGGCAGATACACCCGCAGAACCAATCAACGGATTAATCTTTCCTTTTGTAATCTTACATAATAATTTACCGAATAATGTACCTGCTGCTGTACCAAACATAAATGCAACCAAACCAAGGACAACAATCTTAATGGTTGTTCCATTTAAGAATGCCTCTGCACTGGTAGATGCACCAACAGATGTACCAAGTAAGATTACTACGATATACATTAATGCATTAGATGCTGTCTCAGACAACTGACGAACAACACCACATTCGCGGAATAAGTTACCAAGCATTAACATACCAACCAATGGAGCAGTTGTTGGAAGAATTAAACATACAACAATTGTTACAACGATTGGGAACAAAATCTTCTCCAATTTGGATACCGGACGAAGATTTTCCATCTTAATGGCACGTTCTTCTTTTGTTGTAAACAGCTTCATAATTGGCGGCTGAATAATTGGAACTAATGCCATATAAGAATACGCCGCAACGGCAATCGGTCCCATCAGACCTGACTGCCCAAGTTTTCCTGCAAGGAAAATAGAGGTCGGACCATCTGCACCACCGATGATAGATACAGCTGCTGCTGCTTTATCATTGAATCCTAATACAATTGCAAGGAAATATGCACCAAAGATACCAAACTGTGCGGCAGCACCAAGAAGGAAGCTGATTGGGTTTGCAATCAAAGGTCCAAAGTCTGTCATCGCACCTACTCCAAGGAAAATCAGAGAAGGTAAAATTGACCATTCATCTAAAATATAAAAATAATGTAATAATCCACCAACACCATTGCTCGTCTGCTCTGGAGTAGCAAAAATATCAGGATAGATATTTACTAACAACATACCAAATGCAATCGGAACAAGAAGCAAAGGCTCAAATCCTCTTGCAATTGCCAGATAAAGGAAAACACACGCAACAAGAATCATTACAAAGTTTCCCCATGTCAGGTTAAAGAAGGCGGTCTGGTGCAGGAGATTTGTCATTGTCTCCGTAAAATAACTCATAGTTATCCTCCTAAAATACTATTACTAGTTTAATGTAGCAAGTAATGCGCCTGCTTCAATCATATCACCAACGTTTACGTTAATGCTTGCAACTGTACCATCCTGTGGAGCTACAACAGGTGTTTCCATCTTCATAACTTCAAGAACGATTACGGTATCACCTTTCTTTACTGCTGTTCCTGGAGTAGCTTCGATTTTGAAAATCTTTCCTGCTGCACCTGCTTCGATTTTAACACTTCCTGCGCCTGTTGCTGGAGCTGCTGCTGGTTTTGCAGCCGCTGGTGCTGCTGCTGGAGCTGCTGCACGTCTTGGAGCTGCTACTGGTGCGCTAACTGCGCCATTTTCTTCTACTGTAACATCATAAACATTGCCATTTACGGTAATTGTATAACTCTTCATTATTGTAATCCTCCTAAAATATTTGTTTTTCACAAATTCTTATAATGAAACTTTTTATGCATACTTTTGTATGCCTGTCCTAAGCAACCACTCTGCCGCTTAGAATCTTCTACGAATTGAACGAACCACAAAGCCATCTGCTGAAGTTCCTTCACTTGCCGCGATTGCTGCTGTAATGACTGCTACAAGTTCTAAGTCATCAGTAAGTGCAGCTTCTTCTGCAACTGCTTCTACAGCCGCTTCTGCTTTTGGAGCTTCTTTTTCTTTCTTCTTTCCTGATAAGTCCGGAATAAATTTGAAAGCATAAATAATTAAACTAATTAAGATTAATACAAAGAATACAGTTCCTAATCCCATTAATGTATTCAATGTTGCTTTCTCCATTTTCTCGCCCATGGTATATACTAAATCCACGCTGGCATCCGTCATCTCAAGTGTTTCTAATTCATAATCATAATTATAAACGAGTGAAATAGCTACTTCTCTTCCCTCAAACTCTACATACTGGTCAACGGTAACAGTTCCATTCGCTTTTGTTACAACAATTTCACCAAGACCCTGACATGCTCCGAGGTCAGTCACTGTTGTTCCCCAGCCTTCTACAAGCTTTTCAGACAAATCTTCCGACACTGGAATGTTTGCTTCATATGTAACTGCAATAATATCATTTGAAGCAGAAAGTTCATTCGCAATTCCAACTGCATCTGTCTGTAATTCTGTATAGGTTGTACCATAATAATCAACAGTCGTAGGGTCCGTTCCACATGCTGCCATTGTCAGCATTGCTGCTACAAGGCAAAGCAATAAAGATATTTTTTTCTTCATAACGTTACCTTTCTATTTTGTTCCATGTTTCTTATCTGGTGTGCCTGCACATTTTGTGTAAAGCATTTCGAATGCTGCAACAAGATATTTTCTTGTATCTGCAGGTTCGATAATTAAATCTACATATCCTCTTCTAGCTGCAGCCATAACATCAGACTGTAACTTCTCGTACTCAGCAGCCTTCTTATCTAATTCATCTGCGGAAGCATCTGCATACATAATCTTAGCTGCCATCTTAGCATCCATCATGCCAACTTTAGTATCTGGCCATGCGTATACTAAATCTGCTCCGATTGCTTTAGAGTTCATTGTAACATAGGCACTTCCGAATGCATCACCAACAATCAGATTTACCTTTGGACAGGTAGCATCAGCAAATGCTGCTGTCATACGTGCAAGGGCTTTTGCAAGACCTTTTTCAGAGCACATGCAAGCTTTGAAGCCTGTTACGTTAGTAAGAGATAATACAGGGATTTCAAATGCATCACAGAAACGAACAAATTCTGCTGCTTTGTTACATCCTCTTGCAGATAATACAGCATCGAATTTCTCTGTTACATTTCCTTCTTCATCATGTACTTCTGTACAGTTTGCAACGACACCAACTGTCATGCCATTTAATTTTACAAAACCAGTTACCATTTCTTTTGCATAACCAGCTTTTGTTTCAAAGAATACATTGCTGTCAGATAACTGGCTTAAAAGGTATCTTGCATCACCTTTCATTACGTCCATGCTTGCACAGGCACGATTTAAGTCATCTACACATTCTTCTGTATAAACATCACCTTCGTTATTTAAAGGTAACATACATACTAACTCACGAATCTGGGCAATAATCTCATCTTCGCTTCCGATTCCATCTACACAGCCTGTTTCCTCGCTCTGGAATGCTGCTGCAGATGTGTCACATTTGTCAATTCTGTTTCCGTCAATTGCGTTTGGAGAATTGATAAACATTTTTCCTTTGGTTTCTTCCATAAAAGCGAAATCAGATAAAGCTGGAACAACCGCAAGACCACCACCGCAATTTCCAAATACTGCACTAATCTGTGGAACTACGCCAGAAGCTTCTACTTCTTTTGCATAAATCTGACCGAATCCGTCTAATGCATCTACTGATTCCTGTAAACGCATACCAGCACAGTCGATAAATCCGATTACCGGTGCTCCCATTTTCATTGCCATGTCATAAACAGATGCAATTTTCTTTGCATGCATCTCACCGATAGTACCGTTTAATACGGAAGCATCCTGGCTGTAAATAAATACCAGATTACCATCTACCAGTCCATGACCTGTGATTACACCATCTGAAGGTGTGTCTGTGTTTGCAAGATTAAAATCTGTATTTCTTGCTGTTACAAGAGAACCTATTTCCATGAAACTGCTCTCATCGACTAACTTGAGAATGCGCTGCATTGCCAAGCTATCATTACTACTACTCATTCTTTAGCCCTCCATCTATAAAAATTAAAAAATTTCGCTATATTAATTGTATTACGTTTAAGGCTTTTTTTCAAGTAGATTGTTAATTATTTGACATTTTTTTCTAAAGTTTTTCCATAATCGACAAAAATTCCCAACACCTTGCTAAGACACCATTTATAATCAATTTTTTCTACAGTTCCGGCAGTAATTACCTGATATTCCCATATCTCTTCTCCAGCTGCACTTATCGTAATTTTGCCAACATAAGTCCCTTCTTTGACCGGTGCAGTTAATTTCGGGGCAATCTGGTATGACACCTCTGTTTCTACTCCGTTTTTCAATAAAATCTTTCCGGGGGTTTCTCCATCCTTTATCTGGATATCGACATAGGTATCACTTCCAATCCGTTCCCCCTGTCCATTTTCCACAACTAAGGGCGACAGCTTTGCTTCGTCAATTACCACATCTGCAATGGACAGCTGGTAAAAGTTGTCGATACCATACTGCACAATCTTTTTCATATCTGACCATTTATAGGTTTTATTATTCGGCCAGCCACAGGCTAATAAGGCTGCAATATAGGTTTTTCCATCACGCTCGACTGCTCCGATATAGCAATATCCGGCATTTCCAGTAAAGCCTGTTTTTCCGGTCAGTGCTCCGTCCATCATCTGCAAAAAGGCGTTATGGTTATAGCAGCTATATGTTGTTCCCTGATTTATTTCTGAAATACTGTAGTTTGCAGTTCTTGTAATCTCAAGAAACTCCGCTGCCTTAGGTGAAATCTTAATGCAGTAACGCATAATTAATGCAAGGTCAGCTGCCGTCGTGTGATGAAATCCGTTTTCATCTGTTGCATCCAATCCGTTTGGTGTAATAAAGTATGTATCCTTACATCCGATTTCTTTTGCTTTCTCATTCATCAGTTTCGCAAAATCTTCGGTAGAGCCTGCAATATGCTCTGCAATTGCAACCGCACAGTCGTTATAGGATTCTAACATCAGTCCATATAATAAATCTTTTAAATAAAACTGCTGTCCTTCCCTCATTCCAAGCCTTACTTTGGGTGACGATGCAGCATGTGCAGATGCCGTAACAACACTGTCTAAATCACCATTTTCTAACGTCAAAATACAGGTCATAATCTTTGTCGTGCTGGCATTTGCCATTGCTTCTGTTCCATTTTTCTCATAAATTATTTTCCCGGAATCAGCATCCATAAGCACCGCTGATTTTGCATACAGTTCACTTTCTTTTAAGCATTCCTCTCCCAAACATTCTACCGTTTCTCCGATGATTAACAGAAACACAATTATCATGACAGCTATTTTTTTCACAGTTTTTCACCAGTTTATTTTTTCATAAATCTATATGCAAAAAGGATTTGCATTATGTCCATTCCATAAGGAACAGGCACACTACAAATCCTTTTTATCTCTGCAAATGGTGCATCATCTACGTCTATTACACAGATTAAATCTCCATCTGAACTTTCATCTCTTCTTCTGCTTCCTGCTTAAATTCTTCCAGCTGAACCGGATTCAAGGTCGGAAGCTCCTCAATCGAATGTACACCAAAGCTTCTTAAAAATTCCTCTGTTGTACCAAAAAGCAGTGGTCTTCCCGGTGCATCCAGTCGTCCAAGTTCACAGACAAGATTATATTCCACCAGCTTATTTACTGCGTGGTCGCAGGAAACACCACGTATTTTTTCGATTTCCACCTTTGTTATCGGCTGTTTATAAGCGATGATGGATAAAGTTTCTAACAAAACATCTGTTAAAACATGACGCTTTGGCTGTTTTGCGATTTTTACCAGATATTCATACATCTCACTTTTGGTACACATCTGGTAAGCTCCGTCTAACTCAATAATTTGCAGACCAATGGACTCATCCTCGTAATGTTTCATCATCTGCTCTAAGATTTTTTTTGTTTCCTTTTTATCTAATTCCAATGTAGATGCAATTTTTTCTAATTCTACAGATTCTCCCATTGTAAAAAGAATTGCCTCTATGATTGCTTCGTAATTCTTCTTTTCCATAAAACTATGTAATCCCTCTCAGACATTCTATGCAACAACAATTTTAGACTGGATTTTGATATCGTCAAATGTTTTTTCCTGAGAAATAAATATCTTTCCTGTTTTCATCAGTTCTAAAATTGCAAGGAATGTAACAATCACTTCCATTTTGCTTGACTGCGCTTCTAAAAGGCTTCGGAAGCTGAAATGACTGTGTGTTAAGCAGTAATTTTCCAGATAAGCCATTTTATCTGCAAGTGAAACTTCTTCTTTCTCGATTTTACCGAATTTGGAACGAACCGGGTCAATCTTGTCCACCTGCTTTTTCATAATGGATTTGAAAATATTATTTAACTTCGCAAGTGTTAAATCTGAAATAAGCTCCTGCATATCAATTGGTTCTTCGTATTCTGCAACCTCTGCCGGAATGGTCGGCTCTTTAAAAAGAACACGTTCTGCATCCATCTGGCGGTCACGAAGCTCATATGCCATACACTTGTACATTTTGTACTCTAATAACTGCTGAACAAGCTCTGCTCTTGGGTCTTCCGGCTCTTCCTCATCTTCCGTCGGAGCTGCCGGTAAAAGCATGCGTGATTTAATATCAATCAAAGTAGCTGCCATCACAAGAAATTCGCTCATGACATTTAAATCCTGACGCTTCATTTCTGCGATATACTCCATGTACTGATTTGTAATTTCCACGATTGGAATATCATATATATTTACTTTATTCTTATCTAACAAATGTAATAACAGGTCTAATGGTCCTTCGAATACCTGCAGCTTAATTGTCAAATCCATATGGTAGAAATCCTTTCTATATCATGTAAGCATTTTTTCACAAACTACTATATCTTGTTCTTAACATCCTAATAGATTTTACATTGCTTCTACATAAATTTCAAGTCCAAATTACTATATTTAGTGTTCGTTTTTTCTATTTTCTACTATAGTTTGTGGATTTTATGTAAATCTTTCGTTCATACGTTCGAATTTATTTTCTATTTTACAAACACATATTCTTTTTTCGTGCATAATGTACAGGCACAGCTATTAAAATATACAAAGAATCCTAAAAAAGAGGTCTTTGCTTGAATACCACTATTTCTTTTCTGTTAAGCTGCTCGCTTCTTTTTTCGAGTATCTTTGCTCCGCTTTCAGCGGCGGCTGAAACCACAACAGATGCCGCCCTCTCCATCTCTGCCCCAAGTGCAGTTTTAATGGAAGCCTCCACCGGAACAATTATTTACGAAAAAGATGCAAGGCAGCAATTACGTCCGGCAAGCATTACCAAAATCATGACGTTAATTCTTATATTTGATGCACTTGCAAACAATCAGATTTCCTTAGACGATACTGTGACTGTTTCCGAATACGCCGCAAGCATGGGCGGCTCACAGGTCTATTTAGAGCCTGGCGAAACGCAGACCGTTGATACCATGATTAAATGCATTTCTGTTGCCAGTGCTAACGACGCCTGTGTTGCTATGGCTGAGTATATCTGCGGCTCTGAGGAAGAATTTGTCAAAAAAATGAATGAACGTGCCAAAGGTCTTGGAATGAATGACACCAATTTTGTAAACTGCTGTGGCCTCGATACCGATGGTCATGTTACAACAGCTTATGATGTAGCATTAATGTCAAGAGAGCTTTCCGTCAAATACCCGCAGATTCACAACTATTCTACTATCTGGATGGAAAACATTACACACACCACTAAACGCGGCACGAGCGAATTTGGACTGACAAATACCAATAAGCTGATTCGCCAATACGAATATGCTACCGGATTAAAAACAGGCTCTACCGGGCTTGCCAAATACTGCGTCTCTGCTACTGCGGTAAAAGACGGCATGGAATTAATTGCTGTGGTAATGGCTGCGCCTGATTATAAGGTACGTTTTACAGACGCTTCCACGTTATTAAACTATGGCTTCGCTCAATGCCGCATTTATAGTGATGCTAACGAGGATGCACTCCCAAGAATGAAAATTACCAAAGGTGTAGCAGAATCTGTCGGCATCCACTACGAAGCACCTTTTCAGTATATTTCCACCTCTGGTGCTGATTTAAGCGGCATCACAAAAAAGATTGAACTGCCAGACTCTTTTACTGCTCCTGTTAAATCCGGCGGCATTGCCGGAAAAGCTGTTTATTATCTGAATGATAAAGAAATAGGCAGCATCAACATCCTTTTTGATAAGAATGTAGACGCTGCCACCTTCAAAGACTATTTTTCAAAAGCATTGCGCTATTATATGCTATAACAATGGTGCAAATAAACGCATCAGACCCTGGAAAATGCGAATAAAAATATTTCTGTTTTTACAAAATTCCATTGTAATTTCGTCGGAACAGGATAATACTTCCACAGAATCCTCATATAACTGTTTCACAGCCTGTGTCTTATACATAAATACACCACATTCAAAATGCAGATACAGGCTGCGGTAATCTAAATTCACGCTGCCAACCGTTCCGATTTTATCGTCACATACAAAGCTTTTGGCATGAATAAAGCCCGGTCGATACTGATAAATTTTAACTCCGGCTTCTATCAATGGCGGATAATAAGATTGTGTCAAAAGATAAATCAATTTCTTATCCGGCACTCCCGGTGTTACGATTCGCACATCCACGCCACGTTTTGCAGCGTTGCATAAGCATACCATAATCTCATTTCCAATAATTAAATATGGCGTAAAGATATACAAATAACGTGTTGCACTATTGATAATATTCAAATAAATATTTTCACCAACGTTTTCATGGTCTAACGGACTATCTCCATATGGCTGTACAAAACCATCTGATTCAAACGGAGCAGTCTGATAAACCTTTGGCATATACTTCGTATATTCCTCTCTTGTATCAGTAGTATTGCACCACATTTCAAGGAACATCGCAGTTAAACTCCAGACACCATCTCCCTCCAGACGTACTCCGGTGTCTTTCCAGTAACCAAAGCGCTCGACTTCATTAATATATTCATCAGCCAAATTAATTCCTCCGGTAAATCCGACTTTTCCATCTACAACAAAGATTTTTCGATGGTCGCGGTTATTCAGGACAATAGACATAATCGGACGGAAAGGATTAACTGCGGCACATTTAATTCCTTTTGCCTGTAAAACTTTATAATATCTTGGCGGAAGTGTGTTAATACATCCGACATCATCATACATAAATCGGACCTCTACACCTTCCTTTGCCTTTCGCTCTAAAACTTCAACGACTTTATTAAACATCACACCTTCTTCTACAATAAAGTATTCCAAAAAGATGAAATGCTCTGCTTTTTCCAGCTCTGCTAACATGTCAACAAACATATCTTCCCCACATTTATAATATTTTGTGGAGGTATTCTGATATATCGGAAAATTCGCCCAGTCATTAATATATTTTACCTGCCGGTATGCCGCTTCATCCTCTTCTTCTAAATACCGCAAAGCTTCCGGTGTCTGTTCGAAGGTTTTTGTAACTTCACGATTAATTTCATCCATTCTTTTTCTGGTCTTTTTCGTTAAATTTGCTCTTCCGAAAACAAGATAAAGCAGCAAACCTAAAATCGGTGATAAAAGAATAATAAACGTCCATGATAGTTTATTGGACGGATTTATCCATTTGTTGACAATCACTAATACCACAATCACCGCCAATGCTCGTATTGCCAGATTGGCATAGGTAAACTGATAACTAAATTCGTATAATACCCAAAATAACCAGATAAATTGTAATATGATAGAAATCGCTACCATCGAAAATCTACCAAAAAGTAAATTTGCAAACTTCTTCATTGTTTTCATCGTCTTCCTCACTTCTCGTACCGCAAAAGATTATCTGCGTGAATCATCCCCCAACACTTCTTTTGCAATTGTTTCCCCCTTGGATAAACGCTTTCATACAGCCTTAACTTCATTTCTGCCGGAGAAAGCTCTCCATTCTGCTCAAACGCAAGTGCCAAAACACCTGCTACTACCGGTGCTGCCATTGAAGTACCACTTTTTATCACATAGCCAGACGCATCCTTGCTGCAGCTTCTGATATTTGTTCCCGGTGCTAAAATCTCCGGTTTTACAATACAGCATTCTGTAGGCCCAGTACCACTATAACCCTTCACAAGTGACGACCTGCGTTCTGTACCTGTCATATCATCCATGCTTCCAACTGTAACTACTTTCCGGGAAATTCCGGGAATGGTCACTGTATTTTCTTTTGGACCATTATTTCCAGCAGCTGTCACTACCAGAATTCCCGCATCCCAGACAGCATCTACTGCCGTAAGCAGCTCCCTTTTTTCTTTTTCTCCTGCCGAGGAGAGCATTCCAACCGAAATATTCATAATCCGTATGGAATATTTTTCTTTATTTTTTATAATCCAATCGATTCCTGCTAAAACGCTTGACGTATTTCCATTGCCTGCATAATCTAAGACCTTAAGCATAATGATATTTGCTCCCGGCGCAATCCCGGCATATGGCCTTATTCTATTAGGCAGCTCCGACATTCTGCCACTTCCTGCAATAATTCCAGACACGTGCGTTCCATGACCATTATCATCATACGCTCCAATTCTGCCTCTTGTAAAATCTTTAAAAAACAGAATGCGTCTGTCAAAATCCGGGTGATGCACAATCCCGGTGTCCATGACTGCTACGGAGATATTTTTACCATTATAGCCCATTTTATATGCACGCTCTAAATGAATCAATTTTTTCACTCGGTCCATAAATTGCCTTTTTTATCAATATATGAATCCATAAAAAGAAATGTTCAGCAACGCTTTTTTATGCAAAATCAAACAATGACAACTGATTTGACTCCGGCATATCACCAAGCAGTCCCAAATCTCCCATTAAATCAATAACCGTTTTTGTTGCCTTTGTACGCTGCCTGAAATCATCCTTAGACAAGAATTTACCATCCTTTGCCGCCTCAGCCACCGCAATTGCCGCATTATCTCCCATACCATCGATAGTATTTAATGCAGGCATTAACTTGCCGTCAATAATCTGGAAACGGTCAGGATGTGCGCGGTAAATATCAATCGGCATAAAATCATAGCCTCTTGCATACATTTCCTGCACAATTTTCATATCGCGGTATACATCCTGTTCTTTTTTTGATAGGGAATCCTTTCTTCTGGTGTAATCCTTATAGAAATACTCCAGTCTTTCTTTTCCCTGACACATAATTTCATAGTTGAAACCAGTTGCTCGGATAGAAAAATATGCCGCATAATATGCCAATGGATAAAATACCTTACAATAAGCAATTCGCCACGCCATCATAACGTAAGCCGCCGCATGTGCTTTCGGGAACATGTATTTAATTTTCTTACATGACCAGATATACCAGTCCGGTACATCATGTGCGGTCATTTCCTCTTCCCACTCAGGCTTTAAGCCTTTTCCTTTTCGAACGGACTCCATAATCGTAAAGGAAAGCTCACTGTCAAGCCCCATCTGAATCAGATAAATCATAATATCATCTCGCGTACAAATCGCTGTTGAAATCGTTGCTTTTCCTTCTTCAATCAACGTCTGCGCATTTCCCAACCATACATCCGTACCATGAGACAGACCGGAAATTCGGATTAAGTCCGAAAATTCCTTTGGCTTTGCATCAATAACCATCTGCATCGCAAATTCTGTTCCAAATTCAGGAATTCCAAGACAGCCCAGTGGAATCCCGTTAATGTCTTCCGGTGTCACCCCAAGTGCTGAAGTATTCATAAATAAAGACATTACCGTCTGGTCATCGAGCGGAATCGTCTGCGGGTCAATTCCCGTCAAATCCTGTAACATACGAATCATGGTCGGGTCGTCGTGTCCGAGAATATCAAGCTTTAACAGGTTGTGGTCAATAGAGTGATAATCGAAATGCGTTGTAATTGTCGCTGTCGTCATATCATTTGCCGGATGCTGTACCGGAGTAAAGGTGTTGATTTCCTCTCCTACCGGAAGTACAACGATACCTCCCGGATGCTGTCCGGTGGTTCTTCGTACACCGACACAGCCTTGTACAATTCGGTTGATTTCACAGTCACGCTTTCTGATTCCACGTTCCTCGTAATAATTTTTGATGTATCCATATGCAGTTTTATCTGCAAGTGTACCAATTGTTCCGGCTCGGAATGTCTGTCCGAAACCAAAGATAACTTCACAATAGGCATGTGCCTTACTCTGATATTCACCGGAGAAGTTTAAGTCGATATCCGGCTCTTTATTTCCTTTAAATCCGAGGAAGGTTTCAAACGGAATATCAAAGCCGTCTTTTACTAATTTCTTACCGCATACCGGACATATTTTATCCGGCATATCACAACCGCTTCGCCCGGAAAAAGCTTTTACCTCCGGCGAATCAAAGTCACTGTATTTACAAAATTCACAGCGGTAATGCGCCTGTAGTGGATTAACCTCTGTAATACCTGACATGGTAGCTGCAAAGGAAGAACCTACAGAACCTCGTGAGCCTACCAAATAGCCGTCCTCATTTGATTTCCACACAAGCTTCTGCGCAATGATGTACATAACGGCATAACCATTGGAAATAATAGAGTTTAACTCTCTGTCAAGACGCTCCTTAACAATCGTAGGCAGTTCCTCACCATACATACTGTGCGCCTTTGTATAACAGATGTCACGCAGCATCTGGTCAGAATTTTCAATAACAGGCGGACATTTATCCGGGCGGACAGGTGCAATTTTCTCACACATATCTGCTATCTTATTTGGATTGGTGATAACGACCTCTTCTGCCTTTGCACTTCCTAAATACTCAAATTCTTTTAACATTTCTTCTGTTGTGCGCAGGTAAAGCGGTGCTTGGTCATCCGCATCCTTAAAGCCTTTTCCTGCCATAATAATCCTTCGGTAAACTTCATCCTCCGGGTCAAGGAAATGTACGTCACAGGTTGCGACCACAAGTTTGTTAAATTCTTCACCAAGTTTACAGATTCTTCGGTTAATATCCTGCAATTCTTCCATAGAATTGACAGGCTCTTTGTCACTTGCAATCATAAACGCATTGTTTCCAAGCGGCTGAATCTCCAGATAATCGTAGAATTTAACAAGTCTTGTAATCTCTTCCTCCGGTCTGCCGCCAACAATAGCGCGGTATAATTCCCCCGCTTCACAGGCAGAACCGACTAACAAGCCTTCTCTGTATTTGACCAGTTCGCTCTTTGGAATACGCGGTCTTTTGTTATAATACGTCAAATGGGAAAGAGACACCAACCGATACAAATTAATACGTCCGATATCATTAGATGCCAGGATAATTGCATGATACGTTGACATCTTCATGACTGCCTCCGGTGAGGTTGAGCCCATGTGGTTGACATCATCTAAGTTTTCCATGCCGCGCTCTCGCAGCATCTCGATAAACTTTACAAAAATCTCTGCCGTACATGCTGCATCATCTACGGCACGATGATGATTCTCTAAAGAAACACCAACTGCTTTTGCTACGGTATCTAATTTATGTCTGTTTAAGTTTGGAAGCAGGATTCTTGCAAGTGCTACCGTATCCACTACGGTATAATCACATGGCAGATTCTGCCGCTTACAGTTTTTCTTGATAAAGCTCATATCAAATTCTGCATTATGGGCAACCATAATCGCACCCTCACAGAATTTCATAAATTCCGGCAGTATCTCTTCTATTTTTGGTGCATCAATTACCATATCATCACGAATGGAGGTTAATTCTTCAATTCGGAACGGAATCGGCACTTCCGGGTTGACAAAAGTAGAAAAACGCTCTGTAATTTTGCCCTGCTCTACTTTGACTGCTCCAATTTCAATAATTTTATTATTATCCGGCGAAAATCCGGTGGTTTCCAAGTCAAAAACAACATAGGTATCGTCTAAACTCTGCCCTTTGGAGTGTGAAATAATGTCCTTTAAATCGTCGACTAAATAGGCTTCCACTCCATAAATAACCTTAAAATCATCATCCGGGCTGATGGCATGATTTGCATCCGGGAATGCCTGCACATCTCCATGGTCTGTAATGGCAATGGCTTTATGTCCCCATTTCATTGCACGTTTTACGATATCCTTACACTCAGATACACCATCCATATCACTCATTTTGGTATGACAATGAAGCTCAACACGTTTTTCAGGGCTTGTATCCATTCTTGAAACGGTAAAATCAGAAATCTTTTTGATACCCACAATTGAGCCAATCGTTAATTCACTGTCAAATTTATCAATCGTTGTTACACCGCGGATTTTAAGGAATGCACCCGGTTTTAAATCCTTTAACAGCTCGTCCCTGTCTTCATTCTTTGTAAAAATCTTAAGAACAATGGAATCTGTAAAGTCGGTTACTGACACAATCACGATAGTTTTCTCATTACGGATTTCACGTGTTTCTACTGTCATAACCTTACAGCGGATGGTTACTTCACCCATTTCACCTAAGATTTTCTCTAATGGAGTGATTTCTCCCTCTTCAATGTCACGTCCGTAAATCACATCCGGATTGTCTGATTTCTTACCGCCAAAGCCGCCACCTTCATAACGTTTTTTAAACTGTGGCTTGCCATTTTCGAAGGATTTTTTTGCATTATTTCCTGCACCATTTGGTACTTTTGCATCATTTTTTGCAGTTTTTTCTGTATTTATGGATTTTTCTGCTGTTTCACCACTAGATATTGATTCTGCCGTTTCATTTTTTGCAGTGGCAGCTGGCTCACCATCCTCTGACGGAAGATTGATGTTTTTTAAGATGTTTTTTACTTCAAACTGCACCTGCAGTTCGCTGTTTTTACGGTACTTACTCTCTTTGGGTTCATCAAAAGAAAGATTTACGATAAGATTCATTCCGCATCGTTCACAAACAACCTTTTCTAAAAATTCTACTATCTCATGTGAACGTGTCTGCGCGATAATCGTATTTTCCAAAGTCAGATTCATGTGGCTTTCATCTGTAAATTCCATTTTAGAGGCACGTAAAAGGTTATACTCCATTAAGCTGTATTCCTTTAACTCCTCTAGCATGCTGTCTTTATACATATCCATTAAAGACTTTGCATTATACTGGCTGGAAAGCTGATATTTTTCAATCACCTTTACCTGCATATTTCTGCCCTTAAAAATCTGCTCCTCAATCGCTTTTTCCAGCTGATAGATATTCTTTTTATGTATCAGGCGCGTTCCCAAGAGATATACGCGCAGCTTATCCTTCTCATGGTTCATCCCTACCTTGGTTACTTCCATTTCGGATAACAGCTTTTTCATCTCCGGGTTCACCTCTAATGTAGGGAACACATCAAAAAACATCTTTGCCATGCTAAATAACCTCTGCATAAGGTGTGAAATTTTCACACCTCACTTTTTATTCATTCCAATGTAATAATTCGTATCTTAATGCTTCTAATAATTCACTTTCCGGCACTTTCTTAAAGACTTCACCATGTTTGATAATCAAGCCTTCACCGATACCGCCTGCAATTCCGATATCCGCTTCTTTTGCTTCGCCCGGTCCATTAACCACGCAGCCCATAACCGCAACCTTAATATCAAGCGGAATATCTGCTACCATGTTTTCTACCTGATTGGCAAGTCCGATTAAATCAATCTGTGTTCTGCCGCAGGTTGGACAGGAAACAACTTCGATTCCACCCTTGCGGAGTCCAAGTGTTCTTAAAATCAGTTTTGCTGATTTAATCTCTTCTAACGGGTCTCCTGTTAAGGAAACACGAATTGTATCACCAATTCCCTGATTTAAGATTAATCCAAGACCAATGGCAGATTTAATATTACCACTGATAATTGTACCAGCTTCTGTAATTCCTACATGAAGCGGATGATTTGTCTGTTTTGCAATTAATTCATGCGCTTTTACGCACATCATAACATCTGAAGATTTGATGCTGATAACAAGGTTATCATATCCCATATCCTCAATTAATTTCACTTTATCTAAAGCACTCTCAACAATTCCTTCTGCCGTTACACCATTATATTTTGCAACAAGCTCTTTTTCTAAAGAACCACTGTTTACACCGACACGAATTGGAATATTACGCTCTTTTGCCGCATCCACAACTGCTTTTACACGCTCTGCACTTCCGATATTTCCCGGATTAATACGGATTTTATCTGCACCATTTTCAATTGCTGCGATTGCAAGACGATAATCAAAATGAATGTCTGCAACCACTGGAATAGAAACCTGCTTTTTGATTTCCGAAAGTGCCTTTGCAGCCTCCATTGTAGGTACTGCACAACGGATAATATCACAGCCTGCCGCTGTTAATTTCTGAATCTGTGCAACTGTTGCTGCAACATCTTCTGTTTTTGTATTTGTCATGGACTGAATCATAATTGGATTGCCGCCGCCAATGACGCGGTTTCCGATTTTTACAACCTTACTCATCTTTCTATTCCTTTCCGTATTAAATGAATAATTTTCGTATATCGTTAAACATGATAACAACCATAAAAAGAAGTAACACAAGTAAACCGATAAAATGAACCATTCCCTCTTTTTCCGGATTTACCTTCTTGCCCCGGATTGCTTCAATAATTAGGAATACCAGTCTTCCGCCATCTAATGCCGGAATTGGAAGCAGATTCATGACACCGAGGTTTGCAGATAAAAATACACAGATATAAAGCATCTGGAGGAATGCTGCAAAAATACCGACAGAAACTGATTCCTCATAGCTGTCACCAATTAAATTAACAATTCCAACTGGTCCGCTGACATCATTTACAGATACATTTCCACGAATCATCATGCCAAGACTCTCAATCGTCGAATCAATCCAATAACCGACTTCGTATACACTGTATTTTGCAAGTACAAAAACATTATTGGTGTCCTTCTCACGTGCAGTAGAGCCAATAAATCCATACAGGTATCTGCCAGATGCTTCGTCATATTTTGGTACAAGCTCTGTGGTATATCTTTCTCCATCACGCTCATAAGTGACTTCCACCGTCTCACCCTCGTGATACATTCCATATACACTGATTTCGCGGTAAAAATGAATGTTTTTATTTCCCATTTTTACAATCTTATCGCCTTCCATAAGTCCAGCTTCTTCTGCCGCATAACCTTCGGAAACGCCATTTAATACTGCCGAATCATATCCGGTAGCACAAACAATGATAAAGGAAAAAACAAATGCCATGATAAAGTTAAAAACCGGTCCGGCGGCAACAACGCTGATACGCGCCCAGACGGATTTGCTGTTAAACGCTCTGCTGTCGCTGCTTTCTCCATCCTCGCCTTCCATCATACATGCCCCACCAAATGGAAGCAGTTTAATGCAGTACAAGGTCTCTCCTTTACGAACGCCAAACAAGGTTGGTCCAAGACCTAAGCTGAATTCATTTACTTTAATGCCATTCTTTTTTGCAAGAAGAAAATGACCAAGCTCGTGAAATATGATAATGATACTAAAAATAATCAGTGCAACAATAATTTTCATGTAAAAGCCCTTCTTTTATGAATGATATTTTTCGTCAATAAATGCATATGCCGCTGCTTCTGTTTCAAGGATTTCATCCAGATTTGGATTTGAAACAAAAGCTGCCTGTTCCATACATGCTTCAATAATTTCTACAATCTCCTGATATCTGATTTTACGATTTAAAAACAGACTGACTGCCTTCTCATTTGCAGCATTATAAGCAGTTGGAATATTTCCTCCACGCTCCATTGCCTTGTATGCAAGTGCAAGCCCTCGGAATGTCTTTGTATCCGGCTTTTCAAACGTAAGATTTGCAATTTCAAATAAATCTAAGCGTTTCCCGGATAAATTTCTACGCTCCGGGTAATATAATGCATACTGAATTGGCAGACGCATATCCGGTGTTCCTAACTGTGCAATAACTGCACCGTCTTCGTATTCCACAGCGGAATGAATGACGCTCTGCGGATGCACCACAACCTGAATCTGGTCAAGTGATACGCCAAACAGCCACTTTGCTTCCATTACCTCTAAGCCTTTATTGACCAAAGTAGAAGAATCAATCGTAATCTTTCTTCCCATGCTCCAGTTCGGATGTTTTAAGGCATCCTCGACCTGAATATTTTTTAATTCTTCTGCTGTCTTTCCGCGGAAAGGTCCACCGGATGCAGTCAGAAGAATTTTATTTATTTTATTGGATGCAGTTCCCTGCATGGATTGAAAAATAGCACTATGCTCACTGTCTACCGGAAGAATCGGCACATTGAATTCTTTTGCCATAGGCATAATGATATGGCCCGCAGTAACCAATGTCTCTTTATTGGCAAGTGCAATCTTTTTTCCAGCCTGAATTGCTGCAATCGTCGGACGGATTCCAAGCATGCCAACAATAGCAGTAACTAGAATTTCACTTTCTTTGATTGTCGCAGTTTCAATAAGCCCATCCATGCCGGATGCCACACGAATTCCCAAATCTGCTGTACGTGTGCGCAATTCTTTTGCCTTGTCTTCTTCCCAGACGCTTACAAACTGTGGTTTAAATTCACGCATCTGCTTTTCTAAAAGCTCGATATTTCCACCTGCAGAAAGTGCCACAACTTCAATATCTCCCTGCTCTCTTACAATATCTAATGTCTGTGTTCCGATAGAACCTGTAGAACCAAGTATCGCTATTTTCTTCATCATCGTCTCTTTTCTTCTTTCTTCTAAAAAGGTCAGCTCTTATCTGATAAACTGTGTTGCCAGATAATAAATAATTGGTGCTGTGAAAATCACACTGTCAAAACGGTCTAAAATGCCGCCATGTCCCGGAATTAATTTGCCGTAATCTTTAATTTCATAATTACGTTTAATTGCTGATGCTGCCAAGTCTCCAACCATAGAAATCAATGCACCAACTGCACTGATTGCAGCTAAAATGATAATCTGATTTGTTGTAATTCCCATTGCGTCTTTAAATACAACGCAGTAAATCGCAGTAAGAAGTGCTGCACCAATAACACCACCAACAGCTCCTTCTACGGATTTCTTCGGGCTTAACTTTGGTGACATTTTATGTTTGCCAATTAATACGCCGACACAGTATGCGCAGGTATCACATCCCCATGAGCAGAGGAAAATAAGCCATACAATATAAGCACCCGCAGCAAGCATTCTTGTCTGATATACAAAAGATAACATGACTGCCACATAGAAAATTCCAAAGAACGCAGCTAAAATCTGCTCTGTCTGATATTTTGGATATGTAAACACATATACCGCCATCATAAGGATTAACGCGCCGAGTACAAGCATCATCATATCCGGGATAAACTGAAGTCTTAAATTACAATAATAAACAGCTGCTGCGAAATACCCCAGCACGCCAATTGCTTTCTTTTCAATATGGAATACACGATATAATTCATACATTCCAATCCATGAAATTACCATAGTTGAAATTAATAAAACATCTCCACCAGTAATTATTAAGATAAGTGCTGCAATTACTAAAATAATTCCGCTTATCAATCTTGTCTTAAACATAATTTTCCTCCAAAATCACTTTCACAACAAATCTTTATGCTTCCTCTTCGTCCAAAGCACCAAATCTGCGCTTTCTTTTATTATACGCCTCAATAGCACGTCTTAATTCTGCCTCGTCAAAATCCGGCCAAGGAACATCTGTAAAATAAAATTCACTGTACGCTAACTGCCAAAGCAGATAGTTAGACAATCTCTGCTCGCCACTTGTTCGAATCATCAAATCCGGGTCAGGAATATCTGCCGTATCTAAATACTTTTCAAAATCTGCTTCTGAAAAATCCTCAGAAAGTTTTCCGTCCTTGATGTCCTGATACATCTTTTTCATTGCGCGGTGCATCTCATCGCGACTTCCATAGTTAATTGCAATTTGAAGATTTAATCCGTCATAATTAGCAGATGCCTCTTCAAGCTCTGCAATCTGTGCCTGAAACTTCTCACTCAAACGTGTCTTGTCACCAATGACACGTACGCGGATATGGTTTTTGTCTGCTGTTTTCAAGCAGTTTTTCAAATAATTCTCCAAAAGCTTCATCAACGCATTCACTTCGCTCTCCGGGCGATTCCAGTTCTCTGTAGAAAATGCATATAATGTCAGATATTTAATTCCCATTTCATGAGCTTTGCGGCAGATTACTTCTACATTCTTTGCTCCTGCGGTATGACCATAATTACGTGGCATCCCCTTACTCTTTGCCCATCTTCCATTTCCATCTAAAATGATTGCAACATGCTTTGGAATATTCATTTTATATTTATCCTTTCCTTGTATACAGGCTGATTGTTTTTGCAATTTTTTCCACTGAAAAAAATTATACTATATATGATATAAATGTGCCGTTATATTTTCATAAAATTTTTATTAACTTTCCCATTTTCGTCATAAGAAATTCTTTTTCCTATAGACCGAAAAAGAGGACACGATTTTGTCATGTCCCCAATTTCATTATCATTTTATACACGTATGCCTCAAAAGAGACAGCTACGCTATGATTATACAGTAAGGATTTCTTTTGTCTTTGCCTCTACTGCTTTGTCTACTTCTGCGATATATTTGTCAGTCATTTTCTGAATCTGCTCTTCTAATCCACTGATTTCATCCTCAGAAATATCTTCTGCTTTTGCAAGCTTTTTGAAGGAATCGTTTGCATCACGACGAATGTTACGAACTGCAACTTTGGCATTCTCGCCTTTTTTCTTTACGTCTTTTGCAAGTTCTTTACGTCTTTCCTCTGTAAGTTCTGGGAAAATGAGACGAATTACTTTACCATCGTTTGTTGGGTTGATTCCCAAATCAGATGTCATAATTACTTTCTCGATTTCTTTTACCATAGATGCTTCCCAAGGCTGAATCTGAATCATTCTTGGTTCTGGAACATTTACGTTTGCAACCTGCTGAATTGGTGTAGGTGTTCCATAATAATCTACTCTTAATTTATCTAATACGTGTGGATTTGCACGTCCGGCACGGATGCTGCCAAACTCCTCAGATAAATTATTCATTGTTTTCTGCATTTTTTCATCAAACGGAGTGATTCTCTGATCCATACTAATACCAACCTTTCTTTATACAGTAACTTTTGTACCGCTAAATTCGCCGCTCATCGCTTTAACGATACTATTTTCTTCATTTAAGCCAAATACATACATTGGCATTTTATTTTCCATACACATGATAGAAGCTGTTAAATCAACAACTGCAAGCTTCTTATCAATTACTTCCTGGATGGAAACTTCATCATATTTCTTAGCGTCTGGATTTATCTTCGGGTCACTGTCATAAACGCCGTCAATCGCTTTTGCAAGGTAAATTCCTTCTGCTTCCATCTCGATTGCACGAAGTACAATACCTGTATCTGTTGAGAAATATGGATGACCGGTACCACCTGCAAAGAATACAACCATTCCTTTTTCAAAGTATTTATTTGCTCTATCCTTTGAGAAAAGCTTTGTCATACTTCCACATTCAAATGGTGTTAAAATCTGTGTATTCATGCCGACAGAGCGGAAAATCTCTGACACATAAATACAGTTCATAATCGTTGCAAGCATACCAATCTGGTCTGCCTTTGTACGGTCAATTGTCTCGCTGGTTCTTCCACGCCAGAAATTACCGCCGCCAATTACAATACCAACCTGAATGCCTTTGTCAACGATCTGTTTTACCTGTTTTGCAACTTCTGTCACTGTTGGTTCATCAAAGCCAGTGTGTTTTTCACCTGCTAAGGCTTCTCCACTTAATTTCAAAAAAACTCTTTTCATAGGAAATTAGTTTCCTCCCTTTGTTTCAAAAAGACTCTTAACATCAACATCAGAGTAGCACTGAGAACAGAAACCTTCAATAACTGCACCATTGTTAATCTGTACAGAACGGGATTTGATGTTACCCATAACAACTGCGGATGTATCAACTACTACTGGTCCCTGAACATCAATATCACCTTTGATTGCACCAGCGATAACTGCTGAAGAAGATGTTACGTTACCAATAATTACAGAGCCAAGACCAATCTTAACTGTTCCTGTACTTACTACTTCACCTTCTACTTTAGCGGAGTCTGCAAAAAATTCTGCTGAATTGCTGTCACCTGTTACAGTACCTGTTACAACAAGCTTACCATTACATCCAACATTTCCCTGTACTTCACCTTCGATATTAAGGGAACCATTAGAGATAATATCTCCGCGGATGATAGTACCCTGTGTAATTGTAGATACTTCGTCTGTCACAATTCTTTCGTCCTTCATTACTGGTGTTACATTGTCTGCCATTACTCTTTCCTCCTGGGTTTTAGTCATTGCACTGACCATAATATTCTGCTCATTTTTTACTTCTGCCATAGTTGGCATCTCTGGTACCACTGGTGTCTCCTGTGCCACTGGTGCTGCTGTTTTTACAGCGGCTCTTTCTGCTTCTCTCTTTAATGCAGCCGACTGATTGGTTACCTGTTCTAAAAGTCCATCAAGCTTAGATAATTCAGATTCTACATCAACTTCATCTTCTAACGTATTCACAACTAATTCTTCATCTGCTGTGGTTGTCTCTAAGTTATCCTCACCTGGCATTAACTCGTTTACTGCCTGAGAAAAATCATCCTTAAAATCTTTAAAAAATCCCATCTCATATCCTCCATGTATATTCGTTATTCAATACTATCAGCTTTCACATATTGAATAACTGAAGTATCTTCATCAATCGGTAAAATCTGCGCCCCCATCTCGTTTAACTTCTCAATGAGCGTGCCAAGAGCTTCTACCGTTGCGCCCTTCTCTGCTGTGTCATGTAATAGCACAACTGACGTCTTATATTTTACAACATCAGCCGTCACATTCGCAACTATTTCATCAGAAGAATATGCATTTGATGCATCTCCTGAAGACACATTCCAATCGTAGTATACCACACCTTCTTTGTTCAAGTACTGGATAAAGTCCTTCATTGGTACATTACTAATCTGATTGCTGCTTCCCCCAGGGAAACGATAATATAGACTGTCTACACCAGTTGTCTCCTTTAAAAGTGTCTGAATACGTTTAAAATCCTCTTCAAACCCCTCTTTGGACTGGTAAATAACGCTATATTTATTAGAATAAGAATGCATTCCCAATGTATGCCCTTCTTCTACGATTCTTTTGTAAAGTGCAAGCGACTCCTCGTCTTCTTTTCCCACAACAAAAAATGTTGCTTTCACATCATACTGTGCTAATATATCAAGAATTTCACCGGTATTCTCAGATGGTCCATCCTCAAAGGTCAGATAAACCTTATGTATATCTCCCTGTGCAGCAAGATTGCTTGCATCTTCGATGCCACTCGCCACAGGAGGAACATTCATCTCTTCTTCTATTGCTTCTGAAATCATCTCTGATTCTGTTTCACTGCTTGTCTGCACATTATCTGTATTTACTACTGTCTCTGTGCTGCTTTTTTCAAATTTCTCTAACTTATGCTCTACCAAACTGAGCTTTATAAATAAAGTAATAATCAGTATCATGGAAATAAGAATCCAGCCTGCAATAATCATAATAATTGCATTTTTAATTCTTCCAACCCGTTTCCGGCGTCTTCGCTGACTATTTACTATATCTGCATCTCTATCCTGCATGGAAAACCCCCAACCTAAACTTTAGTACCTATCTATTGTATCACATTTTTTCATTTTTCAAAGAAAAAAGAGTATTTAAATTGATTAATTTTTCGTGTTTTTTTAAACAATTTTCTGAATATAACACAATATTCCTCCTGCATTCCAACACAAATCCCAAAACATTACTGTCGCCAGTTGCAATAAGAACACAAAAAGAAACCGGATGACTATAAAACATAATCCATCCGGTTTCCTCTACATGAAAATTATCCTTTTATTTTACTGTTTTTACAAAACCACTCACATTATATAATCCGCTATTTACAAAATCTAAATCTGCTGTCTGGTTACGTCCATCATTAAAGATAATCATCATATTTTCATTATCTGTTTTATAGGATAATCCATAAAGATTATCACCTAAATCAGTAATGACTGTACCTGGCCAAGAACCAAGATACTCTTTCTTGTTACTGTCATCCCACATATAGGCATAAATTGTTGAGCCCCAGCCTGATGGTTTTTCAAAATAAACACCATTTTCTAATTTATATGGGCTTTCAACAACTTTGGTGTAAACATAAGTTACTGTAATGTCTTCTTTTGTAAATGTTCCACTTGCATTATCCGGAGTTGTCTTTAATGTGTATCCGTCAAATGTTTCCTCTGTTGTGGCATACGCAGTTCCAATTTCTCCGGTAAGCTTTTCACTTGAAATAACGTTTCCATCTTCGTCCACATATTTCACATATACCTTACCATTATTTGTGTTCTGCTCTACTGTTTTTACGAAGCCGTTTACATTATACAGACCATCATTTACAAAATCTAAGTCTGCTGTCTGATTACCTCCATCATTAAAGATAATCATCATGTTTTCGTTATCAGTGTCATAAGAGAATCCATAAAGGTCATTGCCTAAATCTTCAATTGGTGTACCTGGCCAAGAACCAAGATACTCTTTCTTATTACTGTCATCCCACATATAGGCGTAAATCTTTGAGCCCCAGCCCGATGGTTTTTCAAAGTAAACACCATCTTCTAATTTATATGGACTTTCAACAACTTTGGTATAGACATAAGTCACCTTAATTGTCTCTGCTGTAAATGTTCCACTTGCATTGTCCGGTGTTGTCTTTAATGTATATCCATCAAATGCTGCCGCTGTTGTAGTGTATTCTTCTCCAATTTCTCCTGTAAGCGTCTCAGTTGAAATCACATTTCCTGATTCATCTACATATTCAACATTTACAGTACCTTTATCTTTAATGCTTCCTACTGTTTTTACAAAACCTTTGGAATTATAATAGTCGCAATTTACAAATTCTAAATCTGCTGTCTGATTGCTGCCATCATTAAAGATAATCATCATATTTTCGTTGTCACTCTTATAAGAGAAACCATAAAGATTATCACCTAAATCTTTGATTGGTGTACCTGGCCAAGCTCCCTGATACTGTGTCTTATCGCTATCATCCCACATATAGGCGTAAATTGTTGAGCCCCAGCTCGATGGCTTTTCGAAATAAACACCATTTTCAATGTAAGGTATTTCTTTTTCTTTAACAGTAACTGTTGCTGTTGCTGTAAATCCATTAAAGGTCGTTACAGTAATCTCTGCTGTTCCTGCCGCTACTGCGGTTACAACACCGCTGCTGTTTACTTTTGCAACAGAAGTATTGCTTGAGCTCCATGTCACTGTTTTATCTGTTGCATCTTCCGGAGCTACTGTTGCGGTAAGGGTTCCGGTTTTTCCTTCTGTAATTTCGAGTGTATCCGCACTTAAGCTTACACCTGTTGGTTTAATAATATCAGGATTTACTGATACAGAAACCTCAACTGTCGCTGTCAGATTATTACATGTGGTTGCTGTAATTGTTGCAACTCCCGGTGCAACACCTGTAATTTTTCCTCCTGAGACGGTTGCAACAGAGGTATTGCTTGAACTCCATTTTACAGTAGTATCTGTTGCATCTTCTGGAGCGATTGTTGCTTTTACCTGTACTGTTTCAGCTTCTAATACTGAAACTTTCTCACTGTTTAATGTAATGCCTGTTGGTTCAATATCTTTAACAGGAACTGGCTCAATATCCTTAATTGCGCCGCCATCTGTTAAATAAAGACCGTTTGTAACTACTCGTCCTAGTGCTGGTGTCTTTTCTGTATCTAAAACATAAGCTTTCAAGTTACCTTTTCCAGAAACAGATACGTTCAATGTTCCGTTTGTTACATTTTTCACATCACCTGTTACAGCATCTACATATCTTCCGTTTGGAATTCCTGTAAAGGTTGCATCTCCTGAGATGGATACACATACAAAGCTGTCTGTTGTTTCGTCTGTATAACGTCTCTTGAATGCAAGACTTCCGGATACGCCTTCTGTAGAGTATTGACCTTTACGAAGTGCAGGAATCGCCTGACGGATTCTGTTCAATCTCTGAATATGCTGTGATAATGGGTGTTTTAATGTATCAGCAACTGCCCCGCTTACATTACCATATACACCAAAATCAACTGCTGTAATTGTTCCTTCGATATTATCGCCATAATATGCACGTCCTGAATCTGCAAGTGCCATATTTGGTCCTTTATCAATTGGACAACCCTTCTGGAACTCTGTTTCAGAACCATAGTAGATACATGGAATACCACGGAAGGTAAACATCAGTGAAAGGTTTTCTGCCCATGTACTCTGGTCCTGATTAAATCTTTCACTTTCAGGAGCCTGGTCTGGTGCATAGTCATGAGAATCTACATAAGTAACATTCCATGTTGCATCGTTATAATACTTGTCACCGTTTAATGCTACGGAGAACGCACTCTGTGCTGACTTAAATGACCAATGCATAGGGAAGTCAATTACGTTCATTCCAGAGAACATACTATAATCTGCTTCATGATACTCATTGCCATTAAGGAATGCATTATTACTTGTTGGCTGGTTTGCAATTGAACTTGCATCTGCATTATCAAGTGTATTCTGAATTGCTGATTCATAGTTTACTTCCCAGTCAGTATCGCTCCATGCGTAATCAACAGAATCTTTCCATGTATAGAAAGGTGTTGACATGGAAGGTGAATCTCTGTACCAAACACCACCATTATATCTAGTACAAACTTCACCAAACATAAAGAAGTCTTTTCCATTTTCTAAACCAGCCTGTTTAAATGCATCATTAAATACCTTGTTAAAGGTAAGTCGGCTGATATGTCTTACAGTGTCAACTCGGAATCCATCAACGCCCATGTCAATATACTGTGTATATGCGTCTACTAAATAATTATAAACTAATGGATTCTCTGTATTTAAGTCTACACAGTCACCAGCAATCTGTGCAAGCTGACAGGTATAATCATCCCAGTTGAAGTTTCCATAATGATGGTAAATATTATTCACATCATGGTTCACACCATCTGTGTTTTTCATAAGAGCAAGTCTTGCATCATACTGAGCATCTGCTGACAATTCATCATAATTATCTGGCAGTTCTACTCCATCCACCATCTGCAGACAATCTGTAGTGCTCAAATCGCCTTCTTTTTCGAACATTGGCAGTAAGTTATCTTCGCCAAAGTTGCCTGTATGGTTAAGTACAACGTCCTGAATAATCTTCATTCCTTTTGCATGACATGCATCAATCAAGTCCTGATAGGTACAATCATCTGATTCATATCTCTCATCAACTTCGCTGAAATCTTTTGCATGATAGCCATGATAATCATAACCACTACAGTTCTCTACAACCGGTGTAATCCAGATTGCAGTAAATCCTAACGCCTTAATATAATCGAGTTTCTCGATTAAACCCTTAAAGTCGCCACGCCATGCCGGGTCATTTAAGTTATACTGTGTACCATCCCAGCACTGTACATCATTGCTTTCATCTCCATTGTAATATCTTGTTACCATTACAAAATAGATGGATTCATCACGGAAATCTGTTCTACTGTCCGCAAAGATAACTCCTCTCTCTTTGTCAGACAGCACTCCTGATGAACTGTCTTCTGACACAGCAGCAACGGCTGCGTCTGTCTGATTTTGCGCAAATGTCTTGCTCTTTCATTAGCTGCAGTTGGCATTGTATCTGCAGCTAATGTAAGAGCAAGACATTTCTTCGCACGGAACAATACGTTTCTTTTACCCATCTT
>JBGVHB010000126.1:0-75364 GCA_045121975.1 Roseburia sp.
ATACATTAATTCACTAAATGTTACAGACTGCGATTTGTATGCTACTGTATTTACGTTAGCAATATTATTACCGATAACGTCCATCTTTGTCTGATGGGTTTTTAATCCGGCAACGCCGGAGTACATTGATCTCATCATAATGAAATGACCTCCTAATTCCTATTGCTGTATGATTTCCTCTATCATTCAGAAATCTGTAGCTTCCATAAGGTCCAGCTACATAATTACAGCCCCATCAATATTTGTAAAAATACTATCTGACGATTCACTCTGGTCCATTGCCGTTACGACTGTACGATTTGGTACATTTACAATAAATGCCAGTGAATCTACAATTACAAGTGATTCTCGAATTCCCTTTTCGCTTGCTTTCATCACTCCATTTTCCAAACGCTCATTCTGTTCTTCTGACAGATTAATATTGCGGTCTTCTAAACGCATGGCTGCATGTTTGGAAAACTTTAGTTCTGAATTAACAGTAACATCCTGTTTCTGTTTTAATATGTCTTCAAATGACAAACCGGAAGACGTGGCGGTTTCAGTATTCTTAGAACTTAAATATTGGTCTGTAAACTGTTCTATAGAAGCGAAACGGTTACCAATTTTATTCATAACCTCATCTCCTATGCTGTTGTACCACTAGTTCCATCTGTTGAACTTGATGTTCCGTCTGTTGAGCCTGTCGAACTATCTGTCGAGCCGGTTGAGCTATCTGTTGAACCTGTTGAACTATCTGTTGAACCTGATGTTCCACTTGAGCTGCTTGCCTGTTCTGCCGCTGCAATTAATTCATTCAGACGAGCTTCAATCTCTTCGAATGCTGCCAAATCATCTTTGTCAATAAATGATTTCTGATAAACGGTAAGACTGTCATAAGCTGCACGAATTGCCTGAATTGCAGTTTTATCTGATAATGTTACCTGATTCTTGCTTGGTAAAAGCTTTAATGCTGCCGCAAAATCTTCTGCTAATGCAACTGCTGTCATGTAATCAGAATCTGCAACAGTATCCAAATCATCTAAAGAATATAACTGGTCGTTAATAGAAAGGTATGTCTCTCCTCCCTGGTGTAATACATATTCAACAGTTCCTGATGCATATGTTGTTTCACCTGTTGTAGAAGATGTTACTTTCATAATAACGTATTTACCAACTAAGTCATTTGCGGATGCAGCCTCTACTGTATTCTGCATACTTAAGGTAGACTCTAACTGTGAGAATGTTGCAAGCTGTGCAATATACTCAGTATTACTGGTAGGCTCTAATGGGTCCTGATACTGCATCTCTGCACATAAAATCTGCAGGAACTCGTCATATCCAAGGTTACCACCGGCAGCTGATTCCGTCGACTTTGTTGATGTAACACTTTCTACAATCTGTCCATCTTTAATTTCCTGTACTAATGCCATTTGTTCTCTCCTTTCTTTTTTGATTGTTGTTTATGGTTATGCAGTAAAATCAATACTATTTCCCTGCTCTGCCATCATCTTTGCAACTAGTGATTCTTCTTCGGTCATTAATCCTGATAATTCATCTAAATTATTCAGATTGATTCTTCTTTGTTTTGCAGCTTTCTCCTGCTCGCCTGCCTGCTGTTCCTCACGTTTTGCATCCTGTTCGAGATTTCTTTCGAATTCGTGGCTCGCTACGCTTACTTCAACAGCATCAACCTTGACACCTGCCTGATTCAGATTCTGTCTAAGTTCGACAATCTGTGCTTCTACTGCTTCTTTTACAGCTTCATTCTGGAGCTGGATTTTTGCAGATATCACACCATCCTTATCAACAATCTGTAAATACATTTTTCCAAGATTTTCAGGGTTCAACTGCATTTCCATCTTTGTCATATCAGCAGATACTGTTGTTTTTACTGCATCTACTAACTGATTTATGATTTCACGCATGTTCATAGTCTCTGGTACGTTCTGTACAACCTCTACACTATTTACCTGATTGGTATTCGTGCTTTGCTGCATCTGAACACCCTCTGCGGCATGTCCATTTGTTTCTTTCACAACCTGACGGAATGTTGGTTTCTGTGTATTTGTGTCTGTTTCTTTTGTCTCAGTTTCCTGCTCTGCTGTATTCTGCTGTAACATTTCATCTGAGGCTTCTTCATTATCCTGCTGTTTTGTTTCGTCAGCCTTTACAACTTCAACAGTCACTTCATCATTAACAACTGTTTCTGTATCGACTGCTCCGTCCACAGTTTTTCCTGACTGGACTGTTTCTTCTGATGCAGGTTTTGTCTCTGCTGCAGTTTGAGTCATAGTATCTGTCTCAACAGTTTCTAACACAGCTTCCTTCGAAGCTATATTTTCTTCTGCGGCTGTTTCATTGCTGATAACTACTTCCTCTGTCACAACAGTTTCACTCTGTACTGCATCCACATTTGTTTCTACAGCAGCATCTACTGTTGTATCAGCAGCACTCTGCATATTTACGAAACCGATGAAATCTTCCATGCTCATTCCAAGTTCCTGTAACAGTTCCTGACTTAATGCATTTACTCCCTGTAAAACGTTTACAAACTGTTCATTACAAAGAAGTCCGCAAATGTCATTATTTCCTGTCAGCTCAGCAACCAGATTCGCAAGGTTGTTCTGATTCAGCAAATCTGCATAAGATAAACCTAATGTTTCCATCGCACTTGTAATCTCTTCCTCAGACACTCCAAGTTCTTCTTTCAACACTTCATTTACCTCTTTGGAAAACTCTGTCACTTTTTCTTTCACTTCACTACTTACAGCTGCGCTTTCATATTCCGTTTTCTCAGGGATTTTATTATCCTTGTACTGGAATTTCTCGTAATCTGCAGTTGGTGGTGTGTCTAATGAATTTTCTGCTCTTCTCTGCACTGGTGTGTCTTCATTGCTGCTCAAATTCTGTGCGCAAAGATTTTTTATGCTGGACTGCATCATAATTTCAGAAAACTCAACTGTAACATCATCTTCTTTCAACTGATTCACAGATACAGACGCTTCATTTCCAGAAAGGATATTTCCCAATCCGGAAATTTTCGTATCTCCCATACACTTCTACCTCCTTTCTCCTTATATAAAATATTTATTCTTAAGGCTCCATGATTTCAGTAACTTTTGCTGCAGTTTCTGAATCCATTTTACCAAGAATATCAGCTCTTGACTGTGCATCCATACTCATAAGAATTTCGGCTACAAGTTTTAAATCATTTGTCATAGTATCGAAAATTGCAGCTGCCTCTTTTGGTTTCATCGCAGAATATGTTTTCACATAATCTTCAATCTCATCTGATTTTGCTGTCTGCTCTACTACCTGTTTGTAAAGTACTTCTGCATTTGCAGGTTCGATACTCTCATAATACTCTTTATAATTATCTATATCGGGTGCTTCGTCGGAAAAAACAACATCTTCATACCATTTTTCTTTTTCTTTTTCAAAAGCAGCTTCATCTTTCTTATACTGCTCTAATTCAGCCGCCTTCTGTTCCAGTTCTGAAATATAGCCTGCATCCTCTTTTGAAGCATTCTGTGCCTCTGCCAGTTCGACTTCTAATTCCTTAATTCTGTTAATCGCATCCTCAAGTGAGTTGTAGGCATATTCATCATCTTCTGTGGAAATCTCTTCTAAAACTGATTCCGGTAAAATCTGATTCAGATAAGGAACATCTTTAATCACTGGTGCAAGTACGCTAGAGCCAAAGCCACCAACATCCCATTTAACCAGTAAAACAATAATTGCAAGCCAGATTAAGAAAATAATAATTGTCACAAAAAAGGTTACTATTTTCCCGCCAACGGTTTCTTCTTCGGCATCTAAATCATCACCGCCTGCTTTGCCCCGTTTTTTCTTTTTTTCTTTTTTCTCAGCCTTTTTACGGGCTTTTTCCATTTTTTTGTCTACAAATTCTTCGTTGTTCTCTTCTGCCATACCTTTAAACCATGCCTTTCTTAAGCATTTTCCATATTATCGTGATATGTGTAGCTTACTAATTCATCGATTTCTTTATTTTCTGCATATTGAAGTTCCTGTTTAAATTCTTCAAATGCTCTTTCTTTCAGTTTCTCATGGGTTTTTCGCTCTACCATCATCTTGTTTAGATGCAGTCTCGCTGCTTCAAGATTCTTCTCAGCGACATGCACATTCATCATCTGTGTACGCTGCTTTGATTTCATGGTATCAATTGCCCTTTTACAATCGCGAATTTTCTGCACATCAATTGTTCCGCTTACTAACTCGCGGGCTTCATTTTCATACCCTGCACGCCTTCTCATAATCTCTCGTAAAACTGCCTGCTCATCCATCAGCTTTGCATTTGCAATTCCATAAGAAATCTTTGCCTGGTTTTCCATTTTCATCTTTACATCCAGAATGTTCTGCATGCGATATGCAAATTTTGCCACTTAACCACCCCAAGTCTTTCTGCTTTTGTTTCCTAATCCTGAAAGAGCTCCTCTAACAATTTTATCTCATCATCAAAAAGGAACTTTTCATGTGTATCCTGCATTAAAAATGCATTTACATCATGTATTTTTCGAATTGCATAATCAATTTCCGGATTCGAGCCACTTTTATATGCTCCGATATTAATCAAGTCTTCCGCCTCGTTATATGTTGCAAGAACATTTTTCAACTTTCCTGCAAGTGCTTTATGCTCTTTTGTAGCAATTGAACTCATAACTCGCGAAATACTCTGTAAAATATCAATTGCCGGATAATGATTCTTGTGTCCAAGTTTTCTTGACAACATAATATGTCCATCCAGAATACTTCTCGCTGTATCGGTAATCGGTTCGTTAAAATCATCACCATCTACAAGGACTGTATACAAACCTGTAATAGAGCCCTTAGAAGAAGTTCCTGCTCTCTCTAAGAGCTTTGGCATCTCTGAATATACACTTGGTGGATATCCTCTTGTTACCGGCGGTTCACCAGACGCAAGACCGATTTCTCGCTGTGCCATTGAGAAACGTGTCAACGAGTCCATCATTAACAAGACATCTTTTCCCTGGTCTCTAAAATATTCTGCAATTGCTGTTGCTGTCTTTGCAGCTTTATTACGAATCAGCGCTGGCTTATCTGAGGTTGCGACTACTACAACAGAACGTTTCATACCCTCTTCACCGAGGTCTCGTTCTACGAATTCTCGTACCTCTCTGCCTCGCTCACCAATTAGTGCAATTACATTAATATCTGCCTTCGTATTACGAGCAAACATACCAAGCAGTGTACTTTTACCAACACCAGAACCTGCAAAGATTCCGATTCGCTGTCCTTTACCTACCGTAATCAGACCATCAACTGCTTTTACACCAAGCGGCAGTACCTTATCAATAATTGTTCTTGCCATCGGGTCTGGCGGTGCAGCCTCTACCGGATATTCCTGCGTCAATGGAAGTTCATTAACATCCGTTGGTCTGCCGATACCATCTAAGGTATGTCCTAACAGCTCATCCCCTACAAAAACAGATAAAGGATGTCCCGTATTTTCAACGATACATCCTATACCTATCCCTTCAACACTATCATAAGGCATAAGCAGAAGGCGTTTATCCCTGAATCCGACCACCTCGGCCATAACGCTTGTTCCTTTTGCTTTATCAATTATAATTCTGCATAAATCATTTAACTTCGCATCAGGCCCAACCGACTCGATTGTAAGTCCTACCATTTTAACGACCTTTCCTAGTCGTTTAAAATATGTATTTTCAGCAAGCTGCAAGTACTTATTATAATTATCTGTCACTTCAAACCATCCTTATGAACATAATGACTGAATATCTTTTATCAGATTTTCAAGCTGAGTACCAAGACTACAGTCAAATACACCTGAGTCTGTCTCAATAATACAATCATTTCCTATCATTGATGGGTCTGCAATAAATTCCAGTTCAATATCATGTCCAACACGCTCTAAAATGTTTTCACGATGATTCTCCAGGAAAAGAATATTGCTGTCCGCAACCTTGATACGGAACTTCTTGTCTCCTTCAATGCTTAAAATTGCATCGTTTATAAGATGCATTAATATATGCTTCTTATTGTCAAACTGAATATGGAATACTTTATTGAAAACTTCTAAAATCACATCTACTAAATCCTGTTCCATGTGTTCCATTTTTTCCATATAATCAGCTTCTAATGTCTGTTTTTTCGTTTCATAATCTGCCGCGTTCTGTGCTTTAAAAGCATCAAGCTCGGCGATTTTATCTGCAGCACCTTCTTCGTAGCCCTGTTTCTTGGCTGTCTCACGAATTTCTTCGGCTTCTGCTCGTGCAGTTTCTAAAACAGCTTCTGCCTGCGCCTTTGCATCTGCCAAAATCTTTTCTGCTTCTTCCGAAGCCTGCACTGCCTGTACATCTTCTTCTGCTTCTTCAAAAACTTCTGTATTGTCCTGAATAATTCCAGCAGAGAAACCATCATCCAGCCCCTCTGCCCTGCGCTGTTCTTTTCGCTGCAATTCTAACACTTTTGCTAAACGTTCTTCTATCAGCGCATTGGAATTAATTACTCTCTTATTTTCCGTTTCTGTATGAACAAAATACTGTTTATAAAGATTAGACAATTATCTCGTCACCTCCGCCTCTGGAAATTACAATTTCTCCAGAATCTTCTAATTTACGGATGACGCTGACAATCTTCTGCTGTGCCTCTTCAACATCCTTCATTCGTACAGGACCCATGAATTCCATATCTTCCTTAATCATTGCAGCAAGACGTTTGGAAAGGTTCTTAAAGATAACGTTCTGAACCTCTTCATTTGCGCTCTTAAGGGCAATTGCAAGGTCGGAATTTTCTACATCACGTAATACTCGCTGAATTGCTCTGTCATCCAGTAATAAGATATCCTCGAATACGAACATCTTCTTACGGATTTCATCTGCAAGTTCTGGCTCTTCAATTTCAAGAGATTCCATAATATGTTTCTCTGTTGAGCGGTCTACGGTATTTAAAATATTAACAATTGCATCTACACCACCAACAATTGTGTAATCCTGATTTACAAGAGATGAAAGTTTTCTTTCGAGAACGCCTTCTACCTCTTTAATTACATCCGGTGATGTACGGTCCATTAATGCGATTCTCTTTGCAACATCTGCCTGTTTTTCTGGTGGTAATGAGCCTAATACCATTGCCGCCTGTGAAGATGTTAAATATGAAAGAATCATTGCAATTGTCTGTGGATGCTCATCCTGAATAAAGTTCAACAACTGACTTGGGTCTGTTTTACGCACAAACTCGAAAGGACGAACCTGTAAGGAAGCTGTAAGTTTTGTAATAACTTCCTGTGCTTTCTCACTGCCAAGAGCTTTATCAAGAAGTTCTTTTGCGTATCCAATACCACCTTCTGCAATATACTGCTGTGCAAGACAAATCTGATAAAACTCATTCAGAATATCTTCTTTTACCTGTGGTGATACACTTCTTGTATTTGCAATCTCTAAGGTTAGTTCTTCAATCTCTTCTTCTTTTAAATGTCTAAAAATATCTGCTGACCGTTCCGGTCCTAATGTTATTAATAAAATTGCCGCTTTTTGAACTCCGCTGTATCCTTCGTTCGTACTCATAATATCCTACTCCCAATCTTCATTCAGCCAGTTACGCAAAAGCGCTGCCGCTGCTTCTGGATTTTCTTCTACAAATTTTTCAATTAATACTCGTGTTTCAGATTTTTCTGCAAATCCGATATCCAACAGAGATTCCTGAGATTCTTTGGTTGTTTCAAGTAATGATTCCACTGAAAGTTCCTCTTCCGGTTCTTCCACATTCTCTTTTCTTGTGCTGCGGAATACTACATATCCAAGCATAAGAAGGATAACGACCGCAAGTACAATCTGCATATAATCTGAGAATGTACGTCCACTTGTTAATGAATATTCAAATACTGGAACATCATAAGAAATAATTGTAATATTTTCTACTGGAATGCCTGTTGCATTAGAAACCAGTGTATAACACTCTTCTGCTACTTCTGTACGAACTTTTTCACCGTTTGCTGCAATATACTCATCAAAAGTCATATCGTCTAACGCGCCGGATTCTCTTAAAATATCTTCATCATATTTCACATAGTTTGTTGCAACCACTGAAATAGAAGATGTCTCGCTGTTTACTGTACCGATTGCTTTCTCATGTGTACGGATTGTCTCATCATTGATATAATCAATTGTTTCATCGGAAACAGTGGAACGTGTAATTGTACCATCCTCTAATACATAAGTTGTATCATCATTCGAATCTGTTCCAGGTGTTGCAGCTGCGCCGCCTTCTGATTCGGATTCATATCGGCTGACACTATCAATCATTCCGTTTGTCTGACCTTCCGGTGCTGAATATCCATGAAAGCTTTCTGTTATTTTATCAAAGTTGATATCTAAGTTTGGTGCAACTTCTACGTTGTCATACATAGAAGAAGAAACCATAACATCTTTTACTGCACTTTTTACAGAGTTCTCTGTTTTAAGTTTTAAGGAAAGCTGAGAGTTTGCATTTCCCACAACTGATGTAACATCGTCTCCTGAGAAAAGAACGTTCATATCAGAATCCAAAATTGTAATTTTGGAAGTATCTTCGTTGCCAACGTTTGTTGCAAGATACTGTGCCAGACCAGCTGCCTGTTCCTCTGACATAGAACCTGACAATGTCAGAATAACACTTACCGATGCCTGCTCCTCTTTTGAAAGGATTGTTCCATCATCTCTTGGAAGGTCAAGTGTTACTGCCGCACGCTCTACATTAGATAAAGTCTCTAACTTATCTGCAAATTCTTCCTGCAAGTAAAGTTTGTATCTTTTCTCTTTATCTGCTTCTGTAGCACTAAATCCATCACTGAAAACATCATCTAAGCTGTATCCGTCTGTTGGAATCTCATTAGAACCTAAAAGAATGGATGCATTTGCTCTGTCTTCCTGTTTTACTTTGAATGCAAGTCCATCATCCGAAAGTTCATAACTGATTCCCTCATCCTCCAACAAGCTTTTTACTTCGCCTGCTTCTGCTGTAGATGCACAGGTAATCAGTGTTACCATTGTTGGTGTGGATACAACCGCCGCCAATATTCCAAGAGCAACTAAAATTACAGCCGCAATACTTATCAGCAGTGTTTTCTGTTTGGTATTAAATTGCTTCCACCATTCTACTACCTTATCTAATATCTTCTGTACCTGTTCCGGCATAATCTTCTAACTCCATTCACTAAATTTGCATATTCATAATCTCTTTATATGCTTCAAGCGCTTTATCACGCACTGCGGCTGTATACTGCAGCGCAGTTAATGCTTTTGTCTGGGCATTAATTAAATCATGCATATTTTCCGATTCGCCTAATGCAAAACGAATTTCTTCTGCTGATGCATTATTCTGTAAATCATTTGTCTCACTCAACATGCTCATTGCAGAATTCAAAACCGAACTGAACGAGTCTTCATCCGTTGGTACTAATGCCTGTTCTACTGCAATCTGATTCAAATAATCAGAGCTTATATTGGTCAATGAACTAATATCCATCTGTTATCACCTTCTCACTTATGATTTTCCGATTGCAAGCGCACTCTGTGCCATACTCTTGCTTGCTTCAAAAGCAGTTGTATTTGCTTCGTATGCTCTTGTTGTATCGATTAAGTTTGTCATTTCTGTTACTGTATTTACATTTGGATAAGAAACATATCCATTCTCGTCCGCATCTGGATTAGAAGGGTCATATTCCATAATAAAATCTGTTTCATAATCCTCAGATACTTTCACTACCTTTACACCATTTCCAACAGCTCTTGCTCTGGAAGATTCATAATACTTGCTGAAAGGTGTCAGCTCTTTCTCCTGAAATGTAACGATTTTTCTACGATATGGTGTACCATCTTCTGTTCTTGTTGTGTTTACATTCGCAATATTCTGTGCAATCGTATCCATGCGGAAGCGTTCTGCAGTCATACCAGATGCACTAATATCAAATGCCTGAAATAATCCCATACCTATTCTCCTTTTGTATTAATATTACTTTTAGAACACTGCTTTCATTCTGGCAAACTGTGAATTGATGCTGGTTGTGATACCTTCATATCTCAGCTGTTCAGAAGCAAGTTCCACGTTTTCCGTATCAACATCTACATTATTCGTATCAAGACGATAAGAATAATTATATGCATCTGTGTATGTAGAAACATTCAGTTTATTAAGGCCGGTATTTAACTGGCTGATTCTCTGGTCTAAAGATGCGTATTTTGTTCTCCCCAACTCTGTCTTCAATACGCTCTGAAAATCAACGTCCTGTCTCTTATAACCCGGTGTATCTACATTCGCAAGATTATTTGTAATGGCTGTTTCACGAAGCCAGCTGGCATCTGCCGCTTTATCCAATACATTGATATAATCAAATGCATTTGTGCTAAACATGACACATTCCCCCTTTACTTTACATAATTTTACACTCTACTAGATTCTATTATAAATTATATCAAGAAAAAGACAAGTACTTTTTACTCATTTTTCAATATATTTTGTAATTTTTTGTCATACTATGTACAAGATGTCGTATTTTGTAAATATGCATAACACTATTTAGGCAGACAAAAAAGAAGAGGGTTATCATCCCTCTTCCCTTATTTCTTTTATACCTTTTCGTTCTGCTTTTTTAACTTCTCAAGTTCATCAAACACAACATCATTTAAAACTTTAATGTAAGTTCCTTTCATACCGGAAGAACGTGATTCAATGACTCCGGCACTTTCGAATTTACGAAGTGCATTTACGATAACTGACCTTGTAATTCCCACGCGGTCTGCAATCTTGCTTGCAACAAGAATTCCTTCTTTTCCATCCATTTCTTCAAAAATATGTGTAATGGCTTCTAATTCTGAGAAAGATAATGTACTGATTGCTGATTTTACAATCTGAACTTTTCTAGTTTCTTCCGCATTTTCCTCGTTGACGGAACGCATCATCTCAAGTCCAACAACAGTTGTTCCATATTCGCTTAAAATAATGTCATCTATATCATACTGCTTGTCCGTACGGTATACAAACAATGTACCCAGTCTTTCACCTGCAATATCAATTGGTGTAATAATTGCTGTATATTTTCGGATGTCATCCACAAATCCCAATGTTTCAAGATTTACATTCTCCTTGGTTGATAAAATACCAAGCAGTCTCTCATTTAACAATGGGTCGATAAATCCTCCGACTTCATCTGCAATCAGTTCCTGAATCTCGTCTACACCTTTGCATACGCCTGTTCCGAGTACTTTTCCTTTCTTACTGATGACAAGGATATTGGAATTTAATATTTCCTTTAAAACATCACATATGTCATTGAACACTACTTTCGACGAACTATTATTGTGTAATAATTTGTTAATTTTACGTGTTTTGTCTAACAACTGAACACTCATGAATACGCCTCCTAAATTTTCAAACAATTTACAGGATATTTAATATAGTATCACGTTTATTCTGAAAATTCAATATATTCGTAATATTTATTTAACAAGTCTATGTGACACGTCTTTTTTTGTCCGTCTTATTCGTTTTCTTTCTTGTTTTCTGCAATATATCCGCATTTTTCATCTGCACAGACAATCTTGCTTCCTTTGATTACCATGTAACCGCCGCATCGTGGACATTTCTCAGCCACAGGTCTTGACCAGCTCATAAATTCGCAGTTTGGATTATCTTCACAGCCATAATATTTTCTGCCTTTTTTGCTCTTCTTTAAGACAACTTCTTTGCCACAGTCTGGACATGGAACGCCGATTTTCTCAAGGTAAGGCTTGGTATTACGGCAGTCCGGGAAACCTGGACATGCAAGGAATTTGCCATGTGGTCCATATTTTACGACCATATTGCGTCCGCAGGCTTCACAAATCACATCGGATACTTCGTCTTCGATTTTGACTTTTTCCAAATCCTTCTCTGCAGCTTCTACAGCGCTTTGCAAATCAGGATAGAAGTTTCTGACAACTGTTTTCCAATTTACGTCTCCCTCACCGACACTGTCGAGTAAGGATTCCATATTTGCAGTAAAATGCTCATCCACGATAGTTGGGAAGGATTCTTTCATAATCTGGTTTACCACTTCCCCAAGCTCTGTCACATAAAGATTTTTCGCTTCTTTTACAATATATCTACGGGCAAGAATGGTAGAAATTGTTGGTGAATAAGTACTTGGACGGCCAATGCCAAGCTCCTCTAAGGTCTTTACTAAAGATGCTTCGGTATAATGAGCCGGTGGCTGTGTAAAGTGCTGTTTATCATCAAGTTTTTCAAGCTTTAACTCAGTATTTTCATCAATCGCTTTTAAAAGAACGTTATTGTCTGCTTTTTCATCATCTTCGCTGGTATAAACAGACATAAAACCATCAAATGCGATTTTGGATGCCGCTACAGTAAAACGATACGCTCCTGCGCCAATTTTCACATTTGTTGTCTCGTAAACAGCCTGCGCCATTCTGCTTGCGGCAAAACGCTTCCAGATTAACTGATACAGACGGAACTGGTCTCTTGAAAGAGAATCTTTTACCATAGCAGGTGTACGATGAATATCAGATGGACGAATTGCTTCATGCGCATCCTGAATTTTGGCTGTATTTTTCTTTGCAGACGGCTGACCAGCAGCATATTTTTCACCATAAGCCTCAGTAATGTACTCACGTGCCTGTGCATCTGCTTCTTCGGAAATACGAACAGAATCTGTACGCAGATAAGTAATCAGACCGACTGTTCCCTGTCCCTGAATATCTACACCTTCATATAACTGCTGGGCAATTCTCATCGTTTTTGAAATCGGGAAGTTCAATGCTTTTGAAGCTTCCTGCTGCATCGTACTTGTGGTAAAAGGAAGCGGTGCTTTTTTCACACGTTCTCCTTTTTTCACTTCCAGCACTTTAAATTCCGCTTTGTTTATATCTTTCATAACTGCCTGCATCTCTTTTTCAGAGGAAATGGTCATTTTGCCCTCTTCATTGCCATAAAACTTAGCAATCAAAGGCTTTTTCTCTCCCGGAATCTGAAGTTCTGCTTCTAATGTCCAATATTCTTCCGGGATAAATGCATTGATTTCCTCTTCGCGGTCACAGATAATGCGCAATGCTACAGACTGTACACGTCCTGCACTTAATCCTCTTTTTACTTTTGCCCAAAGCAGCGGACTGATTTTATAACCTACCATACGGTCTAAGATTCGTCTTGTCTGCTGTGCGTTCACAAGATTAATATCAATATCGCGTGGTGCTTTTAAGGATTCCTTTACTGCTTTTTGTGTAATTTCGTTAAATGTGATACGGTTTACACTTTTTCCTTCTAATTTAAGACTCTGGCTTAAATGCCATGAAATCGCTTCTCCTTCGCGGTCCGGGTCAGTTGCGAGATACACTTTGTCTGCTTTTTTCACTTCTTTACGAAGCTTTGCAAGTACATCTCCTTTCCCACGTATTGTTATATATTTTGGTTCGAAATCATTGTCTACATCAATTCCCAATGTACTTTTTGGTAAATCTCTGACATGTCCATTAGATGCCACTACTTCATAATTCTTCCCCAGAAATTTTTTAATTGTCTTTACCTTTGCTGGTGATTCCACGATTACAAGGTACTTCGCCATGTCACTACTCCTTCTACATTAAATTTTGCGTATATAAAAGTTTTTGAATACTTCTTTCACAAACTCTTTTTGTATCAGTCGGCCTAACACATCTGCTAACTTCTGCGGTGAAAGGTGCGTTCTGTTTCCGAGTTCGTTAATGCTTTTCGGTTGTAAATCGAGACAACTATACACCATGCTCTCATCTTTTTCAAGTAAAAGTTTGTAAAAATTTTCTTGAAAATCTTCTTTTATTGTGCATATTTCCAAATCACACAAAAACTCGTCCACACCAGTAATAATGCCTGCTCCCTGCCGAATCAGGCTGTTGCACCCGCGGCTTAGGGCATCAGTGCTTCTGCCCGGCACAGCATAAATATCTTTGCCCTGCTCAAGCGCAAAATCAGCTGTAATCAAAGAGCCGCTCCGTTCTTTTGCTTCAACGACTACTATTATCTCACTGAAAGCAGAAATAATTCTGTTTCTCGCCGGAAAAAGCTGCTGTCTTGGCTGTGTGCCCGGCGGATATTCAGAAATGATGCCACCTGTTTTTTGTATCTGCTCATAAAGTTCTCTGTTTTTCCAAGGATAGCAGATGTCAACACCACAGCCTAATACTGCAAATGTTTCTCCTTTTCCTTCCAATGCTCCCATGTGTCCATAGGAATCAATTCCTCCTGCCATGCCGCTGATGACCTGTGCCTTATGCATCGCAAGCTTCTTCCCTATCTCCATTGCCATCACTCTGCCATATTCTGAGCATCTTCTCGCTCCCACAATTGCAATCCGGCGTTTCTTTTCTTCCGGCAGCCTGCCTTTTACATAGATGCTGTATGGTGCGTCTGAAATATTTTTTAAGGTTTCCGGAAAATGCTCCATTTCCTGTGAGTAAAAGGTAATTCCCATCTCCCCAAGCTTTTCCCATTTCTCATCGAGATTCCATAAAGTCTTACTTTCTATGATTCTTTCCGCCATCTCCTCTGTCAGCGCATCTAGTTTTAACAACTGCTCTTTTGGCAGAAAATATGTCTCTTCTGCCGAATTCGTCTGCTGTAAGACTCTTAAAATTGTCCGGCTGCCAAGCCCTTTGATATTTGATAACCAGTATTGATATTTCAAAAAAATTCCCCTTTCTAAAACGGAAACTGCTTTATCTGTGAATTTTTTCACAAAGTATTCCAGAATCTTTTGTCAACACTACGATAACAGACTGCTTCATTCAGATGACACTGGCAGATTTTTTCGCTTGCATCCATATCCGCTAATGTACGCGCCACTTTTAATATTTTATGATAGGAGCGGGCTGTCAGATTCAGTTTTTGATAGATTTCCTTCATATAAATTCCCTGCTTTTCATCGAGACTGCAGTAGGCTTTTATTTTTGATGCCGGAATCTGGCTGTTATAGACAAAATCTTCTTTTTCATAGCGTTTCTGCTGGATTTCATGTGTCTTTATCACACGCGCCCTTATTTGTGCAGAAGTCTCTTCCTTCCGCTCGCCAACAAGCTCTTCAAAACGAATCTGCGATGCTTCGATGCAGACATCAATCCTGTCTAAAAGCGGCTGGCTGATTCTATTTCTGTAACGCTCGATGGAAACTGCACTGCAGCGGCACTTCTGCATGTCCGGGTAATAACCGCAGTTGCAGGGATTCATCGCTGCTACAAGCATAAAATCTGCCGGGTATTCATAAGTTCCATTTATCCGTACAAGGCGCACACTTTTTTCCTCTAATGGCTGGCGTAAGATTTCTAAGGCATTTTTCTGAAATTCAGGAAACTCATCTAAAAACAGCACTCCTTTATGTGCGAGACTGATTTCTCCCGGTCTGGGAATACTGCCGCCGCCTGCAAGTCCTGCCGATGTGACCGTATGGTGCGGACAGCGGAACGGGCGGGTGTTCATTAATTTTTCCCTGTTTCCAAACATACCGCAGACGCTGTATATTTTGGACAGTTCCATCTGTTCATTCTCATTTAATGGTGGTAAAATTCCCGGAATCCGCATTGCAGCCATCGTTTTTCCTGCCCCTGGAGGACCTACTATCAAAAGATTATGCATCCCGGATACTGCAACCTCACACGCCCGCTTTAGCATTTTCTGTCCCTGAATTTCCGAAAAATCTGCTGTTTTTTCTTCTATTGCGGATTCGAAAATGCATCTCTTTTTTTCCTGATAACTTCCACCATTTAAAATATGTATGACTTCTTTGATATTTTCAACTGCATAAATATCTAATCCTTTGACTAAGGCAGCCTCTGTCATATTTTCTAATGGAACTATCACATTTTTTATTCCGCGCTCCTTTGCTTCGGAAACCATTGGAAGAATTCCATTTACCGGCTTAATTTCACCATTTAAACTCAGTTCTCCTGTAACAAAATAATCTTTCAAATCCTCCTGCGGCACTAATCCTACTGCCGCAAGAATTGCTAATGCAATAGGCAAATCAAAGCACGAGCCTGTCTTTTTGATATTTGCCGGGATAAAATTGACCGTAATGCGTTTCGGCGGCAGAATATAGCCGGAATTGCGCAGTGCTGTCCGCACGCGCTCCTTGGATTCTTTTACCTCTGAGGATAAAAATCCAACCATTTCAAAAAGAGGCATGCCCTCGCTGACATCTGCCTCTACAAACACAGGAATGCTTTTAATTCCCTGTATCATTGCTGTTGACACAACACTATACAATAATTCCTTCCTTTCTTTTGAAGCTATCTTCAAATTGTTGGAATTTTGCAACAGAACAGCTGCTGACGTTATGCATGTGCATAACAAAAAACGTGACAAAGAATGTATTTTCGTACGAATTTTTTTCAAAACTTAAAATGACGACAAATACATGTCGTCATTTTAACACATTTATCGTTTCTTGAAAAGACTTAGAATGCTTTTTTCAGCTTATCAATGGCTCTTTTTTCAATCCGCGATACATAGGAACGTGAAATTCCAAGCTTTGCTGCGATTTCTCGCTGCGTCATAGGTTCTTTTTCATACAGACCGTAGCGGTTAATAATGATAAACAGCTCTCTTCCACTTAATACCTTTGGTATTACTTCATTTAACCTGCCAACTCGCCTGTCTAGCTCTAATTGTTCTACCACATCTACATCTTCTGTGACGACGATGTCCATCAGCTGTATCTGATTTCCCTCCTTATCTGTACCAATCGGTTCGTAAAGCGACACTTCCTTCGAAATTTTCTTTTTTGAACGAAAATGCATCAGAAGCTCATTATCTATGCAGCGTACCGCATATGTTGCCAGACGGTTTCCAAAGTTTTCTTTATACGTCCCAACAGCTTTAATCAGCCCTATTGTCCCAATGGATATTAAATCTTCCATATCCTCATCTGCCCCTTGATATTTTTTCGCTACATGGGCAACCAACCGCATATTTCTTTCAATCAGTTCATTTTTTGCCTCAAGGTCGCCATTTTTCATTTTCTGCAGGCATTCGCTTTCCTGTTGTTGCGTCAACGGTGATAAAAAAGTTTTCAAAATGCACCTTAAAAGCTTTGTTAGTATATTCTATGAAAAGGTCAAGTTTTACGTGCTTTTCCTATTTTTTTCTTTGCATTTTCTTTTTGTTCCTAATATAATGTCACTTATGATACGTGAATTTGATTATATAATTGAAAAAGAATATGAAAATAAGACAATTTTAGACTTTTTAAAGCAGCAGCACTATTCCCATGCAGTTTTTGTGCATTTAAAAAAGACACCGAACAGTATCCTGTTAAACGGTGTCTGGGAATATGTCACAGCAAAGCTTCACACCGGAGATTTGCTTCATATTTCATTAATTGAAAATGAAACCTCCGACATCTCTCCTGTGAAGCATGATTTTTCTATTATTTATGAAGATGAAGACATTCTTGTGGTAGATAAACCGACTAAAATGCCGGTGCATCCTTCGCTCAATCATTATGAAAATACGTTGGCAAATGCGGTCTGTTATTATTATGTAAGCCAGAATATTCCGTATACGTTTCGCTGTGTCAACCGCCTAGACAGAGATACCACAGGACTTACGATTCTTGCCAAACATATGCTAAGCTCTGCCATTTTAAGCGAAGCCGTTACAAAGCGAGCTATAAGCCGCGAATATCTTGCGATTGTTTCTGGAGAAACAAATTTAGAAGGAACGATTGATGCTCCAATTGGACGAAAAGAAGCTTCTACCATAGAACGCATCATTGATTATGAAAATGGAGAACGCGCGGTTACCCATTATAAAAGAATTGCATATAAAAATGGGCTCTCCCTGCTCTCGTTAAAACTTGAGACAGGCCGCACCCATCAGATTCGTGTCCATATGAAATCCATTGGTCATCCTTTAATCGGAGATTTCTTATATCATCCTCTGTCAACTGAAATGAACCGTCAGGCGCTTCATTCCTATCGGTTGACATTCGAACATCCCATTACAGGAGAAACCATGCGCTTTACTGCGCCACTCCCGGAGGATATGCAATGCTTTTTCCCGGAAGTTTCTCTTACTTAAAGCTGTTCTCTTAATTCATCTAAAACCGCTTTTTCATAAGGTATTTTGTTTTTTAATAAGGTGTCTTTGATAAAGCGGTTTGTTTCTTCTTCTCCGCGCTTTGAAAGCATAACAAGCAGTAATTCCAGTAACGCCCTTGTATCATCATGCAGTATATGTACATCCCTGCCATTCATGTAATAATTTAAGGCACTGTCATCCTTATATTTCTCTTTCTGATAATTTTTAGATGCAGATACCCTGTCAATATACATCTCTACTGCATATTTCATCGGCATTTTCATGCCACAGATTCCTTTTGGTTTTCCCTTATTCGGACCTTCCTTATCTGGAACTGCATAATCCAACCAATATTCTAAATGATGCTTATTACGCCCCTTATGATGCAGCCATGCAGATGAATATCCTTTATCCGCACGTTCTACGTTGTTTGGGCTGATAGTTCCCTGATAATATTTACAGCCTACTAAAAATTCTGTCGGTGTATATTTCGAAAGGTCATGAAGCAGTCCCTGCTTGATTAAGCCTACACAAAAACAGCCACGCATCACCAACATTTTATGATTTGTAATTGTTCGAAAATGTTTCCATGCATTTGAAAATTTCATTTTTTCTTCCTATTCTAATACTCTATTTATTTTCCCAGCAAAATCATTACAGACTGTGCTTTTACCGGAACAAGATGCTGATTCTCCAAAAGCTTCTCTTTTTCTAAAAATGGGCACTCTAATTCTGAAGTATCACAGCAGAGATACCATTTCTTCTTAGCCGGAAGCTTTGGAAGTGCCAGATGTGTCGTGCCGGCCTTGAAATTATAGCCAACATAAATATAATCATCTGCATTGCCATCTGCATCTTTTGCATATTCACCGCAATACATTGCGCCGAATGATTTGTTTTGTCTGATAAAACCGGAAATCCATGCATTTTCTCCATGATAAGATAAATCCGGGCAGCCCTTGTGTCCATAATCATTTAGCTGCATTGGTTTATCCAAGCAGATAACCGGATGCTTTTTTCGAAATGCAGCCATATCAGCCACAAAACGCTTCAATGCTTCCTGCTTCATTCCACTCTTCCAATTGAGCCACCCAATCTTGTTATCCTGACAGTAAGCATTATTATTTCCACTCTGGGTATTTCCCATTTCATCACCGGAGAGCAAAAGCGGAACGCCCTGCCCTAAAAAGAGCATGGCAATTGCATTATAAGCCTGTTTCTTTCGAAGGGCAGCCACCTGTTTTTTCCCAGTCTTTCCTTCGAATCCACAGTTATTGCTGAAATTCCAGCTGATTCCATCGGCATTCTCTTCTCCATTTGCTTCGTTGTGCTTTTCCTGGTAAGAAAATAAATCTGCCAACGTAAAACCATTGTTATTTGCAATATAATTAACAAAACCAACTGTCCCATGCTGCTTTCTCTGCTGATTAGCAAACTCTTCTACAAGACCATCATAACGGTTTAATAATTTTCTTGCAGGATAGAGATATTCATCATTGTATACATATAAATGCGGATAACGTGTTTCAGCTTCATATAAAAAGGATTCAAATCCCTGATAAAACAGCTTGGTACGGCTTAAAAACAAGTCCTGCGCGATTGCTGTCACCGGCACAGATGTGCCAATCAGATGGAAGCCATCGACATGATACTCTCTCACCCAGAAACGGAGCACATCTAAAATCACATTCTGATTCATGCCTTCTTCAAAATACATCTCCATAATGCATTCTATTCCATTTTTGTGCATTTCGCGAATCAGACTTTTTAATTCCACTGACGCTGACTTATCACTGCTGTAGGAAGCTTTTGCCGCAAAATAATTGCCGCTTGCATAACCCCAGTAATTAAGCCCTTTCTGGACAATTTGGGGTTCTGGCTTAATCAAATCTTCTTCTTTGCTTTCCCATTTTAAATAATCTGGGAGACGTGGTGTTTCTTTTAAAATCATTTCTTCAAATTCATAAATCGGCATCAGTTCCATTGCTGTCACCCCAAGCTCTTTTAAATAAGAAAGCTTATTTTTAATGGCAGCAAATGTACCTTTTTCTTTTCCACGAATTCCAGCATCCATCGAAAAACCGCGTACATGAAGCTTATAAAGAAACATTTTATTTTTAGGTATTTCCGGGAATTTATCTCCTTCCCAGTCAAAATCTTCTGCGTCAATGCCACTGTATATCTGATAATTTTGTGCCGCTCTTGTGGCATCATTCCATTTTTCACGTCCGAAAATTTTACTGGCATAAGTATCTATCACAACTTCTCCGTTAATCTCGTAATTATAACGAAGCTGCTTTTCCTTCATCCCATGCAGGCAGATAGAACGGACAGAGCCGATGCAATATTCTTTTGGTGCTTCGATTCTGCTTACAATGCTTCCTCTGTCATTATAAAGCAGAAGAAAACAATCATCTTCTCTTGCGCCTTCAAACGTAAAGATGATTCCTTCCTGTTCTGTCTGTACACCAAATTTTTTGTAATTTCCTTCTGTAATTGTATATTTCATCTTATATGCCTATATCCTTCCATGCCTATACTTAAACCTGTATCTTACTAATATCCGTCTTTTGTGCCACGAACCTAAAACACATATAGTAAATTACACTGTACCATTATATCATGCCATTTTTTTCGTATGTGAGCAACACATTTTTCTTGACATTTTACATTTTTCCGCTAATACTTATAACAGCAGTTACTACTGCCAATAAAAAATGTGAGGTGTCCCATGACAGAAAAAAATCAGTTAAATAACATCAACGACGATGACGATATGTTTGTAACACTTGATTTAGATGATAATACTCAGGTAGAGTGCCGTATTCTTACCATCTTTGAAGTTGACGAGCAGGATTACATTGCTCTTCTTCCTTTAGAGGAAAATGGCGAGCCTAACGAAGACGGTGAAGTATTTATTTACCGCTACGCTGAGGATGCAGAAGGCAATCCTTCTCTTGATAACATCGCAAGTGATGATGAATACGAAGCTGTTGCAGACCGTTTTGACGAGTTATTAGACGAAGCTGAGTTTGACGAATTAGATGACTAAAGTATGTCATCAGAGCAATATAGCCCTAAACTTATCCGGGATACACTATTTTGGTGTACCCGGATTTTTGTTTGCTGCTTCTTTACACGCCATATTCGCTTCTTTTACAAAACGTGACACATCAATATCTCTGTGATACATTTCCTTTACTGAAAAAAGATGCAAATCCTGCTTTGCTCTTGTCATTCCAACATAGAACATTCTACGTTCTTCTTCGATTTCGTTATCCAAAACCGCTTTTTTATATGGCATCACGCCCTCATTTACATCAATCAGATACACATGGTCATACTCTAATCCCTTCGCACTGTGTAAGGTCGCAAGTGCCACGCCCTCTTTTTTCTGATTCTGCTCCTGATGTATGCGGTGCAGTTCTTCGGTATATTCCTCAATATGTGCAAACCATTCCTCATAAGTCTCATAGCCCTTTGCACCAGCCTGCAGTTCCTCTAATACATCATAGAGTTCATCCTCGCGAATCCGCCTGTAATCTGCATATTCCTTGCAAAATTCATCATAGCCGATGCCATGTCGGATATAATTAATGGCTGCATAAGGACTCATTCTTCCTAGCATTTTCACATCATATTCTAACCGCTGGATACGCTCTGCCACCCAGGGCTGCTCTTCATAAAACCATTCCCATACATCAAAAGCAACTGTTTCATCGTCTAACGAATCTCTGCTGATATAACGCTTTGGACGGTTCATAATCTGTAAAAAATCGCTGCGCTGCCTGCTTCCCTGCGCAATTCTAATGTATGCAAAAATATCTTTTGCAATCCAGTGTTCATAAAGATTTGGAATATTATCCCTTGTGCAGAATGGAATATTATATTCTAACAACTGCTCCATCAAAAGCTGTGGCTGCATATTCGTGCGGAATAGTACGGCAAATTCCTCATATCTTCCGCCATGCTCTATACATTCTGCAATATCTCTGATGATGCGCAGATTTTCTTCTCTTTGTGTCTTAAAAACTGCAAATTCCACGTTTTGTTCCGGCTTGTGAAAGGCTTTGATTTTTTTATCGAAACGTTCCTTATTATAACTAATCAGATTCAATGCGGCAGTCACCACATTTTCCTGTGAACGGTAATTCGTATCAAGCAAAATCTTTTTTCCATCTGGATAATCTTCAAAAAAATGAAGCATAATTTCCGGTTTTGCACCGCGGAAACGATAAATCGACTGGTCATCATCTCCTACAATAAACAGATTATTTTCCGGCGCAGCGAGCATTTTGATAATGTCATACTGAATTTTATTGATATCCTGAAACTCATCAATCAGTATGTACTGAAATTTTCTCTGCCATGCAGCAAGAATATCCTTTCTTTCTGAAAAAAGCTCATAGGTATACACAAGCATATCGTCAAAATCAATTAATTTATGCTGATATAAATATTCGTGATATTCACTGTAGATTCTGCGGAACACTTCCTCTGCGCAGTTGACAGAATAGTAATTTGCTATGGTAACACCAGTATTTTTCACCATTCCGATTTCTCCAAGCAGCTGGGAAATAAATTCGCTTTCATCCTCATACTCAAGTCTATGCTTTGCAATAATATTTTTCATTAAGCTAAACTTCTGCTCTTCGCGAATGATATTACTGGCATTATAATGATATGCATGTTTTAAGATACTAAAATAGACAGCGTGAAACGTTCCAAAGGTCACTGGATAGCTTTTATTGCCCATCAAACGATAAAATCTGTCCTTCATTTCCATTGCTGCCGCTTTTGTAAAGGTAATTACAAGAATATTTGCAGGATTTACACCATATTCTTCAATCAGGTTTTTCGTACGTTCTGTAATCACAGCAGTTTTACCACTTCCTGGTCCTGCTAAAGTCATGCAGGCTCCCCGGTGATGCCGGATTGCCTGCAGCTGTGAGTCATTGTATGTTTTTTTCATTATTTGCTTAATAATTCAATTCCTTTTTTCACTCTGGCAATAGATTCTTCTTTTCCAAGAAGCTCCATTAACTCTGTTGCGCCGCCTGGTGTCATCTGTTTTCCAGATACAGCTGTACGAATTGGCCACATAACATAACCATTCTTTACACCTTTTTCTTCTACATATTTGCAGAGCATTGCGTAAAGTGCATCGTTGCTGTAATCCTCCTGTGCCTCTAGCAATGGAAGAACTTCTGTTAATACTTCTAAAGAAGTCTCCTCATTTGTCTTCATTTTCTTATGTGTATACATTGCTACATCATACTCTGGCAATGTTTCTAAGAAATCAATATGCTCGCGGATATCTGGGAATACTTCGATTCGTGTTTTCACCATTGCAGCAATTTTCTTATAGTCCATCTCTTTTGTGACAACTTCTTTGATATATGGAAGTGCCATCTCGTAAAATGCATCAAAATCCATAGCTTTAATGTATTCGCCATTCATCCATTTTAATTTTACATAGTCAAATACAGCTGGTGATTTGCTGATTCTGTGATAATCAAATTCTTTGATTAATTCATCTAATGTAAAGATTTCTCTGTTATCTTCCGGACTCCAGCCAAGCAGTGCAATGTAGTTTACTACTGCTTCTGTTAAAAATCCCTGCTCAATCAAATCTTCAAAGGAAGAATGTCCGCTTCTCTTTGATAATTTCTTGTGATTCTCATCTGTAATCAATGGTAAATGGATGTATACTGGTGATTCCCATCCAAATGCATCATAAAGACGCTGATATTTTGGTGAAGATGATAAATACTCATTACCACGAACAACATGTGTAATGTTCATTGTATGGTCATCCACTACATTTGCAAAATTGTAGGTTGGGTATCCGTCTGATTTAATTAAAATCATATCATCCAACTCTGCATTTTCTACCGTAATATCTCCATATAATTCATCATGGAAGGTAGTTGTTCCTTCGTTTGGAATGTTCTGGCGGATAACAAATGGCTTGCCTGCAGCTAAATTTGCTTCAACCTCTTCCTTAGATAAAGAAAGACAATGTTTGTCATAGATTGTAATTTCTTTGCCCTCTACAACTTCGCTCTTTAAAGAAGAAAGACGCTCTTTATCACAGAAACAGTAATATGCTTCGCCTTTTTCTACTAACTGCTTTGCATACTCCATATAAATTCCTGTCTTCATACGCTCACTCTGAACATATGGACCTACACCGCCATCTTTGTCCGGGCCTTCATCGTGAATCAGTCCTGTCTTTTCCATTGTGCGGTAAATAATATCTACTGCGCCTTCTACAAAACGCTCCTGGTCTGTATCTTCAATACGAAGCATGAATTCTCCGCCTGCATGTTTTGCGATTAAAAATTCATATAATGCAGAACGTAAATTTCCTACATGCATTCTTCCTGTTGGACTTGGCGCAAATCTTGTTCTTACTTTTTCCATTTTCATTCTCCTTTATCTTAATCGTTCAGACGATTTATGACACTATAAGTACACGCTATTATATAACATTTTTTGGTTTCTGACAAGAAATGTATCAAAAAGAATGCTATTTTGAATGCTATTTCTATAAGTCAAAAACAGGTGCATCTGCCACAATCGGCCAATGCACCTGTCTGTTCACTTTTACTTTTTGTAGGAATCTTATTACAGATTTGAGAAAATTGTTGTCTCCTGTTTCAAATCTCCTGCAATTTCCTGGTTCTCATTCATTCTGCTTGAGATGTTATCCATATCAGATACTAATACCTGTGTACTGTCAGCAACACCATTGACACCATTAACACCATCATCAATTGCCATTGTGATTGCATTTAAGGAATTAACAATCTCACTGATAACATTCTTTAATTCTTCTGTTCTTCCAGAGAAATCATCCATAATTTCTTCGATGTATTCTGCATCCTGCTTGTACTGTCCACCAGATGCAACAAATTCTTCGAATACTGGTAAAATGGAATCATTCATATAAACTACGAGGTTATTAGCATTCTCAGAAAGGTTATGTACCGCATTTGTTACAACACCATTAATCTGCTGAATATTATTTGCAGCTTCCCTGCTTGAGTTTGCAAGCTGTCCAATTTCTTCTGCAACAACTGCGAATCCTCTTCCTGCCTCACCTGCTCTTGCAGCCTCAATAGAAGCATTTAATGCAAGAAGGTTCGTCTGGCTGGAAATATTTAAGATATCGTTTGTCAGGTTGTTTACCTGGTCTACGCTCTTGCTTTCTTCGATGGCACGATTTAATACCTCTAAAATCTCATTCAGCTTATGACCGGTAGTTTCCATATTATCACGCGCACTCTTTTCCATTTCATCTGCATGTGTACGCATCTCTTTCGTGTAAGTGTTGATTTCGTTTGATTTATCAGCAATTCTTTCGACATCTTCTCTTACAGCTTCTGCATTGTTATTAATTGCTGTTGCATTATTTGCAACTTCCTGCATGGTTGCAGACAATTCTTCTGTTAATGCGGATAAGTCTGTTACACTATCATTTGAAGTGCTGACACTTTCAAATACTTCGTTTACAACGCTTTCCATCATGGTTGAACTCTTGCTGATAGTCTGGAAAATATGCTGTAACTTATCCATAAAGGAGTTAATTCCTTCTGCAAGCTGTGCAATTTCATCATTTGACATTACAGGGATACGTTTTGTCAAATCACCACGTCTTTCATCAATACCAACGATGATTTCATGTAATTCTTTCTCCGTTGCACGAATTGGTCTGATAACACGTTTCATTACAACAAATACACAAATAAGAATAGATACGATACTAACTGCTACAGTAGCAAATGTAATTAAAATTGCTGACTGATATACAGTTGTCAGCTCATTTCTTGCATCCTGAATCTCTACGTCAATCTTCTCATTTAAAGTATGAATATTTGCCAATAATGCTTCTGCATAATTTGCAACATCATTATTCGCGCAGTAATATGCCGCTTCTGTTTTACTGTTCGCACTGTGCGCAACCAACATAATAACTGCGTGCTCAAATCCTTCATTATTAGAAAGCATTTCCTTATAAACAGCCTCTGAATCACTGTCTATATACTTAGAATATTCCTGCAGACAATTTTCAAGTTCTGTCTGTTGCTGCTTAATGGTATCAATTAAAGTTATCATCGTATCAAAATCACTTGCTACGATATGCGACAAGCCAAGGGTTCGAATTTCCTGTGTTATTTCTTTAATTGTATTCAGCTCTTCAATTGCCACCATCTGTTCGTCAACAATAACAGAAGCGCTTTTATTTACTTTTTGTACATTCATAATTGCAATTAAGTTTGAAACGATTGAAATAAAACCTACCGTTATAACTGGTGCTAAAATCGCAATTCTGATTGTTCCTCTCTTTTTGCTCTTCATTCTCATTTCCTCCATACGGTACCTGTGCTAATTGAGAGCTGTAATCTGCTCCACCATCTTATCCAATAAGTCCTGTAATGCACTGCCGTCCGGATTGCCTGCCGCCATTGTATTACCAAAGTTCATTACTGGGTTCCAGTATTTACCACCGATTCTCTGAAGGCTTGCAAATTCAGACTGTGCCAAAATCGCCTTAATTGCTGGCGACTCCTGAACTGCTGAGGAAGAAGCCGCATTCAGATTCGCAGGACCTTGTGAACGTTTTTCAAAACGTAAATTCTGATTCTCCTCATTGGTAATCCACTCGGCTAATTTCATAGACCAATATGGCTGGTCGGAATAAGCATTTGCTCCAACCATCTTATATCCTGCAAAGGATGCCATCTGAACCTGCTTGCCTGCACATGTATAAGTTGGAAGCTTCACTGCCCCGTAATTCTTGCCCCAGGCTGCTTCGATTGTTGTTGCATCCCAGACACCACTAACACCTGCGATAACACTGCCATCCTGAACGCCTGCAAGAAATTCAGAACTTCCCATACTCTGGAAACCAGGGCTTGCAGAAATATTCAGCATTGCCTGTGCAACGTCAGTCCCTTTGATATCTCCTTCTGTTGAATTCCATGTACAATAGTTTGTAATACCATCATCACTCAATCCAACAGTAAGACCTGTATTACCAAAGAAGGAATACAGATACCAGCCTGAGCCCCAGTCCATCACAATTTTCTTCTCTGCTGCTTCTGCTACTGCAAGCATTCCATCTAAAGTAGCCACATCAGACTCAGTAAAATATTCCTTATTATAATACATAAAATATCCATTATCTGCGGTCATTGGATATGCGTATAAGGTATCATTTACCGTCGCCGCCGCCACTGCTCCTGCATTGCTAGTCTCCGCCACCTTATCTGCATTCTCCACTGGAATCAATGCACCGGCAGCAACAAGTGCCATCATCTGGTCATCAACAAATGCAAAAACATCTGCACCATTTTCTACATCTCCAAGCAATGTCTCTTTACTGGTCGACTCACTCTCTGGTGAAATCGTAATTTCAAAGTCAGCCTTTCCTGCATATTCTGCTTTAAACCCTTCGACGATTTCTGCCAGAAGTTCCTGGTCTTCCTCTGCGCCCCAAACCGTCAGGGAAACAGTTCCACTTGGAATTTCCGCTGTTGTCTGTGCACCTGCGTTTTCAGCCACTTCTGTTCCTGCAACTGATTCACCTGTCTGAGTAGACGAAGACTGTCCACATCCCATGCTGGTGCTAAAAACCAAAGCCGACATCAAAAAACAGATTACTCTTTTTTTCTTCATTTCTTATTTCCCCTTTGCTCCTTTTTTTATGACTATTGTACCATGTTTTACGAAAATTTACAATACTTGCATACAAGCATAAGAGAATAAAAAATACGCAAAAAAAATCGCTTAAATGCCGTTTTTTTAAGCATTTAAACGATTTTTTCTTAGTTTATAAAAATTTAATTATTTTTTTGTAATGAATCCCTGTGCTTTTAATAACTCAGCGCATAATACAGCTCCGCCTGCAGCACCTCTGACTGTGTTGTGTGATAAACCAACGAATTTCCAGTCATATACAGTATCTTCTCTTAAACGTCCTACAGAAACGCCCATTCCGTTCTCATAGTTTACGTCTAAAGCAACCTGTGGTCTGTTGTCTTCTTCTAAATACTGGATGAACTGCTTTGGTGCACTTGGAAGATTTAATTCCTGTGGTGCTCCACTGTAGTTTCTTAATGCTTCAACTAACTGCTCTTTTGTAGGTTTCTTTTTGAATTTTACAAATACAGCTGCTGTATGTCCGTTTAAAACTGGAACACGAATACACTGACATGTAATTACTGGTGAAGCTGCTGGAACGATTTCTTTCTTTTCATCATCAATATGTCCCCAGATACGAAGTGGCTCTTTTTCAGATTTCTCTTCTTCTCCACCGATGTAAGGAATGATGTTTCCTACCATCTCTGGCCAGTCTTTAAATGTTTTACCAGCACCAGAAATTGCCTGATATGTAGTAGCAACTACTTCATATGGCTCAAATTCTTTCCAAGCTGTAAGAACTGGAGCGTATGACTGGATAGAGCAGTTTGGTTTTACTGCAACGAAACCACGTGTTGTGCCAAGTCTTTCTTTCTGGTATTTGATAACGTTCATATGGTCTGGGTTAATCTCTGGAACTACCATTGGTACGTCTGGTGTCCATCTGTGTGCGCTATTGTTAGAAACAACTGGTGTTTCTGTTTTTGCGTAATCTTCTTCGATTTTCTTGATTTCTTCTTTTGTCATGTCAACAGCAGAGAAAACAAAATCTACTTCTGCAGCTACTTTTTCTACTTCGTTTACGTTCATAACAACGATATTTTTAACTGCTTCTGGCATTGGTGTAGTCATTTTCCAACGGTCACCTACTGCTTCTGCATATGTTTTTCCAGCACTTCTTGGGCTTGCTGCGATTGTTGTTACTTCAAACCAAGGATGGTTCTCTAATAAAGAGATAAATCTCTGTCCTACCATACCTGTTCCACCAAGAATACCAACTTTTAATTTGTCGCTCATTTTTCTAATCTCCTCAACTCTTTTTACTTTTTCGACATTTTCCGTTCTGCAATGTCCGCATGTCGCGAACAACTGTCGCCATATCGAATATATTATGCTATTTTCCGCGAAAAAGCAATGGTTACTTTCGTAAAAGTTTCCTATTTTTTTTCATTTTTCTTGTGCATTTCGCACAATGTCACATTAGTGCATTAAAGTTTCCTTCTTTTTCCTAGTTCTCAGAAAGGTATTTTTTCTCGATTGCAATGACTTTTTCCATTGCTTCTTTTCCCGGTGCACCAACAGTCAGACGCTTGTTGACGCATGTTTCCATAGAAATTGCATCATAAATATCTTCTTCGAATACAGGGCTGATATTTTTTAATTCCTCTAAACTCATATCATCAATCGCAATTCCTTTATCAAGACAATAAAGTACAATCTGACCTACGATGCCATGTGCGTCGCGGAATGGCACTCCATGATTTACAAGGTAATCGGCTGCATCTGTTGCATTAGTAAATCCGTTGTTTGCAGACAGACGCATCACATCTTTATTAAACTTCATGGTAGAAAGCATTCCTGTGAATAATGCGATACACCCTTTTACAGTATCCATTGCATCAAAAGAGAACTCTTTGTCTTCCTGCATATCTTTATTGTATGCAAGAGGAATTCCCTTCATAGTTGTAAGAAGTGATGTCAGTGCACCATAGACACGTCCTGTTTTACCACGTACTAATTCTGCAATGTCCGGGTTTTTCTTCTGCGGCATAATGCTGCTTCCGGTGCTGTAGGCATCATCAATCTCAACAAACTGATACTCGTTGGAGTTCCAGATAATCACTTCTTCTGAGAAACGGCTTAAGTGCATCATAATCGTTGCACAGGCAGATAAAAACTCAATTAAATAATCGCGGTCTGATACGCCATCCATACTGTTTAAGGTTGGTCCGTAAAAACCAAGAAGTTCTGCTGTATAATCTCTGTCTAATGGATAAGTTGTTCCTGCAAGCGCACCAGAGCCAAGTGGACAGTAATTCATACGCTCATAAATATCATGCAGGCGAAGTCTGTCACGTTTAAACATCTCAAAATAAGCACCCATATGATGTGCCAAGGTAATCGGCTGTGCCTTCTGTAAATGTGTAAAGCCCGGCATAATTGTCTCTGTATTTTCTTCCATGATTTTTATAATTACTTCAAGCAGTTCCTTTAAAAGTGCATCTGTTTCCTGCACTTCCTGACGTGTATAAAGTCTCATATCAAGGGCAACCTGGTCATTACGGCTTCTTCCTGTATGAAGCTTCTTGCCGGTATCTCCAAGACGCTCAATTAAGTTTGCTTCTACAAAGCTATGAATATCCTCATATTCAGAAGAAATCTCAAGCTTTCCACTTTCTACATCTGCTTTAATTTCATTCAAGGTGCGAACAATATCTGACATCTCCTGCTCTGTTAAAATGCCCTGTTTTCCAAGCATTTTTACATGTGCAATGCTTCCTTCGATATCCTGTTTGTAAAATTTCTGGTCAAATGTGATAGATGCGTTAAAATTATAAACAAGCTGGTCTGTTTCCTTTGTGAAACGTCCTCCCCATAACTGTGCCATAACTGATTCCTCTCTTTCTCTTATCTGTTATTTTCTAATTGGCTTTCTTTTCGGCAATTTCTTTATCTCTCTGCTGTTTGGAATACACACAGCCGCAGTAATACTGGCGGTACATGCCATATTCCTCTGAAAGCTCTACCGAACGCTTATAGCCATTTTTCTTTTTAAAATCTGAACTTAAATACAAAATTCCATATTCTTTGGAAAGCTTTTCGCCAATTTCATTGAGCCATGCAGCATTCTTAAGCGGGCTTATAGACAGGGTAGTTGTAAAATAATCCATTCCATGTGCTCCTGCCGCCTCTGCCGCTTCCCTTAAACGAAGCTCATAACAACGGAAACAACGCTCTCCTCCTTCTTTGCAGTCCTCATAGCCCTTTGCCATTGCATAAAAGCGTTCCTTATCGTATTTTCCTTCTAAAAATGCAATCGGATGCTTCGCTGGCAGCTGCTCAATAAAGCGTCTCTGCTCCTCAACACGCTTAAAATATTCTTCTTCCGGATAAATATTCGGATTGTAATAAAATACAGTAATATTGAAATAATTGGATAAATATTCAAGACAATAGGAGCTGCAGGGTGCACAGCAGCTATGAAGCAGCAGACTTGGCACTCTGCCGTCTCTTTGTAAACATTCGATTGTTTCATCCAATATCTTCTGATAATTTATTTTATTCATAATACTCCTGAATAAACATAAGAAAATGATGTATAAAAATTCATTTTCTAATTATTCTACATGATAAAGTTTCAAAGTGCAACTATATTTTTTCAAGCAAATGCTGTACTCTCTTCTCCCAGCTGTGCTTTTCTAAATATTCTGCATACGCCGCTTCCTGAATCTGCCTGCAATGTGTAGGATTCGTCAAAAGCTCTTCTGCAACATCCACAACGCTTTGCATATCCTTCAATGAATACAGGCAGATATTTTCTCCGTCTTTCATTTCTCTGCGAAGATACGGATTCGTATCTGTCATGACAGCACAGTGGTTTGCCATTCCTGCATAAATTCTATCGTGCGCTCCCCGGTTAAAAATTGGAGAATTATTCAGTAAAATATGTTCTTTTGCAATTTTTTCAAAAGAAAGACTAAATACAACTGCTTTTTCACGTGTCAGATAAGCTTCATTTGGACTTTGATATTTTTCCCAGCCATCTCCCACTACTTTAACCGGAATCTTTGCTTTTGCGAGCGTATCAAGTATTATTTTGCGGTAATAATCTCTGATATAAGCATCCACAGGATACATCGCATTCATGAATAATGCAAACTGCTCATCAGTAAGCTCTTCGCCCTCCTCCTTAAGCAGCTGCTCAAAGGCATCCTCCATTGGAAGCTCCGGCTCTGCTAAACGCATCTCGATTAATTTCTTCATGTACCCCTGCAATGGTTCTGGCGCAATCTCCACCATATCATAAAGTTTCTGCGGACTATCATATGTTCCCATAAAAAGAACACATTTTGGAGTTTCCTCCAGTTTCTTTACCGTTACTGCCTCTGTCGCACCAAGGGGCATCATAATCGTGTTTTTTACCCCTTTATAAAAGCGGTCTACATATTTTTTCTGTGCTTCATCTAAAAGAATGGCATTCAAATTGTTTAAGCCTGCAGTCAGACCATTATAATGAAATAGTGGATGGTCTAATATGTAATCATAAAATGCGCCGTCTATCATATCTAATACCGGCGTTCCATCTTCTTCCACCATGCGTGTCATTAAGGAATTAAAATCTAATATCAGCTTATACTTTTTTCCAATATAAGGTGATAAAACCTTATCTAAATCATCATCCTTGGTAAATTCACACACATCTGCGGTGTAACCGATTTTTTCAAATGCCATTGCCATCTGATTTGCAAAAAAACTGTTTGAATTGTAACAAATCTCTCTGGAACTAAATACCAATACCTTTTCTTTCATTTGTGCTGCCCCCATTTCGCGCAAAAAAGAAGTCCGCGAGCATTTCTCATCGGACTCCCCTTTTATTAGCTTCTTAATAATTTCAGAACTAAAATTCCAACCACATACAATGCTGCAAGTAAAATCATAAATACTGTTTTTCCGCAAAGAATTCCTGCTATGATTTCCACTAAAACAATCAGTCCATGCAGCCAGATTGGCTCATTCTGTAAGCATGCAGCGAGTCCAGCCTCAATCAGTACCATAATACAGATTGCAACAACCGGAAGCTTTAATGCCAGAATACTAATCAAAATAACAAGCAGTGCTGCAACGATTACTGCAAACAATGCAAGATATTGCTTGTTATCTTCTATAATAGCAGCCATTCCCCTCTGCTCTCTTAACTTCTTCTTAAGACCACTCATCTCGTTCTTCTTTCCAGAAGCCGCCCCTGCCTTATTGTTCACTTCACTCATATCTTTTTATCTAACCTCTCTGTTCATTTGCTTAGCTTAGAGTATTATATCAATTTCCATGAAAAAGGACAAGTAATAATAGTTCGAAAGAAATGGGCAGATTTCCAAAAATTCGCCTGTTTTTTTCCATATTTTCCCGCATACTTTACAAATTCACTTATTACTATAGAAAAAATTACATTTCTCGTATATAATGTGGCGTTAGGGAAACCTTCTATAATTATCATGCGAAAATTTTTGCCTGCAAAAATAATAGGCAATGGAAAGGTATAAATGATATGAATACAACAAAATGGGTTGCTATGTGGGGCAATGCAATGTCTATCGCAGAACATCGTCCAGAATCATATGCAAAGAATATTACTCTTCGTTATCCTGTCTATGCTCCTTTCTCTGGAGATGGACTCCGCTTTACTTTTGATAACTTTTGCGGAACAGAACGTGTCGATATTACACGTGCAACAGTTGCTGTTTCTTCCGGCAGCTTAACAGAAAAAATCGGTTTAAGCTGTTCCGTTATGGAAGACACCATTCATGAAATTACTTTTTTCAGCAGTCCAGACGTTACCATTCTTCCAAATGATAAAATTGTCAGTGACCCGGTGTATATGGATGTAAAAGCAGGACAGACACTCTGTATCAGCATTTATTTTGCTGATTTTACGCTTATGCAGTCTGCCGTTATTGCAAGCGGTCCGCTCTGTAAGGGCTTTTTCTCACTTGGCAACCAGTGCTTTACACCTGCTCTGCCATTAAATGATACAAAATCTACCAACTGGTATTATTTTTTAAGTGATATTGAAATCCTTACTTCTTCCGACAATCATGCCATTGTCTGTTATGGTGATTCTATTACAGCGCAGGCATGGCCGGATTATCTGACATTACGTGCAGCGGAAAATCCAGATAATCATACTGCTATTATCCGTAAAGCTGCCAGCGGCACACGAATCCTGCGTCAGTACGATTGTATCACTTATGATTCCTATGGTTTAAAAGGTAAAAACCGTTTCCGTCATGAAGCACCTGTTTCCGGTGCTGATATCATGATTATTCAACAAGGAATCAATGATATTATCCATCCGGTTGGTGTGGAATTAAATCCCTTCCGTCCAATGACTGACCTTCCGTCTGCTAAGGAGTTAATTAATGGTCTTCGCTGGTATATTAAAGAAGCAAGAAAATTAGATTATAAAGTATATGTCGGAACACTTCTTCCGATTCAAGGCTGGCGTACTTATGCAGAATTCCGCGAGGATTTGAAAAATGAGGTGAATGCATGGATTCGTGCAACAGATGAAATTGACGGCTGCATTGATTTTGACATGGCGTTGCGTGACCCGAAAAATCCATCTGCTTTTTCCAAAGGATTTGACAGCGGCGACCATCTGCATCCAAGCAATCGTGCTTACAAAACAATGGCGGATGCCGTTCCAGAAGATTTTATCTATTAAAAAAGTTCGCAATGAGATGGATTTTTCTTCTCATTGCGAACTTTTTTATACTTCTCCAATAATTGCGAGGGTTGCGCTTGTTCCGAGGCGGCTCGCTCCTGCATCAATCATAGCCTGTGCTTCTGCTTCTGTATGAATACCACCGGAAGCCTTTACGCCCATTTCTGCACCAACTGTTTTTCGCATTAAAGCAACATCCGAAGCCTTTGCTCCACCAGTTGAGAAGCCTGTCGAGGTTTTTACAAAATCAGCTCCAGCTTCTTTGGAAAGTTCAGATGCTTTCACAATCTCTTCTTCTGTCAAAAGGCAGGTTTCCAAAATTACTTTTAAAACAACATCTTTTCCGCAGACTTCTTTTAACGTCTTAATGTCATTTAATACATAGTCATATTTCTTATCTTTCAAAGCCCCAACATTGATTACCATGTCAATTTCAGATGCGCCATCCTCAATTGCAGCCTTTGTTTCAAATGCTTTCACTCTCGTATCAGACATTCCAAGTGGAAAACCGACTACCGTACAAACAGCTACTCCAGAGCCTTTCAACTGTTCTGCCACAAATTTGGTGTAATACTGATTAACGCACACTGATGCAAAATTGTGCTTCAATGCTTCCGCACAAATTTTCGCCACCTGTGCTTCTGTTGCATCCGCTTTTAAAATGGTATGGTCAAAATATTTTGTTGAAATCATGTTCTTCTCCTCCCATTGCATTCTTTATTTTTCCTATATAAAAGAAAAACTCCCAGTATTACTGAGAGCTTTCATATACGTCTGATAACCAACTTGATAACTAGCACTTTTTCCAACTCCAAAAATGCCGTAAAATCAAGTGTTTGCAAAAGCCGATAAGGGGACTCGAACCCCTGACCCACGCATTACGAATGCGTTGCTCTACCAACTGAGCCATATCGGCACACACTTAAATATTATACCCTATAAAAATAAAATTGCAATCTTTTTTTACTAAAATCCAGACAGAATTTCCTCAAATTTTCTGACAAAAAGTTTATAATTTTTTTATTTGTTTTTCTACATCGTTCGTGGTAATGTTTATATACACAGTTCCCGCTGTGTATCTCAATTATATGTCCGCATGATTCGTGCATTTTTCCAGATAAAAGCTTTCCTTTCTTGTTATTTAAAGGAGAAGTATTATTATGACATATCAGGAATTTAAGCAGCACATCACTAACGTAATTCAGACCAAGCTTGGTCCTTCGGTCAAAGTGACCGTACAGGAAATCATCAAAAACAATAATACACGCTTAGATGGTCTTACCATTCTTTCCAATCAGCTGAACATTTCACCAACAATTTACCTGAATTATTATTACAGCCAGTATCAGAAAGGAAAACCCTTATGCGATATTTATCAGGATATTCTTTCTACCTATGAAGAAAATAAGCCACAAGGCTGTATTGACATTTCTTTTTTTACAGAATACGAAAAAGTCAAAAACCGCATTGTGTTTAAGCTGGTAAATTATGAGCGCAACCGCGAACTATTAAAAAAAGTCCCTCACTACCGCTATCTCGACCTCGCAATTATCTTTAACTGTCTGTTAGAATCAAATACAACAGGCAATGCTACTATTTTAATCCACGAACAGCATCTTGCTTTCTGGCATATCACCAAAGACGATTTGTATACACTTGCAATGGAAAATACCCCAAAGCTTTTAACTTATGAATTGAAAAATATGACGGAGGTTTTGAGTGGACTGTTCAAAGCAGAATTTGCCGACGCTTTTGAGCCAACACCAAATGACTTTCCCATGTACGTTCTTTCCAACTGCAGTAAATTAAACGGCTCCGGCTGTATTCTCTACAAAAATCTTTTGCAGAATTTTGCCAAAAAGATAGACAGCGACTTATATATCCTGCCAAGCAGTATTCATGAGGTACTGATTATTCCGGCTAAGAAGGCTGATTCCGCAGAAGAGCTTTCTGCTATGGTAAAAGAGGTCAATGCGACCCAGCTTTCTAATGAGGAGATTCTTTCAGACCATGTTTATTACTATTCCAAAGAAACGGCGCAGCTGACTATGTAGAATCACACAGGCAATACCTTTTTGTACCTAAAATAAGAGAAAAGGATGCTTTTCTACATCCCTTTCTCTTATTTTTTATGTGATAGAAAATCGCTCGTACATAGTGTACCGAAGCGTCGCGCAGGCGCCAAGATTTCTGCAAGCAGAAATCTTTTTTATCCTTCTAAAAGGTTCTCATAAAGTCTCTCGTACTCTCTGGCAGAACTATTCCATGAGAAGTCCTGGCTCATTGCACGAAGCATCATTTTATTCCAGTCTTTCTTTTTGTTGTAATACACATCCATTGCATAACGCAGCGTTGCTAACATCTCATGTGCATTATAATTAGCAAAAGAAAATCCTGTTCCGGTGTTCTCATATTCATTATATGCTTCCACTGTATCCTTTAAACCACCAGTCTCTCTTACAATTGGAAGTGTGCCGTAACGCATGCTCATTAACTGGCTTAAACCACATGGTTCAAATAATGACGGCATTAAGAAAGCGTCACAGGATGCATAAATACGATGTGCCATTTCTTCAGAATAACCGATATTTACCTTTAATTTCTTTGGATAGCGGTCTTCAAAGTAGCGGAACATATTCTGATACTGTTCTTCACCTGTTCCTAGTACAACAAACTGAATCTTTTCCGTATGAAGCAGCTCTTCCATAATATATGCCACCAAATCAAAGCCTTTTTGATTGGTCATTCTTGACACCATACCAACCAAGAATGTGTTCTTTTCTACCGGAAGTCCCATTTCCTTCTGCAGCGCTTCTTTATTGGCTGCTTTTCCAACCTCTGCCGTAGACTTGGTAAAGTTCTTATAGATATAAGTATCTGTTTCGACATTGTATTCGTCATAATCAATACCATTTACAATTCCATATAAGGAATTGCTTCTTGCACGCATCAGACCATCTAAGCCTTCACCGCCCTGCTCGGTTGTTATTTCATAAGCGTAGGTCTTACTCACTGTAGTAATCGCATCCGCATATACCACACCACCCTTTAACAGATTGGCTTCACCATAGGACTCTAACTTATCCGCTGTAAAAATCTGTGCCGGAAGACCTGTAATATCCATAACCGTAGCAAGATTCCAGCGTCCCTGGAATTTCAGATTATGAATAGAATAAACTGCTTTCATTCCAGCGTAATAATTCTGGCTTCCATAAACAGTCTTTAAGAAAACAGGAATCATTCCTGTCTGCCAGTCATGGCAGTGAATAATATCCGGGCAGAAATCAATGTACGGCAGAGCCTCTAATACCGCCTTAGAAAAATAAGTAAACTTCTCAACATCCTGATACAGTTCATTGTATGGCTTGTCACCAGCAAAATAAAACTCGTTATCTACCAGATAATAAGTAATTCCCTCATATTCGGTTTCAAAGATTCCTACATACTGCTTTCTCCAGCTTAAATTCACATAAAAATGACATTTAAAATGAAGCTGCCCTTTCCACATTTCGTCCATACAGAGATATTTTGGCAGGATAATACGCACATCATATTTCTCCTTATCAAAATATTTAGGCAATGAGCCTGTAACATCTGCAAGTCCGCCTGTTTTCATAAAAGGTACAGCTTCTGAAGTCGCAAACAATATTTTTGTCATGTTATAACCTCCCAACTTTCAAATGTATTCTCGAAAGCTTAAGACTATTATAACCTTTTTTCGACGTAATGAAAAGTATCAATACATCTTATATTCTAATCTGATTCTATCTGTAATTAATGCGATAAATTCTGAGTTGGTTGGTTTTCCTTTTCCATTATGTATCGTATAACCGAACATTTCGTCAATGGTATCCATTTTTCCTCTGCTCCATGCAACCTCAATCGCATGACGAATCGCACGTTCGACACGACTTGGTGTCGTCTGATATTTTTTAGCAATCGTCGGATAAAGAATCTTCGTAATGGAATTCAACATATCCATATCTGCTACTGACATCACAATCGCATCACGCAGATACTGATAACCTTTGATATGCGCCGGAACACCAATCTCATGAATAATTTCTGTTACATCCGTTTCTAAATTACGCTCTTTGTAATCCTCTGCTTTTTCATAGGCATTTACCTTGCGGATTTCGCAGCTTTTCATATCCATGCTTTGTTTCACATGCTTAATTCTATTAATAATCATTTCATTATCAAAAGGCTTCATTAAATAATAATCTGCCCCAAGATTAAATGCATCTTCTGTTATTTTTTCCTGCCCAATCGCACTTACCATAATAAAAGTTGGTGTTTTTTTGATTGTCTTGTCCTTTTTTACCCGGTCTAAGACACCCAAACCGTCTAATTTTGGCATAATAATGTCTAATAATACGACATCTGGTTCTTTGGTTTTAATCACGTTGTATGCTTCTTCGCCATCTTTTGCAACTCCAACAACGCTAAGCTCCTCATCGCTGCTGATAATGTCATCTAATAATTGTAACATTACCTCGTTATCATCTGCAATCGCTACACTTACCTTTCCCATGCTCGTTCCTCCTGTTGACTATGCGATTAAAACATATAAAAATGTCTTATTTTCATATTCGCATCATATCTGTAAGTTAATACAAAGTTTGTCGAAGCGCGTCGACAATAAAAAACGAAGCCATTCTTTTGTTACTTTTCCAGAATAAAATATCCGTTTTTTCCTCTTTCTTTTACAATATACAATGCTTCGTCCGCAAACTCAAGCATTTCTTCACGTGTAGTGTTATTTTGTGGAATAAAAGATGCATACCCCTGTGAAACCGTTACCTCCTGGATAACAGTTGAATGAATATTTTCCAGCTGTGTCATTATGCTGTTTAAAACAATCGATATCAACTATTCCAAATCGATTGTTCCATTTCTCTTTCTAACTCTGCCTTTTCATCCATGACCTTCTCCCACATATAACCAATACTCTGTTTTTATTTTACTTTGAACTTTCGAACAAGGATGTCTAAATCTGCTGCCTGATTTGATAATGTTTCCGTAGATGCAGCTGTCTGTTCTGCTGTTGCGGTATTTGACTGTACCACGTCAGAAATCTGGCCGATTTCTTTTTGAATATCATTTGATTTCTCTGCCTGTTCTAAGGTATCTGCTGAAATATCTCCAAACGCCTTAGAAATCTCATCTGAGCCCGCCACAATATTTACCAGACACTCAAAGGTAGAATCCGCACACTTTTTCGCATAACTGATAGAAGAAATACATTTATCAATCAGTTCAGATGTTCTCTGTGATGCATCACCACATTTAGATGCCAGACTGCCGACCTCATCTGCAACAACAGCAAAGCCTTTTCCGCTTTCCCCTGCTCTTGCAGCTTCTACTGCTGCATTTAATGCAAGAATATTCGTCTGGAATGCAATGGAATCAATTGTTCCTACAATTTTCTGAATATCTGCTGACATTTCTTCGATTTCTTTGACTGCTGCAAGCAGCTGTGTCATCTCCTCGTTACTGTTTTGAATCTGCTCATTTAATTGCATTAAATTCTCATTTACCACAGATGCATTCACAGAATTATTATTAATTTTGTTTACTACGTCACCAAAATCTTCCACAACCTTCTGAATAGATGATGCCTGCATCACAGTTCCCTCAGAAAGCATTGCTGCTGCATTAGACAGCTCTGTAGAACCATTTTCAACGCCTGCTGCCGTATTCTGTACTTTTACAATTATCTGATTCAGCATGTTTTTGATAGCATTCACAGAAGAAGATAAGCGGTCAAATTCGCCCGGATACTGTCTCATATCTGCCATTGTCAAATCATACTGCGCAATCCCGCCAAGAATACGGTTCGAGCTGCCGATAATATCCGATAATGTATCAACTAACTCTGCTGCTGAATTTTTCAAAACGGCAATTTCATCTTTTTTGCTGCTTCTATCAAGCTTTGTTGAAAAATCACCTTTTACAATCCGCACTAATGCATCTTTTACACTTTCTACGGATTTGCCTACATAACCGGCAAGGCTTGTTGAAATGATAAGTGCAACAAAGATTGCAAGAATTGTCAAACAGGAAGTCAGCTTAATCACACCATATAAATTCTCAGTATAATCACTTTCCGGTGCGCATACAACAACACTTAATCCGCCGCTGTTTTCTACCGGACTGTAGCCACAGAACATCAGATTCCCATTCCATTCATACTGTCCGCTGCCGCGCTCTCCTGCAATCATTTTCTCTCCTAATGCTGCAAGTGTGCTGTTTTCTTCTAAGATATTAAGTTTGCCTGAAATCTCCTCATCCGGGTGAACGAGTACTTTTCCGGTACTGCTTACCAGATAAGCATATCCATTTTCACTGATGTCGATTTTCTCAAGAATTGCAAGGATAGCTTCTTTCTCAACTGCTTCATCCACTTCCTCCGCGCTGCTTAAATCATCCGAAAGCTTTGTAGAAATATGGTCTGCTGTTAAATCAGCAGAAGTTACCATACTGTCACAAATGATTTTCTCGGAATTTTCATAATTCGTATAACACGCAATTGCTCCCATCAAAAGCATCAAAATGACAACTGTTCCACCAAACAGTAATTGAATTTTTGTTTTAAGCTTCATTTCCTGTCTCCTTTGTATTTTCCTTAGTGTCATCTGCCTAACTAATATGCCTTAATCTGCTCTTATTTTAGCACGCTTTTTTCTAGGAATAAAGTACTTTTTCTATAGAAAAACCTACACTATCGGCTCGTATGTTTCTGCAAAAATATTTTGCTCTATCACATAAATATCATGCAAATCATCTTTTCTTACTGCAAGGTAATCTCCTTCTTTTCCAACCATATATTTTTCCTCATCCCATGCTGTAAACACCTTTATGCGATGCTTTAATTCTTTTGCATAAATATATACCTCTCCGGTAGATACACACGCTTTTGCATAAGGAATCAGGGAAACATTTTTTGCTTCTGCCACGTCCTTAATATTCGGCTCATATTCTCCGCAAAAGCTGTAATGCTTCTCAATACACTGATAGCTTCGCTCAAATTTTTCTTTTTTGATTGGGTAAACCTCTCCTAAGATACCAATCATAATGTAAATATCATCCTGTATCAGCACATCCAAATCACCTTCTAACGTACGCACACAGACTTTTGTTCCTGCCGGAAACATATCCGTTCCTTTCACGTATCCTAACGAAAGGCTTTTTTTCTGATAAATTTTCGCGTCTGAAATATCCGCATCATAATCCTTTGCATAAATAATTTCAACGTCTTTAAAATAATCCTCCATACGGCTATTTAAAAGAGTACTGATTTCGCAATCCTCCTCTAACAGCTCCTTTTGGATAAATCCGCCTGCTTTTTCTAAATGACCGCCGCCAGAGCCGATTCCTGCTGTAATAAACTCTGCCATTTCACTTGCTTTTACTTCCTTGACACAGCTTCGCACAGAGATTTTTACACCAAATGGCAGCACACTGTATACCAGACACGTATCTACCGTATCGACCTCTAACATTAAATCACTAATCATTCCTAAAATGTTCGGGTCACAGGGCTTGGCTTTTGCTATGGTATAGCGGTATTTTTCATTGTAATCATAGCTAAGCAGTGCCTCTCCTGCTATCTCAAGCTCCTGCAAGGATAAATTGGCATTACGGAAATGCACAATCATGCTTCGCTCAAAATCTGCATCATCACGCAAATCCTTATCCAACGGATGTGATATTTCCGTAAAGTTATTGGTATCTGTCAATAAACCATAATAAAGCGCCGTTGCTAATTTCTTATCGGAATTCATATCAATGCCTTCCTCTTTTAACAGCTCTCTTACAATCGTTGCACATGCTCCTAAATTACTGCGCACCTCATTCATCTCTGGCAGACTTTTGCTTACCTGATGATGGTCAATCACAGCCACATTTTCTGCATCAAACGCTGTTACATTGCCCTCTCCATACTGACAGTCAACCGTCACTAAAAGCTCCGGTTTTTCTATTGTTTCTACATACTCAATTGGTATTTGAAGTTCTTTTACCATTAAGACCAGATTGCTTTTTTGAATTTTATAGCGTCCAGCGTAAACAAACCTTACGTTTTTCCCTTGTCCCTTCAAATAAGTGTACACGCCATAACCGCTCGCAATTGCATCTGCATCAGGATTGTCATGACATTGTATTACAATTTCGTTATAGTTTAATAAATCCCTTAACCGCATATTAATTATCCTCTCCCCAAAACTTATTCTACGTGGTACTGTATTTTTTCCATTTCTGTTAAAGCATCTTCGCCAAACTGCTCTCCCGCTTCCTCTATCAGCATGTCTAACGTCTTAAATGGAAATTCGCAAAGTACTGTGCCGTCTTTGCAGTATATTTTTTTCTGCTCTTTAAAATATGCAAGTCCTTTTTCAATTTCTGCAATTTTGCCATAAGTCGTACGGTCAAAAATTATCATTTCCGCAGATGTTTTAATTACAACGACTCCCGTTGTATCATTTTCGATAACTTCCTCTGTTGTATTATTCTGCTCAGATGCCACATATAAAAATTGCTGCTTTGCAATACTGTATACTTTCAGATAATAATCATCTCCCTGCAGAATCATAGTAGAACCATCCTTAGAAAAATACAAAAAGCAGTTATTTTTCCCTGCAAAAGACACTTCTGCAATGGTTTCCATAGAAGACGTATCCATGATTCTTAACCTATTATCCATACAGCTGACTGCTAAAAGCTTTCCATCCGCGCTTACCGCCATAACCTCAGCAACATTCGAGCCAGATGCAATGGAATAGCCGTCATCCGCAATCCTTTTTTGCTCTGCAGTATCTGCATCAATGATAACAAGCCCTTCTTCCATAAGATTTGCATAGATTTTATTTCCATCCTCTGACAAAATAGCACCATGTATATACTGCTCTGTTTCCCCGGAATGTATCACTTTTTGTTCTGATAAATCTACTACCACATATGCTCTGCCGTCATATATCAGTGCAAGATTACTTTCCTTTGTCACATAACCTTCTGCGCTTGTAAAGTCCTTATTTACAGACAGTTCTTCTGTTTTCCCACTTTCCATATCATAGAAAATTATTTTTCCGCTTTCACAGATAATGGCATAGGACACATTCTCCACGAATTTCTGAGTTAAAATAATGTCCTCCCCGGAAACAGAAAAATTACCTATGCAGGTTTTATCCTCTGACAAATAAAAATAATATGTTCCAGCCGCATCTTCTGCATCTGTTTTTACTGCATAATATTTCTCATCCTCTGTCACATCCATGTGAAGAATGGATTCCTGATACGTTTCAATTTCTTCTTTTCCTTTTCCTTCATGATATTTTAATACGGTAATATTTGGTGATTCATAGCTTCTTACCACCATAATGCCTGAACGGATAAGAATGTCTTTTAAATTTTTGCCGGTATCAATTGCCGCATTTGTATAATTTGTGCCTGTTGATAAGTCAAAAATATGTACCACGCCCGCACTGTCTGCAAGATAACCGAATGAATTGGCTGTCGAAATCAGCATGGAATAAATACTATTGGTAATAGTTTCTGAAACAAGCTTCTCCCCTGTGGCAGCATTCCATGTGTATACACAGTTATCCACTGATAAAATCACTTCGTCATGCTCACTATTATCCTCACTATTGGTATATTTTCTGCTTTTTACGATAATTCCTGCCGTATCCAAATCAAATACTTTCACCGGATAGGAATCCGACCATAACTGTTCTCCGGTACTGATATCGATTTTTTCTATCAGACCAGTCTCTGTCTCACCAGCAGTATATGTGCTGATGTCTCTGAAATTTATCCCTGCCACAACAAGCTTATCATCCCAGGTAAACGTCATCTTAGAAACAAATGCTTCTATCGTCTGACAGGACGTAATTTCACCACTGTTAAAATCATATACACTGACCATTCCCTGCCCGCTTTCGTCCTCTGAGGAATGTGAAACTGCAAACTTATCTTCTTTCTCATTAAATGCCATAGCAATCGAATAGGAGGACTTAGACGCATTCTTCATTTCCGCAATTACACTGCCTGCTGCGGTATCAATAAACATAACCTCTTCTCCCTGCACACAGGCAAGTGTCTTTACACTTGGAGAAAATGTACACGCCGCGCAGTAATTCTCTAAGTCAATGCTCCATAAAAGCTCACCCTCTGCATTCACCGCTTTTGCTTCACTGCTGGTCACAATTACAATATTATTTTCTGCTGTGATGGCAAAATCTAAAATCTCTGCTGTATATCCACTTTCATTAACAGATGGTGGAATTTGCAGCAGCTGCTTTTCTGTTTCCATATCCCACAGATAAACAAAGTTTCCGCTGTCTAACGATGCCAGCCTTGTTGCATCCTCATTAAAGCAAAAATCTCTTACCGGAAGTTCATGCTTTAATAAGCCGTCTAATTCAATGGCATCCCCTGTCTCATAAGCATACAATGCTTTGCTAAGTGCATACTGGGCGTTTGCCACGAATGGTCTGCTCTCATCCTCTATCGGCAGTGCTTCCATTGCTACAAGTGCTGCGGCTCTTCTGTCTCCCTCTTCTAACAGCTGTAACGAGGTATCCGCCAGATATTTGGACTGATTCATCTGCTTTGCCTGATAATTCTGCTTTATCATTGCTGTATTATACGCACTATAAACTCCAAAGGCAGTTGCTGCGGCTGCCACTGTTGCTGCTGCCGCCATCATTTTTTTCATACGACGTTCTTTATGACGCTGTCTTAAATCATCATAACTGCAATGCAATAACGGTGCTGCAAGACGCATAATTTCTGTTCGAAGCTTTTTATTTACTTCCTTTTGGCTTGCCCCGCGCACATCAGCTGCTAATGGCTCTACCGGATTTCCCTCGCTGTCGGTTAAGATTGCATCCGGGAATGCCTCATCCGGTTCACCTTCAATCAAAACAGCAAGAATTTTCTCTCTTCCATGCATCTGGATAAAGGTGTCAATCTCCTTTGCCACCCAGTAAGACTCCTTTGTCCTTGGAGAACAGATAACGATTAAATATTCTGTCTCTCTGAGTGCTCCAACAATGTTATCTCCTAAATCACTTCCAATTGGAAGTTCTTCCTGGTCTCTAAATACACGCTCAATTTTTTTAATTCCACTCTTTTTTGCGACTGCACGAGGTACTTTAAAGGTTTCTAATCCCTTATGTACTTTTTTGGCTACATACATATCTAATTCTGCATGCTTATAACTGATAAATGCATTATATCTCATCTGAAAACGTACCTTTCTATTTGTCATGTTCTGCCGTCGTTTTATGCCTAAAGAGTATCATATCACAAGCCGTTTTAACAATAAAGCTTTTGACACCTCTTTCTTTGCACACTATAATGTTTTTGAATAGGAAAAGGAGAATTTTATGTCAAATATTATAGAAATAACTGATTTTTGTGCACCTGAACTAGACGTTTATGCGCGTCTTTCCGAAGTTCAGCTGCTTCGCCTATATGAACCAAAGCCAGGCATCTTTATTGCGGAAAGCCCTAAGGTTATCGAACGTGCCCTTGACGGCGGCTGTGAGCCGATTTCCTTTCTCGTAGAGCGAAAACATCTCGACACACAGGCAAAGGAGCTTATCCTGCGCTGTGGTGACATTCCTGTCTATACGGCTGATTTTGAGGTGCTTACCAAACTTACCGGCTTTCAGCTGACCCGCGGTATGCTATGTGCCATGCACCGTCCAAAATTAAAAAGTGTTGAGGAAATATGTGCAGATGCGAAAAGAATTGCTGTCTTAGAAAATGTCGTAAACCCGACAAATATTGGTGCTATTTTCCGTTCCGCTGCTGCCCTTGGCATGGATGCTGTGCTTTTGACACCAGCCTGCAGCAATCCTCTTTACCGACGCGCAGGCAGAGTCAGCATGGGAACTGTTTTTCAGATACCTTGGACATATCTGAAAAAAGATACTTCATCTTCTACAGAAACTAATATTTCCATACTAAAAGAGCTTGGTTTTAAAACGGCTGCGATGGCATTAAGTGATGATTCAGTTTCCATTGATGACCCAAATCTTATGGCAGAGGAAAAACTTGCGATTGTTCTTGGTACGGAAGGAGATGGTCTTTCTGACAGCACCATTTCTGACTGTGATTATACAGTCCGTATTCCAATGTCACATGGCGTGGATTCCTTAAATGTCGCGGCCGCAAGTGCTGTTGCGTTCTGGCAGTTAGGCAGGAAATAATTTCTATTTCGTTTATTTTTTCACAAAAAAGCTGACCATCCATCGTTAGAAATTCTCTAACTATGGTGGTCAGCTTTTATGTCTTATAACATTCTTTATGCCAAAAGTCTTTTATTCATCACAGGTATAAGTTAATGGTATCTGATAGGTTTTCTCGTAAATTTCTTTCCAGACCTCAGAGTTTTTCTGCATCATCATTTCGATGTTTTCTGCTTTTGTTTTCTCCTTATCCGGATAAATTGGTGCTCCAACATGAACCGTATAAGCCTGCACAGGGAATCCATCCCCATCCATAACGTCGGTATCCTCCATTGTGATAAAGCAAGGCAGAATTGGAACTTTATTTGTGGCAGCAAAATTAAATGCTCCTTTTTTGAGCGGCTTTGGTTTACGATAATTCCACCACATGCTCTGCTCTGGATATACCAGAATAAAGTGTCCTTTCTGTAAAATCGTATTTACCGCAAACATAAACTTTTTCATAGTTAGTTTATTCGAACTAAGTGGAAGTGTGTTGCAGTTACGCATTAACATTCCGTAAAAACCAGGGAAAGATGTATAATTTGCCTCGCTGATAACGCGGAAGAACTTACGTCTTGGATATTTGGCACGTCTCGCCTTTTCGTAGGTAAGCTGTATTGCAAAGCTGTCGAATGCATTAAAGTGATTACAGGTAACTACCGCACCGCAGTCTAAGTTTCTAAAATTCTCAATACCTACTATCTCTTTTAAAATAAACTGCTTTTTACGAATCAGAATATCTACAAACCAATGCGCAATCTTGAATGCATATTTTGTACTCAGCTTGCTTTTTACGTTTCTTCGCAGATAATCCACTTCATTTGGCATTAATTCTCTTGCAGGCGGGTCTTCCTCCACGTCTTTATCAAAGATTCCTGCTTTTTCTAACTTCTCAATCTTTCTTAAAACTTCCACACGTGTAAGCTTTGGTGGTTCATTATTACCGAACAGATTGTAATAATTATTGACATTTTGAATTTCTGAAATTGCTAAGTTCTGCAGGTTCACACCATAGGATTTATCTTTTTCTTTATCTTCCTTTGTGAAATTATTTAAAACTTCCTGTAATTCCTCATACACTTCTGTCTGCTTCGCATAATACCAGAAATGTTCTCCAAAACGGCAGTTCTCATAATGCCAAGGCTTTTCTGCCAGATTATAATGTATCAATTTAGCATTGTCCTCAGATGGAACTGCTCCAATCATCTGGGTATTCCAGCGTGGGTCTAACCATAAAACATTGTCTTTACATAAAATGTTAAGATAATCCTGGTCCTGTGCCACAACAAATGTATATGTACCCAGAAGCTCGATAAACTGTTTTAATAAATTTTTCTTGCGGAACTGCTCGCAGTTAATTAAGACAACTCCGGCATTGAAATAAGCACCTCTGGATAAACCAAGTACTTTTTCAACATAGTCCCCGTAAATATCGGTCTGTACTACTAACTGGTCACGAACTGCTCCAATATAATTTTTACCTAAATCATAATGATACAGATTGGCAATATCATCGCGGATAATTGTATCACTGTCCACATAAAGAACTTTGTCATACTCCGGAAACATATTTGCAATAAAAACTCTATAATATGTGGTCGCTGTATAATAATCACGAAGCGAAATCTTCTTTTCGATTTTTTTCAATTCTTCTGTAACATCCACAAAGATAATTTTGCAGTTGGATGTTTCCATCCTTTTTACCATTGCCTGATTTTCTTCCGAAATATCAATATTTAACACGTACATCTTATATTGATTCTTCTTGGACATATTTTCAATGATGGACTTCATTGTTACCATCATAAACTTTGTATATTTATCATCTGCTGCAAAAAAGATAGGCACTACCCTATTTCTGCTTTTCAAACTAAGCGTCTTTTTCATACTCATACTTTCTCCTCAAATAAATATAATCATATAATACGTCATCAAACTGCTCATAATGAAAGATAGAATGCACTTTGCTGACATTCCACTGCTTAATATTGTCTGTATGTGGATACGGCAGATAAAATAAGCGTTTGGAAAAATGTCTGACTACAGTATGCTTGTGCAAAAACTTCTGGTCATTATATCTCTGTGGCAGCATCTTCTTTCTCGTTGTACTTCGATAAATGGCACTCTGGTCTGCAAACAATAATTTTTTTGTTTTTATCAGTTCTCGTGCTTTTTTTAATAATCCTGTCTGTCTTACTTCCTTCATATTAAATAAAAGCACACCTGCATTGATATAATTTGGATGAATTAAATATTTTCCATAGTGGTCTCTGCTTGCTGCATATTCATACCCCTCTAAATCGGTCTGATATAACAATTCAATATCTCGGTTAAATAAAATATCTACGTCTAAATATAGGATTTTGTCCGGTATTTCCGGGATTAAATCAATAAATAGACGAAGCAGTGTATATGGTGAACAGTAACATTGCTCATTTGGACAATTTGCAAATTCTTTTTCATAAATCTCTGTCACATCCACCTTTATAATTCTGTTCTGCGGATGATAGGTCTTTGCAATTTCTTCCAAATATGCAATTTTTTCATCCGATATTGCAATGTATTCTGGTTTGATTCTTGACACATCCATCGTCAAAACATAAACATGAAACGGCTCTTTTGTCTCTGTCCGTTTGAAAATGGAAAGCATACAGGTCAAGATTCCGTCAAACACATTATCATTGCCTGAAAATAAAATGTTCATCCTCTATTCCCCTTTTCTTATGTATTGAATCACTTCCACATTACTGTTTTGACAGTATTTTTTCATGGAAGCTAGTACCTGTTGATGTAATTGCAGCCTTTGATTTTTGGCAGGCAGTTGTCTGTCCGGATAAAATGGTCCATCTACATAAGTTACAATCTTTGGCGTTTTTCCATATTTTTTCTTCTGATAGGTATTCGTAAAACAATAAACCGGAACATCACACTGTACTGGATAACGAAAGGAGCTGTCTTTAAAATTACGGATTTTCGTATAGTATGGCCAGATATGCGCCTCAGGATAAATCGTAATGCATGCTCCTTTGTCAATCAAATGCTCTATTGCTGCATGAAAATGCTTCATTGCTTCTTTATCATCCGGTAATGGAAGTGCTCCTAAGCTCGGTGTGATTTTTCCAAAAACAGGCATTGAAACATTATTTGGATGTACGATTACATGCACGCTAACCGGATGGCAAATCATAGTTGGAATTAATGCATCCGCCAGTGCATTTGTATGATTGCCATACAAAAAGAAGCCTGTTTTTTTTGCCTGCTTTAAGCATTCTTTATTTACTATTTTATGCTGGAACTTGATTTTTAAGAAAAGATAAGCCAGCGGTTTTGCTATGATATGATACCAGAATACTCTTCCAATTTTGCGAAACACTCCGCCTTCATAGTTGTAGTTTCCATCTATTTTGCGTGGTGTAATCTGTGCTGTGGAAAATTCATCCTCCAGTTCATTTTCATAATAAATAATAGTTTTCTCATTTTCCTTTTGTCTCATACAATTCTTTCCCTGTTTGTTACATTCTTATTTACAATACATCACTATTGTAAATATACTTTTACGCATCCTAATATAGTATCATTATGCTTTTAATTAGTCAATTTTCTGATAAAAGCAAGCAATTTCCACGAAAAAATCCCACAATACAAATGTATTGTGAGATTTTTCAACTTATTCACTTCTTAAAGCAACTACCGGGTCTTTCTTCGCAGCACTCTTTGCTGGAATAAATCCTGAAATCAGATTTAATACCACACTGATTGCAATAAAGATAAGAGCTGCCTGCCAAGGCAGGAATGCACTCAAACTATTGATTCCTGTTAAGGAATGAATGATTGAGTTAATTGGTATACACAGTAAATATGTGATAACAACACCTAATGTACCGGATGCAAATCCAATCAAAATTGTTTCCGCGTTAAACATCACTGATACATCATGCTTTGAAGCACCCATTGCTCGCAAAATACCAATTTCTTTTGTTCGCTCCTGTACGGAAATCAATGTAATAACTGCTATCATAATAGAAGAAACAATTAAGGAAATTGCAACAAAGGCAATCAAAATATAAGTAATTGCATTGATAATGGATGTAACAGAAGACATCATAAGACCAACATAATCCGTATATTTTATCTGTTCAATTTCATCTACTGTTTCGTTGTAAGCAGAGATTGCATCTTCGATGACTTCTTTGTTTTCGAAGGTAGATGCATATAAGTTAATGCTTTCCGGGCAATCCATATCTACATAACCTAATTTGCTCAGATTATCCTCATATGTAGAGTCAGAAAATTCTGCAATTTCTTCATAGTAGGATGCACACTGCTCTGTAGTATATGTTTCTAATTCCATTTCTAATGCTGCTGCCTTTTCTTCGACAGACATTACAGCAAGCTGCTGTGTTACCTGCTCTGCATACTGCATTTTTACCTGTTCTTCTAAAAGCTGGCGGAATGTTCCAAAGAGGTCTTCGTCTGTCATTTCTGTCAGATATCCCATAATATCCTCTTCACTCATTCCCATCTGCTCTGCCATTGCCTGTGACATTGTTGCTTCGATGGCGCTTCTATCCATGCCTTCCATTGCCTGTTCCACCATCATATTTAATTCTTCCTCAGTAGGAATAGACTTAATTTTTACAAAAGTTTCTGCTTTTTCCTCTGTTGTAAGCGCATTTACAAAGGTGTGGAATTCACTTTCTTTTTCTTCATCTGATAAGTTTCCTGTATTTTCTTCAAATGGAAGATTTGTAAAAATGTCTATAGACGGATTCTCTAACTGTGCCTGCACTGCTGCTGATTCTTTTGAATGCTCAATAATGTACTCTGTTAATTCGCTTGTATAGCCAATTGAGCCTGACAGCATTGCTGCTTGTGTATCTTCACTTGGACGGATAATACCAGATACCTTCAATGGAATACCATTATCGTATAAGTATTTTAATCCAGCATCTGTCTCTCTTAAATCTGTATAAACTCCTGCATTCTGGTCATAGCTGTAGCAGTCGGAATTTAAAATAATCTTAAATTCCATATCACAGATTTCTTCATAAGACCATGATTTATCACTTTCTTCTAAATCTGTTCCATTCACAGCTGCATCCATAATTGCATCTATATCTTCCTTAGAAGTTAAGCCTAATGCATATAATGTCAAATCATCTAATTCGTTGTTTTCATCTACAACTAATACAATTTCATCATAATCTGTCGGCCATGAACCATAGATAACATCATACTGCTTTTCTAATAAATCACTGACTAATCTTCCATCCTCTCCTGGAAGCATTTCCTGCCAGAGATTTAAAGACATTCCACTCATGGATGCCATTGGTGAGGAACTCATATCCATGCCAAGAACATTTGAACCGGTTGCTGTTTCTGCCAGAGAAGACATATCTGCACCCATCATTTCTGTCATCATCTCTGTCAACAATTCTTGTGTATCCGAAGGAATAATTGTTCCGTCTACATTCTGTGTGTAAACCTGCATATCAATGTCATATGTATACTGAATACCATTAACGGCTTCGTTTAAGCTGCCTTCTCCACTTGAAGATTCGTACTCATTAAGAATATATTCATTAAATGACTTCAAATCATTTTCTGTTGTTTCCAGATTGTTCATCGCATCTATCATGTCATAAACAATTGGCTGTGTATATACGGCATCCTTTTCATGGTCTGTTTCACTATCAAGCACACCCATAAAAGTAGACATCAATGTGCTGACATCCACTTCTGACGACTGAATTGTCAAAGGATATGAAGACAGCGTTTCTTCCTGTACTAAATCAATATAGCTTGTTAATCCTTGTGATACAGCATAAATCAAAGCAATACCAATAATACCAATGCTTCCTGCAAAAGATGTAAGCGTTGTTCTGCCTCGTTTTGCAATCAGGTTCTTTAAGGAAAGTCCAAAAGAAGTTCCTACTGACATGGAAGGCATTTTCTTCTTTTTCCCTTCTGTTTTACCTGCTTTTTCTGCTGCGTGCTCCATCTGAATCTCTTTGTCTGATAATGGATTGGTATCTTCCATAATCTCACCATCAAGTACACGTATGATTCTGTTGGAATACTGCTCTGCAAGCTCCGGGTTATGTGTAACCATAATGATTAACTTATCTTTCGAAATCTCTTTCAAGATTTCCATAACCTGTACACTCGGCTCACTATCTAAAGCGCCTGTCGGCTCATCCGCTAAGATAATGTCAGGGTTATTTACCAATGCTCTTGCAATTGCAACTCGCTGCATCTGTCCACCAGACATCTGGCTTGGCTTCTTATTTAACTGATTTCCAAGTCCGACCTGCTCAAGTGCTTTTTTAGCACGCTCTTTACGCTCTGATTTTGACACACCGGATAATGTCAACGCAAGCTCGACGTTCTGCAGAACTGTCTGATGTGGAATCAGATTGTAGCTTTGGAATACAAAACCAATGGAATGATTTCTGTATGCATCCCAGTCTCTATCTTTAAAATCTTTTGTTGATTTACCATTGATAACTAAATCACCTGATGTATAATGGTCAAGTCCTCCAATAATATTTAATAATGTCGTCTTCCCACAACCGGAATGGCCTAAAATAGAAACAAACTCATTTGAGCGAAACTGTAAACTAACACCCTTTAGTGCATGAACAATTCCATCGCCCGCCGGATAATCCTTTTTAATATTTTTTAATTCCAGCATATTCATTCCTCCTGCTCTCATTTTATTCACTTTCAACAGAAGCTAGAATAACTGGCAAACCTCAATTCAATCTCAACAAAACCTCAAAAAATATTGAAAAATATAAATAAATTCTAAAAAAATGCGCTTGACACATTCTCGTGCTAAGCGCATTAACCATCCAGCTCCTCTTTTTTCGGCAGCTGTACAATGATAACTGTTCCAATTCCTTCTTCACTTTCTACAATAATTTTCCCATTGCATTTATTGATAATTTCTTTGCAAAGAGCCAATCCCAAACCATTTCCCTGCGCTTTTCTAGTGGTATCTCCCTGATAAAATTTATCAAAGATATGCATCTGTGTTTCCTTGCTCATGCCAATTCCATTATCACTGACTATGATTTGGTATCGATTTTGATGCTCTTTTAAATATATCTGAATCTTACCATTCTTATCTGTATACTTTATCGCATTCCCAATAATATTCATCCAAACTTGAAATAACAGACTTTTTTGTCCGGTGTAACTGATTTCAGGCATATCTAAATCGAATTCCGTATTTTTTAAGCCCCACTTTGGCTCTAAAAGAACGATTGCTTCCCGAATCTGCTCATCTAACCGATATGTTTCATCCTCAATCAAAAACTGCTGATGCTCTAATTTGGACAGACGAAGAATATTTTCCGTTAATTCATTCAGCTTATCTACATTAAAACAAATCTTTTCAATATATTCGTTTCGTTCTTCTTCCCCTAACTCCGGGTCCTGTAAAAAAGTCGTATAACCACTGATTGCGGCTAACGGTGTTTTAAATTCATGAGATACATCCGCCACGAAATCATTTCGCATAACCTCTACAGAATTCAACTCCTTTACCATTCGGTTAAAATTATCAATGGTATTAACCAATTCTTCTAAATGTCCACGATATGGAATCTCTATATCGAAATTCCCCTCTGCCACCTGAAGTGATGCTTCGCTCAAATCCCTCAATGGTTCAAAAATTTTGCGCATCAGAAAAATCGTTGCAACAGAGGCTAATACCGCACATAAGCATCCCAAAATCCAGATAACCGTAAACGGATTTTTGAAATATTTTAAGGAAAAACCCATTTTTACTGCAAAACACATACCAAGCCCAATGAAAAAGATAAAACTTACAATAATAATGAAAATTGTTATCATTATTCTAGTATGTAGTGCATGTGTCCGCCGCTTTTTTTCCCGAAACTGTTTCATTTTCTGCTTGTCCATCATGTACGTTTCACCGCCCTGTAACCTAATCCGCGAATTGTAACAATTTCGAAATCTTCGTTATTTTTAAACTTTTCCCGCAAACGACTGATATGTACATCAAGTGTATGGGAATCTACATATCCGTCAACGCCCCAGACATCATCTAAAATCTGCTGTCTGGTAAAAATCTGTCCCGGATAGGATAATAACTTATATAGTAATTGAAACTCTTTCTGCGGAAGAATCTGGCTGCCGTTTTTGTCTGTTACTGTCCATGTATCATAGCATAACTCTGTTTTCCCAAAGGAAAGCTTTCTGTCACTTACGCTTTTGGCACGACGTAAAAGTGCCTGTACACGAAGGAGCATTTCCTGTAAATTAATCGGTTTAACAAGATAGTCATCCACTCCCGACATAAAACCATTCTGCATATCTAAAATATCACCCTTTGCAGTAATCATAAGAATCGGCATATTTATCTGCGCCTCGCGGAGACATCTGACAAATTCAAATCCGTTCATTCCAGGCATCATCACATCACTGATAATCAAATCAATGGACTCTTTATCTAAAATATCAAAGCCCTGCTCTGCATCTAATGCGCTATACACTTCATATCCACTTCTTGTCAGTGTCCGGGAAAACAACTGATTTAACTGTTCCTCATCTTCCACCACTAATATTTTAAACATACACTATCCTCTCTGCCGCAGTCTTAAGTTTATTTTTTTCTATCTTTTTTCTCGGATGCAGTCTTATCTGCTGCCTTGCCCGTACTTCCAAATGGCAGAACATTTAACTGTTCTACATCACCATAAACCCTAAGCTTTCCATTGGCATATGCCACTCTTGGCTGTAATGTTCCAGCAGTCATCTGCATAATCACATCCGCAGATGTTACGATAATGATGTCCCTGTCATAATACTCATACGGTTCTACATGAATCTTTCCATCAGCAATTTCCAGATAAAAAGCCCCTTCAGCTTCCCCTTCCACATTAAACTGAAATGCCACATGACCGACTGTTTTGCTGACCTTTGCATTTTTCGCTGCACTCTTTACATTTTCCACTAATTTCTCATATGTCATAGTGATACCCCTTCTCCTAAAACATTCACATTTTATTTGCCTTCATTATAACATATAAAAATTAAAAATGCATCGAACACAAAAATTGAATTGTATAAATTTCTCAATGCTCTAACATATTCTCAATGAAAATCCCGTACCCCTTTGTGGAATCCTTCACAAAGACATGGGTGACTGCACCGATAAGCTTTCCATTTTGGATAATTGGACTGCCGCTCATACCCTGCACAATGCCTCCGGTTAATTCCAAAAGTTTTTCATCCGTTACATGAATTAAAATCCCCTTATTTGCCTCCCTGCCGCTGAAATCAAGACTTTCAATTTCAATTTCATACTGTGCGATTTCCCCGCTGACATCCGAAAGAATATAGGCTTTGCCAAGGGAAATATCCTGCTTATAAGCAACCTCCATATAAGCATCCTTTAAATATGCTTTCTGGTTTCCGTTTAAAGTGCCATAAATTCCTCTTTCACAATTTGTGTCAATTGTTCCAACTTTATATGCATTTCCATAATTTATGACACCAGAGATTTCTCCCGGATTACCATCCTCTCCCTTTCGGATGCCTACAATGCTTGCTTCATAAATATCTCCATTTTTGATTGCTATCTGTGTTCCGGTATCTCCGTCACTTACCGGATGTCCAAGTGCACCATATTCTCCATCTTCCGTATAATAAGTAAGTGTTCCTATTCCAGCCAAATCATCCCGCACCCAGATGCCAAGCATATACTGCTCATTTTCTGCTTTTACAGGCTCTGCCGCTACTTCGATATACTCCTCATTTCGAATGATACCAAGCACTTCTTTTTCCCCACCATAGGTATCAATAAGCTCTGCTAATTTTTCCTTTTCATCCACCGCTTCTCCATTGACGCTGACAATATAATCACCGCCTTTAACCAGATTTTCTGCTGGGCTTAATTCTTCGCCATCACTAAGCGCCACCTTGCCTGTTCCAAGCACCAGCACACCACTCATTTTCGTATAAATCCCGATAATCGTGCCGCCTGCATAAACACCTGTCCCATCAGTTAAAGTTACTTCTACATCTTTAACAGGCAAAATTCCAAACAGTTTGCAGGTAACCGTATATGAACTGTCTGTCATCTGATACGGATTGGTATTTCCACCAAAGGCTTCCGCCGCATCTTCCTTTACAGAAACTGTGATTGGAACACCAAAATCATAATTAACCTTTTCCCCTAACTCCACATACATTTTATCTGGAATTGCTTCCTCAAACGTCTTTACTGAAAATAAAAATACAAGCAGAAAACCACTATATGCTATCCATCGAAAAAAAACACCCTTTCTCTTTACCATATCCACACCTCTCCCATTTTCTATGAACTTATAAAAGAATGTGCCTTGGCACATTCTTGCGCTAACGCGCAGTCACGCAGTGACACCTTCTACTTGCGCGTTACGCGCATCCACGCGGAGCGTTTTTGCTTTATAGGAAGAACTTTCACGCATTATGTGCCTAGACTTTTCTATAAAGCAAAAAAAGAAGATACATCTTTATGTATCTTCTTTTATTATGTTTCGATTTTCTTTTTTCACTCTAAGAACATCATGTCAGATAATGGCATTCTTCTTCTGCTTTGCAAGCTCGCGCATTTCTAAGGCACTCTCTTTTACTTTATCGGTAATCTCGACACCACCAAGCATTCTTGCAAGCTCATTTACGCTTTCTTCGTCATTTAATTCGCGGATTTTTGAATGTGTCGCCTGATTTTCTACGGATTTCTCAATCAGAAAATGTGCATCTGCCATTGCTGCAATCTGTGGCAGATGTGTAATACAGATAATCTGATGATTTCTGCCCAAAAGATTCATTTTTTCGGAAACCATCTGTGCAGTACGTCCACTGATTCCGCTGTCGATTTCATCAAAAATCAAGGTTTCAATGGCATCGCTATCTGCAAGTATGGTCTTGATTGCCAGCATAATTCGTGACAATTCACCACCAGATGCCACTTTTCCAAGGGATTTTACCGGCTCGCCTGGATTCGTAGAAATCAAAAACTCTGCATCGTCTGTTCCATTTGCTGTATAATCAGAAGTTTTTTCAAAATTCATTTCAAAGCGTACATCTAAGAAATTTAAGTCTTTTAACGCTTCTGTTACTGCCGCAGTTAAATCTTTTGCATATTTTTTTCGAACAGTAGATACTTTTTCACACAATTTATGCAATTCATCTTCTGCTTTTTTGACATCTTCTCTTAATTTGGCAAGATAAGTATCATAGTCCTGTAATTTTGCAAGACGTGCTTCTTTTTCTTCTAAAGCTTTAAAAATCTCTTCTATCGAGCTGCCATATTTTGATTTCAAACGATTGATTTCGTCTAAACGATGCTCCATCTGATAAAAAGTCTCATCATCAAATTCTGTTTCATCAATATAGGCTGCGATTTCTCTGTTAAAATCATTTAACAGATTATCAATTTCCACAAGCTGCTCTTCTAAGCCTTTGACACGCTCATCATAAGAAGATGCTGCCGAAAGCTCTCTTAATGCACGCCCAGTCAAATCAGATGCATTGTCATTGCTGCTTCCTGTATAGTTATATGCACCATTGACTGCTTCCATAATTTTTTTGCCGTTGGAATATCTGCGATATTCTTCCTCGAGGGTAACATCTTCGTTTTCCTGCAGGGCCGCCTCTGTGATTTCTTTGATTTCATATTCTAAAAATGAAATCTCCCGCAGACGCTCTTCCTCATCTACTGCCGCATTCGACAGTTCTTCCTGCAATTTGCGGTAATTCTGATAGGAAGCCTTCAGCTTGTCCTTACTATCTGCTAATGCTTCCTTTGCATAGTCATCAAGGATTTCAAGATGCTTCTTTTTGGACAATAAGGACTGATGCTCATGCTGTCCATGAATATCAATTAAGATTGCCGCAATTTCTTTCATCTTTGATGCCGGAACGCTCTCAGAATTGACCTTTGCCACGCCTCTGCCATTTACAATCTTACGGCTTAAAATAACCTCGTCATTTTCTGGAAAAACATCTAAAGCACGAAGCTGCTCCTTTTGCTTTTCATCACTGACATGAAAAATCAGTTCCACTAAGGAATAGTCTGCATTTTCCCGCAGCATTTCTTTCTGTACCTTTTCCCCTAAGGCAAGATTAATTGAGCCAATAATAATTGACTTACCTGCGCCGGTTTCACCGGAAAGTATATTTAATCCTTCCCGAAAATCAACCTCTGCTTCTTCCATTAATGCAAGATTTTTCACATGTAGATTCTGTAACATATAATCTCCTTCTACTCTCCCCTAAAAGTATATGTTCTATTCTTCCACAAGCTTACGCAGTCTTTCCATGACTGCGATTGTATCATCCACGCTTCGGACAGCACACATAATGGTGTCGTCTCCAGCAATACAACCAACAATTTCATGCAGTCCCATCGCATCAATTGCAGCAGCTACTGCCATTGCCATTCCTGAAACTGACTTAATCACAAGAATATTCTGTGCCATATCCATAGACACAAAACCATCCTTAAATACACGAATATATTTTTCAGACAAATCTTCGCCTGTTTCTATCAACGCAACGTACTTTTGTCTTCCATTTTCCATTGCGACCTTTGTCAATTTTAACTCACGAATATCTCTTGATACAGTTGCCTGTGTTACCTGATATCCTTCTTTTTCCAGATATTCTGATAACTCCTCCTGTGTCTCGATTTCGTATTTTCTAATCAATTCTAACATTTTTGTCTGTCTTTTTGTCTTCATGTGGCCGCTTTCCTTTCTTTCCATGCCGTCCGGTCACTGGCATCCCCTAAAATTCACATATACATATGTATAAAAATACATCCATATGCAAATTTTACACTTTTTATATAGATTTTTCAAACAAATTATGCGTAAGTCTGCATTTTCTTTCGTAAAATCTCTAAAAAGCTCTCTTTACTAAGCTTACAGATTCGTGTAACGGACTCTGCCTGCTTAATTACGATTTTGTCGCCCACCTCTAATTTGACAGCGTTGTCACCATCAAAGCTGACTTCTACTGTTTCGTCTTTTTGTGAGCGTCTTTTTCCTATTTCTATCATTACTTCATCATCTGCGCTGATAACGATGCTTCTTGCGTTTAATTCATGCTCGTTGACTGGTGTTAAAAGAATCATTTTCGCCTTCGGGTCTACAATCGGCCCTCCCGCAGACATATTATAGGCTGTTGAGCCTGTCGGTGTGGAAATAATAATTCCATCGGCATGGAATGTATTTAAGTATTCTCCATTCACCGATACAATCAGATTCAAAATGGAAAGTGCACCAGTTCTATGAATAACCACGTCATTTAATGCGATATTTGCAGCCACCTCTTCGCCATGCTGAATGCCATAGCCGCGGAGCATCATACGCTCCTCCACCTCAAAATTATCGTCCATCAACTGATTGATTGCTGAAAATACATTTTTTTCTTCTAACTCACATAAATATCCAACTGTTCCAAGATTCACCCCGATAAGTGGCAGTCCGCTTTCTACAAGCTTAGATGCCGCGCGTATCAGCGTTCCATCGCCACCAAGCACAAGTACACATTCTGTCTCGGCAGGAATCTCGTCTTTTTCAGGTGCAGCATCCTTTGCCTCTTCTCCCTTACTGGAAAAATAAACGCAAGTTCCACCTTTTTCTTCGATATATGCTTTGATTTCCTTTGTGAGTTTTAAATTCTCATCTTTATGTGAGTTTGTAACAATCAAAAAATGTTTCATATTATTTGTCCAGCTCTCCATGCGCAGCCTCTACCACTGCATGAATGTCAACCGATTCCTCTCTTCCACCTTCGGCTTCTTTTCTAATGTATACAAGATATTCAATATTTCCCTCTGGCCCTTTGATTGGGGAATATTCCAAATTTAAAATATAAAAGCCGTTCGCAATCGCAAAATCGACTACCTTTTCAATAACCTCTTCATGTACTGCCTTGTCGCGGACAACGCCCTTTTTGCCAACTTTTTCACGTCCCGCTTCAAACTGTGGCTTAATCAGACAAACCATCTCCCCATGCTCATTTAAAAGCTCATGGGCTGGTCCTAAGACTTTCGTCAACGAAATAAAGGATACGTCAACAGAAGCAAAATCCAGTCTGTCTGCAATATCGTCTGGTGTCACATAACGAATATTTGTTTTTTCCATGCATACCACGCGTTCATCCTGACGCAGTTTCCATGCAAACTGTCCATATCCAACATCTACTGCATAAACCTTAGACGCTCCGTTTTGAAGCATACAATCAGTAAATCCTCCGGTAGATGCGCCAATATCCATACAGATTTTTCCATCTAAAGAAATGCCAAAATGTGTCATTGCTTTTTCTAATTTTAAGCCTCCGCGGCTGACATATTTTAAGGTATTTCCTTTTACCTCAATGTTTGCGTTTTCGTCGAACATTGAGCCTGCCTTGTCTTCGCGGTTATTTTCTACAAACACATTACCTTCCATAATCATTGCTTTTGCTTTTTCTCTGGAAGGAGCTAATCCTCTGTTTACCAGTAAAATATCTAATCTTTCTTTCATAAACCCTCTATTTCGCTTTCCGCTTTTTCACTTTTTACGTTTCTTTTGTTGTAAGATTGCCTGCTATTTTGCATTTCTCACAGGCTGTCTCAATGCGTCCAAGAATCGTCTCTGCATCGATTCCAACCTCTTTGCATAAAATAGAAACATTTCCATGCTCTACATAAGCATCTGGAAGTGAAATGTTTAAAATATGAACTGCATCTTCGTTTTCTGCCTCATAAAATGCTGCTACGTGCTCACCCATTCCACCATTTTTCACATTTTCTTCCATTGTAACAATTAATTTGTGTTCTTTTACAATCTTTCGCAGCGTTTCCTCATCTAATGGCTTTGCAAAACGTGCATTAATGATACTGCAGGAATATCCTTTTTTCTTTAACTCCTCACGCACTGCTTCTGCTGTTTTTACCATAGAACCGAGTGCAAATAATGCAATGTCTTTTTCCCGGTAAATCCATTCGCTTTTACCATAAGAAATCGGTGCGCGGTATTCCTTCAAACCGTCATAGGCTTCGCCACGCGGATATCTGACTGCAATCGGTGCATTAAAATTAACCGCATATTTAATCATATCCGACAATTCCCATTTATTTTTCGGTGCAAGAATTGTCATATTCGGAATAGATGATAAATACGAAATATCAAAGATTCCCTGATGTGTCTCACCATCACTTCCAACTAATCCTGCGCGGTCAATCGCAAATACAACCGGAAGATTCTGAATACAGACATCATGTAAAATCTGGTCATATGCTCTCTGCAAAAAAGACGAATACACCGCAAACACTGGTTTTAAGCCTGCTGCAGCAAGTCCTGCTGCAAAGGTAACGGCGTGCTCCTCAGCAATTCCCACATCAAAGAAACGGTCTGGAAACATATTTCGAAAACGCTTTAAACCTGTTCCATCTGCCATTGCTGCTGTAATTGCCACAACTTTCTCATCCCTGTCGCCAAGTTTACGCATAACCGTTGAAAAAATATCGGTATAATTGGCTTTTAACCGCGGATTCTTAGGCAATCCTGTCTCGATATCAAATGGCTCTGCTCCATGAAATCTTGCCGGATGACGCTCTGCAGGTGCATAACCAGCACCTTTATGTGACATTACATGCACAATGACAGGACCATCAATATTTGACGCTTCTTTTAACGCTTTTTCGATTCCATGTAAATCACCGCCATCTACCGGTCCAATGTAAAGAATTCCCATCTCTTCAAAAAGCATTCCCGGAATAAAAAGCTGCTTGATTCCGCTTTTGGTTTTACGGATTCTTCGCACCATACGTTCTCCATAAACTGGAATTTTGTTTAACGAATTCATGACATTTACTTTTAAATCAAGGTAAGCATCTGCGGTTCGAAAGCTTGCAAGATAAGATGACATTCCACCAACATTTTCCGAAATAGACATATTATTATCATTTAATACAATAATAAAATTGGTCTTTAATCTTGCCGCATTATTCAGTGCCTCGAATGCCATGCCGCCTGTTAATGCACCATCTCCAATTACAGATACAACTCGGTAATCTCCGCCCTGTATCTCTCTTGCATGGGCATAGCCTAAACCTGCGGAAATTGAAGTGGAACTGTGCCCTGTATCAAAGCAGTCACAGTCACTTTCTGCACGCTTTGGAAAACCGCTCATTCCACCATATTTTCTCAGTCCCTCAAAGCCGTCTCTTCTTCCTGTTAAAAGCTTATGCGTATAAGACTGATGTCCAACGTCCCAGATAATCTTATCCTTTGGCAGTTCAAATACGCGATGCAGTGCCATCGTAAGCTCCACAACACCAAGATTAGACGCTAAATGTCCACCAGTGACCGAAATATTCTGAATCAGGAATTCACGAATTTCGTCTGCTAACAATGTAAGATCCTCTTCGGAAAGTTTCTTTATATCGTTTGGTTGATTGATTTTCTCTAATACCATATGCGGTACTCCTGTTTTCTAAGCTTACTTTTCTCTTGATATCAGATAAACGAAAAGTTCATTCAAAAATTCGTTTTTCACTACCAGAGAATCCATATGTGCGGCTGCACTCTCAGTAATGCGTGCAACATCTTCTTTGGCTTTTTCCAAGCCTTCATACGTCACATATGTAATCTTGTGATTTTTCTCGTCACTGCCAATTGGCTTGCCAAGTACTTCCATCGTACTTGTAACATCTAAAATGTCATCCTGAATCTGGAATGCAAGACCAATTTCTCCTGCTGCCTGCTCCACGATTTTCTGCTCATTTCTCGTTGCACCAGCTAATACTGCTCCGATTAGCATGGATGCTTCAATCAATGCACTTGTTTTTAATTTATATATAAAATCAAGCTTTTCTTTTGTCATGCTCTGCTCATCTTCTGAGGTCACATCCACGACCTGTCCGCCGACCATTCCATAAATTCCGGCTTTTTTTGCAAGTATCTGCAAAGCTTTTCCGATATTTGCATTGTCCGGCTCTAAATCAAAAGCGGTAAGAGCTGTCTCAAATGCATAGTTTAATAAGGCATCTCCTGCAAGGATTCCCATTGCCTCACCATAGACGGCATGTGTTGTCTTTTTGCCGCGTCGGTACTCATCATTATCCATTGCCGGAAGGTCATCGTGCACCAGGGAATATGTGTGAATCATCTCGATTGCTGCCATAAATGGCTCAATTACTTTGGATTTTCCACCAAACAACTGATAGGTTTCTTTCATTAACATCGGACGCAGTCTTTTTCCTCCAGCCAAAAAGCTGTAATTCATTGCCTCCATGATAATCTTCTGATAGCCTTCTTCCTTTGGAAGATAGGAAGTAATTACCTGTTCAATTGCCTCTGTCCGTACACCAATTTCTGCCTTAATATCCATCGTTTAAAACTCCTCCAGTTCACCCTCGCTATTTAAAATCTGCATTTTCTTCTCAACTTCATCAAGCATCTGATTACAATTTTTTAACTTCATAATACCCTCCTGATAAAGCTTGAAGGATTCGTCTAATGAAACCTCCGGGTTTTCCATATGCTGTATAATATCTTCAATCTGACGAAAGGTATCTTCTAATGAACCATCTTTCATCTGACGCATTTCCTCACTCATTTATAACCTCCGCTGCCGTTGCCTTGATTTGCCCTTTTAATAAGTAAATATCTAACATATCTCCTGCCTGTACCTTCGAAGCATCTGTTACTGCTTTTCCTGTTTTATCTGCAACATAAGAATAACCCTGACTTAACTTTTTCACCGGAGAAATTCCCTCCATCTGCTCCGATAAAATTGCCAATTTATGCTTTTTCATTAAAAGAATCTGCTTCATCTGCTGATGCAGCTGCTCTTCTAAATCAATCGCATATTTTCTGTTTTCACGCAGTTTATTTTCCGGGCTTAAAAAATTAAGCTTCGCCTGATAATGCTCTGTTTTCATCCGGGCAACGCGAAGCTTCTGCTGTAGATTGCGGTTCATGCCATTCAAAAGCATTCCAAGCTGTGCCTTGCAGGCTGCATAATCGAACACAGCAAGCTCAGCTGCTGCCGATGGTGTCGGTGCTCGTAAATCTGCCACATAATCAGCAATTGTAGTATCTGTCTCATGTCCGACTGCCGAAATCACAGGTGTTTCACATTCAAAAATTGCCCTTGCAACAGCCTCTTCATTAAATGCCCACAAATCTTCGATAGAACCGCCGCCACGTCCAACAATGATAACATCTACACCTAATGCATCCAGGGCATGTATGCCATTTACGATGCTTGGTACTGCTCCCTCGCCCTGCACCAATGCCGGGTAAAGAATCAGCTGCACATAAGGATTACGTCTGGATGCAATATTTCTGATATCCTGAATTGCTGCTCCGGTTGGTGCTGTAACAATTCCAATCCACTTACTATATTTCGGAATTGGCTTTTTATATTCCGGGGCAAACATGCCCATCTCTTCCAATTCCTGTTTCAATGCTTCAAACCGCAGATACAAATTACCAGCCCCATCCAGTTCAATTTCTCTGGCATAGAGCTGATATTTTCCATCACGTTCATAAATCTCTATCGAACCTGTTACAATGACTTTGTCCCCTTCTTTCATCTGGAAACGAAGTCCCTTGCGGTTTCCTGCAAACATTATCGCACTGATTGTTCCTGATGCATCCTTTATCGTAAAGTAGATATGGCCGGACGAATGGTATTTACAATTAGAAATCTCGCCTTTGACACTGATGCGCTGCATCATAAAGTCCTGCGCGAACATGTTCTTAATGTATGTATTTACCTGTCCAACGGAATATACATTCTTCATCATGCTAATTTTGCTAATACTCCATTAATAAATGCTGGTGAATCATCTGTTCCATACTGTTTTGCAAGTTCAATTGCTTCGTTGATTGCAACTTTTACCGGAACATCTTCTTCGTATTTCATTTCATAAACAGCAAGACGAATCAGAGTCAAGTCTACTTTGCCCATTCTGGTAGTTTTCCATCCCTCTGACACTTCATTGACTGCTGCATCAATGTCTGCTAATTTTGCAACAATACTATTTACCTTATTAGAGATGTATTCCTTGTCTTTGTCACTGCATTTTTCTGCAGCTTCCTCAAACATACTAATCTGCTCGCTTATTTCTTCCATCTCATGAAATTCTACGCGAAACAGCATCATAAATACCTGTTCTCTTAAACCTCTTCTTGTCATTGATTTTTCCTCTCTATTGTTATAGGAAAGTGCTTATGCAAGACTTTTTTCCTATTTTTCCTAACGCCGAAAAAAGGATGTCGCATAGACATCCTTTATACGTTTTTGCATTTTTCTACAAAGACTATTTATTGTTTCCCATATCTACGGATGCAATACGAACGTTTACAATTGATACTTCCAAACCTGTCATGTTCTCAATTGCTGTCTTAACTCTATCCTGCACCTTAGCGGAAACTTCTGGGATGGAATAGCCATATGCGATATTTAAAGCCACATCGACATTAACAACACCATCTAAAACTTCCACACGTACACCTTTGGAAAGGTTTTTCATACCAAGTTTGCTTACAAGTTCGTTTGTAATGTTACCAGCCATAGAACTTACACCATCAATCTCTGTAGTGGCAAGCCCCGCAATGATGGCAACTACTTCATCTGCTATCTTCACTTCGCCTAAACTACCATCCTTTATTTTAAATGTTTTTCTATCCTCAGCCATCGCTTAATGCCTCCTAAGTGATATTATGCGTTTATTATAACAGACTATTCTTTATTTGGGAACTAAAATTTGTATTAAGTATTAGGTTCTTTTTTCTTAAGATACTTCCTCTATTGTCTTTATGATTTCAGCAAGTCGTTTTTTACGCGTCTTTATTCGAATTGTTCTTCCAAGGCGTTTCACCTGCTTGATTCCTTTTTTGACATTTTCCACTTTCTTTTGGTTAGCCTTTGCTCTTTCATATTCTTCCAAACTACAAATCGTTTGTTCCTGCTGTTCTAATTCATTTCTTAAATATCTTTCTAATTCAAAAAGAATTTTATTTGCTAATCCTAAATATTCTTTGTAATTTTTATCTGTTAAATTTATTAATTTTAAAATTTTAATCAGTTCCTTATAGTCCTCATCATATCTAGTGCATGCACAATAATTAAGCCTTTCAATTTCTTTTTCATATTTTCTTATTTTCATATAGTCTTCACACAAAATATTAAATTGAAAAAACATACCCCAAAGACTAATTACTATCACTATACCGTTCCACCATTCCATACTCTTACGAATACCTTCTGCAAATAAATCATTACTTTCATCATATCCAACACCCTCCGGTATAATATCCATTTTATTTATAATTTCCACATCTTTTTCTACAGTTTGTTCCAAGTTTCTTTCAAATTCATAAAGCATATTAGAATTTAATTCTGTATACACATAGACAATTTCTTCATCACTATAATATTTCATCTGCTCGGAAGCTTTTAACGACCAAAAATAAATTGTAATCAAGCTATTTGTAAAAACAATTAAAAATATTACTGTTACCGAAATAATTATAATTTTATTTTCTTTCCATTTAATTTTTAACCACGTATTATTCTTAATGTCTTTTCTCTCTTTAACTAGTTTTTTTATACTTTCTATAAAATACTCCCTTATAAACAAAGGAAGTCCAATACTTATAACTGGTACAATCATAAAATTTACAACATTATGCAATTTTAAAATTCCAAAATAAATAATCGCATATAAAGCTATTATTATACACGTTATTGCACTGCAACATACTATATTCCAATATCCTTTCACTTCTCTTTTGGAACGTTCCCAATCCTCTTTTAATAATAATTTCAGAAAATCCAATAATAATTTCTTATTTTTCTCAAATTCTTCTTCATTTTCTGCTTCTCTTACATTTTCTATAACATTCCATATATGTCCGTCTTCCAGATACTTTACTTTCCCAGCTTTCCCATATGGATTAATATACATTTCTAACTTAGCTATATTTTCTTCTAATCTCTTTTTGTCTGTTTCCATATACTTACACTGCTGTATTTCTATGGAAATAATTCTTATTTTCTCTCTCCATGCCTTACGTTCCACAGTAATATAACTCAAAGAATTATTTTTTTATTTTGTGCCCAATTAAAAAACTGCGTAACGAATGCTGCAAAAACTGACGACCCTAACATCACAATAATTAACTCGTTCATTTCATTACTCCTATTCATTTGTAATTTATAATATCAGTTTACAACAATAGCACGTTTTTATAAAGCATTATATAAAAATGCCACTATAAGTTTATGTTTTGCTTATAGTGGCATTTTTCTCCCTAACAGAACCTTTAACGGATTTCTCCGACCTACCTGATTTATGAAAATCAAAATTTTCATCCGTAAGTTGTTCTTCTCCATCTGCAGTACAATTATCAAAAAATTCATTTGCTGTTAAATCTGTATGTATCCCTATTAAATGTAAATAATTTCCTTTATCTGCTTTTATGATATTACTGTTCAAATGCTTCTGAACATACAAGATATTCATACTTCATAAAATTTTCTTCATATAATGGAACATTCTCAATAGCAATATTTTTAACTCTTTCTTTAAAAGATAATGTACACATATAAATCCTTCCTAATGTAAAAGAGGGATGATAAAATCATCCCTCTTAAGATTTTTAGTAGTTTACTCTACACTCGGATGGGTTATAGGTCTCCAGCCCGACCACTCGGCATAGTTTAAAGTCTTATACCCGACATACTATAGTATATTCAACTATACGGTTTTTATTTCTACCTAAATTAGAATTACTTCTCTATTCTCTTGTCAATCCTATTTCTACTAAGTTCATTTCCTGGGAAGTTTACTTCCCTGCTATCTCCGCCATATCAATAAATTCATAAGGTGTGCTCTGGCAAACGTAATAAGATTATCGCACTCACCCCTTACTTGATTGCTCAAACCATTGAATTTACTATATTTCTTTGCTTTAGTTTGTGAAAATACACCAATTTTACACCATAACACCATAAATTGTCTACTAAGTTGTTCCAAATTGGGTGAGTACACCATTGGTTATTGATTGCTATTTTTAACCATTTCCACATCTAACAATGCCAAAATATCTTGTGGGAGTTTCGCTATATTCTCTATTTTTCCAAAAGTCATATAATCATACTTTTTTAAATCGTTATTTTTTGAAAATATATACTCTACTTCATATACATTATTTGCCTTATCAAAAGCCTCATCTTTTACACGCAAAGTTCTTGGTACATATTGATGCGGTATAATAACTTCCCATCCATCCTCAATTTTTGTTCTTTCTGTAAAACCAACTGTAAAGTCCAAATTAGTTGTACCAAAAGAATATGTACATGTATCCGTAATTATTTCTTCTAATAATAATGTATCTTCTGATATTAATTTAGGCATTTCCTGCAATCTACTACATTTTGCTTTTGCCGTCCTATAGGGATTATCTTTTGAAAACCAAAATTGATTAGTTGTCAATGTATTAGTTTCAACTTTTCTATAAAATTTTTCTCCATTTAAATAACTTGCAACCCCTGTTAAATGTTTAAAATGCTCTCTACCAAAGAAAACTTCTATGTATCTATTATCAAAAATATATAAAAAATATTGTCCTGCCAACTTCTTTTTATATTCTAATACTCCATTATATATCGCAGTTCTTATGGCTAATTTATTATCTTCTGCTCCCATAAATCTCCTAAAAAAGGAATGGCAAAAGCTACCATTCCTTTTAATGTTTCATATTAAGAAGTTTTCTGCTGGTCGCCAGCCGTAATGCTCATCCAAGCATCATATCGTTACTAAAGTTATCGTCCTTAGTATAGACCTCAGTTTTCTGCTACTGTCAGCCGTAATGTCCATCCAGACATCATATCGTTACGGATGTTTACCCTTTTCCGTATCAAGAACACATTTTCATGTGCCAATCTAATGATTGCCGACTTTTTAAGGTGCTTCTTTCACCTAGAGAATTACTTCTCTATAATTATTATATATTCAATTTCTTATTTTGTACATAGTAAATTTAAGTAAATTTTCTTTTTTATGTATTTCCACATCTAAAACAATCTTTTTTCATTTGATATGGTCAGACGGTATTTCCATATAATATCTTCAATATTCTTTTAATATGTCCAACTACACTCACCCATACTTTATTTTCAAACCATTGAGCTTTCTAGATTCTTTTTCTTTAATTTATGAACGTACGCCTATTTTCCGTTTCCACATTTTAAATAAAATCATGCACCACTATTTTATTCCTTTAATATATAGCAAAATAATTACGAACTTCGGTATAATCACTTATATAATATGTTTTCACACCATCTTTTCCTATCACCTTTTGCCGTTTATTGTCAATAATTATAGTGCCATTTTCTTTTTTCAAATACTCAATAATATAGCTATCTTTATTTTCGTAAACAATAATCCCAACATTTACACACTGTTTTTCTTGTTCTTCTTTATGTGTTGTTTCAACAAAAAAATCATACGAATTATCTGTTTCACAATTTATTTTATCAGTTTCCTCAATTATTACTTTATAATCTTTCTTATCCTTGTATATTGTTCTACCAGCATCTATCAAAAAAATACTATTAACAATAACCACAAACACTACCATAGTAATGTTCACTATTATTGAGTTATACATTTTTTCACTAATACCTAATGACTCTTTTAATAATTCTTTCAACACCCCCGTTTTCTTTTCTCTTAAATTATTGTTTCTTTTTACAATCGTTTTTTCTTCTTTTTTATCTACTTTATACTTAGCACGTTTTTTCTTCCTATTACTAAACCATTTGTCTATAGCACTAACTACTCCATATGCCAAACCAAACATATTAACTTCTACAAGTGACATAAGAATCACAAGAAGACATTTTACAAATTGTGACATAGCATTATTTTCAATCGTCCATTTTAAATCATTAAAAAAATCTATATCTTCATATACACATATAAACCATATAAAACACAGAACTTCTCCAATCCCAAATATTAACATGAACAATATTTTTTTACACACAATGCAATTATAAATTAAATAATTTGAAAACAAAATTATAATAGCTACGCCAACAACACTCAATGCATCATATACTGATGTATCTCTTATATCAATAAAACTTTTATCTATATTAAATACATCAAAGTGTCCCAATTCATAAAAATACCAACACAGTCTCAAGCAAACAGCTATAACCGACACCAAAAATGTAACTATTGCAATAATTTTTCCAGAATTATTCATTATTTTCTTCAAAAGATTTCCACATTCTTTCTTATGTGAAACATATTCATTTCCGTCTTTATCAACTATATCCATGCGTCCTTGGAACATAGGCATCCTCCTATCTCATTTATTATCAGTTACTCTTTTTATTTCCTAATTTACTTATATCGGCAAAAATACACTTTTTATGAACCCAAAAGGACAACCTCAGAATCACTTCCAAGATTGTCCCTCTTCTACATAGTATACAAATTCTCTACATATTGTACTTTATTTTCTTCATTTTCTAATTTTTCAATTTCATCTTGCTTAAATTCATCTGTCACATGTGTATATAAATCCATTGTCATTTGCAATGTCGCATGACCTAAATATGCTTGAATTGTTTTCGGTTGTATCTTTGCCTCAAAACATCTGGTAGCAAATGTGTGTCTAAAACAATGTCCTGAGAACTTCTCCATCTGCTCCAAAGGGTCTTTCATCATATTAATAGTATCTACAATTCTCCCAATAGCATCACAATATGTAGTTGCATTCAATGGAGTTCCTAATGTGCTAAGAAATAATTGATTTTCAAAACCTTCCAATGGCTTTACACTATGTTTATTCAATATCACGCTTCTTTGTTTCAACTGTTTCTGCAATGCAGCTTCACATCGCGTAGTAATCGGAACTACTCTATTGCTACATTTTGTCTTTGGTGGTCCAAGATGATAGGTTTTCCCATCATCACCCTCAAATTTTTGATATACTAATGTCTTATTTACTCGAATTTCTTTCTTTTTAAAATTTATGTCCTCTGGTGTCAACGCATACAATTCCCCAGGTCTAAGGCCTGTTTCTACTGCAACTACAAATAAATTGTAATAAAAGGTTCCCGCAGCACACTCAAAGAAAGCTATTTGTTCCTCTTTGGAAAGAAATCTAATATCCTTATCTTCCTCTCTTATTACTTTAATACCTTTAACAGGATTTCTAATAACATAATTATCCATTAATGCTTTATCAAACATATCAAGAAGCATAATCCTGACCCTGTTCTTTGTTTCATACTTATAACCACGCTTATCTAAATTATTAATTAATGCCCTTACCATCAAGGATGTTATCTCAGTCAATGTTCTTTTTCCTAATGTAGGAGAAATATGTTTTTTATACACACTTTTATATCCTTGCTTCGTATCTTCACAAATTATCTTATATTTATATTCATTAATCCAAATATCAAAGAAATCATCCAATGTTGTTCCATCATCTACAACATTCATTTTCTTCTTATTTTCATAAACAGCAGTATTATATTTATCTCTCAACTCCTGTAAATCCACACTATATATAGTTTTTCTTACACCAAATCTATTTTCAAATCTTGCATAATATTGTCCATTTTTTCTTTGGCCAAATCCTGGTCCCAATTCTCTTCCATTCAAATCTTTTCCCATGTACTTTCCTCCAAGCTTTCTTTACTAACGCCCGCCATAAGAGCCGCGTTACACTAACGCCTCTTATTCTGGTTGTTGTAAGTATATCGAGCTACACCACTTTTGGGAGCCCCCTATTTTTTGACATTTGTTTGTAATTTTTTAATTTTTTTATTTATATGGACAAATGACCATTTAGATATTTTTCAAATGCTTCTCTTTTAATTAATCTTCTACTTCCAATAAACAAAACAAATGGGCATCCTGGTTCTGCTAATAGCTCCCTAATTTTATTTTCTCCAATGTTGCTATAAGCAATTGCTTCATCCACCGTCAAGGTAACTTTCTTCCATATTGGAACTTCAATTTTCTCCATAAGCAAATCCTCTCTTTCTTTGAATTTGCTCTGATACAGAAAACAGAGACTTTCTCTTTTGTATTTACATCTTATTTACTACACTTCTGCATGTTTTGTAGTTGATGCAATAGACTTTTCTATTTCTTCTCTTAGTTTAACAAATATTTTTTCATATGTATTTCTCACTCATTACTTTTCGTGCTATGAAGACACGAATATATATCTTATTATCATTACAACCAAAACCACTTGTTATATGCTGTAATAAATAAATTCTATAAGGAGGATTTTGTATGAGAGATTTATTATTGGAAATTGATAACCTTAGAGCTATCCTTAATGATTACGAAGATACATTCTTAGATGATGAAGGATTTGTTCGACTAAACAATGCTTTAGTTTGTACTTACGAAGCAATGGTAAGATATTTAAACAAATAATTTTTAATCGGGTAGGAGGTAGATAATTATTTTATCTACCGACCTCCCACACCACCGTGCGTACCGTTCGGTACACGGCGGTTCTTTAGTTTTCACATATTTTCAAATAAAACTCTGTGAATGTGGGGTATCCCCATTCACGGAGTTTTGCATTATTCAAAGCAAACTGCACCATTCTATTATTACTACAGTTCCAAATGCCCTGGCGCATATTTGCGTGCCATTGAATAAAATTTTCATCCATTCCGAGTTCTTTCAATTTCCGATATTTCGTTTTAGTTTTCTTCCATTGTTTCCAATAGATTGCCCTTATTCTATGGCGTAGCCATTCATCACTATCTTGCAAAAGCCTTTTCATATCAGCCATTCCGAAATAATTTACCCATCCTCTAATGAACTGTGTCAGCTTTAGTGTTCGATATTCATTTCCCCATCCATTGTGTCTATCCGTAATCTCTCTGATTTTATTCTTCATCTTTGTTACCGATTTAGGATGTACTCGAAATCTGCATTTTCCCTTATATCTATAGAAACTATATCCAAGGTATTTGACTTTGCTGATATGTGCCACACACGTTTTTGTACGATTTACTTTAAGGAATAGTTTTCCCTCAATGTACGGCACTATGTTGTTTAAGGTTCTTTCTGCACTTTTTCTACTTTTGCAGAAAATCATACAATCATCCGCATATCGGACAAATCTATGCCCTCTGCGTGTAAGTTCCTTATCCAATTCATTCAGCATTATGTTACTTAAAAGGGGGCTTAATGGTCCACCTTGTGGCATACCGACCTCTGTCTTTTCAAACATTCCTCTGCTGATAACTCCAGCATTGAGGTATTTGTGAATGAGCGATATTACCCGTCCATCCTTGATGGTTCGTGATAGTACTTCTATTAGTTTGCTCTGACATACTGTGTCAAAGAACTTCTCTAAATCCATATCTACCACGTATACATATCCATCATCGACATTTGTCTGGCATTGTTTCAGTGCATCATGTGCACCTCTGTTTGGTCGAAATCCAAAACTATTCTCCGAGAACTGTTTCTCATAAATCGGCGATAGCACCTGTGTAATTGCCTGTTGAAACACTCTGTCAACCACTGTTGGTACTCCCAGTTTTCTAAACTCGCCTTTTGTTTCTTTGGGTATTTCTACCCTACGAACTGGATTAGGCTTATACTTCCCATCCTTAATCTTTTGGATTAGTTGCTTTTGGTTTTCTTTCAGAAAGCCTAGAAGTTCATCCACGCTCATTCCGTCAACACCGCCTGCCCCTTTGTTTGACTTTACTTTCTTATAAGCCTTGTTAAGGTTATCTTTGTGTAAAATCTGCTCCATTAGATTGTCCGTTTGAAAATCTGTGATGATGTCGTTGTTTTCAGCAATCCTCTGATGGGCGGACACTTCTGCATACTCTTTCTGTTCCGCAGATACCATTTGCAGATAGTCCTCAATATGAAGTTGTCTGTCCTTTAATCCATCTTTGGTTACATTCATTTACTCACATCTCCTAAAGTTCAGTCCTTCCCATTATGTTTGCAACCATAGTGGTACTATGACCTCTGCTGACTTCTCATAGTTCGTTGTTACTATAGGTTTCATACTCTGTTTCCACCTACCTATGAGACCTCCCTAGGTACCACACGTTTCTTTCTCTCCATATATCTGCCACATTTACCACAGTTAATTCCGAGTAGTTATTGGACTTTAGTTTGTCATGCAACCTTATCCTTACCTGTAGCCTGATGTGATTTCTGTTCGTCAGACCAGAGATTTGCCTCCACCTTCCTTCAGATTCGTGGTCGCCCGCGACACCCTTGGTCTTGGATATATCCTTCCCACTACTAGGGCGGATTCGGGACTTTCACCCATTAGAAACGTGCGCCGCTAGGCGCACATGCAAAAAAAGACTTCTCACATTTTAGAGAAGTCTTTTTTAGTGTGCAAATTTAATATATAAAAAGGAAAATCAAATTATGAAACCTCAAATCACTAACCAACTATTTAAAATTGTGACTTTATGTCTCAATATTTATTTACATAGTAAGCGCTTAGTATTCCAACGTCCACGCTAAAATAACGCTTGCCCTAATTGCTAGATGCAAGCGTTTTACTTCATTTTAGTTTTGACAGCTTGATTTTACTTCTTCATTCCATGGCGCCAGATCTTCAATCTGCTCATC
>JBGVHB010000127.1:0-1847 GCA_045121975.1 Roseburia sp.
TACATTTATCTGGCATCAGTTCGAAACCAATATGTCACCCCATCCATTACAGCATTTAAAGATTTTCTTTTAAGTCATAGTCAAACGTTGTCAGAAAATACAAAAAAGTAGGTCGAGCGAGACCTACTTTTTATTTAAATCATTTTTGTAACTATTCAGCCACCAAGTAAACACCATCCGTTTCTTGGTGGTTTTGTTAATGATATGTAGTTTTACTGAACTACTTATCTGCTTGTAAAATTTGAGTTATAATATCCTTGCTATTCCAACTTTAGAAGAAGGTGTCATCTTATGTCAGAATCTGAAATCATCAAAGTTTATCAGGAAGGGATTCAATCCGTTATTAGTTTAGTTCAAGGACTTTCCACTCAAATCTCTGAGTTATCTCAGACTGTTTCAGATTTAGATGCGCGCCTTAAAAAACTTGAGAAACAATCAAATCAAACTAGTCAAAACAGTAGCTTACCTCCATCAACCGATGGTTTTAAAAAGACAAAAAGTTTACGTCAACCTTCAAACAAGAAACCGGGTGGTCAAGTTGGGCATCAAGGTTCAACCTTAAATAGGGTAGAAAATCCGGATCTTGTCGTCATACATCATCCACAAACTTGCCAAGGGTGTGGATGCCGTTTGGAGGATGTTGAGCCTGAAAAAACAATTCGACGTCAAGTCTTCGATTTATCTCCCTTAAACATTCAGGTCACTGAACATCGAGTCTTAATTAAAGTATGCCCTAACTGTTACTATAAAAATGAAGGAGCCTTTCCAAAACATGTCACGCAACCGACACAATATGGACCTCATTTAACCAGTGTACTCGCTTATTTAAGTCACTATCAATTGATTCCTTTCAACCGTCTGAAACAATTGACTCAAGATATTTTTGGAGTGACGATTAGCCAAGGAACACTCGTGAATATGACGAAACGATTTTATGAGTTATTAGAAACGACTGAAGCTTCTATCAAAGAAAACCTTCTGACATCAAGTTATCTTCATTTAGATGAAACAGGATGTTATGTCAATGGAAAGAGACAATGGCTTCATGTGACTTCAAATCAAAAATTCACGCACTACTTTGTTCATGAAAAACGTGGCTCTCAAGCCATTGAAGCCAATGGTATTCTTCCCTCTTTCAAAGGAACCGTCATCTATGACCATTGGACACCGTATTTTAAATATGATGATTGCACGCATGCTTTATGTAATGTTCATCATTTAAGAGAATTCAAAGGAATCATCGATTTTGAGAACCAACAGTGGGCAAAAAACATGACTAAATTATTACTTGAAGCTAAAACTTATTCAGAAGAGACGGAATATCCTTTACCCTCATCTAAAATACAGGAGTTTGAGAAACGATACCAACAAATCATCGAAGAGGGTTACCGTGAGAATCCGTTAAAACCGCATGAAAAGAATACGGATTCCGTTCGATTACTCAATCGCTTATCGAAACGACAAGAAGAAGTATTAGAATTTCTATATCAAGTTGAAGTTCCGTTCGATAATAATTTAGCTGAGCGTGATGTCCGAATGACTAAGACGAAACAAAAAATATCAGGTTGTTTTCGAACAGAAAAAGGGGCTTATTATTTCGCACGAATCAGAGGGTTCATTTCAACTTGTCAAAAGCAAGGATTCAAGATCCTTGAAAGTATTGAAACCATTTTAAGAGGAAATACGATTCAATTTTCATAAAATACAAGAGGGGTACTTCATGAAATAGGTACCTCTTTTTAGCCTACCCTCTTATACTAGGCTGAATAGTTACACTAAATTTAAAATGATTTATGACTTTGTTAGAGAAGCTTTTGCAACGGCAGCTGTTTCTGACGGTTCTGAAC
>JBGVHB010000128.1:0-171962 GCA_045121975.1 Roseburia sp.
ACTATATTAACTTATATACATTATTTCAACAGGCAAATATAATAAATAAAATTTGATTTGCCAAATAAAATTTGTATATTTGTGCAATAAATATAATCATATGAAATTGAATGAGTTTTGAATCCAATTATTTACCGGAAACAAATCTATTTCCAGTAAAAGAGTTTGTGGATTTACAGGATGAATGATTAGTGTGTTTATATGTTTATGGTGTACCTTCGCAAATATCGAAGCTCCACAAATCGCAGATATGTTATTTATATGTAGTACCAGTCTATTAGGTGTAGAGGCCGTTACATCTATATTCCACAAATCAACCGGCAATAAAGAAAATATTAATTAAATTTAAAATCTATGGACATTAAATTAAAATACAGTAAAATTATCCCGTTTTCAGGATTCTATGCATGCACAGTTTTTAACTGTATATTTAGGCATCCAAAATATAAGAATAGAAAATTATCCAAGACAACATATAACCATGAAATGATACATGTAGAACAACAGTTAGATTTTGTTGGCGGAAATGAGAAATTATATATTCTTGGAGGAATTGTCTTTTATATGGCTTACTTTATTGAATGATTGATAAAGTTAATTATTTCTGGATTTACATTTGGAAAAGTAAAAGCATATCGCAGTATAAGTTTTGAACAGGAAAGTTATCAAAATGAGAAAGATTTACATTATAGAGATAATAGAAAAAGATTTAATTGAATAAAATATACATTTAAAGTAGTAAAATAAAAAAAAATACCCAGCCCTAAAATAGGGTTGGGTATTTTTGTTTATGCGCTTTTTATTTCGAAAAAGTGTCATTCTCCAAAACAATAATGACATCTAATTAAAGATTTGTATTTTGAATTTGTCTTAACACTATAAAGAACGTCATTGATAAAAGGCTGTATAAATTTAACTTCGACATCTAATCCAGATGACACATTTAAATATATCTCATGAAACATACCTTCAGGTATAGCATCTGACTTACTTAAATAATCGTGCACAAATACTTCATATGTTCCATTTTCCGTCACATCTATTTTATATATCTGTGTTAGATTAGTTAGGAAGATTGAATTATTATTAGAATCTAATGTTTTTATTTCAAAAGTTGGTTTAAATCCAGCATAATATCCGTCATGTGTTTTAATAGCGGTAAAGGTTTCAGTAGCATCAGTTGTACCCGTAGAAATATAAGATTTCAAATCATCATAATGACCTCCAGATCTTGCAGGTTGAGGATTAAAGTTACCAATATTAATATAACTTGGTATATCTTCGCCATCGTTTTCACAACTTATTCTAACCGTTGTATCATAATTATCGCTTAACTCAACCTTTCCATTTCCAAACGTTATTTCATTAGCTTCATTTGTTGATTTTAAAGTGTTATTATTCTCTATACTAATCTCACCAATACTAAATGAATTATCGCTAATCTTTAGATTTTCAACTTCAGACTCACCATCATAAGAACTAATTGTTAATCCGTTATTATTAATATTTGTTTTAATATAATGACCTGATGCATTAAATCCTTTTGCAGTAAAACCGTCCGAATTTATGCCTATCTCAGTATCATTATACGCGGACATATTTCCATCTTTCACTGCCCTTAAATAACCAATACCTGAATTACTGATAGAAGTAGTTTCATATATACCTCTTGGACGTCCATACGTACGGTCGATAGTTGTTTTTTGGAGATTTATAGAAGAACTATTTTGATTTTTACCAAACCTAATACTACCTCCAACATGCCAACTTTCTCCAGTTTTAGCATTAAAAACTACATTAGGAATAAAACGGTTTGATGTATCATTATCATAATTAGAATCATCTTCTGATAATCAATTATTGACATAAAATTCTTCATAATTATTACTTTCAACACCATCTAAAGTTCCCATCTGACTAAACATATAATTCCCATGGAAAACTCATTTTCCTACTAATGCCTGATTAAACAAACCTATATCAGAATAAACTGCTTCAAATGATTCAATTTTATTCCAATTAGGATCATTATTTGGAGTAACATTAGATTGATAGTCTCCCAATTCCTCGCCTAAAACATAGTATCCAGTAGAATCAGTTGGATTTCCATCAGCATCAACATCTAAATAATAAACATACGGTACTTTATCCACAGTTGAGCTATAAACCTTACCAGGAATCCAAACTCCTGCAGGATAAATAATTGGAGCTTTTGTGCCAGTATTATTTCCAGGTTCACCATGAATGATTACAACATAATAACTATCAGTTGGATCAGACTTGGAATATTCAATCCTCTCCCAACACCACATATATCTCGCAGTATCATAGTTTGTAGACAATGTTGTAGAATCTTCTTCCCAACCTTCTTCTGGATGGTTTTTGGCATCATTATTTACAGCGTATCTTTTTGTAATATTTAAAATACTATTACCATCTTCAGAGAATGTAGCCCATATTTTAGGAGAAGTAAACCTACCCCACACTCCATTAATTTTCTTTCTAATACTAACCCATTCAACAGGATTAGCAGGACTAACATCAGTAGGTTCGGCTGTTCATCCATAATCTGCAAAATAATAACCATCTTCTTGATATCCCTCAAAATCAACAGCTTCATACAAATTAGGCATGAAGTAGTCTTCTACATATTTTGAAGTAATATCTTGGTCATCAATCTTCTTTGGAGTGACTCGATATATATACTCTACACCATCCCCATCTATACCATCTTCTCCTCATTTAGCCCATATAATACAAGAAGATCATCCACTTCAAGATTCTTCTGAACTTTTTCTTGTTCTACTACAGCAAACTTCAATTGGTAATCCTTCTGAAATACCACTTGGATGATTCGATCATACGGTACCTATATTTAGGTTATCGTTTGCTACTGGAACATAATTATCTTCATATTCTGGACTATATAGATTTTTAGTAAACTCCCTAAGATTTTCATAAGAAGTAATATCCGGTAAAAGTCTATATATAAATTCAGACCTAACCCCATCTACACCATTCTTACCATTCTCACCTGTAAGCCTAAAAGGGGAACATCAACTATTTACTAATTTTCCGTCTTCCGCAAATGTAGCCTGAGACATTCAAAGATATGTACCTTTAGATACTTGATCTGAGTTTAAGTACCAATTATCATCATTTAATATAACTTCATTAGTAAGAATGTCTCATTTACCACCAATTGGTTTAGATGGAGAATCAAGAGTGTTAGTAGTTGTATATACAGATACTGTTCTAAAACTTTTCGAATCGCCTTTATCTCCTTTAGGACCGGTTTCACCAACCTCCCCCTTCTCTCCGGGAAGACCTCTTTCTCCTCGAGCTCCTTTAATATTTATTGGTGTTGTCCATTCTGTCGTTCTATTTCCTAATGAATCAAAAATCGCAAATGACATCCACATCTGATTCTGCGATTTCGATTCTATATTATTTGTTTGATACCATCCACTTTCTAAATCAGTAACCAAACCGGTAGTAGTATCTAAACTACTACCGGAAGGTTGATTTGGAGAGGATTGTGTAGAAAAGACGAACGATGTTGTGTATCCATTTTTAGCAGCATCATTTTTAAAAAGCTGTACCACATTCGGTAATTCTTGAATATGTGTACAACCCTCTCCTAAAATCTCTCTGATATTTGAAAGTGAATTGTTAATTACATGTAATTTATCCATTATGCCATTCTATAAAATAACCATCCTATATCTTTTACATAGATTAGCTTTATACAACCATGGGCATCAACACTGACCGAATTGATGGAAGTAATGCCGTCTCTAGGAATACTTATAGTCCTAGTACCTGCTGAAATAATATGTTTAACTGAAGTTGAGGTTGGAAGAGACAACAGAATAGTGTATTCCTGCCCATTTTTCGGATTACTAGGTAAGTTGATTGTTTGTTGAGAGGAGCTGTTAATAAATATTGTATGATCAAGCGCAGTAAGTGTTTTATCTAAACGTGATGAATTATCTCCTATAACTCTAACGTAAGGTCTAAGTCCAGCAAACATTCCATCAAGAGCTTTGATCGCATATTCCATAAGTAGTGTTGACGAATCTATCTCAATTCCTCTAGAAGCTTGTATATACATAGCAGGCTCAGTTGCATTCTCAGAAACTATTTGTAATCTATCATTTTTAATGGTTGTAAAATTTTCATAATCATCACTACTAATAGAAATAGCATTATTCGAAATAACTACGTGTTCTGAATCATGTGAAGACAGATTATTAGAAGAATCTACACTAAATGAACCTATTTTACACCCAGGTTTTAAAGTTAGATTAGATACTTCATCTCCATCTGAAATAATCCTGTTTTTCAAGTTGCTAATTTCCAAGCTATTATTTTTAATAGTAGCTAAAGCACTATCTATACCGTATTTAATAGTTCCCTTAAAAGGTGTAGATTTGACATGCGCAATGGCTTGCTCAGTACCGCCATTCCACACCTCATAATCAAGGTTGAACGCCTCTTCTATCTCGGTCACGATAGGATTTGCAAGTTCGTAGTAGAGCATGACACCTTGCATTGCTGCCTTGAAGGATGCAGTATCGGTGTAGGATGAATCGGAAACGCAACATACAGGATTGTTCGCCGGAATGCCGAAGCAAGGGAATGCTACCTGTTGCCCATAAATAAGGTTAAAATCTACTCTCTCATACTTAGCACAGATAAATCCATTATAGTCAGTATTTGTCGGAGCAATAGAATCACTTGGAAGCAATGCTCTAAAGTACAGCTGAGACGTGAGTGTCCAATCCAAAGTCCCTAAATCCACCTCTCCAATTCTAACGACCTTCTCCCACTTCTGCGTAGCCTTGTTGTAGCGGATTTCATCATGCGCTGTTCCGGCAGACCTCATGCCGTTAGGGAAATACTTACGCAGTATCTCTAGGCTCTGCATACGGCTGATATAAGGCTCATACGTGCCGTCCTTTTCCGCATCGCTGATATTGATGCAGATATCGTGGTTATAGGTTGCACCTTCGGTGTATAACCTAACATAGAATACATTGTCAGGGAGTGTAAATTCTCGGAAATTTCCGACACTCCACCAATCCACAAATTCCTTTTCTGCATCATAGAACATCACTCTGAATGTGCCCACCATCGCGTAGGTCTTTCCCGGCATTACTTTGATAAAGTTCTTGCTACGAATATGGTAATCAGATGCAACATTACTTCCATCTGCTTGAGAAATCTGCCCCTGTTCCCACACCTCATCCCATTGGTTGAATCCTACCGACTTGACCGCATCCACGTTCATATGGATGACCTCGCCTTCGTTGTAGGCATCCATGTCAATGCCTTGCGGAATACGTGAGTGATATTCCTCTATCGTGGTCGGCTCGTTGCCTGCTCCGAACATCCTTGTCAAATTGACAAAACGGAAATTGGCAATTTTCAACGGCGTAGTGTCGGGAGAAGTAATACTGGGATAGCAGAAGTAAATACACAAAGTGTCGATACTGTTGTCTGAAGGCACAGTGCTAAATCCTTCTGCATGTCCAACAACTTCTCCGCCTTTTGCCAGACAATTATCGCTGAGGGATGCTTTACTGGACCACCCTGCTGTGAATTCCATGTATACCCTACGGCCAAATTCGTCTACGTTGTGCGATTCATAATCATATGATATATAAATATGATCTCCGGGCCTTACATCTATCTGCTGTCGTAGAGAATTTCCGAATGCATCGGACTGAGAATCAAATCTCAATTCAATAACCCCATTCTGAACTGATGCGTAGTTCACTCCCCTTCGAGGATACCATGCTTTTTGATAGGTTGTGTCAGAAAGGATATTATTAATAAGCTGATTCCACACCACGGAATTGCCCTTTATATTTTCAATTTTTGCGATATCTGATTCAGATTCAACTTCCGAAATTTTATGAGAAAATTCAAATTCTGCAGAATTCTGTACGGTATAAAGATCTTTTGCAGTACCCACAGTCATATTTGGATAAGATCCATCTGTGTATGCTTTATTATCAACAATCCCTTTCAACTCATCTATCTCCATCTGAAGATTAGGAATAATATTAGGATCTAATGTTGAACAGTCAAAATATGAACCGTGTGTCCAAATCTCTTTTGTATCTTCAATAAAAACGATTGCATCATTAGGTACTTCTGCAAATCGTTCTTCAAACATTGCTTTTGATTTTGCGTAAATAAAATTGTTTAACATAATAATTTATTCTAATACTGTTCAATTGACGCTCTTATATAAATTATCATGCGTCCAAATTTCTTTACTTTCTTTTACAAATACGATGCTGTAATCGTGCAATTGGCCATGATCTGCATCAGCAGCACCACCTTGAGGAAGAGTTCCTTCCAATGCAGATATAAAATCTCCTTTCGAATTAAAATGAATTAATTTTTTATTAATTGCCATATCATTTTAACGTTTTAAATTATTTAAATTTATCTACTAAACTGTCAATCTTTTTAATTACTACGCTTCTAATACCAAATCCGAATGATCCTGCTATTACTATTGCTAAAATTCAATTAATTGAATCCATTAAAAAATAAGCAGATAGGAATGATAGCACCATTGCAGATGCTACCAATCCTATAATAGTTCATACGAATTTAGATTTTCATCATTTAATTCAAGTTGACATAACTATTTTAATCTACTAAATAAAGATCTCATATACAATCCTCCTCCTATACCTGTCAATGCAGATAATATTACACCTCAAGGTTGAGGGATTAGAATTGCGAATAGTGCTGCAACAACTACTGTTGAAATAGCAGCGAGTCTCAATTTATTAGTTGCTTTCATTAAAATCTAAGTTTCTCAGGATAACCTGTTCTATAATCATAGTTCTTCAAAGTCTCAATATCTTCCATTACCTTAACATAAGCTATATGCATTTGAGTATTATCATAACATGCAGAAGCATATAACTCAATAGCATTAAGCATCTGTACTGCATTAGCAAGTTCAAGATTAAATGGTATACCTTCATACCATAGTGTAGTATTAGTCTGTCCACTTGCTATCTCTGCATCAAATCTAAGCTTAAGACCTACTCTTGTAGCCTTATCAAGCCACATCTCTTGACCATCAATGTAGAAGATGTTTACTTCAGGAGAAGAGTCAAATCTAAGAATCTCTTCTATTTTATATTCCTTCTCCCTATTGAGGATTTCTTCTTCGGTTGGTTCATAAGGTATTGGTTCGTGTACTTTCCAACCGTCTGCAAGAAGCATCTCCTCAGTAGGATTGAATGTCTGCATACCATCTTTTACGATTACTATCTTATTTGCTGGTTTGCAGTGCTGTTTTCCATCAATTATCTTTTCGTAGAGTTTCATATTGTATTGTTTTTATTTATTCTCCATCATTTATAACAGTCCATCCGCTTGGGATACCATTTTCACCTGTTGGCAAGCTTGTCATAGCAGGGTTCTTTACGAATGTACCTGTACTTACTACACCTTTAACCCATATATGTAATCCATCTTCATATATATTAGTTGCAAGCATTTTGATGTAGTTGAGTTTACTGCAACCATAGAACATGGCCGTGTAGCTCCCGCTTCTAATAGTTGCCGCTGGTAATACTGGGGCAGTTGTTAAGTTTGAACAATTAAAGAACATACTGTTGCAGCAATAATGCGCGAGTGTAGTTGCTGATAATTCTGGTACTGTTGTTAAACTTGTACAACCGCTGAACATACCATAGTAGCAATAACTTACAAGTGTTGCCGCTGGTAATATTACAGGAGCAGTTGTTAAACTTGTACAATACTGGAAAATATATCTGTAGCAATATTCTGCAAGTGTTGTTGCAGGCAAGAAATTACTACTTACACTTACTACATTAGTACAATTAGAAAACAGTTTATAAAAAGCATAATTCTTACCACTCAAACTATAATTATTGGCCGCATTGTCTCCAAATAGCATAGACATACAGTTACCTTTGAGATTGCATTTCTTACTTATAGTAAAAGTACCTATACCTTTGCTTGAAGTAGGTGTTAAATTACCTCTAAATGATAAAGTATGCCCACTATTAATGCTTTCTGTTGCAGTATCTACTGCTAAACTCTTCCAATTACCGTCTCCATCAACACAATACTCGCATGCATTAACACTTAATTTAGCAGTTAATCCATCTTCTAACGCTTCTATTGTGAGATAATTATCTATATTGATTGCTTCTTCAGTACTTCCACCTTCATTATCTCCACCTGAACCACTATCTCCACTACCAGCCTGTGTTTTCTCAATCAATACATAACCTCTATCATCTCCACTATTACCACTACTATCTTTTCTATACACAATTGTTATAGTATGCTCTCCTGATGATATTCCCGTAAACTCAACTAATGTATAATTAGATAATGATGTACCAGACTGTTGATTACCTCTTGTATGTGCTTTAACATATCTTGTATTATTATAATCATTATTACCATTTATTAATGTATCCAATTGAGAAACCATTACATAGTCATAGGTAGACTCAGCATAACTTCTAATATACATCTTAAAAGAACTACAGTCTTTTATAGTAATATACATTATGGCTGCTTCATTACTTACATTATAATTACTTGAACTCCTATAAACACCATCATATAATGTAGAGTCTGGATTGGATACTGCTGTAGTTGCTTCCCATTGACCGTTAAGATTTACAGTATAAGAACCTCCTGTAGATCCTCCACCAGATGATGTCTTTTTAATACCACCTATTTGCGATCTTCTTCTAATATCCATAACTCTTACTTAAATTTTGTTACTACTCCAAGATTATTAACAATACTTATCTGATAAGTAGTACTTGCTTCAAATGTAGGAGTTTCTCCATTAGCCCATTTAATTGTGCTTGGTAATGAAACTGTTGTACCAGCACTTCTTGTAGTAAATTCTACAAAATATTCATTAATAATATTACTATTTGAAACACTGCTCAATGTAATAGTCAATGTAGATAATGAAGTACTTGTATTTCTATAATAGATATTAGGTGATAATGCCATTGAAGATGATGTAGATGTTGTTAGTTTCTTATTGACATATCCAAGATCTACTGCTCCACTAGAAGGGCTTTTACTAACATTATCTACTTTTACAGAAGTTACAGTTCCTTTATAATTTGCAGCATTAGTTCTAATTGTATCGATATCTGAAATTACATCTTGTTTTTGAGCAAGTTCCGTTTTAGTTGCTAGATTAGAAGTATCTATTGATCCGCCCGATCCACCAGACATTTCACTAACCGCTTCTTCAACAGTACGACCATCACTCATAAAGGTTGCTTGTGCATGACCTTTAAAATATATCAATTCACCTGTACTAAGGTCTTTTGCGTCTTTTATTTTTCTTGTTGCCATATATTGTGTGTTTTATTAATTATCGCTACCTCCAGAAGTATTTTCTATAAAATTTACTTTCCAAATAGGACATCTACCATTGTAATTAGATCCTATAATTATAAAATTGGTATTTGTTGCATCCGTTATAGGTTCACCCATATCTAAAGTTATATCTATGGTATCTGTCACCACTATTGATTGACTTTTACATACAATACCATTCATACTACTAAAACCTAATACACAAAAATGTAATGAAGAACTGTATTGAGGCTTTGAATCTATTTTGCCTCTAATAATTATTTTAGTCATGTTGGGTGTTAATGTACCTCTAAAAGTAATTTCTTCCTCTGAAGAACTTCCCCCACCGCTAATTCCACTAATAGCATCTGCCCAAGTAGTTATATTACCTTCAATAGTACCACCTTTATCTATAATAGCTTGCTTAATAGCATCTGTGCTATCTTTAATTATTTGTAAATTTTCACTTATTGTTGCCATAATCATTACCCATTAATTATACTTTCAAGAACGCTATTAATATCTCCAACTAATCCATCAACATATGTTTTAGTGGCATAATCTACAGTAACATCATCAATTACATCTCCTGTGTCAACTGCTTGAACATTTGAGTTTGATGATCCTCCTGAAATAGTAATATCACCACTACCTATAAGTGATTGTCCGTTGATGGTCTTTAATGTCTGATGTGAAGTAATAACAGTTCCAAGATCAACAATACCACTTGAAGGATTCTTAGTAGTTCCATTAATTTTAACACCAGTAACAGTTCCCTTATACTGCTCTGTATAACTCTGAAGTGCAGTGTCTGCCTTTCCGAGAGATGTTTGAACTGCACTCGCCAAATCACTCTTAGGAATACCTGTAGACGGCTTGGAGTATGTACCCGTATTCTTTGTAAATCCCCATCCACTGACGGTTGATTCAGTCACCGCAGAAGGGATTGTAGGCTTATTACTCAAGTCATTATATGAACCTGTTCTTGCTACGGTAGCTACATCTTCGTGAGTAATATACTCTACATCATTATCCAATTGAGATACCGTAGTAGGGATAGTAGGTTTGTTGGTCAAATCGTTATAACTACCACTTGTCGCAACGGCGGCTAAAATGACTTTATCCATCTTACCAGCAATCTGCTGCTCGATACTTGCAATAATACTCTCTAAATCCTGAGTATCTGTAATACCATCTAAGAAAGCAATAACCTCATTGAATGTCTTAATAGCAGTAGTTGTATCTCCACTTACGATATTGTCAAAATCTCCACGAAGAGTTTCAACAGCATTAGACAACTCAGTATCATCATAGTTACTCAATCCTTCCAGTTTTGTTTTAAGTGCAGTTGTGAAATCCTCAGTAGAGAGCTGCTTGCCATTAACCTTATCTACCTTGTTATCCCACTCAGTTTTCTTTGCCTCCGTAATGGATGCGGCAGGACTAGCGGAAAAGATTGGGTCAGTTTCAGTAGTACTAATAGTACCCAAATCTATAACTCCACTACCACTCTTAACAACTCCGTTAATTTTAATACCAGTAACGGTACCGGTATATTTCTCTGTATAACTTTGTAATGCAGTGGCTCCTTTCTGTGCTCCTGCTCTAATTGATGCCAGGTCTTCAATCTTGCCCTGTTTCCATTCTACGCTATCTAGAATGTCGTCAATCTGAAGACCTGTGTATTTACTCTGATATGCCATCTTTTACTCAAATTATTTCGTTATTGTTATCTCTCCATACAGATTTATCTTGTAACAAATAAGAAGTATATCCTTGAGGAGCATCTATATAACTCCATTCAACTCATTGATACTCAGTACCATGAGTATAGATCTTATTTGCATCTTTGATAAATACAATACTTGTATCTAAAATCTCATTGTTGTCTAATCTTTTCTTGAACTCTGTATCCTCGTTAAAATGGATTAATTTCTTTTCAATGGCCATTTTAAATCTTTTTAAAAAGTTTTAATATGCCGCACATTATAGCAAAGAATCCAAACAGTAATGATTGCATCAAAGCTCAATAATAATCTGTAATTGGAAACTGAATTCAGTAATCCAATGTTACTGTAATTTTATTAAATACTATATAATGTAACGGTATTCTATGGTATTCGCAAAATTTAAAAGCGTAAGACGAAATGTATAAGAAAAGCAATACTACTGGCGAAACACACGCCATGTAACTAATAAATGGTGATATTATTCCAAAACTTATTAATATAGTATTAATAAAATGTAATGTTGCGAGTATATATGGTATGAATTTTAAAACCCACAACTCTATTTTATACAATCGTTTACTTAACGGTTCCGCCATTTCTTTTGATCATTCTTGGGTGATTGAACCCTGGAGGGGTTAGTACTCCTGCAGGAATTTTAGGTCTTCGATCAACAGTTCTCGTAGTTTTTGCTTTTGCGACTCTTTTTTGCATGTCCTCTGCAATCGCTTTAGCCTTGTCTATAGGATTACTCTTCGGTTTTTCCTTCGCCTTTTCTTTTTCGTTTTTCATCTTTCTCTTCTTTAAATTTTAATATATCTTTCTTATACCAAAATATCTCCTTGAATCCGACTTCTTGTCTACCATGTGGAATATACCCTTTCCTAACATAGTAATCAACAGTCTTATGATTTACTCCAAGTAGATCTGCAGTTTGGTATTTACTAATTTTCTCTTCAGGGTTAGCGGAGTTGCTTATTAATTCACAAATCTCCATCATCTCCTCTTCAGTAACATTGGAATTACCAGCATCAATGTTATCCGCAAGTCCTCTCAATAAATGTGATAAAATCTTAAACTCCATTTCTCTTTAATTTAGTTTTAATTATTAAAACGATAAATAGTCCCAATCCAATTATCGCACATGTTGTTTTTAATGGTAACAATAAAACCCCTAATCCAATATATTTATTTATATTAATTAGAATATCTACCAACAACGAATAACCTGTTAAGCACTTATGTATCCAACAAAAATGAAATACATCCGATAGTGCAAATATTAATATAGATGGTAAAATAGAACACCCAACAACTATATCGGTTATTACAAGGTCTACACCTATAACAGCAAGTACAGTATATCCCCACATAGATAGAAACATTATTACGGGAATATACTTTAAACAATACATTGCTGTTTTATGGTTTTTCATTAAGGTTTTCATACTACCCTAAAACAGAAACTATCTTTTTAGCTATAAATCCAGACCATTCTCTCCACTCTTGCATCTTATTGAATAACAACAGATCTTCTTCAGAATCATCCTTATTAAGCATAATGGCAATTTGGTCATCATTAGTAAATTGTTTATTGACTCATTTCTTCTTTCAATCTTTATATTCAGAGCAAGAGATATAATCCTTTAAGTCATCATACACAACAAATTTACCAATTTTTTGCATATTTTCCAAATTAATTTTAGCCTCAAGGACGTCTTTTTTATCGACGTCCTCGAAACTAAAAGCAACTTTGTTTTCATATTTTAAAACGCAACCCGCGTCCGCATATACTTTGTTTTTAACTGTATACATATTATGTAATACTTTTTAATGTAAATACTATTTTATCCTGAAGAACAGACTTCCAATCTCCTGAATTATAACCTGTTGCATTAGATGGTATAGTAAGAGTTTTTGTTGTAGCGTTAATACCTGTGTAATTAATACTTGTCTCACCAAATACACTTTCAGCAAGTGCTGGCGCTATAGGTGCTAAACTGGTTATATCACCAAGTAACACACAACCTCTAAAACAAGATCTACCTATAGACGCTACTTTTGTAGGGATAACAAAACTTACCAAGTTTTTATTGTTTGTAAAAGCCTCAGTACCAATTGTTTCTATAGAATCTGGTAATGACATAGTTATTAGAGAATTACCACTAAAAGTGCCATCAGGGATTGTTTTCAGTCCTTCTGGTAACTCTACACTTGTAAAACCTGCACAACTATTAAATATACTTACTCCATCAAAATGTATGGTTTCTACATTTAAATTAGAGATTTTAGAACTATGAAAGCAGTAATTTCCTAAATGTACATTTTCGTGGATATTTAAAGTATTGGTCTCCAAACCATAAAAAGCCCACTCATCTATCTGGGTTACTGAACTTGGTATAGTGAAAATCCCAGGTATCTTTCTTGAGTTAAATGCTCTAGTGCCAATACGATTAATCGTACAGTTTCCATCCTCATCAAATTTTAATAAATCTTCAGAGTAAGTTTTTCCAGCAGGTCAATATATCAGAGTAGAATAATCTCCACTATAAACACATCCATTATAAAACTTATAATCCTCTCTATCTGGGCCTACAACTTCTTCTATTTGACTTAAAAATGCAGATTTAAACCAGACTCCTGATATACCTTGAATTCTATCATTTAATGTAATCTTTTTAAGACTTCTACCACTTTCTCAAGCCCCGGAACCATCTCCATAAGCGGCTATAGTTGCATCTGCCACTTTAAACTCCGTTATACCTGGAGCAATAATATATAATGTCCGACACTGTACATCTGAATAAATAGCACCACCGTGAGATCCAAAATTAGGATTTCCAGTATTTACAGTAAAACTTGTAATAGAGCTTGTTCCAGAAAATGCACTCTGGCTTATAGTTTTAACATTTTCCGGTATAACAATATTTGTAAGTTTTGTACTTCTAAACGCATCATCTTTAATAGTAGTAATACTGCTCGGAAGAGTAATCTCTAATAGATCTTTACAGCCATCAAAGCAATAATTAGGTACTGTTTTAATACCGATAAAATCCTTAAATTCATTGAAAAATTTTATATTACTATTTTTGAAAATAGCTGTCTGTTTATCTATTACAAAATCGTCATCTATAAAACTTTCAGCTTCACTTCTCAATAGATATGTAGGGTCACTCATCCTATACGAACAGTACTGTCACAATACATTTAATACTTCGGGATTTGTCTCAGTAGTCATTACAACTTCCGGATTTCTAATCAAAACATTAAACGTAGGAGTTTCAAGTACAGTACCATTTCATTTTGTCAATGTTAACTGTAGAGTACCTCTTGCAACAGTTTCTGGAGGAGTATGCATTTCTAGAGTACATCCGTTAATTCCAGAGTTAGTTATAGATACATACTGATCGATATTTCCAACTAAACTCCACTCTACACTAAACTCACCTGTAATATTTGTGGTAAAACTCCTTCAAGTGTAATTAACAGGCTCATCAGATATTTCCGATTTTCCTATTATTTGTACATTTTGTGGATAGATCTTTTTCTTAATAGTAACGGTTTCACTGTTAGTAAATCGTAAACTGTCAGAAATTATAAAGAGAACTGTTACTTGTATATCGAGGTCAGGTAGCCCTAACTCAATTGTAGTTAATTTTCCGGTTTGCTCATCTATATCAATACCTTCTCGTAAATTATCTCCATCAACAGGTCTAACAATATATCTATACGATCCTGGATTTTCAGAGAAGACTATAGTTTTAAATTGGAAGTTAGTGCCTTCATAAATAAGACCGTCTTCGGGTCCAAAAATATAAATCGATGTAGGTCCATAAATATGTAGGTCGGAGTTTTCATCAAATATATTTTGACCGTCAAATAACCTCTCCAACTCTAACAATTTATCTTTGTCCTCATCAGAAACACTTTGCAATCCTATCTTACCTTTAATAGTGATGTTAGTATTTCTGGCTAACTCAAGTAATCTATCAATATTTACATCTGTCCATTTGACACCATATAACTCAACATTTCTAACCTCTAAATGTCTTGTGTTATCATATCATCTCCAAATAAGATCAAAATCGTTAGTAAGATTAGGACAGTTGGATATACAAATATCGGATACATTTGACCATCCTCCATTTATAATCAATCCAGTTTCTTTTAACAATGGTAAATCAATTAAATTTAATGTTTGAACATCATCTGGTAATTCTAACTCTTCGATCAAACATCCAGGTGCCAAATTAACCGAACTAAGTCCAGAACCTCTTGCATATAATGACTTAATATTGAGAGAATTAGGTAAGTTTATTTCTTTAATACCTTTAACTCCACGTATATTAAATATCTTAAGAGATGTCAAGTACTCCAATCCTGAGATAGTAACATTACTTGCCTCATTTTCACCATGTAAATCCAACTCTTCAAGCATAGTACCTACAGAATCCGAATATGCTCCAGCTAAGGATATCTGTGAAAGATATTTTACTACATTGGACATATCGAGTTTCTTAATATTTGTAGCACCATAAATCAATACCGGGTCACCTACAGAAACTCCTTGTGGAATAACAAATCTGTAAGTATCATTTACTGGGATAAAACCTGTAACCTCAGACGCACCATTTGTAATCTCATAACCAAAAGGTAGATATTTACCAGATGTAATATCAAAATAAGAACCAATTGGAGCACCATTTAACTTGAACCAAATATTTTGAGTTTTAAAACTGCCTGTAATAAACTTAGCGTCATAAATATTGAAACGCTGAGACAACCACCATCTTCTGTGAGAATTACGAGTACCTTGCAGTGAGAAAAGGCCTTCATCGTAAACCCCTGTGTTATATGGATTTATATACTTCAACTGTGCGTCTCTATTATAGATCCTTTCACATCATTGACCAGTCTGTTTATTTTCAAACATATCGATCATCGACTCATAAGTCATACCAGCGGATCCTAATGCAGAGTCTACTGCTTTAACAATGTCCATAAACTCTTTGTCTGCTTCAAGCATATTTCACATACGAGAATCATGTCCTGCGTAAGCATATGCTGTTGGGAAGTCTGGATCTGGAGTTTGTCTATCAATAGTAGGATCAAATACCAACCTACCATCGTTCTTTACACCAAGAATGGTATCATTATCATAGTTAATAAAATAGAAATGTTCTCCATCTTCCGATGTAAACATAGAGTTTTTAACTACCTGATCTGCAGCTCCGAAACGCATTAAATAGATATAATACGCTGCCATTTTATAGACATCTAAGTGAGCTCACTTTTCATCCTCAAAATCTTCTTGAGATACTGTAGACATCCAATCTGCAAATCGTTTAAGATCTCCAGTAGGTGCTGCACTTCCTTCATCAGGATAACGTGCCTCAAAAGCCTGCTCTCATCTATAGATCTGTCCACCTTTACCATCTGGTACTAAATCATAGAAACCTTCTGTAGTAGAAAAGAAACCTAACTCGTCATTATTATTTAACAACTCTCAACACTGCATCTTTTCTCCGTATGTATAACCTTTTGGATTATCCTCGGTTATAGATCCTGGGATAATAGCATCGTCAAATCCTGGAATGTCACAGAATCCGAAAACGTTTTCAGAAGACTTTTCATTATTAAAGTTATGCTTACCTAAGAAGATCCAAGGGTCATTTTCAGTAAGTCTATAAAATACTACGATAGGAAAACCATCAATACAAGTTCTTACATCGTAATTATAACCATTGGCTTTAGCTGCTTTTTGTGCGTTAGTCATTAACGCTAATTCTCCAACTACTCCATTTTCGTTAGGAAGCATTATAAACAAGTTACTCCTAAATCCATTATCAGACTCATCTGGCAACTCGGCAACAGGTACTGCTTTACTTGCTAATCCTGTATTAATAACCTCCTCTCTTGTAATTGGAATATATTTATATATAACAAATTTTTGCTCAAGTACAGTAGCATCGTTTAGCTTTTCATTTTCTTTATCATAATAATTATAGATAAACTCAACACTACCATCCTCTCTCTCACCCTGTAAAACAAAATAACTACTCTTTTCAGGATTAGAATATGTAACTTGAGCTTTTGTAAGCAAATCATTTCATATCCTGGCAGTACCAGTATTATGTGATGAAGAAGACTCTGCATAGTCAGCTTTTAAACACCATCTATCAGTAGGAATAGATCCATCTTTAAAAGCATACTCTCCATTCGGAATTACATTTCCCTGGTAATCCAACATTACTCCATACTTCTTTCCAGTATAGAATCTCCAGTTCTTTTTAGGATACTTAATTGAAGATGTACCTTGTAATCTAACTCTGGATCGATTTATGCTAAAGTTCTTAGTTGGATCTTGTGCGTTTACATATTTAATTGCACAGTAAATCTCCTCATTTTTCGCATCAGCATCTGTACGAGCCTCTAATGTAGGAATACCTCCCAATACTGTATTTTTAGAATCATCTAACAAACATGTAAAATACATTACTGGAAGATAGTTAACAATCTTTTCAGGATCAATCTCTGACATTGAATCATAGATATCATTTCTTGTATAAATGTCCAACATTTCAGAAACTGTATCTCTGTATAATATATAGTTATTTAAAATCTCATCTGGATTTAAAGATCTGTCGTAAAATCTAATCTGTTTAATAATAATATCTACATCGCTATTAAATACCATATTTTTAGAACATCTAATATTTGCAGCTTTTGCGTAATTAGTTGCTCCACAAATAATACCGTTAACATAGATAAACATTAAACAAGCATTAGTATCATTTTCATTTTTATTAATAACAAACGATACTCTATTATTTTCTCCGGATTTAAATTTGGTAGATACTACACTATTGTCAGACGCTGTTAATTTAACCTCAGAAGCAGTAATCAATAAACCAACCCCATTTGTCGTCAAATCCAATACTACAGAGTCATCACTAATTACATTACGAGTTGCAAACTCAAACTCCATAGTTTTACCAAGAATAGTTGGATTTACTGCTAACGGTGCATGTTTAATTTCCAATGTAGCTCCTGCATTAACTATCAATGAATTGTCAACCCATCCAGACTGTGCATTCCAATAGAAACCATTAAAAGAAGATGTAATATCTTTATAATCCCATTTGCTGTTATTATCTGTGTTATTTGGGTCATTACTCCTACCAAATGCCCGAAGATCTAATGACAAGTTAGATGTAATCTCATAAATATTAATTGAAGATTTAGCAACATCGGTAGATATAGTGTAAATAGATCCGTTAACTGAAATCTTTATTGCATGGTTTCCAGATTCATTTACAACTATTGCGAGATTAGACTCACTTCCATTAACCGCATTATCTATTGTATATAACTCTTTACCCAAATAAATAGATACTTCATTAGATGCAGCGTTTGAAGGATTATAAATCGCATATCTTAGATTATATGGTACATATTGAGTAAAACCATATAACTGAGATAGTTGCATTACCGGATTTACTCCAATTGGTAACTCTGTAGCTACTCCAATTAATGTTTCAGACCCGCCTCTAACGAAAAAGTTTCTAAACAGAGTTTGCGAGTAAAATTGTTTACCCTCTACTATTGTATAAACCCTAACTTGTACAGAGTGTACTCCGGGATCAATATTTTCTAAGGAAATAGTCTTTGTATTTGTAATAGTAATTGGAGAGTTAATCTGATCAATAGACTGGTCAAATGGTTGTAATACACCATCTATATACCACTCCAATGTTTTAGATCCATAACCCCCAACAGTTACAGGTATAATCAAATTATCTCCAGGATTGTAAACTTTACTAACATCAAATACATCGCTTAACTGTAGATTTACGACCTGGTAGATAACAGAAACAGTAGTAGCAGCAAGGTGATCCTGACCTTTAATAACAATACTAATATTATTAGTACCTTCAGTAATATACTCAGCTAAATCAATAGATACACCTTCTCTACCTTGTGCAGATGTATACATTTGGTTTAACACCTTCTTCACACCTGCATTTGTAAAAGTAATAGTACAGTCTGCATTTTCACCTGTACTGTCTCCATTTTTATTTTCTAAAAAGAATTTAAACTGCAGTAAATTATCTGTAGATCCAAGTAACACTGCATTATATGCTTCTGTAATTAATTCAATCCTTGCAGAATAATTGAAAGGCGCATCAAAAACATTTAACAACAAATCCTTATTTGTCTCCTTATCTTGAATATATAACTCATAAGAGTCTTTATCTGCAAAAACCATATATCTATTTCCAATCTCATCATAGTGGAAATAGCCATATTTCTGTTTTAATGTTCTTTTAATAAACTCCTGTACAGCCTCTCCAGAGTATGGCAAGCCGTTACTTGCATCTAAACCCCAATCAGCATTAATATCAGGAATCATGTTTTCACTAATCTTTGCCATATTATTTATTTTTTCAAGCATTGTTATTTATTCAAGGCCTATTAGTAATTCACCAACCCGACCCAAAACAACTACGAATAGCTTCTCAAATCAATACAAGTTTATCTCCAATATAAGTATAAACTTTTGATATAGATCTTTTAGTCCCATTATCATCTAATTCGATTCGAGAAATCTCTTTTCTACCAATATTAATCATTTGAATAAATGTAATAAATTCGGTTTTTATCAAATCCTTCTTTTGCTTCAAACTCTTCCTCAGAGATCACTTCTATTTGATTTTCCAAAGCAACTATCCTAGATTCATGATTAGGATCAACCTCTCCATTAAAATCAAGGTTTTTAACTGCCTCTATAGCATCATTTGCGGTATTAACGGCACTTTCTACATTATCTGAAAAATTAATGAGTCTCTTTTCGAGTTTAGCAACTGCTTCTGCTATGGTATCATTTTGAGTAATTACAACTTCTCCATCTGGCAGTTTATAATCACGTAATGTGTTAGATGGTGTAAGTATATCCAACTCACCTTTCCTAACTCCCAACTGTCCAGATTCTACAATTACAAAAAATGTACCGTCTTCAATGACTGCGTTTTGATAATTCTCTAAAGTCGAGAACCTACGTAAATTCAATTTTGCCATAATTTTAGATACTTTTAAACTGGGCAAATATAATAAAAAAGATTGAGAAAAGCAAGTATAAAAAACAAAAAAGATCCCTGAAAACTCAGAGATCTTTTAAGATTAAATATTTGGTCTAACTTGAGTTACATCTATTCTAACTCCACCCTTCAGTTCTGACTTTTCATCATAAAGTTCAGTGTTTCGACCACTTTTATATACAAACCTATTCTTTTCATCATTATACCCTGCTTCTGCTCTTGACTTACCTATCTCATAATACATATAATGTACATCTCTACCAACCTCTTCTCTACCGTAGATTACTACAAAGTGGTCAGTAGCTCCTTCATTATATGTATTACCAAGAGTGTGGTTTACTCCTACTATAATAGGTCTACCAGCTTTAAGATGTTCATCGATGCATTTAGTTGCAATTTCATAGGTTTCTTTTGGATTATCTGTTGCATATACAAGCTTATTTCCAGACTCTTTCAATAACTGTATAGCTGTTGCTGAAGATCCGTAGTTTGTAAGACCATATCTTTTTAAGATTAACTTACAGTGATCTAAACAGTTCTTCATTCCATTTGTTCCCCAAGGAACAAATTTACTTTCATCGCCAAGATTAATGTTTTTCACGATTTATATTAAATAAATTATTATGAATAAAAAACTTAACATTTCTGCAAAATATACATAACATTGGGGTTTCCATAAAACTAACATTAATAACAACGCAGCAAAGATTCCTGTCATCAATCATCCCATTTCTAATATCAAAAAGATAAGAAAAGATATAAAAGCAATAATTGATGCAGTATAATGCACACCTTTATCCAATCCTTGTTTAAACAAAGGAGATACTCCAGAAAACATTAAACCTGAACACATTAAAAATGGTAGAAACGTCAATGTTTCTGAAACAACACTCAACAAACAAGGAATCATTAAAAATGTAGATGTTACACAATATAATGTAAATCAATATCTTTTATCACCTAATAAATAAGATGTTTCAGATAATGAAACTGGAATAGTTTTATATTTAATGAAAATGAACAGATTGTATATAAAACTAATAATCAGAAATGTTATGATTAAAATATTCATAATTAAAGAATTATTAAATAAATCTTTAGATTGTTTCAAATTTTATAGATGGATAATATCCCGGATAGTAAGCAGTATTGTTGTTTTGTCACTCACTATAATCACTATTAAAAGGTACTTTAATAGTCATTCCTGAGAATATATCACCTGTAAAGAATGTATCCTTAGTAATTAATGGTGGATTTGTGGCGTTTAAAATTACTGTTGGATTATTAGAACAGTTTTCAAAGACACTATTGCCTAAAGATTTTGTATTTTTAGGAAAAATCACTTCTTTCAAACCTTCACAATTTAAAAATAGACAGTTGTGTATATCAATTCAATCTGCCATGTTCGGTATTTGTACAGAATACAAGCTAGGACAATCTTCAAACATTCCTCCGTCTCCGTCTGTGCCAGTGTAAAAACAACTCGAAGAGTCATATAGTTCAATAAGAGGTACGAATTCAACAGTATGAATGCCCGTAGAAGAAAAAGTGTACATATAATCGGCACCGCCATCTGTTCACGAAAGATTTTCGTCAAAAGATGGGTCATTTTCATCTCAAGTTGTTTTTGCACCATCTATTATGATATTGTAATTATTATTATCATAATCTAGTACATTGGCATTATGAATTATTTTAACTGGAGTATTCACAGTTGTGTCATCGATAATATAGGTACATATAATATTTTTATTAAATGAATTATATAGAACCTCTCCTGTCTTTATATAACTAACATTAGGAAGAACGTAATCACTACCATTCTTATATGTTTCATAAGCAGAAGATTCTTCAAAATATTTTAAGTATTTCATATTTTATATATTTTATTTAATTAAAAATAAATTTTTTGAGTTTAACTAAAAAGACCGGTATATACCGATCTTTTTAGTATTATATGATTTAATAATATTAAATCTATTAAGCTGCATCTTGTACTGTCCATCCTTCTGGGATACCTGATGTTCCTGTTGGTAGGCTATTCATAGCAGGATTCTTAACGAATGTACCTGTAGTTGATACACCGCTGACCCAGTTATATAAACAATTATCTGCTGATATATCCACAGCAAGCATTTTAATGTAGTTAATTTTTGTACAATAATAGAACATACTATCGTAGCAACTATTTGCCAGTGTTGTAGCAGGTAATGCTGGAGCCGTTGCTAAGCGTGTACAATAATAGAACATATAGCCGTAACAATTATTTGCAAGTGTAGTTGCAGGTAATTCTGGTGCAGTTGTCAATCTTGTACAACCTCTGAACATATGGGAGTAACAATAGTCTGCAAGTGTTGTTGCAGGAAGTTCTGGTGCAGTTGCTAAAGATGAGCAACCATAGAACATACTTGCGTAGCAATATTCTGCAAGTGTAGTTGCAGGCAATTCTGGAGCAGCTGTTAAGGATGTACAATTATAGAACATCTGATGGTAGCAATATTCTGCAAGTGTGGTCGCAGGTAATACTGGAGCAGTTGTTAAGCTTGTACAACCACTGAACATGTTGTTGTAGCAAAAAGATCCTAATGTAGTAGCAGGTAATTCTGGTGCAGTTGTTAAACTTGTACAACAATAGAACATCTGGCTATAACAACTACTTGCTAATGTTGTAGCAGGGAGTTCTGGAGCAGTTGTAAGGTTTGTACAATTATAGAACATATTATTGTAGCAACCAACTTTAAGTGTAGTAGCTGACAATTCTGGAGCAGTTGTTAAGGATGTACAATTATAGAACATACTATTGTAGCAACTATCTGCCAGTGTAGTAGCAGGAAGTTCAGGTGCAGCTGTTAAAGATTTACAGCCATAGAACATATTGTTGTAGCAATAGTTTGCCAGTGTTGTAGCAGGTAAAAAGCTTTTACTTATCGATATAATGTTACTACATTTTTTGAATAATTCATAAAAAGCATATTTCTTACCACTCAAACTATAATTATTTACTGCTTCATCTCCAAATAACATACTCATACAATTACCTTTAAGATTACACTTTTTACTAATAGTAAATGTACCTATACCTTTATATGAAGCAGGTGTTAATTCTCCTCTAAAAGATAATGTTTGTCCTGTATTAATACTTTCTGTAGCAGTATTTGCGGTTAAAGTCTTCCAATTACCATCACCATCTACACAGTACTCACATGCATTACCAGACAAACTAGCAGTTAAACCATCTTCTAACGCTTCGATTGTTAGATAGTTATCACGCATGTCTGGTACATAAGGATCAAAACTAACTCCTTCAGTCTCAACTACATAGCTGACATTAGGAAGTATATAATTCTCACTATTCTTAAACGATTCAAAATCGTTAGTTGTTTGTAAATATTTAAGATATTTCATATACTATATAAATTAAAAGGAGTTAGGAGTTTTTCACTCTCTAACTCCCATAAATTAAAACAGGCCCCACTCCCACTGGCTATCTACATAAGATCTTACATCTGAAGCAAGAGCAATGCCTGCATTTCCAGACTCCATAGTAGCAATTGTAGCCTTAACAGTTACTGCGCCATCAACGGTCTCGGCAGTAATATAGCTTTCGCCTGTTACAGAAGTAACAGCGCTTCCTTCAAGGGCGATTACTCTTTCATCAAGATTAGTAAGAGCACCTGCTACAGTAAGCTCATTCTCCTCAATAGTAGTATTAATGGTCTCAATGACTGTATTAATTTCCCCAACATCCTCTTTAATTTCAGCAATATCACCTTTATTATTTTCAATTTGAAGCTCCATTGCTGCAGCATTCTCAGGATGTTCCTTAAGCCATGCAGACATCTCCTCTAATGTATCGAAATCTACATTTGTATTTCCTACGATCCAAGTTTCAATCTCAGACTTTGCGATGTTTCTAATGGTCAAAGGAGATCCGTTTTCAGCATAATCATCATCCAAGATAGTAGTGAGTGTCTCGGATATGTTTTCAATTAACTTATCTTGAGTCTCATCAACTTCTGCTTGAGCTGCAACAAAATCGGTAAACTCTTTATAGAAATTATTATAATCTCCGTCGGTTACAAAACCAGAAATTGTAATATCTTCAGTTGTACCATCTGCTTTAGTAAATGTAAGCACACCGTTTGCAAAAGAAACATCCCTATAACCAGAGTACGACTCCCAATCAAACGTTTTGTCAGCTTTTTCTATTCTAATATTCATGGATCCGTTATCGGTATTAAACCAAATCGATCCTTTAGCTGGAGACTGAGCCTCTACAGCGGCCTTTGTGCCTCTATAAAATTTAATTTGTGGATAAGTTCCCATATTTTTTTAATATTTTAAATAAAAAAATCCTCCTCCAATGGAGGAGGACCATATATTAGTTAAAAGTTGTCCAAACAAATGTGTTGTCTACGTAAGACTTAACAGAAGCAGCGGTAGCGAGTTTGTCCTCACCTGCAACAACGTCACCTACAATAGCATCAACAGTGTAAGTAGTAAGCTTACCATCAACCTCCTTAACAACGCCTGAGAGGTACTTAACAGAATCCTCTGCAGTTGCATCAGCATCGAGAGCCTCAATACCTGCAGTTACAGCACCATTGATTGTGTTAGTCCAATCTGGAAGAGCTACGCGAGTTACCTCGATCTTACCATTAGACTGCTTAACCTCAGAAACGTACTGACCTTCTACAGCAGCATCTGCAACCTCAAGACCTGCTTTCCACTGGTCGTACTCGTCGATACGCTCTCTCTCAACCTTAACTGCAGCCTCGATCTGATCTGCAACACCCTCTGCACCAGTAAGTTCTGCGATTCTTGCGAGTTCTGCATCAATAGCCTCGATAGTTGTAAACTCAACATCAGTAAGATCACCAGTAACAGCATCCTTAGCAGCACCGATAAGACCCTTTACAGTCTCAGACTCACCAATACCAGCGAGTTGTGCCTGAGCAACGTCAATATCCTCACGGTTATTAGCTACGTCATCGAGAAGCTGCTGAACAACTCCGCCTTCACCCTCACCTTCGAGGAAGTGCTGGATTTCCTTCAATGTATCAAGAGCCTTCTCACCAGTCTCTGCGCTTGCAAAGAAAGCATCGATATCAGCCTGAGCAGCTGCAGCAGCGTCCTTAGCTGCCTTAATGTCCTGAGCTACAGTATAAGACTCAGAGTAAGCACTCTGACCCTCAACTGCTACAGGAGCACCAACCTTCTTACCAAGAGCCTCAACAGCAGCCTTATTCTCACCTGCGAGAATATCCATGTTGTTAATCTTATCAGTAAGAGAATCAGTATTAACAACAACACCGCTTACCTCACCCTTAGCAGTAGTAACCTGTACAGAAACATAGTCATCAGAACCAGTCTTATCTCCACCAAGTGCATTTACCTTAGCATCAATATAACCATCGACAGTTGTCTTATGGGCTGCCTTAAATGATGCGTAGTCAGCAGCAGCTGCTGAGTTCTCAGCAACAGTAGCACTCATATTCTCGATAGTCTGGTTGATGCCAGAAACAATGCCATCTACGCGACCTGCCTCAGCAGCAATGTCAGCTGTAATCTCAGCCTTAACGGTAGCCTTAGTAAGACCAGCAAGCTTTGCAGTATTAGACTCAGAAGCAGCTTTAACTGCAGCAAAGTTAGCATTAAACTCAGTAATTACAGGAGCGACAACTTCAGCTTTCCAGGTATCATAATCATCAAGTCTATCAGAGAGACCTGAAATGCTATTAAGCATTGAAGTAAAATTAAGAACGAGAGGATCACCTACCGCCTTAGTAATAGTAAGTTGGTTATTTGCATATGTTGCATCTACAAGACCTGTATAGATCTCCCAAGCAGAACCTGTGTAAACCTGGATTGTACGATTCTTGGTATTAAACCAAATAACACCAGCAGCTGGTGAAGCAGGTGCCGACGCACCTTTGTAAAATTTAATTGCTGTATTAGTAGCCATAAAAATATATTAATTTAATTATTCAACATTTTCCCATTCAAGGGTAATCTTTCCGTCTGCATCAACCTTAAGAGCTGTGCTATTATCTACGAGGTAAGAACCAATCTTAGCAACATTAAGTGCAAGAGTCTTAGAAGTAGAAGAACCTCCAACTGTAATATACTCACCGCCCTCGATAGCAGTAATACCACCAGCGATTGCAGTCTCAATCTTACCAGCGAGAGTCTTAATTGCTGACTGAATGCTTGAACCAGCCTGTCCAATTACTACCTGCTGAGGAGTCTCAGAACCCTCTACCTTTTCCTCAATAACAATGTCCTCACCGAGCTTAATAGTAGTACCAGAAACTGGGCCAACTACACCTGTAGCACCAACGAGACCATTAACGAGTGCGTTTGTATCAACACCTACGCTAATTACACCTGCCTCAGACTTGTTGAGCTTAATACCAACAGTCTCAATAGAGTCTACATCGGTAACCTTAATGCCGCCAAGAGTGTTGTTTGTATTAGTTACAAACTCGTTATAAACTCCGACATCAACTTTACCCTTAAGAGCTTCAGTAACAGCAGACTCATGAACACCTACGATAGTCGCAGCATACTTCTTAACACCGTGAAGAGTTACCGCAGTTTCTGCGTCAGTCTCAGCACCAATAACAGCATTCTTAGCAACAAGAATTGCATTGTCAATACCCTTAGAAGCAATACCCTCAGTAGTTACTTCGAGATATGGATCCTCAGCCTTAACCTTAGCCTTAATAACGTTGTTGCTATCAATTGTAATACCATCGCCCTGTGAGTAAACATCAACAAGGTCGGTAACAGGTACATACATTGGCTCAGAAAGACCGGCCTCAGTATTCCATGTAAATACGAGGTAAGTACCAGTTGCCTGATCAGCAGGATTAACAACAAGCTCAACTTTATCGAGCATTCCGTCCTTAACGAAAGACTTAGCGTCGATAGTAGAGATAACCTCTCCACCCTTACCAGTCAAACGGATCTCGTATACTGGAGTTTCACCAGTTGTATCGGTATAATAAGTAAGACCTACAGTAGCACCGAGCTTACCAGTAGCAGCATCAAGAGAGAGGAACTTCTCACCATCTGCAAGACCTCTAACGATGTCAGCAGGAGTATTGAGAGTAATAGTCTTAGTCTGAGCGTCAGCTACGACTTCCTGACCATTAAAAATAACCTTCTCAATTACATTAACCTGAGCACCCTCAGCGATACCCTCGAGCTTAGTCTTCTCTGCCTGAGTAAACTCAACATATCCTTCCTTCTTAACGAAAGTCTCGTCTACATACTCAGTAGTAGCATATGGTTCAAGATTGATAGTCTCAAATACAGCAGCAATCTTGTTGTCTACTGAACCCTCAACATCAACTCCACCCTTGAGAATATTAACATCAGTCTTAAGGTTAGCAACGTCAGTAGAAAGGTCACCAGTAGCAGGAGCTGTACCAAGCTTCTGGATATCCTGGTCACCAGCTACGATATAGAAGCCCTTAGTACCTTCATCAGTATCCTCAGAGACATAAATAAGAGTACCACGCATATCTGCCTTAGCAAGAGCCTTAGCAGCAGCATAATTGGTAGCAGAAAGAACCTCACCAGAACCAATCTTCTCAACTTTTACAGGGAGATCTGGCTCATCAAGAGTAGGACACGATGCTACAAAATAAGCACCGTTCTTCTTAGAATCTGTATCATTAATAACTGTGAGAACAACACCGGCAGGACAGACATCGCTTGTATCACCTACAAACTCCATCATGTCTGCGTATGTTTCCCACACGCGCTTAGCGATTATTGGGAACTTACCTGTAGCATTGAAAGACTGTCCCCAACCGAAAAGGTTAGCAGCTGAAATAAAATTAGTATTTGCCATATATTAGTCCTCCTTATGCTTTAGTAATTGTTACATTCTTATGCTTAATAGTAGCACCACCAGCGATAGGCCATACATAAACTGTATAGTTAGTAGTAAACGCTGTGTTAGTTGGATTAGCAACTGCAACAGTACCTGTCTTAGAGAAGCTACCAACCTCATCACCACCAAGGTCATTCTGGAAAGTAGCAAGCTTATACTTAGATGGAACTGCGATTACAATAGACTTACCGTTAGATGTCTTAGCGGTAGAATCAACGAGAGTTGTAGTACCATCCTTAGTAATATTACCAGTATTTACAGTAAGACCTCTAATAATATCGGAAGTAAATACCTCCTCTACTACCTGGTTAGATGCGAAGTCATAGTAACCCATAAAATACTTATAAACTCCAGTTACTTTATCACTAGTAGTCTTAGATGCTGTTGAACTAAGAGACTTAGTAGAAATAGTCTTAGTCTCAGCCTGACGAGTATTAACATTTGAAATGTTATAGTAAGTCTGAGAAACTGTAGGAGATGTAGCAGTAAACTTAGAACCAGATGCACTAACAGAAACCTTACACTCACCTTCACGAACTACAAGAGTCTGAGCAGGCATTGTTACTGTAGAAGCTGCAGATACAGCTTCAGGAGCAGTCTCAGTGAAACCTGTATAAGTAAATGTAATCTTGTGAGTATTAGCTGCCTCAGAAACACTCTCTACAGCAAACTCCATGTTACCTGTAACCTTGTCACCACTCTCAGTAAGAGAATAACCATTAGTAAGACCAGTAATCTTAGCTGGAGTAGTTGAATAGTTTGAGTTATTAGCAGTGAGTGCATTAGTAGTTACGATAGTACCAACTTCTACAGTAGCATCTGCTGGATCAAATGCGAGAGTAGTAAGACTCATTGAAGCAGAGATAGAACCCTGTGAAGTAGAAGCTGTAGGGAAGATCTCCTTACAAATCATCTTCATAAGAATAGTCTCTACTGAAGTACCAGCAGGAATAACACCTCCATCAAAAATACCTGCAAGGTCATCTGCAAGTGGTCCGCCAACAACCTGAATATCCTGTGAAAGCTTAGTAACGCCAGCACCCATCTCAGCAACCTTAAGACCCCCATCGTTTACGAGGTAGTTAGTCTGTGCTTCAGTGCTCTCTGCAACTACTACACTAATCTCATTAGCCTCAGAGATAGCGATTGCAGCACCAGCTGTATAAACGTCAACAAGCTCTGTAAGAGGAACATATGTAGGCTCTGAAACGCCAGAGTCTGTATTCCATTTAAACATGAGGTACTTACCTGCTTCCTGTCCTTCTGGATCAGTTACAAGCTCAGCCTCACTAATCATACCGTCCTTAATAAACGGTGTAGCATCTACTGAACCAAGATCGGCATTATCCTTACCAAGGAGTTTAATCTTCTTAGCATCGCTATCGTAAGTAAGTGAAACTGTAGCGGAAACAAGTTTGTCAGTCATTGACAAGATCTTATCTCCCTCAGCAACACCCTGAACCTTTCCAAGTTCATCATTCTTAAATGCAGCAGAAAGCTCATCCAACGCAATCTTATCTGCAGCAGTCATAAGACCAGCGCCTGTATCAGACGCTTTAGCCATCAACTCTATGAGATCGATGGTCTTGTCCTCTTGACCCTTACGACGCACTATAAGCGCCGTACCATCTTCGTTCATCTCTACATCGGTTACGATCTCATCTGAGCCGTAAACCGAGTCATTAAGATAAATTTCCCCCTTGTCTGTTGCAAAATACAAACCATCCTTGTGGAGTACTTTGTCAAATGACGCGGCAGGACCTCTAAAAAATTTAATCATGAATGTTTAAAAATTTAGTTTATGAAACTTCATTTCATCCACTGCCAGTAGGATCTATTGTAGTAAGCTTTTCATTAATATCCTGAATTGCAGCAGAATGCTCATCAAGTTGAGCATCTCTCTTTTCAGATTCTTTTTCATGCTCCTCTACATAAGACGCCACCTCACCTAACGTATCATATTCAGCAGGAGCTTCTCCAATCACTTTTCCAATCTCCTCACTAACAGTTTCAGATACAACTTCTGTAACTTTATTATCGATATAATCTTCATCGATATCTACACTATCTATTGATCTCCAAGCTCCTTTATACCAATAATGAAAGGTATTACCTTTAAGTCATAGGCACCTTTTATTTACTGGAGGAAACCCAGAAACTACTATTTTCTCCAAAACTAACTGTTTCATTTTAATTCAATTTTGTATATACTAATGTATCCCCATTTAAATATATTATGTATACGCCATTCTTTTTCAGAGACACTTTTTGACCAACACTTCCAATCGAAATTGGAATATTGACATCTAAAGTAGATTTAATTATCACTCCCGATTTAACAGACAAATAAGTAGGAACCTCCACTATCTCAATAAAATCCATATCAATATAACTTGTATGAATAGTGTCATCATCATTTTTATATGTTTGACAACATTTATTTTTAATAGTGGTATCAGGTATTGATATACTATGTCTAACTACGAAATTATCAACAGCCCCTTCACTATTAATAAAATCTATAAATGTACCACTATCTCCTGACAGTGTACCTTCAACATATACATTTTGTAACGTATCTATATCCTGTGGAGAAACCTTAGTATTATTTGAAATAACTGTTGTTTGAGGTTTAGGTGTTACATCAATAATAGTTTGCTCTTTTGTTACAAATATTGAACCATCTAAACCAATAATTAATTTATTATCTCCTGGATATTCTAATGATTCAATACTGTCTTTAGATTCTACGGAAATAATATATTCTTCTTTTTCTTGTTCTTCTTCCTCCTTTGCACCTAAATTTCGAAAATCAATTTCATAATATCGATCTCCCACTTTTACGTGCAGAGTACCTCTAGTTTTTAATACCAAATTTCTGGTATCCACACCAATCGCGTGAGAGTTATTTATTATGCTCATAACTGATAACGATAAAGAAGTACGTAACTATAACGTCTTTAGAACATGAATATACTGAGGAGAATACCTGCAATAATACCTCCTGCATCGCATATGATATCGTGTCAAACCATCTTTCAAGTATATCCTGGTTTAATTAACATATCATATATCTCCTTACCTATACCAATAACAACTGCTGGGATAATAGATCAAAATCCCATAAAAGAGAAACAAACAATTGTTATTAGGACGGAAACTAATGCATGTAGTAGTCCATCCACAGCTATCCAATTTATTAATTTTTTCATCGTGCAAATATAAACAAAAAAATTATTATTTCCAAATATAAAAACAAAAAGTGGGCAACTTTTTACAAGTCACCCACTAAATTTTTTCTACAATGTTCACACATAAATCTTTTTGCTATTGGAAATGTTTGTTTACCAATCTCCCCTGCTAAATATTGAAACTCCTCCCCAAACACATCCATCTGATCTTCTTCTGCAATATGCATGGCAAGATGTCCTTTTTCATGGTCGTATGTATTTTGAAATTCATCAGGAGTTTCTGTCAACCCTATAACAATAAGAGAAACTCTTCTTCGCATATTAGAATAAGTTAATCCATTATTATATGGTTGTTGTGTTAGATCCTCTTCAATTTCGTCTGTATAAGTACAACCAATCATTTCCAACTCTTCCAAAATCTCATCCATGTAATAAGTATCTACTGCATAATACACCATTACATATCAATCCCACCTTTCCAAATAAACATCTTGCCTAATCATATTACAACATGTCCTCCCACATTATTGGAGTGCCCGAACCAATACAATCTGCATAGAATCGTGTAAATACAATTCCCTCATATCCGTCGGGATCGTCCAAATAATCTTTAATAAACTTAGCCAGATGTGCATCATCACTAATAGAGCTACCATAGAAATCTGCTTTCGCCATATTAGCTACATATACAGCATCATAGCCAACTTCATTATCAAGTTTAACATTATTGGCTTTCAAGAGATTTTCAACAGTTTCTTTTGTATATGGAGAAATGTACTCTTTTCTTTTAGCCACATTTATCTTATACATTTTAGAAACCGCCCATTCACACATCTTTTTATTAAAATGTCATCCATTAAAAGCCAAATAATCTTCCATTCCAGATGGGTATTTGTCTCTTGAATCCAACCTAGCCATGACTAATACATTCTAGATCTTTGACCCATACGATGAGAGGCTTTTCCTTCCTCCATCTCTTCCATAGCGGCCTCATATCCATCCTCATAGCCACATTCATAAGCCTCTTCTACGGTTTTTTCGTGACGCATACCGGTCCTATAACCACCGCGTCCTCTACGATATCCGTCCTTCTCGTATCCTTCTCTAATTTCCCACATACGCATTTTTAGTCCTCCTGTTGTTTACGTTTCAATTGAGCAATCAAATCTTTATTCATTTGCATAAGATTATTGATATTGACAGTCAAATCGTTTACTTGTGTTTTTAATTCATTTATTTCTGCTTGTTGCTGTTGTTTTTCTGCGAATTCTGGATTTAAATCTGAGAGCATTTTATCACAACTTGCTATCATCCTTTGATGGAAATCTACACTGTTAAGCGCATCTACACTCTTCTGTTTTAAACTCATAATCTCTGAGTTCATAGCTAATTTATTGTCTGCTACTACAATACCATTAGTACCAAAGTCTGCAATATCTAAATTAGCAGGTAGTTTTTGATAGGTAACATCTTGATTATTCACTTTTGCTACAACATCTACTACCATCTCTTGTGGCTGTCCAAATACCTGTGGTACTGGATATTTTGGAGTTGGCATAGATACACTAACAACGGAGCCAACTTCTAACAAAGATTTATCCTTATGAAGAATAAAGATTTGATTGTTCGGTCTAAGCGATTGAAACATAATTAATTAATTAAATTTAAACTGTTCCTGTTAAAATCTGCAATGTGTTTGTTTGGCTTTCATACCAGAACAAATAAACTCCAGTTCCAGGAATATCTGCTACTGTAACAGCATCACCATTAAATGTGGTTACTGGTTGTACATTTCCTCCGTCAGTTGTAAACTGAATTGGCAGAGTTGTAGTAGTGCCAGCTGGAATAGCTTGAGCCAATCTAACAACAAGTAAGCCACGATATGGAGCTCCGAGATTACGATGATTCGTAAAATCAAAAGAAACTGCTGCTGTGCCAACTGAAACGGAGTTAGATGACACTGTCACTATTCCGTTTCTGTTGACATATATGTAAGTTGGTAAAATTATACTCATATGCTTGTAATTTTAAATTATTATTACTATATTTGTATTGGGATAGGTTGGAGTAATTAACCAACTGACAAGGGTATACCGAGCGCCCTTCCCACTTTTAAATCGCTTGGTTCATCATAAAATATCGGTTAATTATGACAAACGAAGAATTTATTAAAAGTATCTCCGAAGAAGGAGAGGAGTGACGCGATGTCGTTGGTTTTGAGGGACAATACAAAGTTTCCAATTTTGGAAATGTAATTACTTTAGATAGAAGTTACCAAAATAATATTGGAGCAATTAGAATTATCCCGAAAAAATTAAAACCCTGGGTTAAGACAACTGGTTATACAGAAGTCTTTTTGTGTAAAAACGGTGTACGAAAACATTGTAAAATACATAGATTGGTCGCTGAAGCGTTTATTGAAAACCCAAACAACTATCCTCATGTAGATCACATTGATACAAACAGAACAAATAACCATGTTTCCAATTTAAGATGGGTTACACGCGGAATGAACCAAATGAATCCTCTTACCAGAAAACACATAAGTGATAGTCACATTGGGCTTCTATCCGGTAGACCCTCTGCAAAAAGAATACCTATCGTCCAATTATTTGATAACAAAGTAATCAAAACATATGAATGTATCCGCGACGTTAAAAATTTTGGATTTAATAACGTTAGTGTAATTCGTTGTTGTAAAAATAAACAAAAAGAACACGGTGGATACCAATGAATGTACAAATCCGATTATGATCAATTAGTTAATACTGAGCAGTCCTAATGGACTGCTTTTTTTATTTCCAACCTATCCTAATTTTACCTAACCCCACAAACTACCATTAGATCCATATCCAAACGGTCCAAAACCGTACTGAGCGGCAACACAATTAGGGATTGCTACAGCTTGGTTATATGGAAGTGTAATTGTGCTTGGTAAATGTGATTTAAAGCAATCAAAGTCTGAACGGAGTTCGGTTAGAGCAGTTGAGATAGGGTACAATGAAGTAGCGATGTACTCATTCTGAGCCCTCTGAGAAAGACTGGTCTGTAAAGCAGATCTCTCATCTCTCAATTGGTCAATAGTCTTCTGCATCTCTCTCATCTCAAGCTGGCAGAATTTATCATTGATAAGAGTAGTCTGAGCATCAATCTTTCCTGCAAGTGTAGCTGTCTGTTCTGCTGTAGCAATACGATTCTCATAACCCTGAGTAGTAATCATATTCTTAGTGTCGCAGCAGCAAGCGGCAATCTTAGAAGCGATGTCACAATTACCAGCCTGGATAGCATTAATAATCTGTTGTCCAGAAAGACCTACGGTATTGCCTACTGATTGGATCTGAGCGCCAAGTGAAGTAAGAGCAGTTTGTACGGCATTAATATCACAGTTAAGTGTAGAAGCTAACTGATTGATAGCAAGACCATTACCGTTGATAGCCTGAAGTAATACATCACGACCATAATCGTTGTTAAGCTGGGAAGCAAGGAAACCAGTTCCATCTCCATATCCTCCGAAGCCACCACGGCCTCCAAATCCACCCCACATCATAGCGAGGAAGAAAATCCAAATTCACCAACCACCGTTGTTGAAACCATCATTGTTATTCATAAGTGCGAGCACTGATGGATCTATTCCCCTGTTCTGAAGCATTGGAGCAAGTGCTGAAATAATGTTGCTACCAGATGCACTGTCGAATACATAAGTTTTCTCTTCTGACATAGTTTTAAAGTTTTAAAATATTAAACAAAGTTGCTATTGTTGATCAACAGTGCAAATATAGTATGAGAAACAGCGAAAGTAGTAACAGTGATAAATAAAAAATATCTCGCTATAAGTCATTAACCTATAACGAGATATAAATATTTTAATTTGAGATTATACTACTAAACGAAATACTCATCTACATCTTTACCTTCAGTCTTACCAAAAGATACGTGGAAATGTGCTCCTGTACCGCCTGTTTTTGCTAAAACTTCAGGAGAACGCTCGTCTAATATTCTCATTTTATGTTTTCTCATATAATCCAATAATTCTGGACTATTCTTCATTTGTGTAATTAATTCATCCCAAGACTGACCATCTAAAGGGGTGATATCAATCGCATCTCCTGTTGAATGGTTCGATGCATTACCATTAAGTGTAGTCGCACCTTCCCTAACTCCTGATGTAACTCTAAAATAAATACCGTGTTTTGCGGCTTCATCTAAGAAACCTTGCATATTGCCCACTTTAATATCCGAAGATTTGTACTGATGAGAACCTTTTCTTTTAGAAATCGTTTCTCTGGCTTCTTTAAGGGTATCTAATTTTTGGGGAATTGTTTCCATTTTAACTGTTTTAACTTCAGGTACATAATGAATAGGAATAACCTCTCTATCAGGATCAGCCCCCCGGTACTCTGAAATGGGAAATGAAATTGGAATAGGAGAAAGTATTGACGACTCTGGAATTGGTTTTGAAATGAACGGTTTGTATGTTATTTTACCTGCCATAATTATTTTTTACTTAATATTTCAGAAGCATACATATTGTCTATTTTAAGATCTGGTTTTATTTTAAAAATACTGTCGTACCATTTTCTTAATTGTTCTGGAGTCTCTCTAAAACCTCTTGCTTGATTTCTTGTAACAAATGTTTCAAAATCTGGCATAAAAGGTTCGTTAGCAAATTTAATTCCATATTTAGGATCTAATAAATGTTTAGTAGACGCTACTAATGTTTTACCATGATTTGTAGGATCCTTTAATCAAGCGTTAACCATATCTACAATAGCTTGTTGATATTCGGGAGATTCTGAAACTTTCGGATCTCTAAAATCCAAACCCAATTTTTTAGCAACTTCTTTTCGAGTTCCTTTAGTTAAAGGATCTATATCAACCACACTTAAATCCTTTTTAGCATATGTTGTTTTACCCGTAGTTGGACCCATTCACATAATGCGAGCAGGTTTACCACTAGATAAAGATAGGTTTGGTTTTACAAAAGAAAATATTCCCTGATTGTTATTATAACCATTGTCATAAAACCCATTATATATAACTCCATCCGCGCCCATTCTTTCTGCATTATATGATAACGATGATCGATCTTTTATATCACCGATTACCTGTATAGGTTTTTTAAATGTGACATTTCCAACATATTGTGGGCGATTAGCAAACAACTCTCTAGCTTTTGCTGCTCTTTCTCCTTTTCCTGGATTTGTAATATTTGTTCTTGGAGTTCCAAATTTACCTTGTAACCAAACTCCAAAAGGATTTGCACCTTCTTCTACAACATCTCATCGATTTGGATAATACATTTCTGTTAGTTCTCCGGCCCTTCTAACATTCATTGTTTGTGACGGTGCCCAACCGACATTTGGAAGGGGTTCTTGTACTTTTGGAGTAGATGTTGCTCTTGCTGCTAATTGTGCTGGTAACTCATTTACTCCAACTACTCCAGATTCAACTACTCGTTTTGTAGCGTTTGTTATTGCATCATCAACAGATCCAGCTATTTGTTGAGCAGCTTGTTGCGCAGCAGGTATTACATTTTTTCCTGTTTCTACTACTGTTTTAGCAACAGGTAAGGCTCCTGCAACATCTAAAGCTAACATTGGAACTTCATTTACAATTGCTCCTGCATTTTGTCAGGACGGATCTTCAACAAAATTCTTTACACCTTCTCCAATATTTTCTATTCTTTGCGCACCGTCGTTTATTCCATGACCGATTCAATATGCTTGAGAACCTGCAATAAGTGGGGCCATTGCGTTACTTGCTGTTAACGGATTACCAAATGCAAGTCCTGTTGCAACTAATTCTCCAGCATCTTTTGCTGTTTCTCCCATTCTTTGAACTAATTGACCGTTTGCAGATTCCTTGAATGAGACATCTTTTCTTTCTTGATTATCACCATCTTTATATGTTTGTTGTTTACCATATAAAAGGTTTCCTAATTTAGTACCTGCAAGAAGTTGCTCGGCTATTGATTTTGGTTGTGCAACTTCAGCACCTGTATATCGTTTTAATTTGTTTCTAGGCATAATGGCAACATTTAATTAAGCAAATCATCTAAAATAGATGTTTTATTTTCTGGTCTAATTGGATAACCTTCATATCAAGGTGTTCTTACAATAAAAGGAGTTCCATGATGATCAACTATATTTAATCCTCATCTTAAAATTTCTTTCTTGATTGGATTTGATGATCTATTTCATCTTTTTAGATAATCATCTGCGTTGTATTTTCAAATGTCTTGTTCTCTAGTAAATAAATCTTTTCCAACCATTCCTTTTTCTAACAAATGACCTGAAGCGTCAAAATCCACATTATCAGAAAAAGATGATTTGGTTCTTTTTCAAATTGGAAGAGGGTCGTGACTTGAAATTGGCCCTATTATTCCCTCTGCTCCAATACTAACGGGTTCTACTTCTGGGGTATTTCTAAACAATGGAATAGATGATTCTTGTGATTCAAACACTTTTATTTTTTTATTTGGATATTTTTTTAATACATAACCAGAATGCACACCTAGTTCTGGATTTTTTATAGATTTAAATGAAAGCAATGGTTCTCCGTATAAATATGTTCTCACAGCATCATGACCATATTTTGGAATAGATATTTGATTTTCTGCCCCATTTAATCCTGTATAAAAAGTTGGAATAACTTCTTTATTTTTTAAAACTGCACCTAATGTATTTGAATTTCCATTTTTATTTTTGCCTGTAATAATATAGTTCAATACATCTTTCTTTTGCGACAACGATCTCATTTTTCATCCTCGAGTTAAATACGGAACAGGATTTGATACACCAGTTGTGTGCATCGCCACTTCTAATCCACGCTTAGTAGCACGATCCCCTCATTTATATGCTTTGTTTCCAGAAAACAATCCAACTGCAGCTCTAATCGCATTTTGTTGATTTTCTGAAAGTTGTTTTCCAGATTCATTTAATTGATCGTTGACTTCATTTAACACCGCTTTCGCACCTTGATCTACAAGAGTTCCACTACCAACGGCTGCGGTCATTGCTAACGGATTTACATAAAACTGATACAATCCAAAAGGAGCAGCAACAATCGCTGCATCTGTCATAGCAGTCTTCCCCATCCTTTTTAATTCTTGACCTTGTGCACTTTCTCATGTCGGAACCTCTGCATTTAATATTCTACCATAGCCATCCTGAAACGTTGGAGGGCTGGTTAAATGTAAACCATCTGTTATTCAGTTTCTAAAACGTTGTGCCAAAGATGAATGAGCGTTGTATTCTCTTTCTCCAAATACTGATTTTTGACCAACTCTGTGGTCATTGTTTCTTCTACCGACAGTTTGATATCCCTGACTAATGGTTGTGGGGTTTTGTTCAACCATTAATACAGCTGGTTCTAATTCTCCACCGTAATCTTCTTGACTTTTGACTCGATCTATTTGTTCTTGAGCTCTCTGTTCTCTTTTTTGAGCTTTAATTCTGTCGAGATATTGTTTATTTGATTCTCCGGGTGTTCTTTCATTATTTGCCATTTTACGTAAAATTTTATTTGCAAAATTAATAAATTTTTTATTTATTTGCAAAAATAAAATATTGTTATTTTAAATATTGATTATGGGAAAAGAATTAGAAAAACAAGTAAATGAATTTAATAAAAATTGATTTGATTCAAAAAGAAAGAATATAGGAATGAATGCATTCTATAATTTCATAGTTGAAGAAGATAATTTAAATCGAGGCTTTAAAGATCAAAATTATTTACCAAGAGTTTCTGCCCCAAAAGGTAATTTTGATCAAACTGCAGAATTTTATAAAGATAAAAATGGAATGTTAATACATAATCCGTTTTATAATAAAGAACTCCTTACTAAAGCTAAATCTAAACTGCAATCTTGAATTGATAATGATCTAACTAATACAACAATAAATGTTTCTCCAGAAATTTCAAATGAAGGTTTGAACGGTTATTATTCTGGATTAGATGAAAACACAATACATATTGCAGATCCTAAAGATTTATGAACAGCATTACATGAATCTATGCATAGACTTACGGATTATTCTAAAGATGATCAATGAACAGGTAAATCTAGACACTTTGCAGATATAAAAGACGGCGAAGATCCTTATTGAGATTCCATTAAAGAACGATATGCTAGATTGCATGCCGATAGAAATAATTGGGGTTTAGATCCAAATAAAATTTACACTAAAGAAGAATTATTACAGCTTTGAAATGATAAAGGTATACAACCTCCTGGTGCTTTTTTATGGGGAGATGAGAAAAACAAAATGAAATTGTAAACGCAATTAATAATTCGTATAGAAACGGTGGAAAATTACCTACATATTTAAAATATTATAATTACAATCCTCAGCAATAGCTGGGGATTTTTTATTTTAGCTCCCGACGGGTTGGATTTGGAAATAGACTTGAATTTTTAGTTAAGGGGCGAGAGGGCCTGGAAATAAAAAATAGCAGGAGTAATCCTGCTATTAAAATTCGTCTGATTGAAAATCATCAAGATATTTAGTTTCAAAAGTAACTTTTAATTCTGCACGTTTCTTAAGTTCGCCTTTCCAAAACATCTCTGGACTAATTCTATACTCACCTCTTACAATTTCTGGTTCTCCATTTTTACCTATAATAATATTGCCTGTGTTATCCAGCTTATATTTAACTTCTAATGCCCCAGATTCAACCAACTGATTTAATGCTTGAGTAAATGCACTTTTCTTAATGCCAATAGATTCCATAATTTCCTGACGTTTACCTGGGGACAATGAAACCTCTCCCGTATTATACTCTGCGATTTCCAATAATTTATACAGTACCTTTAATGTGGTAATAGTTGTTAAACCATAAATTCATTTAACATAGTCTATAAAAGTCATGTAAAAATCTGTTATTTCATTTTCAGATTTTGTTGTTTTATGAAAACTCTCATAAGTTTCAAAAACTTCCCTAACATAGGGTGTATCATAAAATCACTCTTTATCGTAGTGATAGTTTCTGCATAACTTATGCAATCTTGTTTCATCTGTTTTGGTGCCAGACTTTATACATAACACTTCATAATTTGGATTATGAGTATTGTATGCTTTTGTTCTAGATTGTATATTCGAAGTGTATCCGATTTTTAAATAATTATTACTCTTTATTAAATAAATCATATTGAAAGTCCTCGTTTAATTTTAAGTCCGATCCCTCTGGATTAAGGGAAAATGTAATCTGGATTTCTTTTGTATCTAATAATGCATTTCTAGATAGCAAATCTCCTCTCCAAAATATTTGCGGATTAATAGTGTAACTACCTCCTTTACCGCTAATTAATTTTTTAGTAACAAGTTCCTTCAAACATTGCGTAATTGTAACTTTTGAAATATTTAAATCTGAAGACATTTCTTTTCTATCTTCCGCACTAATAGACACCTTGCCGGTATTGAACTGGGCTCTTGTACATAATCAAGAAAGTACCGCTTTACTAGTACCATTTTTCAAATCATATAGAGGAGCCATATAATCAATAAATACCATATAAAAGGGTTCCGAATCTACATAAATCTTACTTCGCTTTTGAAGTTCTACTTTTGCTATCTCTCCGGTTTGTCTATCTATAACCGTAGTTTCTTTTGAATCGTAAGTAATTTTTCTTTTAGCCATAATATTAAAATTTGTTTTAACAAAGTTAAAAATAATTTTAATAAAAAACAAGAGTTTACTTAAAAAAATTAAAAAAAAATTTAATAAAGTTAATGCAGGATTAATAATATTTATTGTAGTTTAACAAAGTTAATTGTGATTTAACTTAAAATTGAGGTAAGGCTATATGTCACAAAGTGTTGTATAAGAAGCTGTATATTTATTGTGCGAGAAAGTAGACTGTCTTATCCGAACTCCCCCTACCCATCTCAGTGGAAAGTCGATTCCAAATCCACTCGAAGGGGTGGGACGGTCTGGAATTTAAAATTATTTCAGCCCTGCATCTGTGACGCATTAACTGCGTCTAACTGACATAACACATATATCTCTATATGGCTAACGTTTCGTTCTCCGCGAGAAAGCAGGATACTGCTCTCTTCTGCGGCGCGGTTATCAAGAATGTCCGCGAAAATAAAACATTCTCATTCCAGACTCTGTATACAGAGGTTACAGGTAAGAGAAATCCCAATAAGGCGTATAAGCTCAGGGATGCTCTTGTTGCCATCAATGTCGTTAAGACTCATCGAGATGGTACGTATTATCTTGCTCGCAAGAAATACGATGCTGTGGAGATCACTGAAGAAATCCTCTCGTATCTCCAGTCTCTTAAGAAAAAACCACAAGAACCTGAACGTCCTCGTTTTGCGGATGTGGAAATCTCTCCAAATCCTTTAAGGATGGAGGATGAGGTTCTTGATGGATATCAGGAAGTATCTGCTCCAGAAATGAGCATCGAGGAAGCTAAGAATCTCTTCATCGAAGCTTGTAGAAGAGCGGGTTTATGTGGAACTTCTATCACCATTAAAATATGATGGAAGCGAAACATATCAACAATCTTGCATCTTTGGTGGCTTCTGCTACCAAGGATGCGCTCAATGACAATCAAGCTGCTGTCGCAAGTGCGATTAAGCACCTTGATAATGTGGAACTTTACGGGGAGCTTTCTCCTGAAGTAAAGAGGCACGTAGCGTGTTTGTTAACTAGTATGCTTTTTTAACATATAAACTAACATCAAAAAATGAGTTCAAACATCGGACTTCAGATTAACATGCAGCAAATTCTGAATGTCCTTTCAGCAAGCCTCTACAAAGGTAGTGTGCTTGCAGTTGCTGCAAGAGAACTCCTGCAAAACAGTTTCGATGCTGTTAAACACCAGGAGTATCCACGAATTGATGTAGACTTTGATAACAACCGTACTATCACATTTCGTGACAATGGTGTTGGAATGTCTACAGAAACTGTTAGAGATGTATTCTTCACTGTGGGAGGCACATCTAAAGAAGGCCTTGATCCATCAGAGAGATCTGGTGGATTTGGTATTGCAAAAGTACAGTTCTTCATGGCAGCTGAAAAGCTTCATGTGGAGTCTGTACGTGATGGAATTAAAACCATTGTTGATGCTACACAGATGGAATTACTAAATGGGCAGGGACATATAACATTCCAGCTTACAGATGAACCATCTGGTACAGTGGTTCGACTCACGTTCCCATCTTCATATGTTGATACAGATGGAACAACAAAGTCGTTGCAATACTGGTCTTCTGATATTACAGAAGTACTCGATAAACCATTGATTGGTTATAACATACCGATTTATTATCGAGGCGAACGATATACATCTAATTTCCCATATACAAACAAGATTAAAGACGAGTTTGATTGGGGAACTGTTGAAGTTTATTTCACTCCTCGTACATCTCTAGGACACTATGTGAACTACAATGTTCACTGTGCAGGACTTTATCAATTCAAGTCGTCTGATTATATAGGGGAGGGTTGTGAAATGGATGTTGTAGTAAACATCTTACCTAAATATCCTGCTGGTAATGTGAAGTATCCGTTTGCTAATTCTAGAGATGATTTCTCCGGATATGTCAAGGCAGATATTAACAGCCTAAAGAAGACATTCAAAGATCTCGCTCTCTTCATCAAGAAGCAAAGGATTCAGGAACAGTATGCGAATTTCGGCAAGCTATCCTATGTGACTGTGAATGGTAAAGTTCACAAAAGAGAGATTCAGGGAGGATGTAATAATCCATTCGATTGGGATAGATTCTTTGAGGGGGTTGAAGATAAAGCAGCTCTTGCTAGAGCTATTGTTGACGCAATTAAAGAAGTTGACAAGAAAGCAAAGGCTATTGCTGAAGAGAAGGAGGCCAACAAAGATGCATCTCTCCAACTCATCAACAAGATAGGAGTAGAGGTTTCTCACTCGGATCAAGAAATGTTCTCCAAGATCGCATCCATTGTGTATGATATAATATACACACCTTGCATTAGAGAGACATTCGATCTGAATGTAGCAACATGCGGAGTCATTCTAGAGAATGGTACAGGAGGATGTTGCCTTACCTTAGACGGTATCTCTGGTATATATTTGAATCCTCATCAAGTCTTCTACAATGCAAATCACTTCGCAAATGTCATGACAGAGACACTCATCCATGAGCTTGGACACGCTGGTCGCTATTGTGGAGGTCATAATGACCGCTTCTTTGCGAACATGTCCAAGATTACAGGTTTGTTCTGGAAACACAACATATACGAAGATGTTCATGGCAAGTTCATGAGCATCTATCTCCAGTACGAAAGTCTTAAATCAAAGGCTGAAGAATAATCATCTTAAACGTTCAGACATGACATTTAAAGAGATTGTGGAAAAAGGTGTTTCACAAGTGGTTGTAACATCTTACGGTTATGATGTAGTAGGTATCTTCGGCCACTACGAACCGTTTGGCAATAAAGCACGTAAGATTACCTTTACCATAAAGGATGGTTATATAGAACATCCTTGGTTGTGGTTCCGTAATGAGAACCAAGAACATTTTGAGATCGACGAGAACGGAGTATGTACTTGCTTTGATCCCGAATTGTTTGCAAGAGATAACTGGTAATATCCTTACGAGCTAAATCAAGTATAGTCCCTCTATAAACGAGGCGTTTTCTCCATTAGACGATATATGAATGGTCGCGGGTGCATGCGTAAGCACAAATCATTTTGAACATGAAGTACAGTAGTGTTCCATGCAACGTCCAGAGCATGTAAAAGGAATGGTTAATCATTGTAATTACAATGTGACTTGGTAGATCAAGAGATCTCCGCTGCGGTAGACGGCGTTTCTACCTATTGGCAAGAATGCCGTCTCCTTTTGAATAGGTTTGAAGCGATGATTCTAAACAGAATTGTTTAATCTGTAAAATGTTCCTATAAAATAATCAAAGATGAGCAAGAACGCAAGACTTGACAATCTGGATTATTCAACAGCAAGACAGGCTGACGAGAATGTATTCATTGGTATCCAGGCTCTCCGTGCGTCTGGAGAAGCCGATACTCTCGGAGAATCTGCGTTTCAGGATATTTACCTGGAACAGGATGATGTGATCACCATCCCAGAAGCGGATAAGATCCGTGCATGGGTATCGACCTTCACATCGAAGGTTGATAATCAGAATCGCAAGGCCCTCTATTTTGAGGTGTGGAGTGAGAAGGAGGGTGGATGGATCGACATACCTGTCGCTGTCTTCAGGAGACAACCTCTCCAATGTCAGATGAGTTTCCTCTGGAAAGGAAACCAGTATGGCAGAAGGCTCTTCAACCTCTCTTCAGACCTGCGTCGTCTGGAAGAACTTGCCGGTAAGTCAGTGCGGGTGAAGGATATCCTTGATCTACATCGTCCGACCTTCAAGTTGAATGGCACCAAGATCGAGGCGTCTAACCCAACTGTTGACCTTTGTCAGAAGGTTACAGGTGCTGACGGCAAGGACATCTGGGAATCTGTAATCGGAGAACCTGCAGATAATGCTGTTCTCAAGTGGATCCCAAGGGAGGAGACTGATCCATACAAGGAACTCACTTGCTACAAGTGGGAGCTCCTTGTAGAGGAGGATAAGGAGGGAAAGAGGAAGTAACCGCACGATAAGGGCTGCCCGTAATGGGTGGCCCTTATTTTTTTCTTACTCCACTAAGACTACTCTTGCGACAAACACAAACAAATAATAAAAATATTATGAGTAAGAATGTAACAATTACTAGAACGGAGAAAACTCCGTCTATTCCACTCTCAGGAACAGAAACTGCTGAGAATGTGACTCTCGACCAGTGCGCTGGTGAATCTGCTGACTTCGAGGACAATGGTCTTCATGAGAATGAAATCTTCCTGGCTCCAGCTTCTGACAAGGTTATTATTGACCGTAAGAAGTTTGGTAAGGCATGGGTTTATTACATGCTCGGTAAGCTCATCGATGGTACTGATGGAGAAGTAATTGATCCAGAATATTGGTTCAATGTAAACACTCTTCGTCGTCAGGATAACAAGGGCAAGAAGGTGTTCAAGGATTTTACAAACCTCAAGGATGCTAAGCAGCGTATCGAAGCTGTTTGTAACGCAGGTGGTATCAAGGCTGACAGCAAGGAGTCTACCTATGAGAAGGCTGTGTTTGATGATGGTAAGCGAGTTCGCGTACCTTCAGGTGAGGGTACTAAGCAGGCGTATGCTGGTGTAGACACTCCGTTTGTTGACCTATTCCTCCTTACTGCAGATGACTGGAAGTCAGAGGTACTCAAGAAGATCGCTTAAGACGGTTTGAGGTAAACTAGACTCTAGTGGTTTCATGGTGTGTAATACTGGACGGTTATACATCATGAACCACAAGGGTTTTGTTAAGAATAGGCTTGCATATTGGAATGTTTATAAAGCAGGTCAGTATGTTTATGTAGTAGAGAAAACAATTAACCCAGTATAGAGTGATGTCTTATCTGGGTTCCAAACCATTAAACAAGATTATGAAGAAGAGATTTTTCGAGACCTTCGACATTGAAGCAATGTCAGGCCACTCTCTCAGATTGAGAGATCTTAAGACAAATGAGACTGTTTATATCCATCGTAATGCATTTAATGCGTTGGACAATGCAGTAGACTTCCGAGTAGTAACTCGCGAATTTTCTCGCAAATGTGAAACTAACAAATGGGTTGAGGTGCTAGTTTGGAAAGTACTTTAACCCATTTGGGTTTATATGTTTAACTTTTAACAGCATCTTCGGATGCACTACATCATGATTTAACTAGAATATCCCGCGTGAGGCGAAACCCTCAGTAAGACGGCGACTGTGACGTTTGGTAGAGTTCGTCCCGAAAAGTATAAACTATCCATTTTTTAATGTACTGAAGACCCAGAATCGGTGCCTAAAGGAAATTCGGGCTAAAGAGTCAACAGCAATCTACGAATTGCGTCGTATAGAGAGACTCACAATCAGGTGATAATACTAGTCCTGATAAATATCCATCTAATCCTGACGGGTTGGGTGGGTTCTAACAATCCTCAACATGAAAAGTGGAGTTGCAAAATATGGATACCACATTTAAAACCACAGTCAATGCTGGCAATGTAGTAACTGAGAGGATTTTAATAACTGATAAGTGTCGAGAGTGCAGACCGACATGAAACAGTAAGGGATACTGCACTATCCTGGGCAGATATAGCATTTTGACTATATTCCCGCAGAATACTGTGAAAAAAAATTACGAGACATCCTGGAAAGAAACCCACAAATCCATTGACAGGACAATGGTATTATGAAGCTCGAAATAAGTCCCGCAGAGCAGGATTGATCAGGTTGTAAGCCCGGGAGTTCATAATAACCCAGTAAAGTTTGAATGTATTTTATTGGGTTCCAATACTGACCTAGCAGTCTCTAGGACCGTTCTTCCCTATGAGGTCATTCATAGGAGACTGATGTGAATCAGCCGTAATTAGTATTCATACACGTTAATCTGGTAGAACTTGATCGTTCTATCAGGTTCCAAGATGTTTTTGATGTTAGAGAAAACCACCACCCTCTGCAGTGATGTACAGGGTGGTTTTTTACGTAACTCATTGATATAAGTAGGGGGTCGGCTGAGAATGAAAATTTTGTCAGAAACTCGTATATTAATATATATTATATATAGAGAGTGAATAGTTAGCCATGTAAAAGAAGAAATGATAAAGTATGAATAGTACTAATCTGCGGGTTTGGAGCGAGAGTGAGAAGCGAGAAGCGAGCGTGAGAATGGATTGCTACTCTCACACTCGCCATTTTTAATCAGAAAATTTTTCTATTATTTCTTCAATAGACAATGTATTATTATGTAAAGCCGAATTTTCAAAGAAAAATTCTCCTTCTTTCTTTTTCTCTTCAACTTCTTTAGCATCTCTTCGTTGAATTTCCCGAACTAATAAAGCAACTGCTTTTTCAAGTTGACCAATTCTACCTGTATTATCATTAATTCGATCTTCATGATTTTGAAGTGTAAAAACAATAGCTTGACCTATTTCACTTAATCTATAAATCATTTGCTTATTCATCAAACCTGTTTCAGGATCTTTAACCTTTAGAGATATTTGAGAGGCAAAACCTTTTTCAATTAATGATTTATTATTTCTTGCAATACTATTTCTATCTAATCCTGTACAAAGAGCAAGTTGTCGATCACTCATAGAAATTGCTCCAAATCCTTGTTCTTCTCCGTTGTCATCAGTAATTTGTGTCTTAATCATATATTGCTGTGTACAAAGGATTTGTAATTTTTCAGATTTGTTTAGTTCAGGATTATCAAGAAAATCATAACTAAAAGGTTCAAAGTGTTTTTCATTACTAAAAAAGTAATGATTACATTTACCAATCTTTTTAATAGTAAAATAACCTTTTTGTTGTATTTTCTCAATTGTATCAAGAACAGTCTTTTTAGAACAACTCGATTCTTTTGCAATTGTTTCAATTGAAGGAAATGCTTCTAATGTTTTAGAATTCATATGTCTTCTAATACAAACATAGATTAGTATTTCATATTTCTTCAATTGATCTTTTTCTTTTTCTTTTTTGGGTAATACTACAAATTGTTGATTTTTATTCATAATTATATTAATTTTAATTTGTACAAATTTACAAATTTATTTTGAATTGTACAATAAAATTGGTATATTTGTATATAAAATTACACCAATCAGAAAACCATTATTGCTCATAATGAAACCGATGTTGCTCTCTGGAGAACCAATTAATTGCTCTCTAGGAAACCGATGCTGCTCTCTAGGTTACCATAACTATACTTATACTATACTTAGTAGAACTATACTTAATAGGCTCACGCCTCAATAATTTCATTAAAACATGGCAAAAAGAACAGAAAGGGAATTCCACATTGCCCTTGGAAAGCTGCTCGATAGAGTACGCATCCAGAACTCGTGGAGTAAAGATTCATTTATTAAAGCTGCAACACATGTAGCAAATATCTCTAAATCAGAGGCTTGTAGATTCTTTCACGCTCTTGATGAAATGAATCTCCTTATACCTGCATCTGATAAACGTAAGCTTTCTCCCAATTTTGATACAATCATTTGGAAGAATGAAGATAAGAGGATAGGTTTAGTAAAAGAGGTGCTTGATCTTCATCCTAACATTCTTCAATCAAGAGGACGTGTAAAAGGTAAGCACTATCCAAGAACAATATCTCACGTAGAAGACGTAGCTCTTGAAGTAGTTCAGGAAGAGATTGTTAACCCTCTTTCTTACTTCTCAGCACAGGATCTTGTTGCAGAACTTCGTAGCAGAGGATTCATAGTTACAGCATCACGTCAAATCATAACTACAGAAGAACTATGATTCGATATATTGTAATGTTACTCTTCCTAATATTTGCAATAATATTAGTTGCTTATACATCCTATGCGCTCTTTTATCCTCTTATTAGGGCGCGTAGGATTAAACAGTTTAAAAAGAAAAAGTAATGGACATTCTATTCTTAATCTTTCTAATAAGCACATTAGGCAGTGCAATCTTATTATGGATTCTTCCTCTTATAGGGTTTTTATTCGAAACTTTTTTTGACAAAAAATAAATCAATGGCACATCCAAAACTTAGAGGTTTCTCCGCAAGGCGAAAGGACCTCACTGTCACAGTTGAGAGGACAGTAGAAACTAAAACACAAGTTCTCAACAAGAAAGGTGAACCAGTAATTGAAAATGGTAAACCAAAGTATAATGTCACAAAGACAACTATAAAAGAAAATCCGGTTAGAGATTTCAACGTTAGAGTAAACAACGCTGTACCTCTTAGCCACAAAATGCTTAGATAATGGAAAACTTCACATCCCCATTTCTTGGTACAGAAGGACGTACAGCAACTTCTGCTAACCATCTCTGTAATCTCGCTAAAGAGCATTATCAGCATCTTGAGAAAATGCTTACTAATCAATCTCTTGTAACAAAGACTGTTTCAATTGTTGGTCAGGGTAATCCCAATATCCTTATCAATGGTATTACAGATCTTTCGCCTATGCAGAAGGCCCTCAAAGAGATTGCTCAGTGTAAGGCTCTTATTGCTTATTTCCGTGAAGGAATTAAAGCTAAGGAGAATCTTGAAAAGCAAGTAAAGGATTATGCTTCAGAAGTACCTCCTTTTACAGAACCTTTTCCTAATAAAGAAAGGTATCTTACAGAAGAGGATATTATGGCCACTTGGCCACTTGAGAAGAGAGTAAGGTATTATGCTCTTGAAGCTAAGGCTGCAACTTATGGACAGTATATTCATCCTGGTCAAGCATTTGCTGAACAGAGAGCTACTTTCCATAAAGCTCTTGTTGGAGAATCTACTATTAAAGAAAGAGAAAACTACGTACTTATCTATGAGAATAAACCTACACTCTCACTTGATGAAGTAGAAAATACTTTCTTTAATATGCAGAATACTCATCGTGAAGCAGAGGCAGAGCTTAACTCCCTTAAACAGGAGATTAAGGATGCTCTTACAGCAGATAAATTACAGAAAGATAATGCTTATGCAGTAGCTTATCAGAAGTATATTGCTGCTGATCAAGAGTATCAGAATAATCGTAAAGCGATTGCACTTGCTGATGCAAACAAGCGTACAGAACTCTCTAAAACTGTATCTAAACTTAAGATTCTCATCCCAGAGAATCTTAAAGATATGATAAAGAAACTTGAAAATCTTTAATCTAATTCTATTCTAGTGTTTACATTAGGATAGGATGAATGAAATATACAAATATCTCTTTTTGACACATTTACCTTTCGGATCAAAAATCTGAGAGGCCCCCAATTAACAGTATTAAGTTTTATAAATTATGGGTTGGGTTATCCCAATCAGTCTAATCTCCCGAATTTGAAGTTTTTTATAATTTCATTGTCTTTGTCCTTGTTGGGAGATTAGGTCTTTGACTTAATCATTGGTTTTGTCTATATGGATATTTGTATATTTCAAGATTTTGATTTATGCTACACACATTACTAACTAAATAATAGGTTTTTATTATCTATGTGGATCTACATAGATACGACGTGTCGATTAGTTTTATGTTATTGATTGACCTATAATGGAGTGATATCTATTATAGGTCCTAAGTTGTTCATAATTATTGTTTTAATGGTAAGAAAACTCCGAATTAGAAAATTAACCCTATTATATACAACAAATGGTATTCGGAGTTTTCTTTTTTCAAGAATTTTTACTATCTTTGTTACATGATTAATAAGTACAAAACACAAGACTACGAGTTCATAATGTATGGTCAGGATCTTCCAGAAGCACCAGAGCACATTGAACTAATTGAAGAAAACATTAAACTTGAAGATAATCAAACTACACCAATCTTTGAGTTTGATAAACAGCAGAGAGACAAGAAGTTATTTAATGAAGGAATTATGTCATATGAAGATTTGAAGTATGCATATTTCCTCATTAAAACAAAAGAATTACAGAAGAGTAAAAAGATTAGAGATTATGTACTTGAGAAGTATGAATCTTTAAGTGAGTATTTTTCTTCTGAAGACAAATAACGGTTTGACCGGGTTACAGAAGCGTAGTTCAGTAGCTTAGAACAACGGATTTTGGTTCCGTGGGTCACAGGTTGGAATCCTGTCGCTTCTACTATAAGAACTTAACAATCAGCTCATTAGCCAAATTAAAGTTTTCATGTTCTTTTGTTATTGTTTTGATGGTTGTCAACCTCTCCTTAATTTGGCCTTGAAGGAGAGGTTTTTAATTTTAAAAATATGATTACAGAAACAACTTACAGTCCATTTGATTTAGAATCAGGGACTTGCATCTCATGCGGAGAAAAATCCAACGAAATCTTAATTGGTGATGGTAGATGCGTAGATTGTATTGAATGTGAATTATTTTACAAAATGACGATGCAGAATTTTAAATAGAAGATTGGAAATCTATTATACGAATAGCCTATCTAACGTTTGGCTTTGTAAAACGTAGTCCATGCGATCAGGAGAATGACGTCGCGTTTCCGGTGTGACGGGATGACTTGTTGCAGGTTTGGGAAAGAAAAAGTAACCTGAAAACAGTTAACAGTTGCAAATGTTAAACTCAAACTGGAGTTGGAGGAAACCCTTAGCCAGTTAAATTTTATTATTATGAATTGTACAGTCTTATCAAAGGAATTACTTGATTATTGGTCTAACCTTAATGTAAAAGTTTCAGTACGACGAAAATTTCTTTTAGCAATAAATCTTTCTATAAATTCTGCTAAAACTGATCTTGAACTGACTTTTATGTCTGACTGCGCATATGTTTGGGCAGAAGGAGGAAAGTGTTTAACAATGAAATGGGAAGAACTTGCTAAAATAGAAGGTGATTTTTCATATATTTCTTCCCTTCACTTTAAAAATTGGTTTACAGGAAAACCCATAAATAATGAGTATGAAAATAGATTACAAAAACAAGAAATTGATGTCGTCCGAGGAGATGACACAGAAGGAAATCGAGTACAAAGTAGAAAGCGCAAAGCTTCAATTACAGTCGGACATCTTAGCTACCAAGCAGTCAAAGGCTAAGGCAGAAGTTGAACTCGAAACCGCTAAACACACGTATCCACTTGATACTCCAAAAATCATTGAATGTCAGGCTGAAGTAGAAGCTTATACAGAAGGTCTAGAAAAACTTGAAGCCTTAATGACTGAACTATTCTAATCCCCGTCGAGCTGAAACGACATTAAATATTAGCTTTTAAGGGAAATTTCTTCTAGAAGGGATGGCGGTAAACCGCAAAACGGCACTTGAAGTACAAAAGTAGTCCCAAACAGCTGTTGTAGACACAATCTTGGGCTGTTATTTTTAAATTATGAAATTAAAAGGACATTTTAGAAAAGTACAGAGTTTACGACCATATCATAAAAAGCAAATTCCAAAGAAAGTTAGAAAATATTTTATGTCTGATAAAGAATTTCTAACAATCTATGAGCTGTTTAAAAACATAAAAACAGAGGAAGATAAAATGTTTTGGATTAATCTTATAGAAACATCTAAAACATATAAACATTATAAAAAGAATCCTATCTCGTTTTATAGGGACAAGCAATGCGATAATACAGTAGAACAGATTTTTAACAATCTTAAAAGGGAGTCTATAAATCTATTCGATATGTTATTTAGCGCAGATGCTATTATAGAATGGTTGTTTACTCGTACTGTACATACAAGCTCCCTGGAGGTGGTTAGGTTCTCCAGGTAAACTTAAAATACTACCTGGTTTATATGTTTTGAAATACCATGAAAACATATCTCTCTTTTTGACTGGTTTCAAGAGTAAAGAAACAACAGCAGTGGTCTCATAAGAGGCTGAGAGTTCTACAATGAACGGGATGAGATCCGACTTATGTAGAAATAGAAAATCCATTAATAATGAAATACATGTTGTTTAAACGTGGTGCATTTGTTACAAAGGTGAGGACCACCAAGAGTGCGAAGTAATGATTTAATGGTCAGTTACTACTGTACTGGGAACAGTAGATCTTAATATAGAGCTTATATTTGTAACAAACGTGTACGTTTTGAAAGAATATGAGTTCTATTATGGCCCATTGGAGAAATTGGTAAACTCGGCACATTTAAGCTGTGCTATCCCGCAGGGATTTATCCGTTCGAGTCGGATATGGGCTACGATATTGGTAATCAATGAGTTACAAATGTACTGCAAAATAAATTTGCACTTGTGCGAAATATTTTGTATATTTGCGTATTAATTAATATAAAATATATAAAATATGAAACAGTGAAAAAATTTAGAAGAATTAAAAACGTGAATTAGCAACTGTTACACAATTGCAGATGTGTGTCGCAAATTAGATTTAGTACCATATGGTGAAAATTATGCAAGAGTAAAAAAGATTATTGAAGATAATAAATTAGATACATCGCATTTTAGAAAAGGACCTTGGAATAAGGGTAAAAAAATTAAAGCTGCTGCAGGTCAAATTCTTCCATTAGAAGAATTATTAGTAGAAAATAGTCCACATGCAAATACTAATAAGTTAAAGAAAAGACTTTGAAAAGCTGGATTAAAAGAACAAAAATGTGAAATTTGTGGTTATACTGAAAATCTTGAATTACACCATATAAACGGCCAACCAACAGATAATAGACTTGAAAATTTACAAATTTTGTGTCCCAATTGTCATGCAAAAACTGAAAACTTTAGGGGTAAAAATATTTCTCATAGAAACCACAAACCCGCTTCCGAATGGTTTTTAACAGAAGACGAAGTAGAAGAGAGGCGAGAGAAAAAATTAGAAGCTAAAAGACAGTATGGTAGAGAAAAATATGGTTATGGACAAGGTACTAGAAAATATCGACATGAAGATTTAGTATGTCCAGTGTGTGGAAAAACATTTCCTTATAAACATAGTCAAAAGTATTGTTCTAAAGAATGTTATAATGAAGATAATGCAGGAAAACGTCCTCCACTTATACAATTAATTAACGATTTTAAAGAATTTGAAAATTTCTTAAAAGTTGGTGAAAAATACGGAGTTTCAGACAATACTATTAGAAAATGGTGTAAATTATATCAATTACCATTTCACACAAAAGAATTAAAAGTTTATATAAATCAATATTTTGGAGGAAATTTTGTTTTTCCTGATGAAAAAGTTACAAAACAAACTATTTTTCCAATTGAACAATATGATCTTGAAGGAAATTTATTGAATGTTTTTGATAATGCACCTAAAGCTGGAGAATGATTGGTAGAAAACGCACATGGTTTAAAAACAAAAGTTGTAAAAAGTTTAGCAACTTCTATTACAAGATGTACGAACGGACAATGTGAAACAGCTTATGGTTATAAATGGAAAAAGCAAAAATAACAAAAACAAACCCTACACCCACTGATCTGAGTATAGGGTTCTAATATTCCAATCGTCTAAAGACGTAGAGGACAAGCTAACCTAGGGAGAATGTAGAAGTCGTCGCCCTACTTGGAATATTTTCGGCACTACTCTCAGAGATGATGCTTTGGTTGACCACGATACCGTAATTGTGGTGCACTAGCCCAACCTCCTGCAGCATATAGAATACTGCGGGAGGTTTTAAAAGAAAAATAAAACAACAATCACATCCCAGATGATGGGTAAAGCTGAGACAAAATTGCGTGGGTCCCTACATTTGGCCAAATATTACCACACGTACTCTCTCGGATATAATAATCAAGGGTACCTTTTAAATAATATCCCACAGGCTCTTAGCTCAAACGGGACTGGCGGAGATGGAGCAGATTGTTGTTTTTAGAAATATTAACCACCCTGATAAGTCATAGGATGCAGACTATGGTCGAAACAGAGAGCACCGCTGCATAGGTGTGGATGAACCGTTAATAGTGAGCATAACGGGTAAGTCCGGAGGTTAACTGCAAAACCTCTAATATTATTTTATTTAGGTAGGATAGCTTAATCAGTCAAAGCAACTGAGTCGCCAAGCGTCTTAGTCGAAGATGGTTGAAATCCATCTCCTACCACTAAACATTTAAAACAAATTATTATGATTTTACTATTTATTTATCTTTTTCTTGGATGTCTATTAGGTGGATATTTGAGAAACTTTCTCGGATGGGATATTGGAGATTGTTTATTTGCTATTATTACATGGCCGGTAACATTAATTTATGCGTGGTATGAAAATCATCGTAAATAATCAAGAATTTGAAACTAATCCAACAGGTATAAATACCAATGTATTGTTTATGGGGACCGTTCATTCTGGTACAGGTGTACAAGAAAATGTATATGGTTTTACTGAACAACAAGTAATTGCAACAGCTAAAGAATTACAAAAACTTAATTCTGATTTTAATACTGTACATATATATGGACCATTTGATTCATTTTGTATTAAAAGAGAATATGTTGGAGTATATTTTCTATAATGGCTAATCCAGACTGCGCAGCTAAGATTAGATCGTAAATTATGTAACACCTTCAAAGTATAGAATAAAGAATGTCTATATTCCCTGAAGATCAATGTTATATACCGAATCGTAAGTCGGGGTATTACCCGGGGACCTATACCTGGGTTTGAGGTTAAACTGGGGAAGAGGAGCAATCCTTTTCCCCTTAATTTTTTATATAATGGGTACAAACTATTATGCAAGAATTATCCCAAAAGAAGAGGATAAACAGAGATTAAAAGATGCTATAGATAATGATAGAGATGATCTAATTGAAGAGTTAGCATCTGAACTATATGGACATAGAAATGAGTATACCAGAAAGGGTAATAAAATCCATTTAGGTAAAAGATCCGGAGGATGGAAGTTTTTATGGAATCCAAATACAATTAGATACTGTGATGGTTATATAGATCAAGAAACAGGAGATTATGTACCGGTTTATAAATATGATCAAGTATATCCACTTACTAAACAAGGAATTACAGATTTTTGTAGTAGAGAAGATGTGGTTATATTCGATGAATATGGAGAAACATTTTCCGCTGAAGAATTTCTTGAGATGGCATTTTCTTGGGGTCAGCCAAATGGTTTGGTAGGTAAAACTTATGAAGAGGATCCAAAATTTGGTCCATCCAGTTATAGAAATTATTACTGGAGTGAAAAATATCAAAGAAGTATGCATTCTAAAGATGACGAAATGTGGTTCGATCTCGGATATATTGTAGAGTATTATGATTTTGAAGCAGATGGACTTAGATTTTCAACATCAATAAATTTTAGTTAATATGAAACTTAGAGATAGACTTTTGATATCATTAGGGTTTATTATTCTAATGACATTTGGATTGGTTAATTTTTTCTCAATTGAACAGTTAAAGAATCATCATATAGAAAAGTATGATAAATATACTTATGCATATGATTGTATTAAAGAAGCAGAAATTACATATTGGGATTATAAATGTGCCCTTGTAAATGAAGTACAAAATTATATTACTCAAGTAGCACCATCTTCTAATCTTAGAGGTTATGCTATAGTAGAAGAATGTGAGAAATATGATGTAGATATTTGTTTTGTACTTGCACAGGGAGAAGTAGAATCTCAATTTGGAACTAAAGGTATAGCATCTAAACTTAATTGTGTTTTTAATGTTGGTATTTATGATAATAAAACTGTAGATCAAATAGAAAAACAGTATAGGTTTGATTGTCCTAACGAAAGTATTGAACCGTATCTTAAATTGTTAACTAATAAGTATTTAGTTAATAAATTAGAACAAGATTTGATGCGTAAGTTTGTAGATATCAATAATAAACGATATGCTTCTGATACTGAGTATGAGATAAAAATCTCAAGTAAATACAAATATATTTGTGATAATACAAAAATTCACGAATATCATGATATGATGAAAAGTTGGGCCATTAAATGTAATAGATAATGAGTGATACAGTTACAGTTAAATTTGGAGGATTTACAACTCTCCTAACAGTTGCGTTTATAGTACTTAAACTATGTAATGTGATTACATGGTCTTGGTGGTGGGTATTGTCACCACTTTGGATTCCAGTAGTATTAATTATATTTACATTACTAATATTTATGTTTTTATATGTGTTCGTCAAATAAATATTTATTTGAAGCTGTTTATAATACTATTCTTGCCATAGTAGGACTAAACATGGGAATCTTTTTTATAGGGCTCCCATGTTTAGTTTTTATGTATTTAGCAGGATTATGGACAGGTTTAGCTATTTTAAATTATAGAAAATATGCTTACATTAGAAGAACTAACACTCCTTCAGGAGAACAATAAAATGCTTAAAAAGCTTTGTGATTGAGTAGATAAACACGATAGTAATAGCTACCAGAATAATGAAGATTTTAAAAAATTTCATCATTAATTTGATACTAATTCTATTATAAATCCAAGAAGATAAATCATGTTATACATTCTTTTATTTATATTTATTTTAATATATATCATTAGCGTTAATAATGATAGCGATATAGCTATGCCTATATTCTTTTTTACAATTGTAATAACGGGTGTACTTATCGGAGTAGGAGTATCATACAATTCCATTAAATCTACAGCTAATGCACAGTTAGAAGTGCTTAATGAACAAAATGAAATAGTACTTGCACAAATAGAACCACTTGTACAACAGGCATTGAACTATGAAAGTAATACATATAAAGAGTTTAAAATGACTCCCGAAAATATAGTTGCTTTTAGTAATATGTATCCTCAACTTCAAGCTAATTCTTTTATTCAATCTCAAATTAATATTATAGTTGAGAATCAGAAAGAAATAAAAGACTTAAAATTGAGAATCGCATCACTTAATGCTTATAGATTGTGGTTGTTTACTAAAAAGGAATAACAATGAAAATAGCAATTAGAGGTCACGAATCAAGAGGAAAAGAAGTAATTCAAATTTTTAAGGATTTGGGTACAGAAGGTTTGGTGGATCATACTGGATCACATATAGATTGGGTTTATTTAAGAGACGATTCTTTGCGTCCTAATCAACTAATAGTTGGTACAGATGTTGCATTTTTAAAAGGATATAATTATAAGGTTTATACTCTAGAAGAATTTGAAAAAGAATTTCCTTTTAAAATTGGAGATGAGGTAATATTTCCAGTTAAAATAGGATGGGCATCTGGAAAAATAACTAATTTGACTTATATAGAAGATAAGTTAAAATATGAAGTATATGTTAGAACAAGTGGTTATCATTATGTAGAATCACATAAATTAAGCTTATATCCAATGAAAGAAGAAAGAAATATAACACTCACTCTTGATAAAGCTAAAGAGTGGTATAAGAAAGGTGGAGAACTCAAAGAAATTGCTCTGCAAGCTTTTACTGAGAAGGAATTAAATCCGCTTCCTAGAAGTTGGAAAGAATACTGCAGGAAATATGAATATACCTGTTTGTCTACAAGATATACTAATATTTCATTAAAATATGATACTCTTCTTAAACTTGAACAGTTAAGAGATTGTTGGTGGAATGGTTGGGAACCGAATTGGAATGACGGAACACAAACTAAGTATTGCATAATTCATTATCGAGAAGAATTTAAAATTACTGTACTTTGTGAAACAAGGTATTTCTTATCTTTTCCAACAAGAAAAATGGCTGAAGAATTCCTTAAGTGTTTTAGGGATTTAATTGAAAAAGCAGGAGATTTAATTTAATAACTAACCTATACCAGAGTGATATTTGGTATAGGTTCTAACTTTTAAAATTTAATAATTATGAAATATATTTTAGTAAATTGGCCTAAGAGTCAACAATTTATGGAAGACAGTAGATGTCTTCAATGCATAGAAATTGATGGAGCTATGTTTGTTCCAGAAAATGTTTATGATTATTATATTAATGGTAATGTAAATGCTATTTAATTATGGAAAGATATATTTTAGTACCATATAATGAAGCAGAAGAATTCGAAGATGTAGAAGGATGTTATTTTATCTTCGATCCTTTTTATACAGGACAAGATGTTCCAATTATTGTTCCTGAAAAAGAATATTGTAAAAAGAAAGGATATCCCTATCCATTTTCAAATACATGTACAAATGGAGAATTAATTGATTTGTTAAGTCAATTTCCAAGAGATGCTGTTGTTGGAATTGAATATTGCAGTCCTAAAAAGCTACAGTATTTTAAAGATAGAAATTTTATAGCAATTGATTAATTATGAAAAATTTCAGATTAGAAGTTCCCGAAGGACGCACTGATGATTGTGAACTATGTCCATTTTATACACCTAATGATTGGGAAAATCGAAAAGATGTGTGTCGATGGTTAATAGAAAACGATATTTGTAATAAATATGATTTTACTAAACTTCATCTTTGGGATGATTTAAATAATTAGTTATGAAAGAAATACATTTTTATTTAGGTAATTTTAGTCATCTAGATCATATCTTTTATACTTATGATTCTACAGAAGAAGCAATTAAACAAGGAAGAGATAGAATTAATACAACATCTCTTGCTAGTATAACTTTTGATCTTTTAGATTTAGGATATAGAATATTTCTTCATAGAAACAATAAAGTTCTTGAATGTAAACCAGGAATGGGTGGTACTGAAAAGGAAATAAGAAAGGGGCACAATCTTTTGAAGCTGATTATAGGTCATGTATTTGATAGGTATTTTGAAATGGGGGAATAGTTATGAAGATATGGATAAGCAGAAATATGGCAGGAGGTTTGAAGTTGACAATCAATAAGCCAATATTAACTGAACAAGGATGGTGGACTGCGGAGGATGATACATTCTTTCATATTAACTCCAAGTATTTTCCCGAAGTCACCTTCGAGAACAGCCCGATGGAAGTGGAACTTAAATTGATTGAGAAATGACAACAGATGAACTTTTAACAAAACTGCCTTCTCATATAGGAAGAAATAAGTTTCATGGCTTTTATATACCAGATAACAAAAGAGGAGGAGATATAGGTTGGCTTTATCTTCACAATGATGGTAAAGATTGGTGTGCTTCTTATGGTAGAGAAGGTAACTTTGTTTGTCTTAATCCTGATGCTGAGAAGCCGCCATATAATAATGCCATTATTTATGGTAAAACACCAAATGAAGCCTTGCAAGGACTTTATGATTGGTGTGTAAAGAATGGATTTATAAATGAATAGGTTATGAAACAAGAAGATTTGATTCCAAAGTTTGGAGAATATAGCGATAATGAACCTTTAGATGTACCAACTATGACAACAGACTTTGTTAAGGAACATGGACTTCCTTGTCCCAATGGCTACATCTTCAAAGACGAGAACGGCAATGTAATCAACGCAACGAAGATTGTCTTGGAGAAGAAGAAAAAAGGAGTATCCGAAGACTTATGAGGAGTGTTGTAATGTGCTTTCTTTAGGTGAAGATGGTAGACTATACACAAAAGGATATAAAGCAAGTCTCATACAAGATTTTCAAAAACTCCTTATCTGCCGTGATGCCTATTGGAAGATAGCAGGAGAGGAGATGGGATTGGGGAAACCTTGGGAACCTGACGGTAATCCTGTATATGCAATTACTCGCAATGACGGTGGTATTGTTTATATGGAAACAGGTGGCAATGATGAATTGTTTGAGTTTCCAACATTAGAAATGCGAGATGCTTTTCATAGGAACTTTGATCCGGATATAGAAATTTGTAAAGAGTGTTTGTAATATGAAGTGGTTGTTAAGATTATTTGTAAATGTCCTAAACAAGCCCTTATTGGCTTCACGTTAGACGGTAATTTAAAAGTTACTTCACGCACTTGGGAGTGCATTAGATGTGGTAAAATTTACAAAACAAATGAAATAGATTAACTATGGCAACACTAACAAAGAAAGACTTACTAACACCAATTACAGAGAAGAAACAATGTAGTTACTGTGTTCATGTCATCAATTATGGTTGGCATGCTGTAAAAGCAGAATGTGAAATTACACATCAATCTTGGGGTAATTATACTGGTGAAAATATGAATAGGCGTAATGCTGAAAATTGTGAAAACTTTTGTCCAAGGGAGGAAGTTTGGTCTAATTCAGCTCAAACTATTGTGAAATCTAAAGATGTAAACTGGGTTTAATTATGACAAAGAAAGACTTGCTTGAGGCTATCGAGGATATGCCAGAGAATTTAGAAATTTGGGCACAAACCAATGCTCTATGTTATGAAGTAAATAGAGTGGAGTTAAAAACACTTTGGGTAGGAAAAGAAAAGAAAACAGTAATTTTATTTCATGGAAAACATGTACCATTATGTTAGAAAACAAAGACTACTGCGACTATGAGACTTGTGTCGCTTTAAAAGAGTTGGAATATGTAAGGCCAGGCCGATATTACTATACCCAGCAAGATTGTAAGTTCCATTATGATGCTTATGTTAGAACAGCAAATGCAATGGAGTATGTACTCGCAATTCATTTATACGATGCCCAGAAGTTTCTGAGGGAAGAAAAAGAAGTATATGTGACAGTAATTCCCGAATATAATGACTACTGTCCTGTAAAGGGAGTTAAGTATCGTCTTGAAGTTGCACATTGGAAAGATGATGAGTTTGGATATGAAACAATAGAATGGTTGGATGAGGAATGTCCACATACTATTATAACATTCGATTCTTACGAAGAAGCCCTTTCCGAAGGTATCAAGAAAGCTGTTAAAATTTTAAAGGAGAAATAATTAACAACAACATTAAAACAAATAATTATGGAAGAGAAAATTACAGAAGCAACTAACGATAAGTTAGAATCTGAAAAATATTCATTAAAATTCTATCTCGGATCAATTCCGCCAGATGAATTAGAAAGAGCAAGACAGGACGCATTAAATGATATAGAAAATGAGAAACGATATTAAAATTAGATTTGAGGAACCTAAATATGAAGTAAATTCAGAAAAGGGAACAGTAGAGTGTTTTCTGAGATATGAAGTACTTTACCCAGAATTACTTCAAGGAATGTTTTTTCATGGCGAAAAGGTTTATTTTTATGCACACGGTGTCGCAAAAGTAAATAGCGGAGATGTTTTTGATGAAAACATAGGAAAGAAAATTTCACTTGCAAAGGCAGAAAAGAAAGCTTATAAAAAGATTTCTAATAAAATTTCTAAACAGGTTAATCAGAAAATTGTTAAAGCTATTATAATAGCTAAGGATTTTGTTTATAAAGCAAATAGAATTTCAAATCATAATGATCAATATCTTGAACAATGGAACTAGTTTTATTTATAGCAACAATTCTTAATTTAATTTCTGTAGGTCTAAATATTTATAGTTATAGTAGATATACTAAATTGACAAATGATATTATAAATGATATCGCATATCCAGAATATTATAAAGATGTTTGGATACACTATCAAATACCAGATGAAACTACAGAACATGTAGAAAAGGCTTGGCTATCTGTAAATGATAATGGAGAATATATTTGGACTATATCTGATACAGATCAAATAATTTTAGATGATTGGGTTATTCGTTGGAAATACATTGGATAATGAAACAACTATGTATAACTTGTTTAATGCTAATTTCAATCCCATCTTTTAGTCAAATAAATATAAATTATTTTTATAGACCTGCTAGGATAGAATTAGAAACAGATTTATTCTATAATTATAAAGATTGAACAGTTGGATTCAGACATAATCAGTGAAATAATTATTTTAGACCATCTAATAAATCTATTACATGCGGATATGTGCAGATTCCTATAATTAATCATTTAAAATGAGAATTTGTATATGGGATTGGTTATATTCATGATTATGAATCTTCTCTAATATTTCAATTTCCAAGAATTAATTTAGAAATTGGCTATTCTAAAATAAACAAACTATTAATTGAATTAAATTATAATTTATATGAAACGAGATCGAATAGCAGAAGGTTACCGACTTTTAGAAAATAAAGGTTGAAGTGATTTAATTGATGAAAGATGGAGAAAAGATGTGATTAAAGATCTACAGGAAGTAGAAGGGATTACAAATGAAGAAATTGCTCATATTTTGGAAACAGTTTTATGGTAAATAAAAATCAAAAAATTGCTATTGAAAAATGTATAGCTATTTTAGATGGTTGGTTAAACACTAATGATATTAATTCACCAAGTCATTATAATATAATTGATGAGTTTATGTTTGATTTGGAAGAAGACACCTATGATGGAGAAAATCCGGAAATATTGGGTAAACATATGATCGGTTTGTTGAATATTATTAAACATTTTGAATAATGAACCCTATTATAATTTTTGGAGATAGTCACGGTGATTCTTCTTGGAAAAATGGTTTAGAGTATTTCTATTCTCATCCTGAATGTAAATTTATTTTTATGGGAGATTATGTAGACCCATACCCTCAAGAAGGATTTACTAAAGAAGATGTTATAGAAAATTTTAAAGAAATTCTTCAGTTTGCTAGAGAAAATAAAGATAGAGTTATTCTTTTATATGGTAATCATTGTTGTGCGTATAAACATATTATGTATGAATCTTGTAGACATGACCATAAAAATCATAATTTAATTGCAGATTTATACGATGAAAATGAAGATCTGTTTAAAGTAGCACATTTAGAAGAAAACTATCTATTTACTCATGCTGGAGTTACTAGAGGTTGGTTAACAGAACATAATCTTCAAGATAAAACGGTAGAAGAACTTGTAGATTATCTTAATGAAGATTATGATAATGCTTGGCATATAGGATTTTCTAGAGGAGGTTATTTTGAATACGGAAGTCCGCTATGGGCCTGTTTACTTGGTGATTGGATAAGACACGATTGTCAAAATCCGTATGAAAATATCATCCAGTGCTTTTCTCATACTAGGCTTGAAAAAGGAATGTACTATCATAATGAGAAAAAAAATATATATATGTTCGATGTTCGAAATTGTTTTCTTTTAGAAAATGATAAATTTATTTTGTTATCTCCAGAAAATTAATTATATTTGTATATGTAATATTACAAGTTATGGCAAAATACACAAAAGATTGAACTACAGAGGATTACGAAGAGACTAATTATGAACCCATGAAAAAGAAGGGAGGTAATCCTGACAAGAAGAGATCTAAAGATAACAAACGAAAGAATGTTAAAGAAATTGATTGGTAGGCTTCGGTCTACCTTTTTTCGTATTTGGTAATAGTAATTTTTACATTTATGGAAATAGATAATTTATTAATAGCACAAATGTGTCAATTACAACTGGATATAAAATTTAATAGAGAAGATGAAGCAAACAGATTACAATATGAACAGAAAGAATTAATTGACAACTATTTTAATTTTAATTTCTAATGAAACTTAAAGATTATTTAGATATAGATTTATTACGAAAAATGATAGATCTCGGATATGTAAATGTTACTAAACATGATTTTGTAGATTTATACATCCTCAATTATTCTAAAATGTGCATTATTGACCAAATGTGGAATGATGTAACGGAGAAATGTAGAGGTTTGATCGTAGATGCGGTTGGTATTATCAGATCACTTCCATTTAAAAAGTTCTATAATTACGAAGAAATTCAAGATAAATCTATAATTCCAAATCTACCATTTAAAGTATATGAGAAAATGGATGGTAGTTTAGGTATATCGTATTGGATAGGTAACACTATGTTTATTGCTACCAGAGGTTCTTTTAAATCTGAACAAGCTATGATTGGTACGGCTATTTTACATTCAAAAGGATGGGATGTTTTAAACCAATTGGATAAGGATCTAACATATCTTTTTGAAATCATTTCTGAAGATGATCCTCATGTTGTAAATTACGGCGAAATAGAAGATATTTTTCTTTTAGCAGTCATTGATACCAATACAGGAAAAGAACTCAATATAGACGACTTTGACCACCTTTTTAGACCCGCACCAGAGTACAGAGACGTTAAGACGTGGAGAAATTTAAGAGATCGGATAGATGGAACTAATAGAGAAGGTTTTGTAATTAAGTTTGAAAATGGATTTAGAGTAAAATTAAAGTATGATGAATATTTTGATTTATTTGAAATAGTTTATGGATTGAATGATAATGCCATTTTCAAAATGCTTTATAATAATCAACTTGATGATTTATTGGCATTAGTAAGTAGAGTACAAAGTTCACATAAAGAACGAATTCAAGAAAGAATCAATTATTACGTTGGATGGTTCAATCATATTAAGCTACAATGCTTTAATGATTTTAGAAACGATTTTGCAGATAGAAAAGATGCTGCAGAATACTTCAAAACTTGTAAATATCCCTCTGTATTATTTGCAATGTTAAATGGCGACGATATTACCAGATATATTTGGAAAATAATAGCTAAAGAAAGAAAAAATGATAAACAAATTGATACAAGTGGATTTGTATCCGACTAGAATTACAATAAATTGGGGTCTGATAGAATCTTTTACAGTTTTTCAACAGTTAAAAAATACTCCACAATCTCCAGTTTGGCATGCTGAAGGTACTGCTTGGGTTCATACAAAAGAGGTTGTTTATTGGGCTGAATATTATGCAAGAAATCTTGGATTAAATATTCCAGAAACAAAAATACTTGTACTCGCTGCATTATTCCACGATATAGGTAAAATTACTACTACTTTTACAGATGAAAATGGTAAAATCCATTCCTATAAACACGAATACGATTCTGAGAAACTTGCTCGTAGAATATTATGGGATTCAGATGTAGAAATGCGTGAAAGGATCTGTTCACTTGTAAGATTTCACATGAAAATGCATCAATTAAAAGATAAAACACATTATAATAAATTTAGAGATGCATTAAATTCTATTATAGAACAAGTTCCTGATTTCTATCTATTATCACTTTTAGCGTTGTGTGATACAAAAGGTGCAAAATATGATCCGGAATCTCATACAAAGGATGTGGAATTTATGGAGGAAGTTTGTAGTTTTGCATATAAATCTGTACGGAGAAAATCTGATTATAGAAATTTGTGGTTTGCACTTAGAGAACCAATAACTGTTTGTGTGCTTATGGGGCTTAGTGGTTCTGGTAAAAGTTTTAGATTGCAGGAATATGTAACAAAACACAGACAACCGGGAGATAACTATACTGTTCTATCTCGAGATTTAATACGAATTGAATTGGGTTATTGTACTGAAGATGAAAAATATCTTGGTACAAAAGAGGAAGAGGATAAAGTCACAGAGATTTTCAATCAGAGATTTAAAGAAGCACTTGAAAATAAGATAGATATTTATATCGACAATATGAATCTAAGATCTTGTTATAGAGATGAATATAAAAGATTAGCGGGTAAACATAATGTGTGTTGGGATTATGTTTATGTACAACCTTCTAATATAAATCTCAATTACGAAAGACGTCCAGAAATTAGTAAAGCTGCTTTTGATGGAATGATTCAAAAAATGGATTGGCCTAGTCCAGATGAATATGATAATTTAACAATATACGATTATGAATAACGAGTTTAAACAATACTATAAATTCCCACTAAAAATGTGGGAGTTTATGGACATTAAAGTATTTACCGATGATGATAAAATGGCTTTTGATTGGCTCGTAAATATACCAAGAGATATTAAACAAAAACTAATTGATCGTATTAATGGAATTAATACAGAGACATATAAAACCAAAAAGGTATTTTATCAAAAAGATGGTATCGTATATTGTCGAATTGAAGACAAAGGTCAAGAACTAAAATTGTTTAGAATTAGAGGTTGGGGAATGTTGACAGGAATAGGTGGATATAATCTATCCGCAGATAAAGCTGCTGAAATTCAAGATGTGTTTACTAATTATTGTGTAGAAATGCTTAATGAAAAGTAATATGACTGTAGAAGAACTTAAACAAGAGATTTACAATTGGATGCCCGAAAAACCAAAAAATTGGAGAGAAGGACAGGCAGTTTTTAATTATGTTGATCAAGTATATGGAGTGGCAAGAGATGCTCAATTTGGTTATAATGTGGATTGTTTTTATGATAATTCTAAAATTGATGCGTTTATAGAAATATGTGCTAAAATAATTAGTGAAAGATATGAGCTTATTCAAAAAAATTAAAAATGTAATTTCAGCATCTATTATATGTCTCCGATTTCCATTTCTTTATCCAAGAGACAGGTTTGATGGAAAACATCATTGTAGACTATTATCAAACTGGACATATAAATTGCGTTTAAAAGCCCGGCAATCATTTATAATAACGGGAAAAGTTAATAAGTCAGATGATTATTTCTCTCACAACGCTAACTTTTTTGATTATCATGTTAAACTTGACAAAGCAACTAAACAAATCTTTATAAGAACTCGTACAACAGAGATTAGATTTGATTATTCTGAACTTGTTTGGGGTGATAATAAATTTAAAATTCTTGGAATTAAAGCAATATTTACAATTACTGGATTACCAATGATTCAAGTTCAAGTAAAACCAATTGATGAAAATGACGACGGTAATTACGGATTTGCTCATTATAAGGAAGAAATCGTAATTAACAGATGGTATGAATTTTGGTATAAAGTAATTGATTGGTTTGATACAAAAGTTCTTGACAAAATCTTATTTCTTCCATCTTATACCGAGTTAGATGCTATGGAACCAGGATGGAGAAAAGCATTTGGTATTCAGATGTGTAAGGAAATCCGAAAACAACTTATTAAAGAAAAGAGGTTATTTAAATGGCGTATAGTTCAGTTGAAAGAAAAATGGGGATTTTTGCACTTATATCATAATGGTGGTGATAAAATTTATGATATAATTCGTAAATACGAACAAATATCTGCTAAAACTTGTGGAGTTTGTGGAAAACCTGCAACTAAATTATCTAAAGGATGGGTTTATCCTTATTGTGATGATTGTATAGAAGATAGAAATTTTACAAAAATTGATAAAAATCCTTTTGTGAATTAGAAAAGTTTTAGTATATTTGTATAACAAAATCACCTGAAGGGATTTGGGTGATTTTAATATGCCCTCATAGCTTAATTGGCAAAGCAATAGTCTTTAACTGATTAATTATCAATTAGTTACGATAATTAATAAATGGAGCCTTGATTTGGAAACATTTCAAGTGGAGAGGATGATAACGTTGAACTCTTACAGGTGATGCTGATGACAACGACGTCGGAATGGAATTTTTATTCCAGCCGCGAGAGAGCAGATAATCCTCCACCTAAACCATTTTTGGCATGGTGAAGACGTGCTCCGGCCTACAAACAGTTCTATCTGGCGGTTAAAGCCGTAGTAGGGGCAAAACTATTAGATATTCGTTCGAGTCGAAATTGAGGGTGCCCTAACTCATTAATACCCAACTACTTACAATAGTAGTTGGGTATTTTCATCTAAACACAATTTAAATTAATGTATTATGAATGATGTAGAAAAACTCATTGCAAAATTGGTTGATGAGCACAAAATTAATGGCGAAGAAGCTATTGTGCTTATTAAATCAGCACCACACAAACCTTGAAAGACACCAAATCAGCGAAAAGATCTTAATTCAAATTTAAATTCTATTACGTCAATTAGCGATGGAACAACGGTAACTTATCAATTATGTGGTGAATTGTCTTTCTTTATATAGTACCTGGAATGTTTAACACTATGGTACTTCCTCAATTTATTGATTATAATGGAGGAATGGATTATTTAAATTCACAAATTAGTGAAAAACTCACACTAAAACAAGCTGTTGGTTTAATGTCATTTGTTCCTATAATCAATATTATTTGCACACTATTATTAGTTTGGTGGTTAATAACATGTATTCCAAATTCCTAACTAAGTTTATTGCTGAGTTTCCAACAGAAGCTCAAATTCTAAATAATTATCCAGAAGCAACTGATTTTGATAAATGTATAATTCTACTTAGATCTGCAAAACTCACTTATGGACAAATTAGTTCTAAAATGGGTTCGCCATCTAAAAAAGCAATTAGAGAAAGTCTATTAAAATTTACTCCTGAACTTATAGAAGAAGATTGTAATAGAAATAAATTAAAAGCTAAAGAAAGGGCATCTAAAGAAGAATTTACATTAATCAATCTTATTAGAAAATATCCAGATGTAGAATCTTATTATATGGGTCATCCTATTCTCGGTAATTGGAAATTTATTACTGTAGAGGGTAGGTTGTATTATATAGAAGAAGATAATTCTGTAAACGCTTTTGGTGATTATGATTTTGTATGTCAATATCAATTTTTAAATATTATTAAAGATGAACTTGCTAAACGCATATGCTAATGGTGCACTTCGCATAGAAATGTTATATGTTGAGTTATTTAATACTATTCCAGATGTATATTTATATTATAAAGAAGATTTAAAATTTGATACTTATTTTCTTACAAGAGAAAAATGTAGAGAAATCTTTGATAATGTGGATGTTAGAATAGTTGATCAAGATAAAATATATAGTACATCTAAGGCCGAAGAGGAAGATTTTGATTGGGATGAAAAATCTGGTAGTTTCAAGAAGAAAGATCATCCTGAAGTTATAATTGTCCACAATGATAAAAAATGGATTTTAGTCATTGATGATAACACGATTCGAGTACTTTCTCATGATTTTGATTACAAAGGATTAGTACAAAGTGTATTAGAATGGTTACCTCAACAAGAAAAACAATCAAAAACTGCATCTATTGATCTTGTAGCGTTTGATCATAATTATTATACTATCAATTCAAAGATTAAGAAAACAATCGTTGATTTTGATACACACTATAATGATGATATCAAAGATATGTATAAAGATCTTTTATCGTTCTTAAATGAACGAGAATCCGGTTTAGCAGTACTTCATGGTTGTGCGGGTTCTGGAAAAAGTTTTTTCATAAAAAACATGATATCTTCAATGGATAAACAATTCATTTTAGTAACAAATACTATCGCTGCACATATGGCAGAACCAGAATTTGTTGCATTTATGATGGAAAATAAAGATTCAATATTTATTCTTGAAGATTGTGAACAAATTCTAATGAATCGAGAAGAGAATAGATTTGGAGGAGCAATTTCTAATATTCTTAACATGTCTGATGGTTTGATGTCTGATATTTTTAATATTAAGTTTATTTGTACATTTAACACCGATATTAAGAATATTGATGAGGCACTACTTAGACCAGGTCGCTGTTTTGTTAATTATGAATTTAAACCACTAAGTGCCGAAAAATCATCAAAACTACTTAAGAGTTTAGGTCATGAAATAGATAAACCAAGAGAGATGACTCTTGCAGAAATCTATAATTATAAAGAAGGAGAGATTCATAAAACTGTTTCTAGAAAAATTGGATTTTAATGGACATTACTATCTTTTTAATGGTTTTATTTGCAATCTGTTGTGTATGATTTTGAGTTCCAGATATTATCAACACATACTATTACTGCAAATATAGGATGGAAGATTTCGTAAAGTATTTACGATTTAAATTTAAAAATAGAAAACGTGAATAAAGAAGTTAAATTTGGTGGAAAAGCAAGAGAAGCACTTAGATCCGGAATGGATATATTGGCAAATGCTGTTGGATCAACATTGGGACCAAGAGGTCAGTGCGTTATTATTGGAGAGTTTTCTAATGGACAACCCCATATTACTAAAGATGGAGTTACTGTTGCAAGAAATATAAATCTATCTGATAATGGAGCTCAAGCCGGAGTACAGCTATTGAGAGAAGCATCTCTGAAAATGGTAGGTGAGGTTGGAGATTCTACGACATCTTCTACAGTAATGGCAAAAGCTTTTATTGACAAAGCAGAAGAGTTTATTAAAGCAGGTAATCATCCTTGCCATTTAAAAGAAGAGGTCGATGAGATTGTTCCAAAGATAATGAAACTTATCTCTAAAGCATCTAAACCCGCTAATGAAAGTAAACTTGAACAAGTAGCTACTGTTTCTGCTAATAATGATAAAGAGCTTGGTAAACTTGTTGCTGACACATTTAAGAAAGTAGGACAGGATGGTGTTATAGTTGTACAGGAATCTCCAACTGCGGAGACTTTTGTAGAAACTATTAATGGTATGCAGTTTGATCGCGGATATGAATCTCCTGCATTTATTACTTCTGAAACAAAAAATGAGTGTGTATTGGAAAATCCTTATATACTTATTACCGAACAGAAGATTTTATATATGCGAGATCTTGTACCAATTCTTGAACAGATAATCGATACCAGAAGGCCACTTTTGATTATTGCAGAACATTATGATCCAGAAGTAATTGAGAATCTGAAGCGTAATATGATTATGGGCGTTTTAAAGGTTTGTGCAGTTAAAGCCCCTAGTCATGGTGTATATAGAAAAGATATGCTTGAAGATTTAGCAGTACTTACTGGAGGAACATGTCTTACCTATGATTCCGACTTATATGTACATAATATGACAGCTGATATGCTTGGTACGTGTAAAAAGGTTATTGTAACAAAGGATTCTACGACTATTATTGAAGGCAACTCTGATCCTGAAAAGATTGCAAATAGAATTGAATTGATTAGAGATAGTTTGCAAAATTGCGAAGGAGAGTTTCTTACAGAACATCATAAAATGCGTCTCGCTCGTCTCTGCTCAGGAATTAGTCGAATCTATGTTGGTGGAAAAACCGAACTTGAAATGAAAGAAAGAAAGGATCGAGTAGATGATGCTGTTTGTGCCATAAAAGCGGCTTCTGAGGAAGGAATTGTTGCTGGTGGAGGTGTTACCTATCTTGGAATTTATCTCTCATTATTTGACCAAATAGAGGCCAAAAATAAGGGATTTGAAATCCTTACTTGCGGATTAATTTCTATATTTGCAAAGATTCTTGAAAATGCTGGTAAAGATTTTAGAAATTACATTGACGAAGTAGATCCATCTAAAGGAATCGGTATCGATGTTCGAACAATGGAAACCGTCAACATGCTTAAGAAGGGTATTGTAGATCCTGCAAAGGCTTGTAGACTTGCTTTTGAGAATGCTCTATCTGTTCTAAATCTTTATTTGAATACTAATTGTGTAATAGTAAACGAAAAATTACAGTTTTAATTATGTTAAAGGATAAATATGTATTAGATAATCGTTATGGAGATTTAGTACAACTAATTAAACAGGATGGAAACATTTATCTTCTTGATGGAGATCTTGATTATATGCGTGTTGGATTTAAAAATGATCCGAAAGTAATTGATTTTGTAGATCCATCTGGTGGTCCATTCATGCGTGTTGGTGCGAAATGGGATGATTTTACTATAGAAGCCATTGATGCTATAGCGAATATAGGTTATTTGTTTACATTAAGTGAAAATGGAATTTCTAATTAAAATTGGAATTCTTTTTATTATAGGCTGGATATTTGGAAACGATAGAAAGGATCGAGGATTAATTGGAATTAGAACGATCACGTTAGTCCTTTTTGGTTCTTTCATGTTTACACATATTGCAGGAACTATAGCAGGAGATTCTACAAGAATTATTGGACAAATTGTTACTGGTATATCATTTCTTTGTTCAGGTTTGATATTTAAATCTGATTCAAAAGAGATACATAATTTAACTACAGCAATTTTAGTATGGTGTTTAGCAGCGGTAGGTTGTATGGTTGAATTATGGCTTTTAAAAGAGGTGTTTGTATTAGTAACGATAATATTATTTGTTTTACATATAAAAGTTGAATAATGTATTGAATTAATGTAAAAGGTAAATTTGCTACTGACGATCCTAATCTATTTATCCATAATTTAAAATTGTTAATGGAACAAACTAAAACAATATTTAGTGGAGAAATTACACAACAACAAATTAAAGATATACCATGTGAAGCGATCAAAGTAGAATCTGAAAAGTCTGAACAGACGGAAGTAGTCAAGGAAACCGAATTGAATGAGAACACGGATGACTCTGTGAACGAGGAGGTTATGGAGCAGTTATTACCAGAGATGGAAAAATAGTTGCTAAACTCTATGAAGGATTTCGGAATACAACGAATAATAGGCAAGAATTATTCGGGGTGTTACATGCTCTTAAATGGTTTAAAGAACCATCTAATATAATAATTTACTCTGATTCCCAGTACATTGTGAATTCTATAAATAATGGATCTGCAAGAAAGTGATTTCAAGAGCAAGATTATAGTAAAAAGAATCTTGATATTTGGATTGAAATACTTGATTTGATAGATTGGAATTTAAATGTTGAATTTAAATGGGTTAAGGGTCATGCTGGTAATACTTTTAATGAGCTCTGTGACACACTCTGTACTCATGCCGCTAATTGTTTAAACCTAAAAGAAGATATATGTATTTCCGATTAACATTTAAGAAGTTTGCTAATCACTGGTATCCAGAGGTACCACATGATAGTTTGAGTGACATTTCTCTCTGTCCTAAAATGGAGAGAATGCTAACAGTTCTTGATAGAAGGAAAGGTTTTGAGGAAGGGATTGTTGAAATTGCATTTATTGAAGAATTTGGAGTAATATCCGATCATGATATTTTGCAATTCGAAGAGCCAGATATTACAAGATGGTTTACTACAAACGACTATTTTAATATGAATGTTTGGGTAAATGATCATAAATTTGTAATATCTTCTGATCTATATTCTATCTTAGAACAGATTTATGAATTTAAGTTTCATGAAAATATTTACCGAATAGAAGTAATTTAATATGAAAATGAAAGAGAAAAAGACTGAAGAGGTCGTAGAAGAAGTGATTGAGACTCCGAAGATTTCAAATGAATTGAAAGAGTATTTGGAGTTTGCCCGTTTTTGTATACATCAAGAGAGGGTTTTTGACAAAACCAAACATTGGGGCGAAACAGAAAAAGATTTGATGCTTGAACAATTAGGGTTAGATGTTTCTAAACCAGTATCCGTTGTAACGGGTTTTTCTAAAGAAACAATTTCAAAAGAATATGATGAATTTATCCAGAGTTGGATTGATCGTTATAATGAATTGGATTTGACTAAAATTGATAATTACACAAAATCAACATTATGTCATTTTATTCCAAATCCATGGGATATTTTATTTGTAAAAGCAGGGTTCAAGAAATGCGAACAACAATTCGAGGAAAAGTAGTCGCATTTCAAGATGGCCAATATAAGCAAATAGTTGTACAGAATTTAGATGAACCAGAAAATAGTTGGGATCGTTATGTAATGTTAACTATTTGCCCAAATTGGCAAGGCTCCATCCCTAAAATTCAAGAACAAGGATTCTTTGAATTTGAAGAGGTTCAGGGTGGAGAAAAATATTATAATAGATCTACTAATACAGAGGATGTTTATCAATATTCAGGAATCTATTTTATGGGATTTATTCCAGAACCTCAAATAACAGAAAGTCAAAAAGAATTTAAATTTTAGAAGATTATGTCAGATTTTAAAAGTGCATTAGAGACCGCGATTATTGCTCACAAGAACGATATTAACAAATTTGTATGAAGAACATCTGGTGGTAAAATGGTTAGACTGCTGGATATGGGTGAGCGAGAGTTGCAAAAGGCATATGATCATTGCCACGATATGTTATATAACAAAAGTCGTTATACTCCAGGAAAAGTAGTACTTAGAGATAGTCTTGGTACTATGGGAATGGCTTGTGTATCAGAATTATTTGTGCGTTTTCTATTACATGAATGTGATATAGAATCTATTAAAAGTAAACAGGATCTCCTAATGATTGTTAATAATGCTAAAAAAGACGCTGATGTAAAGAACGATGACACTATTGATGTTATCTTTTCTAATATTGGAGATGAATATAGTAGAATTAAAGTCAGAGATCTAATTGACGCTTGTCTTGGTAGTTTGGGATCTTTCAATACAAAGCTTATTACTCCAGGATTTCTTCTTGCTCAGGGAGTATGATTTACTCCAGAAGAGATGGAAGATCTCACAGAGTATGATGCTGAAGGAAATAGAAGAAGTTATTTCGAAGTAATGAAAGAAAGATTGTTTATGAAGGATGTATCCTTGAGGAGAGATCCAAAGGGATTTTCTTATGCAGAGTTTAGAGCACTTGTAATGTTGGAGAAGAAGAATAGAATTTCTGATCTCCCAACTTTTACTCTTAAGTTAATAAAGGATAAAGTGATTTACATGCTTGAAAATGAACTTTCTTATCATATTGAGAAGTGGGTAGATCTAATCCGACAGATTGAAATGATTGCTGAACATAAAAATGTTGAACTTAAAAAGAAAGAGTATTAATGTCAGTACTTGAAATATATGACATTGAAGTACTAATTAATTGTTTTACTTATACTGGTTATGTTCCTTCTGAAGATAAATATTATCAATTTGTCATATGGAAACATAAAAACGATTATGTTGAATTATGTAACCATTTAACAAGAGGTATTTATGGAGTAGGCTTTAATAATGAAGGATATGATTATCCGGTTTTACATCATTTAATTAATCATTTTCAAGATTATTGTAGTTTATCTGGTTCAGATTTAACTTCTAAGATTTATAAAAAGTCTCAAGAAGTTATTGATATGGAATTTTCTACTATTGCTGATAAAAACAAATTTATACCTCAATTGGATTTGTATAAAATTTGGCATTATAATAATTCTGCACGAACTTGTTCATTGAAACATCTTGAAGTAGCACTAAGAATGGATAATATTGAAGATATGCCATTTGATCATACTCATTATGTTCAAAATGAAGAAGAACTACAGATGATTCTTGATTATAATAAATTGGATGTTAAGACAACTTATGAATTTTATAAAATTACAAAAGGCGAAACTGATCATCCTTTATATAAAGGAAAAGACAAACTCGCTCTGCGTAAATTTATTAAAAAGAAATATGGAATACCTTGTTTTAATTATCCAGATGTAAAACTCGGAGAAGAACTTCTTTTTAAATTATATTGTACAAATACAGGGAAATCTCCTTTTGTTGTAAAAAAATTAGGAACACCAAGAGAATCAATTAAATTATCAGAGTGTATTTTTCCATATATTAAATTTAAAACTAAACCTTTTCAAGCGTTACATGGTTGGTTAATGAATCAAACTATTAATTCTACAAGTGGTGCTTTTTCAGATTTAGAATTAGATAAAGTGGAAGAGATATTACCTTATGTAGATAAATCTTTAATAAAGAAAACTAATAATACTTTAGAAAAGATTAATCTTATGATACAAGGTAATCCTGTTATTTATGGAACCGGAGGACTTCATCATAGTCGTAGTGGTAAGTTTATTTCTGATAAAGAACGAATTATCCTTGATATCGACGTAGGTTCTCTTTATCCGAGTATAGGAGTTAAAAATGGACTTTATCCTGAGCATTTAGGTCCAATATTTGCAGAAATCTATGATAAAAACATTGTCTCTGTTAGATTAGCTGAAAAAGAAAAACCTAAAAAAGAACGGGATATGGTTATCATGGAAGGATATAAGCTTGCTGCAAATGGTAGTTATGGAAAGAGTGGAGAAGAATCTAGTTTTCTTTATGATCCAAAGTACACCATGACTACTACTATTAACGGTCAGTTATTACTTTCTATGCTGCTTGAAGAAATTCTAATTAACTCAGAATCAATACTTTTGCAAGGTAATACGGATGGATTGACATTTCATGTTTTAAGAACAGAATTAGATACAGTATTAAATATTTGTAAAAATTGGGAAGAAAAGACCAAATTAATGCTTGAATATAGTTATTATAAAATGATGGCTATACGAGACGTTTCTACATATATTGCTGTATATGAGGATGGATCTATAAAACATAAAAATGCATTTGAAATAGATAAAGAATTGCACAAAAATCCGTCTATGCGAATTGTTCCAATTGCTTTGGAAAAATATTTTGTAGAAGGAATTCCTATAGAAGAAACAATTAAAAGTCACAATGACATTTTAGATTTTTGTTTAATGACTCGTTGTAATAAAAGTTTTGATTTATATTATAACTATATAAAAGATGGTAAAATATGCAAGGATAAACTTTCTAAAACAACAAGATATTTTGCCTCTAAAAAAGGTGGAACGTTATTTAAAAAGAATCTATCTACTAATTCATTAACTGGTGTTTTAATTGGCCAAAACGTTACATTATTTAATAAAAGATATGATTTACCAATTAACGAATATGGTATTGATTATAATTTTTATATAAAAGAATGTAATAAAATTATTGATGCAATTGAACCACGAGAAGAACAATTAAGTCTATTTTAATGGATAGAACTGAACGACAAAAACTTTGTATAAAACGATGATTGGAAGCTGGTGGTACTGCTAGCTGATTACTTCCAACTGGTTTTGGGAAAACCCGTACAGCATTGACGCTCAGCGAGTTACTAATAAAGAAGAATCCTAATGCAACTATTTTAATTGTTGTCCCAAGCGAAATTATCAAAAATCAATGAATTGAAGGTTTAATCAAACATAAGATTTTTAATAACTGTAAGGTACAAATTGTAAATACCGTTGTAAAAGGTCCATGAGAATGTGATCTATTAATACTGGATGAGCTGCATGTGTACGCAAGCAATTTGTTCTCGCAAGTATTTGATGTTGTGGACTATAGCATGATTCTTGGATTAACAGGAACTATTGAACGACTTGATGGTAAAGAGAAATTATTGATGGAAAAAGCACCTATTTGTGATCAAGTAACTGTTAAAGAAGCAGTTGATAATGGTTGATTATCTGATTTTAGAGAGTACGTTGTTATGTTAGATGTAGATTTAACAGAATATAATAAACTCAATCAAGCTTTTATTGGATATTTTTCACAAATGGGATTTGATTTTGACGTTAGTATGAAGGCAGCCACAAATTCTGTTTTTAGAAATAAATTAGCTAAACAATTAGGTATTAAACCCAAAGATATGGCTGGTATTGCATACGGTTGAATGAAAGCGTTAAAAGGACGTAAAGCTTTTGTACAATCTCATCCTAAAAAATTTGAAGTTGCCAAGAAGATTCTTAATGCTCGACAAGATAAAAAATGTATTACTTTTTCATCTACAATCAAAGATTCTGAAAGTTTTGGTGGAAAATATGTTTTACATTCAAAACAATCAAAGAAAAAGAATAAGGAGGTCTTAGAGGCATTTAATAAAGAATCTTATGGGGTGCTTCATACGAGTCGTGCTGCCGAAACAGGTCTGGATTTACAAGGAATTAATACAGAAATTATTTTGTATAATAATTCATCTAAAATTAGACATCAGCAAGTTATAGGTAGAGCTATACGTTTTGAACCTGGTAAAACAGCAGAAATTTTTACATTAGTGATTCGCGGCACTCAAGAATGAAATTGATTTCAGAATAGCGCTACAACTAATTATATAGTTATCAATGAATCGCAGTTAGACAAAGTTTTAGCTGGAGAAATAATAGAAACTAGAGAAAGAGAAAATGTAGAAGATAAGAAATTTAGATTTTAATAATTCCCACTATACAACTCTATTATCGAGACAACAGTGGTATTAAATGGTTACCAATTAATCATTTAATAGTGGAATTAAATACAATTTTGAATTTGATGGCATCATATAAACTCACAGAAAGTGAGCTGATGCTTGTATACTTAACCTTCCTTGCACAGGACGAGCAGGGAGGGCATACTGAATATTTTGTTAAATGGCTTTCAAATGGTGGTCAAGAAAGACTTAGATCATTATTTGAATCCCTGAAAGAAAAAGGAATTATCAAAAAGAATTATAATCCTGAAAGTTACATACCTAACGAAATTGAGTTTAATAAAACGTTTTTGAAAAGTTGAGCAAAGAATACTGGAGAAATGGGACAGGAATTGTTTGAAACATATCCTGCTTTTGTTCAATCTGGTACAAAACTTTTACCTCTAAGAAACATTTCAAAACGTTTTCATTCATTAGAGGAATTTTTCTTCCACTATTCAACCACAATTGGACATTCTGCAGAAAAACATGCGGAAATAATTGAGTTGCTGAAATGGGGAAAGGAAAATGGGCACATTACATATGGGTTGCTTGAATTTGTGATCTCACGTAAATGAATGGAACTCAAAGAATTAAGGGATAATGGAATTGAAGGACAAATAACAACTACTGATAGTATATATTTGGATGACTAATGTAGATTTACTTTTTGATAAAATTGACAGTGGAAGATTAGGAAAGAATATTGGATTAAAAACTGGGATTGACAAATTTGATGAGTATACTGGAGGAATCCAACGTGGAATATATACTCTCTTCTTTGGTCTAAGTGGTTCTGGTAAAAGCTCAGTAGTACTTTATATGATTTATCGTACTCTAAAAGATAATCCTGATAAAGATATTAAATATGTTTATTTTAGTTTGGAACTTTCTTGTGAACTGTTGCTTGCTAAACTAATGTGTTTATATATTTATGAGGAATTTGGAGTTGTAATCCCATATACTGACTTGATGTCTTGGCAAGAAGTCCTTTCGGACGAAAAGTACCAATATGTGGAAAAAAGTAAAGCATGACTCTCGGAAATATCCGAAAAATTGCTTATCTTTGATAAATCATTAACAGCAAAAAGTTTCTACAGAACTCTTATGACATTACTTGAGGAGTGGGGAACTTTTACTACTTCAGAAGACGGTAGAAGAAAAATCTATACCAAACATAATCCTGAACAGTACGTAATTGCTGTTGTCGACCACATTGGTCTCTGTCTACCAGAACCAGGTAATACCAAAAAACAGGAAATTGATCTAATTTCCCAATACGCAGTTAATCTTAGAGAACGTTGTCAAGTGTCTTTCTTTGTTTTACAGCAGGAAAATAGAAACTCTGCAAATATGGATAGAAGAAAGATGGATATGACGGAATGTTCTGCAGAAGATCTCAAGGAGAGTGGTAACTGTCTGAATGACTGTGAGTTATGTATTGGAGTATATTATCCTTTAAAACACAAACTTAAAACACATAGAGGATATCCTATTATATGTGATTCAAGTGCTGATTTTAAGGGACTACGCGACAGATATCGCTCATTGGTGATCGTAAAATCGAGGCTAGGAGTATCTGATCGCTTGATTCCAGTTAATTTCTTTGGTGAAATAGGTTACTTCAAACAATTTGGAGATAAACCAGAGAATATAACTGATTGGAAACCTTATCTTTCATTAGAAACAAAAGATTCAGAGACTGAAGATGTTCCAGAGAACAAATCTCAGGAACCAATAAATTCTTTTAATTTTAAATTTTAAATGAGTAATCTTATTGCAATTGTGGGCGAGTCGGGCTCAGGAAAATCGACAAGTATTAGAACATTGAACGCAGAAGAGACTTTCATAGTCAATGTAGCATCTAAACCACTTCCTTTTAAGGGTTGGAGATCTAAGTATAGTACTTGGAACAAGGATAACCCTAATGGTAATTTTGTAAACACTTCTGACGTTGACCAGATTTACAAGATTCTCGCATACGTAAACTCAAAACGTCCAGAAGTTAAGAACGTTGTTATTGAAGATGCACAGTATCTTATGAGTTTCGAAGCTATGGATAGAGCTAAGGAAAAGGGTTTTGAGAAGTTTACTGATATTGCTCAAAAATTCTATATGATACTAAAAACCAGCATTCAGATGCGCGATGATATGAATGTTTTTGTACTTTGTCATTCTGAAAACGGAGGCAGCATTGACGAACCTAAATTTAAGATTAAGACCATTGGAAAGATGATTGATAATACTATTACCGTAGAGGGCTTGTTCACTTACGTATTCTTTACTAATGTAGAAAAGACTTCTGATAACAAGGTCGAGTATTCATTTATTACTCATTCTGATGGAACTAATACTGCAAAAACTCCAATTGATTGTTTTGAGGAGGATCTAATTCCTAATGATTTGCAGTATGTTGTAGATAAAATTAACGAGTACAACAATTAACAATGTTTACAATTTCATTTGATTTTGATGAAACTACTAAAAAGATTAAAAATCTAAAAGTAGTTTCATCTGATCCTGGAACACCAACGCTCCAGGTTCTTGACAACAAAATCCAGCTTACTCAAGCAGCTATAGAATTAATCGGCGCTAAGGTAGGAGATAAGTTGGTGATCAATTATTGGACTGTAGATAATCAAACTACTTTTCCTGTAATTAGTTTAGCAACAGATAAGACAGAAGAGGGTTGTAAAATCAATAAATCCCTTACTATGGCTTATCGAGGTAAACAGAATGAAATATTGAAAATTTATGGTGAGAAATTTACCATAGAACCATTCAACGATACTATGTTTAAACTAACTAAGATGGAAGAAGAGAATCTTGCAGAAGAGGAAATTGATCTTGAAAACACAAATAATTTAACTTTAAACAATTTTGATTATGAATTTTAATTTTGGTGCAACTAAAGGTGCAAGTGAGGCTCCTAAAATGCTCACAGCAGGTATTCACACAGCAACTTTTAAGGGTATTAAGAAGGAAACTATTACCACTAAGGCTGGAGATGATATGGATGTAATGCAGGTTACATTTAATGTTAAGGATTTTGGAGAGTACAAGCAGAACTTCTTTGCTCCAAATAGTACTGAAAGAACTGAGGGTCAGTATGGTCCTAATCCTTCTCCTATGGAGCATTTCCTCGTAATTGTACGTCAGATTCTTGATGCACTTGATCCTAAGTTTGGACAGGACATTGATGCTGGTAATTCTCCTATTGAGGGCTCAAGTTTCACTCAGGTAGTAAATTCACTTAAGAAGCTCACTACTCCATATATTGATAAGGAGGTGCAGATTAAGCTTCTTCCGCAGTCTAATGGTTATGCTTCTATGCCTACTTTCCCAGCTCGTATTAGAACTTCTCGTGATGGTACAGTTCTCGGTCTTGGTTATGCAACTACTATTATTGCAGCAAAGGATCTCACTCTTCTTCCAAAGGAGATAACAAAGATTGAAGCTGCAAAGAACGCAAAACCAACTAACATGGGTGCTCCTGCAAAGAACGATCTTCTTTCAGGCATGGCAGATTTGCTTGAAGGTGATTCTGATGACAGTTCTGATTTACCCTTTTAACAAATAATTATGTGAACGGTTTATATGCATATTTGTCCCAATAAAAAAGTTTATATTGGAATCACTTCTGTTGTCCCTGAATCCCGATGACAACATGGTAAAGGATATCCTAATAACCCACATTTTAATAACGCTATTCAGAAATATGGTTGAGATAATATTGAGCATTTAATTCTTTTTGAAAATTTAGAAGAAGAAAAAGCAAAAAATATCGAAATCCAATTAATTTCTGTTTGAAAATCGGTAGATATGTGTTATAATTTAACTGATGGCGGAGACGGTTATAAAGGATTACAACACGATGAAGAGTTCTGTAAAAAATTAGCTAACAGAAGCAAAGGTAATAAATGGGGCGCTATGAAAACAAAACCTGTTCTTCAAATTAATAAAAATACTGGAGAAATTATCCAAGAATTTATTAGTGCAAAAGAAGCATGGAGAGTTACTGGTGTTCATTGAAAATTAATTTCTAGAGCTATAAAAACAGGTACAAATTCAGGAGGTTATAAATGAGAATTTAAATATAAGGATGGGAGATATGTATATAACCCTAAACCAGATTCAGACGAATCTAAATAAAGATATCCCGGAGAATTAATCTCCGGGATTTTCATTAAAGCTAATATAATGACTTTTGATTTAACAAAAACTACAGAATTAAATTTAACTAAAGATTTTATCCTATCAAAAATAAAAGAAGAAGAAATATGAAGTCATTATGGCATCCCTATAACTAAGGGTTTATTTTGTTCTAAAATTCGAAATGATAAAAATCCAACCTGTTCTCTGTATAGAAATAAGGTAGGAAGATTGATTATGAAAGATTTTGGGACGAACTGAAGTGGAGATTGTTTTGCCTATGTTTCTGAGCTATTTAATTCTTCTTTTTATGAAACATTAGTAATAATAGCAAATGATTTTAATTTAATTAAAACCGACATTAAAAAGAATAAACCCAAATTGGAATATTCTGGCGAAAAAATTGAATTAAATTCAACAGCAATTATTCAAGTGGAAATTAGACCTTTTCAACAGTACGAATTAGATTGATGGGGAAAGTTCGGGATTAGTGAGAAAACATTAAAAAAATATAATGTGTTTTCTTGTAAAAATGTTTGGTTAAATGGTAATATATTTCATCTTGAAAAAGAAAATCAGTTAGTTTTCGGATATTATGGTGGAATAAAGGATGGTATCGAACTCTGACGTGTATATATGCCGGGAAGATTCTCCCGCAAATACCGTTTTGTTGCAAATTGACCTGCATCTAAAATACAGGGCGCAAAACAGTTGGATACAAAAAATACAGATTTATTGGTCATACAGAAATCGTTAAAGGACACTATGCTGATGCATGAGTATGGAATTCCTTCTATTGCCCCAAATAGCGAAAATACTCCATTATCAGATAAAGTTTTAGATAAATTAGAGTCTAAATACAAGATTGTAGCTTATGTTGGCGATAATGATGAACCAGGTCTTGCTGCAATTAAACGACTTAAAGAAAGAAGACCAGAAATTATTTGTTACTCATTATCAGAATCCACAGGATGTAAAGATTTTACAGACTTTAGAAAAAAACATGGTAAAAAAGCTACTGACAAACTGATAGAGGAGTTTAAAGAATATGTAAATGGCCAAACAAACGAACAAAGTTAGAAAACGCTCACCTGGATACTCAAGAAATAAAGGAAATGCTTACGAACGCAAAATAGTTAAAGAGTTAAAAGAGTTGGGATTTGATGTTAGTACTACAAGACTTGCTTCCAAAAGCGAGGATGCAAATAAAGTAGATATTCATGATAATCGTGGAGATTTACCATGTAAGATTCAAGCGAAGGCGACTCAACAGATTCCACCTTATTTTAAAATTAGATCTGAATCTACTGTAGATCCAGATGAGTTTACGATTATTTGATCAAAACAAGAAAAGAAGGAAACAAATATTGTTTCTGTTGGAGAAGTCGTTATGATTCCAAAACGGCTGTTCTATAAATTAATTAAACCATATGCAAACAAAAGTAACGTTTAAAGGAGAAAAGAGAGAGATTAACATGGATTTTAGTCTTAACGAAGATGGCACACTTGATTACAATGTAACAGTTGATCCAGATCTTACTCCTGAAGACGATGCAACAGAATTAGAAACTCGTCTTGCGTTTATTTTCCTAAAGACACTTGAAGGAGATACACCGCAGGAATAATTTAAATTAAAAGAATGGAAGATATTAGATATGACCTTGTTCCACCGAAAGGTTTGGAAGAAGTTTGTAAAGTACTTACTTCTAAATTAGAGAAGTACAATAAAAATGAATGGAAATTTGGTCTTAAATGGTCAGATGTTCTATCTTCATTAAAGAAACATCTTAGTGAATTTGAACAAGGTCATGATTATACACCAGAAGGTTGTTTATCTATTGCAGAAGTAGCAATGAATGCGCTTTTGTTATGTGATTATTATGATTCATATCCTTTTGGAGATGACAGAATGATCAACAAACCACGTAAACCAAGGATAGCCCTTGATATTGATGATACTGTAATTGATTTCAGAAATGCAATTCAAGAAAAGTTTGGTATAAAGCTTAATGATTATTGGGATGGAAGTTATCAGATTAAAGAATATTTGGATAAACTTCAAGATGATAAAGATTTTTGGGTTAATCTAAAACCACTTCATAAAATAACTTTTGAACCCACAGCGTATATCACATCACGTTCTATTCCTGTAGAATGGGCTAAAGAATGTCTGGAAAAGAATGGTTTCCCATGTGCACCTGTTTATTCTGTACCATATAATGAAAGTAAGGTACAACTCTTAAAAGATCTAAGAATAGATTGTATGATAGATGACAAGCCAGAAAATTATCGTGAAGCGCTTGAAGCAGGTGTATTTTGTTATTTAATGGACGCTCCTCATAATCAATTTATTGATGCAGGACATCGTAGAATTTATAATCTTAATTTGTCATTCTAATGAAACAGATAGATTTAAACAACCTTAATCTCTATCTTGCAGAAGGATCAATTCGTAGAGAAAAAATCTCTGACGAATTGTATTTCTCTGCCAGATACAAACACTGTACTAGTAACAGTAAACTCAAACTAATAAATCCAGAACAATCTGGTTCTCCTAAAGAATATTTTGAAGGTGGATTTGGGCCTAAAACTTCATCATTAGCGATGGGTACCTGTGTTCATGTTGCTACTCTCGAGCCTGAAGAATTTAAATTAGCACCAGCACTCGGTAGACCTACTGCAAAACTTGGAGATACATTGGATGCTATAATTAAATATCGTAAAAAAGGATATAGTATTTATAACTCTATTGTACAAGCCTGTAAAGAATGTGATTATTACAGCAATTGTGTTGATACTAAAATAAGAATGATCCTTGAAAAAGGTTTAAAGTATTATTTAAAGGCTCGTAATTACGATAAAGATACCATTATTCTCCCAGATGCGGATCGTGAGAAATGTTTAGCAAGTATCAAATCCCTCAAAAACAACAAATTAGTACAATCTATCTTGCATCCAACAGATCCTTTTGGAGACCCAATACCTTCATTTAATGAAGAAGCTTTCTTCGCAGATTATGTTGTAGTTGTTGATAATAAGGCGGTTATTATCCCATTTAAACTGAAGATTGATAACTGGACTATTGATGTGGATAATAAAACATTGACGCTCAATGATTTAAAGACTACAGGAAAAGTTGTCAATTGGTTTATGAATGAAGAATGGGGATCATTCGCTAAGTATCATTACGATAGACAGTTTCTGTGTTATGCTGATATTCTAAAAAAATATTGCGAATCTGAATTTGGATTTGACGAATCTTGGGATTTCAAGGCAAATGTTTGTGTTGTAGAAACTTTTGGAGAACACAATTCAAAATGTTTTAAAGTTCCAGAAAAACGAATGGAAGCAGCAAGACCTGAGTTTGAGAAATTAATGAAAATGATTGGTTATTATACGATTTATGGTTATGATGAAGAAGTGGAATTTATTTAAAATAAATTTGGATTTTTCATTATAATTTTTTAAATTTGTATAAATGTTAAATGATAATGAATATGATTGAAATTAAAGCGTACACTTATGCAGAAGCCGTAGCACAGGCTTCACAGAAAGGCTTGAAGATTATTAGAAACGTCACCCCGTCGTATAAGAATGCAGGTTGTCCGACTGGTCAAGATCTAATGGATTTTGGAGTTTCTATGCTTGAAAAGAACAAACTTGATGGAATCACCGGTGTTGGTATTATGTGTGTAGTAGAGGATGGTAAGCCGGATACAAGAGAGCGTCCTTACACATTTAAAGATAATCCTACTTCTGGTGAGAGAACAAAAACAAGAATGTACATTATTAGAACAAAGGATACAGATCATCTTGTAGGAAAAGCTCCTGATAAGGGTGCTGCTGTAAAGCTTGCTAAAGCTGCTATGGCAGAATACAAGGAAGACATGATTTGTACAATTATGTATGAAGTATCTGATCCCGAGGCGTTTACACTTGAGTATACACCTACAACAGGTACAAAGATTGGAACTTACGTTGCGTTTGGAGTTCCAGCAGAGTAAAATAGAAAATTAGATACCTCCCTAATTGGGAGGTATTTTTGTCTATGAATAAGGTTTATACTAAGAAAAAGCACCCTAAAGGTTTTTCCTACGCGACAGTAGCCCTTGATAATAATAGACTGTTTATAAGAGAAGTTGGAGTTTGGCCAGATCCTGATAGATTTGGACGAACATTCGATTATGGAGTATATTTGTATATAGATACTTCTAAAGAAGGGTGAGTAATTCTACCCGGAATGACGTTTCCTATTAAAGGTCAGTTGATCTATATTGGTAGAGGAGTTTATGATCCAAGTTTAATACTTGAATCTAGAGCACTAAATCATGTAAATGACGAACTATGTGAACATCTAAATGAGAACATCTGTGCATTTTTAATGGGATATGGTATGACCTATGAAGAGTCTTCTGCGTTAGAAGCTTTTTGAATAATGAGATCCGGATTAAAACTAACTAAACGAGGTAAAAACTGAAATGGTGAAGGATTAATAAATAAAAAACAGGAAAGAAGATGAATAGAAAAAGGAAAATTAATATTGAAATTATATGGAGATAACACTCGATTTACTGCTTAAAGGAAAGCCTACTATTATTAAAGAAAAGGAATTCCTACCTACTGCAGAATACGTTAGCGAATTTATTAAAGAGATGTCTCGTTTTACTGCAGAATTTATTATCAATGTAACCTTACCATCCCAACTTACTTTGACTAACAAAGAAGAGGATATAACGTTTAATAAAGTGTGAATTCAGGCTATTATTCCAAGTAATAATAAAATGAAGGAGGTAATTAATCTCGCATACGCACTTGATATTAAAAAGCCTTGCTACAAAGTTTTTAGAACGTATACTGAGGAAGGTAGACATCTCGTTTTTGATAGTAAATGGATCCATACAGGAGAAATTAAAGAAAATGTACCATTTAAACTACCAATAAAGGAACTTATGCAAATGGAGAATAATGTTCCATTGATGGTTGAGAAAATGAGTAATACTTTTATTAGTGATGAGGATAGGTTTGATTATATAGGTAAATTATTAAATAGATCTCAACTATATGATTATAACTGTGTTACTGGTAAAGTAAAATTGTCTCCAAATATTGTAGTAAAAGCAAATGAGGTAGTTTATGTAGATTCAACATCTAAACTATATAAGAAGGATCAAGAAGCGACCGTGTATGATGTTTACATGGCCTTTTTGAATGAGATTGCCGAAAGCTATAAAAAGGACCCTATTAATGTATGGGAAAAGAGTTATTTGGCTGCACAAATTATTGGAACTATAGAGTATGAAAGTAATTAAACGAAACGGAGAAGTAGTACCTTACGATTTTGGTAAGATTGAAAAAGCAGTTACATCTGCTTTTAAAGCAGTAACAAAAGAAGATCCTACATCTGAGTTTTATAATTTCTTGGATGAGTTGCAAGTAACAATAGGAGAACATTTTTCAGCAGCAGATACACTTGAAGTAGAAATTATTCAAGATATTATTGAACACGAATTGATGAGTTTCGGATATTTTGAAGTAGCAAAAGCTTATATTTTATATAGAGCTGAACATGGAGAAACGAGACTTCTTAAAGAAAGAATTGATTACATGATGGAGTATATTAATTCTGGAGATAACGCTGCCACTTCATCTGAAGAAGATAGTAATTCTAATGTAACTGTGAAAAATGTAGCAAATCTGAATGGAGAGGTTTATAAGAATCATAATCGTCGTATTCAGAGAATGCTTATGAAAAACAAACTCAATGAGCTTTATCCAGGAGAAGATCTTGGAGATCAGTACATTAGAGATCTTGAGCATCATATTATATATACTCATGATGAATCTAGTTTTCCAATTCCAACTAATTATTGTGAAGCAGTTTCACTTTATCCGCTTGTTTTAGATGGCACATCTACAATGGATGGTCTTAGAACTACACCTCCTAAGAATCTTACTAGTTTTTGTGGTCAGCTTGTTAATCTTACATTCCTACTAGCAGCTCAATGTAAAGGTGCTGTAGCATTTGGTGAATTCTTTAATTTCTTTGACTATTTCTGTGCAAAAGACTTTGGTATAGAATATCATAAAGAAAACCATGAAAAGAAAATTAAACAAGCTTTTCAGAATATAGTTTATAGTTGGAATCAACCTGCAGGTAATAGAAGTTATCAATCACCGTTTATAAATATAAATTATTTTGATTCTAATTATTGGAATTCGATGTTTAAGGATTTCTATTTTCCAGATGGTACTCAACCAAAATGGGAAAGGGTGGATTATCTACAAAAACTGTTTATGAAATGGTTTAATGCAGAAAGAAAGAAAACCTTATTAACATTTCCTGTAGAATCTATGGCCATGCTTACAAATGGGAAAGATGTAATCGATCAAGATTACAAGAACTTTACTGCAGAAATGTGGGAAGAAGGCCACAGTTTCTTTGTTTATCTATCTGATAATGCAGATTCATTGGCAAGTTGTTGTAGACTTAGAAACGAAGTGACCAATAATGAGTTCAGCTTTACTAACGGTCTTACTGGAATTAAAACTGGTTCTGTAAATGTAATTACTCTTAATATCAATAGAATTATTCAGGATTGGTATAGAATGATGGATTCTAATAATAAGGATTGGAATAAACAGAAAGCTATTGATTCTTTGGCAATCATGAGTGAGTATTTAATTAATATTCTTGAAAGAGTTTATAAATATCATATTTCGTATAAAACAATGGTTTATGAACTTGAAAAGAAGGGAATGTTAACCGCAAGTACAGCTGGATACATTGACATGCGATCTCTGTTTAGTACAATTGGTCTTAATGGTTTAAATGACGCTGCTGAATTCCTTGATATTACATGTTCAAATAATAAAGAATACAAGAACTTTGTTCAATTAATTACTGGTACTATTTCTGAACAAAATAAGAAACATAGTACAAAAGAATTTAAGTTCAATCAGGAATTTGTACCTGCAGAACAACTTAGTTCACGTAATTATAATTGGGATAAAGAAGATGGATATGTAGTTAATCCAAATAGGAATCTTTATAATTCTTATATCTATCTCGCAGATGATCCTAATACATCTATTCTTGATAGATTTGTTTTGCACGGAATAGATTATACAGGACTTATGGATGGTGGCGTAGGACTACATTGCAATCTAAATGAACATTTGAGTAAAGAACAATATCTCAAGCTTATAGATTTTGCTATTGCAAATGGTACAAGCTATTTTACATTTAATGTTCCTAATTCGGAGTGTGAATGTGGTTTTATAACTAAAGTTCCAGTAGAAAAATGTCCAAAATGTGGTAGTACTAAAATACGACAGTGGACTAGAACGATTGGATATTTAAGACCTGTAGATTGTTTCGATAAATATAGAAAAGCGGAAGCTAAAACAAGAGTATATCATGGTAGATCTAACTTACGTACAGAATAATATCAAAGAAGGTTGGCAACTTAATCCAAATGAAAAGGTTGTAAACGCTATTATTAAAGGTATTAATAGATGCGAAGGAGAATGTCCATGTAATAATGACGCTGAAGAAAAGATGTGCCCTTGCAGTAATTACAGAATAAACGATAAATGTTGTTGTAATTTATATGTTAAAATACAGTAATTATGAAGTAACTTTTGCAGAAGTTCCAACAGAAATCTCCTTATGCATCAATCTAACTAATTGCCCTCACCTATGCACCAATTGCCACTCTCCTTGACTTAGAGAGGACAATGGTACACCTCTAACATATGTTGAACTCACAAAACTTATAAAACAGAACACAGGTATATCCTGTGTTTGTTTTATGGGTGGGGATAGAGAACCTTGGGAAGTAGTTAGATTAGCAAAATTAATTAGAGAAGATTTTCCTAATTTGAAAACTGCTTGGTATAGTGGATCTGAGGCTGTCGATCATCAAAATCAGTTTAACTATGTTAAAACTGGTCCTTATATTGAGTCATTTGGTCCATTAAATAGTAAGACCACCAATCAACGAATGGTAGAGTATAATTTATCAACTGAATTAGGACCGTCTTGGTACATGCGAGATATAACTTATAAATTTTGGAAAGATGCTAAATATTAATTTTATTAACGATCTCACACTTAAAATAATCCACGATTTACTCATGGATTGTGAAACAGAAGAACTGATATTACAAGAAGAATTAGATTGTTCTGTTGATTTGGATTATATGTTTACTTTAGCACATTATCTAAAGGAAATTAATCCTAAATTACACATTACATATAAAACTGAAAGAGAGATATTTCCTTTTGATTTTATATCTGTAGAATTGCAATTAAGACCAATCCCTTTTGATGTTATAGATTTAAACGGTAAAGTATGCAAGAATTCAGACTCTCAATTCCTGTAACAGGAATGATTACGGTACCTATTGGTGCGGAATCAATAGAAGAAGCTATTGATATTCTATTGAAGAAACAACCTGATTTGGAGAGACATCCAATGGGTAAATTAAATCTAGAAGTAGATAAAATTATAGTAATTCCAGTTGAACCAAAAACTTTTAATTAATATGAATGTAAAATTTGTTAAGTATCACAAAGATGCTAAAATGCCAGAGAAAGCACATGCAGGAGATTATGGTTATGATGTTTATGCCGTAAGTGAAGAAGAAATTCTTCCAGGAGTTTGGAGATATGGATTGGGTTTTGGTTTGCAACCTGTTAGAGATGAACAGATCGTAGATGTTACTAAATCTGTACTTTCTACTCCAGAGGAAAATACAGATATGTATTTTCCAAATTACATTGATCTTCGTACTAGTCCTCTTGATATCGCAGTAACATTTAGACCAAGAAGTTCTATTTATAAGACTGGGATGATGCTCGCTAACACTCCACCCACCGGTGATGAAATATTCACGGGAGAATACCAGTTGGTGTTCTATCATGTAATACCATCCCTTCCAAGATATAGGGTAGGTGATAAGATTGCACAGTTGCATCTTGATTTTACATTTCCTGCTAACTTTATAGAAGTAGAAACACTTGATGAAACAGAACGTGGTAATGGAGGATTTGGTAGTACAAACTAAAAAGGAGATTCTGGTTTGCAGAGATAATAAGGTAAGTGCAGGCAAACCGTAATAGAATAATTATTATTTTTCCATTTACTAATCCAGTTTTTCTAACAAAATTGTTGTTATTTATTAGATAATTTCTTATTTTTGTAAAAAAATTAAAAATTATGGAAAAATTAAATACAGAAAAATTTATAGAAAAAGCAAAATTAGTACACGGAGATAAATACGATTACTCTTTAGTAAACTACGTTGATTGCACAACTCCTGTTAAAATAATTTGTCCAATTCATGGTGAGTTTGAACAGAAACCTCCCAAACATACATCTAGTAAACACGGATGTCCAAAATGTGGACATAGTAAAAAAGATCTTACTCAAAAATTTATAGAAGAAGCTAAATTAATACACGGTGATTCTTATGATTATTCAGAAGTAGTATGGAATGGGTTTAAAGAAAAATTAAAAATAATATGTCCAGAACACGGTGCTTTTTACATGACTAGAAATCATCACATTGTACGACAACAAGGATGTCCGATTTGTGCGATTTCTAAACGTGGACACAAACTTACAAATCAAGAATTTATTGATAGGGCTAAAAATATATATGGAGATTTCTATTCTTATGAAAAAACAAACTATCAAGGTTGATATTCTACGGTAATTATAACATGCCCTATTCATGGTGATTTTGAAGTTAAAGCAAATTTATTTTTAACAAAACAAGCTCATTGTTCTAAATGTTCTTCAGCTAAAAAGTCAAAAACTGTTATTGATAACAGCAAATTGTATTTTTTAGAACATATTAAAGACACAAACAAAGATATAAATTTAATTTCAAAATGAAAAGGACTGACTAAAAAATCTAAATTTAAATGTAATGTTTGCGGACATATATGGGAAACAGTTCCCCAAACTATAATAAAATCACAAACAGGTTGTCCAAAATGTAGTAAATTACTTCTTACAAAAACTCATGAACAATTTATACAGGAAGTAAATTTAATCAATAATAAAATTGAAGTTATAGGACAATATGTTAAATGTGATGTCCCAGTTGAATGTAAATGTTTAATTTGCGGAAAAACTTTTCTTACTCTTCCTACACGTATTTTACAAGGTTACGGATGTAATAAATGTAATAAATCTAAAGGAGAAATGTTAATTACTAACATTTTTGATTCGTATAACATTTTATATGAATCACAAAAGTGTATTAATTTTCATGATAGAAAATTTTATATAGATTTTTGTGTAAATAATACATTTATAGAATATAATGGTAGACAACATTATATTGCCATTGATTATTTTGGAGGAGATGCAAGTTATCAAAAACAAGTAGAAAGAGACATTTTATTAAGAAATTATTGCAAAGAACACGATATAACTCTTATAGAAATTCCGTATACTGCAGATAATAGAGATAAAATTTTAAATTATTTAACTCCGATTTTAAATGAATACAACATTAATTTGTAGAGATAATAAAAATAAAATACGAGTTATTGAAATATCAGGTTTTTGATCAGAAGACCACACCCAATGTTTTATTCAACGAATAAGTTATCAATTGGGTGGAAAAAAGACAATACAACCGTTAATTACTATTACAAATGGTAAAGCAAAAAGAACAATTTCTGAACAATTGTCTTTACAATATAATAGCGAATTGAAAAAATATTTAGACAAGGGTTATAAAAATATAAAAGACCTTGGTATAGAAGAATTAACTTTTGAATCAGCAAACAATGCTCTCCCTGCTCAAAATACAAACCAACAGGGCATCGTAAAGCCTATGTTATGTAAAGTTTATGATCCGGAAGATAGTAAATCCCAAAATATTAAGTGATTGTGTAGCAGGAAGTTAGACGGTTTGAGGGCATTTATCTATATGAAAGATGGAGAACTACATACTGCAAGTAGAGGTGGTAGTAATTATGATGTTGCTGCAACGTATATTCTACAAGATGCGTATATAAAATCACTTTTTGAGAATAACCCGAATCTTATTTTAGATGGTGAACTATATAATCACAATCCCTCTGGGGGTTGGAATCTACAAAAGATTAGTGGATTGGGTAGGTTAGAAACCCTTCATCCGGATCATAGTCAATTAAGATTTTATTGTTATGATTTTGTAGATGAAAACAAAACATTTAAAGAAAGATGGGAATTTCTTAAATCGTTAAATGTACCTTGGAATTCGTTGCTAACTATCGTTGAACATGTAGAAGCATGTAATAATGATGAAATTAATAAACTTCATGATGATTGGGTAGCTAATGGATATGAAGGATTGGTAATGCGAGATCCAGATAAAACATATAAATCTAATTGTAGAGATCGTAGAATGCAAAAACTTAAACGTTTTTCTGATTTAGATGCTATAATCACAGGTATTTCTGAAGGATTGCGTGATGAGGATTTTGTTTTCACTATGAAATTGGATAACGGAATTGAATTTGAGGCAAAACCAATTGGAGATAGAGAATTAAAAAGATGGTATCGAGAAAATTTGGATAACATAATTGGAGAATACGGAACTGTTAAATATTTTAATATTACTCCAGATGGTAAACCTAATTTACCCGTCTTTTTAAGAATAAGAGATAAAAAAGACATGTAATGGATAAATCTACACTAAAAACTATTGTAGATAAGTACAAAGAAGCAGAACGCCAAGTTGATCAATTAGATGAACTTGGCGTTTGCATTTGGAATCCCAAAAGGGAAAACTTCTACAATAAGTACCAGTATATTATTTTTGGTTTGTTTAATGAAATATATGGTCCCGAAAAAGGAAGTTTGGTAGAGGATTATATATTAGATGAAACAGCCTTAACATTTGATGAATTTTATGATTATTTAGAAAACCATTAATTATGGAAAATCGTTTTCTTGATTGATTGAAGGAATCTAAAAAAGTTTATTACATTTATATGAGAGGTTCAAGAATTTATGGATTAGAAACCAAAGATTCTGATTATAACTATCTTGTTATATGTAATAAACATATCACCTTTCCTAAAGAGTTTTATAATATGAGAGAGACTACAAATTATGGAAGACGATTTGATTTTCATATTGCTGTAGATAATTGTGATTTCATATTTAAAACAAATGAGGAGTGGTTTGATGAAGTAATGAGTGGATCTATTGAAGCTTGGGAATGTGCCTGTATGAATAAAAAGTTTATAGTAAAAGAGCATGTAAAGTTATTGATGAAAACAGATCCGCTTGGTTTACGTAAACAAATTATTAAGATGAATAATGCTATTACAGAAGAGAGTGATCCGAAGGATATGTGGAAAGTAATCGCATATTGTAAATTTGCTAATCAAATAATTGAAAATCATAAGATTATCAATTTTAAAGAGGCAAATCCTGAAAGAAAGATTATTTTAGAATCTCCGGATCCGGATAATATACTTTTGGAATATGTTTTTTGTTTATCTAAACCATTAGAAAAATTGAAAAACTCAACAGACGGAATGTTGAAGAAAGAACTTCAATCAAAAATCATTCAAAAATAGTATTTATTTTAGTTTTAAGACATTTTTATTATTCAGATGAACAAGATATCATTTGATGAAGAAAGTGTCTTATTTTTGTTTTAAATAGGCAAATATGGCTAAATTTATTTTTAAGGTAGAAGAATATAACGAAGCATTTAAAAAAGTTGATGAATTTAAAGAATGGATAACTGCTGATAATAGATTAGAGGCTTGGGCAGATATTAATAAAGCATATCCATCTAAATTAGGATACGATGTTACACTTTTAGATATTGAATAATTATGGCACACATTGACATTGAAAAGAAAATTAAGGACATTTTGTTTGATAGAGGGATGGTTTTGACATATGAAGAAGTAGAACCAAGTTCTCCAGATGACATGTATGAAGTAACCTTTTATCTTAATGATGAGATTTATGAAACGATGTTTATTAGACACGATACATCTCCAAAGAAGAAAGCTTTTACCATCCTTTTGGATAAAATTATCGATGGATACTATAATAGTGTAAATATTGGAAACAGAGTGGTACCAGAGTGTCTATAATATTTTTACAAATATGGGATTAGATAATGGTATAGTTTTAAAAACCAATCTTGAAGTCGATTATCCTCATAAAAGTTGGGATTGGAGAACAGATCACCAAGAACACGATCTTTGTTATTGGAGAAAATTTTGGGGATTTAGAAACGCAGTTGTTACTGAATTTCATCAAACCGAAGAATGTGCGGATATTCCATTAGATGCGGAAGGAGTGGGTAAACTACGATGTATTTTAGAGGAATTTTTGGACAGGGAGTTTTATGAACAAAACGGCGATTCTATTTGGGATTATGAAGACTATTTGCTTCACAATATACATTGTTGTGAAAACCTAGCCTGGTTACAAAACTTTCTCGAAGAACATCCAGATGAAGAGTGTTATTTTTACGATAGTTATTAATATGTATAAAAAGAAAATAACAACCGATGAATTTATTAAATTAATCGTTGATAAAGAATTGGAAATCGTAGGAGCTCCAATTCGATATGATGATTTAATTGGAAATGAGGAAAAATATCCACACTGGTATCAAGATTATTCTTTTAAAATCGATCAATACATAGAATGGAAGAAATTCTATTTTGATCATTTTTATGATTGGAAACCTAAAAGAATAAAAGATATCAAAAGATATTTTTCTTTGCATTCACTACAATATGGATTAAAATATGATTTTCCATATGAAGTTTTACAACAATATGATAATTTTCCAGAATAATGAAATTAATTGAAAGTAAAGTTGAAATTATAGAACAGGAGCCTGGATTGGAAGGTGTTTATAAACAGATTGAAAAAGCGTCTAGATTATGTTACAAATCTGAGGATAAAATCTGTGAAGGAAGTGCTGAAAAGATGGTAGAAAATCTTATGAAGCGAGGTCACGGTAGCCCACTTGAACACGGTACTGTTTATTTAACAATTAAATGGTGGCAAATTGGTAAAAAATTGAAATACGTGTTTAATAAATATTCTAAGATTAGAAAATTTAAATATGTAACAACAAATTATCGAGTTTTAGTTGAAAATAACTGACTAGATGATCTTCAGTATCTCTGTGAACCAACAAAACATCATGAAAAGAGAATTACAATAAAAACAGATTGTTCTATTGGTATATCAAGAGAATTTAATCGTCATCGAGCAAACTCTGTATGCGAAACTTCGACTAGATACTGTAATTACGCTAAAGATAAATTCGGTAATGAAATTACTTTTGTAATACCAGAATGGGTGAAAGATAGGGTTAATGAAACAGCTTCGTATAATAATAACGATGATCTCGCAAGAGTGTCGTATACAGAAGCAGTGTTTGACTCAAGAATGCTCTCTGACAAAGCTATTTCTATTTGGCTCAATGCTCTGACAACAACAGAATCTGATTATATGGATTTAATTAACGAGGGTCTTAAAGCACAAGAAGCAAGAAGTGTCTTATCTCTTGATACTGCAACAGAAGTAATGTATACTGCGTATAGTTCAGATTGGGAACATTTTATATCTCTCAGAAGTGCAGTTGGAGCACATCCAGATGCAAGAATTTTAGCTAATAACCTTAGATGGTTGTTAGAAAGTAATAGTTTAATAAATTGTACAAATAATTAATAACTAAAAAAATTACAGGACCGTAATGGAAAGTGTATTTAGAATTTGTAAAAAACTATTGATTAAAGAACCTTTTTATGGATTGTTTCTCCTCAACATTAATAAGCGCTATAGCGATAAAATTGAGACTGCAGCAGTTGCTGTTGAGGGGATCAATCCGGTCCTTTTAATCAATAAAGAGTTCTGGAAGGGACTTCCAGAAGAAATGGCGATCGCTGTATTAAAGCATGAGTGCAGCCATCTTATGTTTGGACATCTAACTGAGGCATGGGCGTATCTTAGAAAAGAGAATATGCAGCTTCTTAACGTTAGCTGTGATTGCGAGGTCAATAGTTATATCCCTAACCTTCAAACAGATCCATACTGTTATCCTGCTCGTTATGGTATGGAGAATGGAAAGGGTACGTTGTTTTACTATGATAAATTACGTCAAATGCAAAATAACCAAGGACAAGGTCCAGGACAGGGCGATAGTGGAGAATTTGGACAAACTCTTGACGACCACTCTACTTGGGAAGAAATGACTGATGCAGAAAGACAGTTAGTACAACAACAAATAGATAGAATCGCCAAACAAACTGCAGAACAAGTACAGAGGAATCAAGGAACTATTCCAGGACAGTTTAGAGATTATATCGACGAGTTATTTAAAGTAAAACCAAGGATATTTGATTGGAAGAGTTATTTTAGAAGATATCTCGGATCAGTACTTGATGTAGAACTTAGGAAGTCTAGGAAGAGAGAAAATATTAGATTCCCAGATGCTTCAGGTACAAGACATAAAAGGAAATCACAAATATTTGTAGTAGTAGATACTTCTGGATCTATTAGTCCAAACGATTTATGCGATTTCTTCAGTGAAATTCATCATATTTATAAAGCAGGTGCTGTTATAGATATATGTGAAATTGATACCAAGATTCAGAGAATTTATCGCTATAATGGTAAGTGGGACATGACATGCCATGGTAGGGGCGGTACGATTCTTAAAGATGCAGCAGATCATGTAAATAACCATAGACATGAGTATACAAGCTGTGTTTTCTTTACTGATGGTTATTGTGATGTAGATTTTCCACTATACGTAGATTCAATGTGGATCATAGCTTCCGGAGGCTGTGAACAAAAATATCCGGGACATTGTTGTTACATTAAAAATTAATTCTTATATTTGTAGAAAATTATAAATATGAGAAATAAAACAATTTTAAGTGATTTAGATTTAAAACGTCTTTTACAAGATGCACAAAGCGGCATGTCTGTTAATCAGTTGATGAAGAAATATCATTTAGGATACAGTAGATTGACAAATATATTGTCTCGACATAAAATAAAAACAGCTATTCCTCCAAAGGATCGGGATTCTACTTTTTTAAATGATGTGTTTGAAGTAATAGATACTGAAGAGAAGGCTTATTGATTGGGCTTTATTTATGCAGACGGATATGTTTCAAAAGAAGATTCTCCGAAAAATCATAAATATCTTTTTGAAATGACATTGTCAGAAAAAGACAAAACACATCTTGAGAAATTAAGAACTTTTTTTAATTCTAAAAAGGAATTGATTAAACATTCGTTTAATTCAAATGTTAAAAAAGATGCGTGTAGTTATAGACTGTCTCGACAAAATAAAAAATTATGGACGGATCTGGTTAATAAAGGATGTGTTCCAAACAAATCTTTGATATTAACTTTTCCAGACGAAACTATATTGCCTTCAGATTTAAAATTACATTTCATAAGAGGTTACATTGATGGAGATGGATGAATTTCGTGTAATAAAAAACAAGATCTTAATCACATGGGTTTGTGTGGAAGTAAAGAATTTTTAATTGAAATTGAAAATATTTTTGGAAAAGGTCGTTGAAGTAATTCTGGACAAATAAAAACACTAACCTATTCTATCACAAAGGGAATTCCCATTTTAAAAAAATTATACGTAAACGCTAATATATTTTTGGAAAGAAAATATAAATTAGCAATAACGTGTATTGAGAATTATTCAAAACGTAAACGTAGACCAAAACGTCGGCGTAGGAAACTAAACAAAAATTCAGGACAGAATTAATTATTAACTATTTAAAGGACATTAAATATTATGAACGAAATTACACTCAATGAATTTAAGGAAATTTTCAAATTTGTATTGAATAACAATAGAAAGCTCGAGGACGAGGGCAAACGCCCTATTACGATCGCGGCTGAAGGAAGCTGTGGTGTTGGAAAGACTCAAAGCGTAGAACAGGTTGCAAATGAGTTAGGCATGACTTTCGTGAAGGTCAATTTGGCAGAATTGGAAGAGACTTCAGATCTTGTTGGTTTTCCACTCAAGGAGTATGAGATTAAGCTGGAAGAGACTACAAAATGGGTTCCTTCAGATCTTCTCCACCTTTATACATGTAATCCAGATGTAGAGTTTACAGGTAACTCTAGAATGGGTTATGCAACTCCAGCATGGCTTCCAAGAGAGGAGAATCCTAATGGCTGTATTATTGCATTAGATGATTATAGTAGGGCTAATCAGCTATTTATACAAGCTACAATGGAGCTTATAAACACTGGAAGGTATATTTCATGGCAGCTTCCTAAATATACAAGCGTAGTACTCACGACAAATCCTGATGATGGCTCATATGCAGTTACTGGACTTGACGATGCTCAGAAATCTCGTTTCTGCAGTTTTAACATTAAGTTCTCTATCGATAACTTCGCAGAATGGGCAGAATCTTACGGTATGGACTCGCGAGCAATCAACTTTGCGATCTATTACGCCACAGAGCTTTTCGACCCTTCTCATCCTAACCATCTAAACACTATTAATCCAAGATCCTATACTACGTTTACTAACATTATTTCAGGCATTAAAGATTGGAGTAAACCAGAGAGTCTTGCTCTCATTCTCAATATTTCAAAGGGTTGTTTCCATGATCCTAATAATGTAGTAGGTTCTCTGTTTACAAGTTTTATCGCAAATAAACTTGATAAACTTGTAACTCCAGAAGATATGCTTATGAAGAAGTGGGACACTGTAAAGGAAGATATTGAGAAGTGTGTTTATGAAAAGGAGGATTACCATCCAGAGATTGCAGCTGTGCTTAATACAAGACTTCTTAACTATTCTGTAAATTATCTCAAGGATGGTAATAAGGCAGATGTAGTTTGTAATAGGCTACTTGATTTGATTGATAATTCAAATAGTTCTACAGACAAACATCTTTTCTCAGAGGATCTTATCTTTAGTATTATCAAGACAATTGTAGCAAAGTTCCCAGCAAAGACTAATAAATTGCTGTTGAATCCTGCTGTTAGAAAGAAGATTCTGTAATGAGACCAATGACAGTAGATAAACAATTGATGGATATTATGCTCTCGATTCATTCAGAATTACCAGTTCTGGATGAGTCGAGCGCTCTTTCCATTATGGATTTGTTGTCTTCCGAAGACCCGGAAGTACAAGTTACAGGAATTACGTTATTAGACACATTTAATTATTTTAAAACTCCAAGTTTTTTAAATGAATTGTACTCTAATACAAGAATCTCTAATGAAATTGATGAATTAGATCAATTTGCATTAATAATTCGATTAAATTATTTTTACTCAAAAGAGAACAAATTAACAGAAGAAGAAAAGTTACACGATAATAAACTTACAGAGATATGCAAGAAGTTTTATCAGGAAAAAGAATCATAAAAATAAATAATCATTGGAGTAATAATAGAACATACTCTACTAATGATTATTGGTGGAAATCTGCAGGCACTGTTTATATGGCCAAAAATAAAATAGAAAATGCTAATTGGGATATGCAAATTCCAACAGTTAAGACTCTTCCAGAAGAAGCAAAATTAGTATTCCACAAAACTTCTAATTTTCCAAGACATAAGCTTGGTTTAACAACATTTAAAAGAAAAATTAAGGAAAAGGGTGCCGATTTTATCGTTGGTAATTTTAGTAAAATCCGCGAATCAGATATAGACACGTATGTAAATGCATATGAAACAGAAAATACCATTTATATAACGCAAATGCCAATGATTAGTTTAGAGGTCTTTAAATCAGAAATAGGAGTAGATCTTTCTAATGCAATACATTATATAGATTATAAATTACTATGTGTAACAAAAGAAAATCAGTTCTATATAGATTATATTTGTGGCAAACATTCTCTCCCAGTCATATCCGATGATGATTTAAATGCTATAGTTGATAATAAACAGGAACGACTTTCTATAACAGAATTATCTACTATCATGGAAATGGTTAAATCAAGAGATAAAGAAAATGCTAATTTAGCATTGAAATTGTTTGCTCAATTTAATTTAAGTGCAGATCCTACACTTTCTTGGCTATTTCTTTCTGTATTCTGTCGTAGTTTTGCAGGCATTAATTCAGTATTGTATACTAATTTAAAGAATCAATTTGAACCATTGACAAGACCATATTATTACCATATTTTAAATGCTATGCAAAAGCGGCAACCAATAGATGAACACGAAACAGAATTGATTACATATCTACTTCAAGATTATTTGGATGTACAGAATCTATCTATTAAAACTTTCTTAGAATTTAAGAATTTAGGTTATGATTTAAAAATGGAAAATAATGAATAAAATAATAGCTATTGCAGGAGTCCGTAACGCAGGTAAAGACTCTTCCGGGGATATGCTCAGATTTATGCTGAGCACCCCTAAATTTTTACACCATTATTGGATTTATGAGAGATTTCCAAAATTAAAACTAAAAGGAAATTGATTTAAAGTTTCATTCGCAGGTTCCCTCAAACAGATGTTAGCAGTCCTTTTGAGAGTTCCTGTTGAGAGATTTGAAGATAGAGATTTTAAAGAAAATGTTTTTGTTGATTTTAATGATTTAACTTTTCACAGAAGAGAAGATTTAAAGAAACATCAAATTCTTTCTGATTCAAAATTCAGTAGAAAAGTTAAAGAAATGTCTATTGATGTTAGAGCTAATATGTTGAGTATCAGACAGTTACTACAATATTGAGGGACGAACGTGATGCGAGTGTACTTTGGTGATCAACTATGAAGTCTAACTACCCTAAAACTATCGGAAACTCATGACTTGATTATCTCTGATATGCGATTTAAAGTTGAGGCAGAAATGGTTAAAGAAAGAAATGGTACTGTAATTTATATTGATAGACCTGGTTGTGAAGTAGGTAATCATCAAAGCGAAAGAGAAGCGTTTGAACTATATCAGGAAGGAAAATGCGATTATGTGATTCATAATAACGGTACATTAAAAGATCTTTTTGAGAAATGTAAAGAAATTCTGCCAAATGAAAGATAATGAAATATTAGAATATATTCGTTGAATTGATATTCCAGACTGTAAGAAATATAAAGAATTTTTGGAATCGAAAGATAAGGAAGTGGTTAGACTCGCAATTGAACTATTAATTATTGATAGAGTAGAAAGATGTCAAATTGATCGATGCAAAGAAAGATTTCTACATGAATATCATTGAGATCCAAAATGATCAAAAAACATAGTTTATTATGAACCAATTAACAGCCTTATATCAGTCGTGGTATAAAATGTTAACTTCTCTTTCAGATGAAGAAAAACATAATTGGTACAAATTAATGTTTTCTAAAGATCCAGAATGTCATACTTTAGCTACAGAAATATTTAATAGTTTGGGGGATTCTAATTTTAGTTATCGTGCAATTATGAACTGTTTAGATCCAAATTTTTTATATAGGAGTTATTAATATGAATGATTTTATAGAGTTACCTGATGTACAAGGATATATAATAGAAATACCTGATACAATGGGATATTCCATCGAAGATCTTAAACGAATTACACAATTTCCAGAAGAACTTTGTGCTATAGCAGAAATGGTTGATTCTTCAGATCCGGAAATTAGAATGTTAGGAAACAAACTGTTAGAAACTATGAAAGATGTATAAATGTTTACAACTTCAAACTGTTCCAGAATTATTACAATGTGTCGAGTATACTTATAGACATAATCGCAAATATACAATAGCAGTCTTAACAGTACTTATAGAAAAATCAGAACATCTACATTCTTTATTATTTTCGGATGATGAAGAGTGTAGAATCCTAGGTTTAATGATGTTATTTGGAGATCTATATGAAGATCTACAAGAAGATTATAGTTGGTTTTTAAAACACGAAGTTAAGAATTTAAAGAAAAATGCTACCGAGTAATTTAGTTTTTTATTGGAGATATAAATCTGTAAATATTAATGGCTGTTTACTTCTTTATAATATATGGATGTTGCAAGAAGGTGCAAGAAATATTTATTTAGTCAATTGGAAAACAGGTAAATCGGTATTAGTTTTTAAGGATTGGAATAAATATCAAAAAGTAATTAATAAGAATATAAATAACCTCCAATCTTTATTGGATTTATATCACGGTGATAACGAATGTGTTATGTTAGCAAACGCAATATTAGGTGTAGACGATTATATTTATACGATGAGAAATATAATAGTAGGATTAATATAATGAAATTAGAAGATAATTTTAGAGGTTATGACATCTCTACATTACTAAGTCAAATCCTTGATGCTAAAAAACATAATTTTTGTAATGTATATATCATAGAAAAGATTCAACATGTTGTTGTTGAATTAATGTATAACAAAAAAGACGTTGCTAAATTAATCCAATCAGATGATAATGAAATATTCCATTTAGGAATACAAATGTTATTTGAAGATTATTTAGATAAGTACAATCAGTTATGTGAAAATCCTAAATGGGAAAGTTTGGTATCAGATATAATTAAAGGATATAAATATTATGTTTGTTTAAATGGATAAACCGTTTTTGTTTTTAGAGAATTTATTGGAAATATTACCTCTATGTTTAAGCGACGATGAGGAAATTAATATATTAGGAAAAGAATTATTAGATACATATGACTGTTGCTTGTTTCCTTTAACAATGTATTTGTTATATGATAGAGGTCGGGTTCCTTTTCCAATATTGAGTTCTAAATCTGAAGAAAATTTCTTAGGAGAAATTTGTTGTGAAGCATTTAAACAGAAAAATTATTTTGCAGTTGATTGGACTCCAAGAGAATCCCTTTATACAAAGTGGTGGTTTTATCCCAAAAATATGTTAATAAAAAGATTAGAATTATTTAAATAGAAATAGCCCCATACTGAGACCTTACGGTTTTGGTATGGGGCTTATTTTTTTAATAATCTGCTACGATATTAGAGAGAGGTCTTGTTGCACCAAATGTACTTAATACACCATATGCTAAAGGCATATCTCCACTAATAACGCTAGACGCTGTAGTAATGTATCTTTTAATAATTGCCATAGAAGGAGGTGCTCCGTCTCCAACAACAGATGAAATTGTATTAAAAAGACCTCTATCTCCGGCAGCACCTGTAAGTACTGTATAACTAAATCTTTCCAACCAACTTACATCTTTAATGTTCTCCTCAGCTTCTGCAAAAACCAATTTTAATATAAAAGATATAATTGTCATTCCAAGTAAATCTCATAACGCAATGTATCCGGTTCTTCGCTTTCAAGGATCTTTTCAGTATCTTTCTCAAGCTTCATTATCATTTTTTATAATTAATGACATTAGACCTGTTATAGCTTCTACACTAACATTAGCCTTACCCGTTAACGGGACACCTACGCTAACATAGTGTGGTCGAACATTATCACTTCCTAATAATCCCATTTCTTCCACTTCTTTTTTACTTTTATATTCCCCTTCTGGATGTTCAGGAGTAATAACAATATATTGTTGTTCTCCATTTTCATCTAAAACGGGTTGAAGTATAGGATTATTAATAGCTTGTGTTGGATGGAACATCATTGCCATTCTCGCCAACGGTACCGTTTTAAATTGAAAGAAAAAAGCACCAATCAAATGTTTTTGAAGAAGTACTTTAGAACTCTCATTATAGAAACCATGGATTAAATTACAGTTGTTATGAACTCCCATTAATTCTTCTGGAGAAAGTGCTTGTGGGAGAGGTTTGCCAATCTCAATATCTCTGTAACTAGCCATTGTTTTTCAACTTGCAATTGCTTTTTCATAAGCAGCTCTTTGAAAATCATATTTCTCTAATTCTTCTGCAGGAACTTTTGAACGATCGTTTTTATACTTTCAATAAATTGCATAATATTGATCTTTTTCAAAATCATATGTAAGAACACCTTCATCATTAACTGAATATGCATCATAAGAACCTCTCTTCATTAGTTTTGCTTTAAGATAAGAAAGTCTATGTAGATAATCGGGCGCAGTCTGAAATACATATAAAATGTCTCCATCAATGTTTCTCCAATTCCACGCATTACTTCTTGTATCTTTACCCAATGAGTTAATATTAATACCCGCAACTGCAAATAAAGTATTCATTTGCTGATCTTTAGATGTAATATCAACAGTTGTTCCGAGATTTTCTATAGTATCTCAATATGCTTGTCCTAATAGTTTCCAAGAATCATAATCACTCAAATCAGGATCAATTATTTTCGTATCCAATGCATTTGCAATAGTACTCGCAATCATTTCTCGAGTTAAGCCTGTAAAACTACCGATCAGTGTTGTAGCACTTGTAATTTTCCTAGCCAATGCAGAAAGTTTCAGAATAAACATTGTATGAGGATCAACAAGAGATCTGCCAAACACAACACTTGTAATCCAATCTTTAACAGCTTTACTAATGTTATCCAAATCAGCACTTGGATTAAATGCTTGTTCTAAGTGTAAGTATACTCTAAATCCAGTAATTGCAGGAATATATGTTTCACTTAATTCAGATCGAATTGAATGACCTAAAACAATGTTTATTATTTTATCAAGGTCTCTTGAATAATTATCAGTACCTTGGTCCAATGCAGCTTTACGATCTGTAACATCTCCTCCTAATAAAACATTTTCTAGTTTTCGAATATCTAATGGGTTAATTTTCTTTTTCTGAGAATCTGTTAATGAAAGGCCCAACGCTTTTTCCCAATCCATTTCTCCAAGTTTTTTCCATCAATCTCCAATAGCTTTGATAACATTTCCCTTATTAGAAATAGCTTCTAATACAGTGGCTTTAATTAATGGAACTTGATAATATTCACTACCCCTTCTACTCCTATACTTTACAATCTCTTCAGGAGATCAACCCCTATATTTAGCAAGGGTGTCAAGGAAAATAATTGCTAGTTTTTGTTGATTTGCTGGAAGTTGATCAATTGGTTTGATAGTGAATGAAGGTGCGATATTACCACTTGCGTCTGTTTCAAATCAATCTTTGAAAAATTCGTTATTGCTCATTCGATCTGGAGTCTCACCATAAACTTTCTTAAACTCCAATTGTCATGGAATAATTTCTCTATCAAATCTTTGTTGTACATCTTCCTCAAAAATAGCATTTATCTCTTGAAGTCGTCTTAGAATAGCAGATTGTGATATACCAAGAGGAGTAGCCTCTGTTCCTCCCGGATTTTTATCTGTCCACCATGTACCGATTCCATTTTCAATAAAATTATGTACATTAAATGTTGCAATATATGCTCCCACTAATTCATTATACGCGGCTGATTTCCAACCCTCTGTTACAAGATCATCAAATGTTTGTAAACGCAAAGTTGTGACAAAATTTGTAAGTAAATTATAAATCTCCTCACGAGTATATTCTTCTAAAATCTTTTTTTCATGACGCGTAAGTTGTAAATCATCTCTAGAATCATCATAGGCATCCATCCAATCAACTGCTTTTCTTACTTTAGCTGTTGTATCGTGCATGAATAATTCTTGTCTTACTCGAGGAATGTTTTTATGTGTGTACGAAGAAGTGATTAAATTTCAATTATTAATTAATATAGATAAATCAGCAGTTGTTCTTTCGGGTGCATATAAATTTACGGCTTCAATAGATTGAATTCTGCCATTTTCAAATATACCGGGTTTATGGGCAACTAACGCCATTGCTTTTATTAATAATCAATGGCCTCGTCTTGAATCTAAGAATTTAGAATTGTCTTTAATGTTCGGCTTAGCGTTACCTATAACAGAATTATCATACTCCATTTCGTACATATAATTTAATGCACTCGTGTCTAACATGACAATTTCAAAACGACCACCTTTCTCAAAAATAAAAAAGTTATTTGTAAGTAATGTATCGTCATCAATTAAAGTTCATCCTCCGTAAATATATTTTCTAAAAATATGTCGTAAATTACGTTGAGTTTCATCGGTTCTAGTATGTAAATAATATTCAAGAGGATCTAAGGTTCTTCCCATAATACTTTCCTGAATAGCTTCTGCAAAAATTCGCATTTCATCAGCTTTATTTTCATTAACTTTATTTACATACTTTGCGACTTTTTCAACTTGATTAGATTCATTACAATACACTGGTTTATTATCAATAGCTCTCTGATAAAATACATGTGTGTTTCCGCGTTTTCTTTCAGGATGATTTTCTGCGATTGGTTTTAAAAAACCAGGAAGATTGATATAATAATCAACTTCTAATTGCTTACGTCTAGATGCAACAACTATATCTGAATTAGGTAATAATGTTTCCATGGTATCTCTAATTTCTCCAATATCGGAAATCGTTGTAGAGTCTTCATATGGAATCAATGTTTTAACAGCATTTCTTAATGTATGTCTATATTCTTGTGGAAAAGTTGATTTATTGAATCGTTCAATTTTTTCCAATTTGATATTATTATCTGATACACCTATTTCAACAATACCTACAGAACCAACTTTAAAACCAGCTTGTCGTAATATTGAAGCATACGTTTCTAGCTGAAACAATGCTGATTTTTTTGATAAATCTGAAAAATTATTGTTTGCATCGTGTGATTTATAATCATATAGATGAAATACTCCGAATTCATCTTGTACAACAAGGTCAATTCGACCAAAAATATATTGTATTTTATAAGGATCTGTTGATGGAGTGCCTTCTAATATTTCTAGTTGTTTTTCAAGTTTTTTAATTTCAGATTCAGGAATATTAGCAGCTTTTTGCGATTCGATTTGTGCTTTTAATGATACAATACGTGATTTAGTTATCACCTCTGCCTGAGAATCATCTAATCAGTGTGAAAAAACAGATAACTCTGAAATTGTTTGTATTTTAGTTCCATGAATATCTTTTATAGCTTTCACAACATCTTCTTCAAATGTAAGTTCTTGCCCTAAATTAATTCGTTGTTGTAGAAATTTACCGCTATGTTTCACACGACCTGTAGCTCAGAAGGAATCAATTGACTCGTGAATCTCTGTACCTTGATCTGCAGCTTTATTTTTGTGATCTTTTCATGCTCTTTCTAACTCTGATCCAGATAATCCTGAATGTCTTTTAAATCTATGTCAATCTTCAACAGTACTATATGAAGATAAATAAGATTTATGTGTAGTTTCATCCTCTATATACCCTCACATGTTTGATGGGGATGCTGCAATAACTTTTGCATTTTTTGCAGCAGTATGTTTATTTTCTACCTCTTTAGAACTAAATACGTCTTTTAGTTTATCAATCTCAGATCTAGAATCAAACATAATTCCATCTTCTATTGTTATATTTTCAATAGAGTCTTGATGCTCAAATAAATAAGCATCAAGAGACTCTATTGAATCAAACTTTTTTTGTTCGCCGTTTACTTTTACAGTTATACTACATTTGCTCATTAACAATCTCCTGTATATTCAAGATTATTTGTTTTAATCAGAAGAGTTCGTATTGCTTTTAATTTTTGACTCTGAAGTATATTTATTTGTCAAGAATCAGACAAATCAAATAACGAACTATTGAAATTTATCAAATAATCGCTTAAACTTTGTGAATAATTATTTGGTACAGCATTTGTTCCAAAAATAGTTTTAACTATTTCTTCAACAAATTCTTCTGCTCGTACAGATGTTAATTTTTCACCTACTTTATTATATCATTCTTCTTTAAATCTTTTACCAAAATAACCAGCTAATACTTTGACAAGGATTTCTTCCCGATAATCTGTTAGATTTCGTTTATCTTCAGAAATAGAATTAATTTCATCTGCAAACTCTGCTCTAATTTCTGGATCATCCGCTACTTTTCTTAACAATGAATAATAACGTTGTGGATTAGGTCCAAACTTCATTGCAGCACAAACAAGATGCATAAATTCATGAACTGGAGATTCGATGCTCATTGTATCCTCATTTATATAAACAACACCTTCGTGAATAAATGCTTTTTCAGATACAAGTCTATTGTAAAAATCTTGATCAATTTTAGAAATATCTTTAAATCTTTCTTTAATTTCATCAGTATTTAAAAGTTCTACACTTACACCAGCCCTATAATTAAATACTTTAATTAGGTTTTTAACAATAGCGCGTTTTGTCGAAAGATCATCTAATTTAGGAGAATACGTTCTAATTCGAGAATCTTTAAAAGATTCAGAATCATCTACTTGTTTTTTATATTTTTTTGCTCGACTATTACTATGAGTTATAAAATATAAATTACCTGTATCGTCTTCCGTTTTATTTCCAAATTCATGATCATCAGTTGTCGTATATGCTTTAACAGTACCATTTTTTCTAGATACATATTCATTTAAATCTTTATCAAATACATGGAATTCATCAGATGTTCCTACCAACATTAATTTTAAATCATTAATATCATATACAAGTTTATCTGTATTTGAATCAATACTTGCTATGAAATCATAATAACTCTTAATCAATTTTAATGGATTATTAGCAATTGTTAAATCAGTAAACAATTCATTAAATGAATCTGCATCAGCAGCATCTCTATGAATTATAAGATTGTAAACAAAGAAAAGTTCTCCAATTTTTCAATCACCAATACCATAATCACGTAAACTTTTCTGTGCAATCTTATTAAAACTAATTAAAACCTCGTCATATAATGTATTATATTTCGATGTATCACGTCCTTTCCTGAGAGGGAATGGATATTTATAATAAGTCATCACTTCTCCTGTTGTAAAATCCGAAACCTCCGTTGGTATCAATCTCTGAACAAAAGATTCTTTCGCAAAATTAGGATCGAGTTTCATCTTAGGAATAATATAACTTTCCATTAGAAGTTTAAATGATTTTTGACCATTATATGTACTTAAATCAATAGTTTTTGGATCAGAACTTGCGTTTACAGTAGCCTTTGTTGCAGTACTATGTGTCCAATAACTTTCTCCAGAAGGAACATCAAATGTGAAATCTTTTTGTAACATGAACCAGTTTTGGATAATAATTTCCTTGGTAAAATGTCTAAGTTTTGTTCAACCTAAATTAGACATCACGTATGTATGATTCTTAGTAACATTTGGTAAACGTTCTTGTCCAGACATTATTTTAGGTGTAATATTTTTTCTAAGAACTTCTCGCTCAAATTTCCTTTCAAGTTTGAATACACCAATTGTTTCAGTAAGACCTCTAAGTAATGAAATTGCATGAGCTCTTTTTCAGAAATGTTCAACAGACGTGAAAACATCTAATACATTAAAGGTAACTCTACATTTCTGCATTTGTTGTTTCTGTCTGATTCTATATTCTTCATCGGTCATAAACTTTTCAAATACAAATACTTCTGCAGAACCAATTGGCAACTTATCTAAATATATTTGATTAACTCGTTTTTCATACTGAGCTATTCAATTATATTCTTCAAAGTCTGTTGTAGCAAGACCTTTATTATTACTTAAACTTTTTCCAACTAACTGCTGCTCTTTAACTCCTGGTAATATTTTTTCAACAAGTAGTTTTAAATTTTGATCTACATTTTTCGCCCATCCTTCGTCTATTTTCTTAAAATAGTCTGCATTAAAATTTTCTTCTTCTGAATCCAACCTCTCCATTAACATTTCACATTTTGGTGCAAAGAAGTTTTTAACATATTTATACAATAATACTGGATCTGGAAGTTTTTCGTCTTCTTCGATATAGTTTCCAATTTCTGGATTATCAAGACGTGCTTGTTCTGCAGCTAATTCTGCTTCAACTCGAGCTCTTTCGATATCCTCAAAATCTTGATCAGACATTTCATACCCTGAACTAAATCCTTCTTTAAAAGCCTTAATTCTTAGATAGTCTAACAATAATGTTCTAGGATCATAATCTTCACCATAATAAGTACTCATTATTTTTGTGAAAAATCTACCTCCTTTATATTCTCCATGAATTAGTGTATGTAATGCGGTTAATACATCTTCATTAATAATTCCATTTCAATTTATTCCAAAATGACGAAGCATTTTTTCTACACCTGGTCTTACAACTCGTTTCTTTGTTGTTTTATCTTCTGTAACTCTATCACTATATAAAAGAAAATCTAACAAACTATCAGTAGTTGGAACTATTCCATCCCAATCTTTCTTCTTTTTATCAGAATTATCATCTAATATTATTAGATCTGTTCATAGATAATCTTGTATATATAATGGACTTTCATCGTTAACAAATTTAACACAACTATCAAGTGTATTAAAACGTTCATTTGATCCAAAAACATTTGTATCGATAAACGCACATATTGTTCGCATTACTTTAGACGACATAAATTCAGCTACATCATCGATAGATTCGCCTGTAGAAAATAAATATGTCCATAAATCAATTGTTGCAGGAAATGCGTTAATTTTTCCAAGAATAGGATCCTTTGCGTTATCGGTAGAAGCTGTCAATACTTCCGAGTCATTTGATGGGCAATCGTTTCTATTAGAATTTTCACCCAAAGCCTTAATTACTTCTTTTACATCTATAATATTTCCAACTCGCGCTGTACCATAATTTAATTTAGTAAGCGGATGATCTACTTTTCAAAAGTCTGAATCATCAACCTCATCTATAATATCAAACATCTCTTCTGGATTAATATTTGATATTAAACTAAGAGCATTTGTTAGTGGTGAATTAAACGCACATTCTTCTACAATACGCAATACTTCTTTCAAAGCAAGTTTTCTATTAACAGAATCATTTCCTACACGAAGTACTTGTCTTAAAGCTCTTTCTAATTCTCGCACTTTTTTTGCATAATATGTTAATTCTCCAAAATAAGCTTTAAGTCCAGTTGCAGATGAAGCAATACCGGTTTTACCAAGCATGTTTTGATATTGCATAAGCATAATAACAGAAGGTGTGTCCAAATTAAGAGTAAGCTCTCGTTTTCCAATTGGTGATTTTTCAGCAACCTTCTTTAATGAATCTGCAGAAACAGGTTTCAACATGTTAATCATATTTTTAGGATCGTGTAAGACGTCTATAATACGTTCTACTACAGAATTTTTTAATGCACCGTCTTCCTGGGAAGGTGTCATTTTATGATTTTCATGTTTATTTAATTGCTTTAAAAATTTACTCTGATCTTTTGATAAAGTGTCCTCTGATGGATTACCTTCAAAAGTAATAATTGTAGATCCATTTCTTAAACATTCGTTAAATTTTGTTAAATCTTTACCTTTAAAAAACGCATCTAAATCTGCATTGGTTACTAAAACACCATTATCGCCTACTTTAAATTCACGTCCCATTCCTCTTGGTAATTTAAGACGTTGTGAAATGTTATATTCAGCTCCTAAGTGTGTGTTTGTATACAACGTTCCATCTTTTCTAATAGAGTAACCCATTAGATAAAGTTTATCAATGTCATAGTCAGATCCAGCTGCCCAAGTTAATGCAAATGGTACATAAACTTCATTTTTAATACTACTTGTAAATGCAACAACTTTTAAAGGCATAAACGATTGCATAGACTGTGCTGGAATTCGAGTTCCAACATAGTTAATAGATTTTTGAAAAGCAATTCATCTTTCTTCTGCAAGATTATCTATCACGCTTATATTATTAGCATACTCTGTATTTCGAAGAATTCGTACAATTTCTGAAGGATTTCCTGTTAAAGAATATTCGGCATCAATATATGGGGCTACGTATTCATAATTAGATTCATTTATATTGTATCTAATGTGTGAGGTTATGCCCGTTGCAGAAATATCTTCAAGTACATTTAAATCGTCGACAACTAAAACTGTGAAAGTCCCCTCAGTTGTATGTATAGATTTTACTTTTAGATGTTCTTCTGAACAAATTTCTTCATCTCCTCTCTCAGATTTGTATCATACTTTTCCTTTTGCAGTTTCGAAATCCAAACCTATATAATCGTTTGTTTTATCTAATCGATTATCATCCCAGTTACCGTATTCATCTTTTGATGCACGTACAACTAAAATCTTTTCTCCAGATCTTGTATAAATTACTCCATCATAAAAAGTACTGTCTACTGCAGAATTCTTTGGAAAACTATATTTGCTTTTTAATCTTTCTCTAAAGAAGACGCTTCCCTTACTAAGAATATCGGACATTTGATCTGAATCAACCAAATCAAATAAATCCATAAAAGCCTTACCTGCAATAATTTGTCCAGACTCCATATTAAGATTAGACACTACAACCGTTGTTAATTCAGGAAGACCAAACGCGGATTGATTTTCTAATAAAGTAGTTTGTCCTTTTTTAATCTTACTAAAAGTTGATAATAATTTCTGTAAATGTTTTGTGGCAACTTCTGAAATTTTAGTAAAATCATTTTTAGTTAATATATCTGATACAGGTAAACCTCTTGATATAGCGTAGTTCTTAACAAAAGTCTCCATATACAATTTATCTGTATCTAGCAATGTATATTTTCCCGTGAGCATCCTGATATAAGTATGAACTCTTACAGGATCGAGATCATATACAGAGAAAGTTTGTCCGTTAACTATATAAGTCATTTGCGGAGGAAGAAGGTCTCTAGATTTTAGTTCCCACCTATAATATCGTTTTCCATCATTTACTTTTCTATTACGATAATAATCTCTTGTTTCAGGAGTCGCTACTTTTATAATTTGATAAGAACCTGTTGTAATATCTTCCTCTATAATAGTGTCCTCAAACTCAATTTTTAATTTACCTGTTGGATCAGTATCATCAAAAAGTTCTACTACAAAAGGATTTGTTTTTAAATCTCCAGGATTTGTAAAAGCTTCTTGTACATCTATGTTTGTACCCGCCATTGCGTTTGTTTTAACAATTTCTTCTACAAGCCCCTCGTAATTATAAACATTTCCCTTATATGTGTAGACTTTCATAAATCCGTTACTAGGAACCTGCACAGAACCCGATCCTGGATAATCTGTTTTAATCGCAAGTTTTGTCAGTGTAGAACCTAATGAAGATAGTGCTACAGAAGAAATACTGCCCGTACTAAATGGAATATGACCAACATTTTCGTCTATGTTATCCAAAAAAGCATATGCTAAACCAATATCATCCTGATTTCGCATATCATATGCATCCATCACAGCTTTACCTATCTTTTCAAACAATTGTGTTGGATCACCTTGTTTGTACAGTTCCATTGCATCGAAAAATGGTTTTAAACTTTTATATGCAACTTCTCCAATATCATGATAAATTCTACTTACAATTTCATAATTATTATCGTCTTGCATTAACGCAGAAATCAACTGGTTTGCTTCTCTAATAGTAGCATTTTGCAATTCATGATCCGCATCCATAATTGCGCCATAAAAATCCATTGCTACTTTAAATGTATTTAATTTATAAGTAGAACCTTTTGAAAAAATAGTTTGTCGAGCATTACTACCATAAGCAGTCTGTTTACCTGGATCTTGCCCATCGTTAATGATCGATTCATTAACATTCATTTGTCCAACTTTCATGCCACTTTGGTTAACAACGATAGATGTTAAATACTTCCAAAGATTTCTTTCAGAAATTACTTTATATAAAATTTCTTCATTCGCGTCCGATGTAATTAATTGACCGGTATTATCAAGTTGTTTACAAAAACATCCTCCAAATAATTGATCAATATCATATAAATTATTTATAGTAAAAGGTTTCTCTTGATGTATTCCGACTTCTTCCCACCCGGATTCTTTTTTCTGAACTTCTACAATTGTTCGTTTTACATCTCCAAGATTATCAACATCCTCCTCGATACTTATAATTTTATAATATTTACCATCTTTTGGATCAAGAAAGTAAATATCTTTAGTATGAGTTATTGATTCACCTATACTGTTATATTTAATTGTTTTACCATAAAAGTCGGATACACTCAACGTTTGTTTGTCTACAATTGAAAATTGTGTATCATGCATCATTTTAAACATCATTTCCATTGAAAATTCACTTTCATCAAATGTTTGTGAACGCATGATATTGTTTACAACCATCTCCGCCCATTTAATTTCTCAAAAAGATCCTGTATCTGCATACAATCCTCCTGCAATTGTTTTTCTAACTGCATCTCCTACTGCTGCATCATACATTCCTTTATTAGTACCTCTTGCAAATGATGGTGCTACAAATCCACAACCGTCGTGACTTTCTTTATTGTGTTGTTGTCCTAAAAGATTATAGGCAAATGCGGGTAAATCTTTAATACATGCTACATTTACTTCTTTTGGAGGAACTCCTGGATCTCCTCATATCGGTGATGTTACAGTTGATCCAATAAACAATGCACGTTTTGTCTTTTCTTTTACACGCTCTGCTTTAGTTATTGTCCTAAAAGCTATTTCGTCTAATACATCATATGTTGTAATTCCATTTGTATTTAATTTCAATAATGAATCAAAATTAAATGAGATGTTATCTGAAAATAAAATTGATCCTAGGGTTTTAATAGAAATTCCTTTTGATAACAATGTTGCTTTTACAGATTCAATATTTCCTAAAACACTTATTTCATTGTTAAGTGCATTTATAATTGCAACACGACCTTGCTGAATTTCTTCATAAGAAGATGAAGCGACTAATTGAATATCAGACCCATCGTCATTTTTTATCTTTAAAATATTTGCGAGTTCGTTTAACGGAGCAATCACTTTGTTTTTGTTTTCTTTATAAAACCAAGTAGCCTTTTTATATGAAGATGTATGCCCTGCTAAAAGATCTCCCAAAGATGATCCATAAATAGTACTTGCCCAAAAATAGGATTCATATATTGGATTTAGAATAATTTTTGCATTACTAGGTATTGGACTAGCTCAGGAAATGTTTTTTACTTTACCGTCTATCATTATAATAAAAGGTTTCATTTCTTTACTAACGCTGTCTACCCAATCACTTCCTAATTTTTTTGCCAAAGATTCGATGTCTTTATTTTTAAAAACATTAAGATTTATTAGAAAACGGTTTGCATGCATATCCTCAGCAAACATTCTTCGTTGTGCGTCTAAATAATTATCTAACGAATCTTTGTTTGTATTAAAGGTTAAATGTTCTTCAAGTAACTCTTGATTTAGACTTAGATTTCCATTAAAATCGGTATCAATGTATAATACCTCATTAAAATCATATCCTGAATCTATGAACATTTGTCTAACCTCTGGTATCTTTTTGTTTTTAAGTTCTTTATTAACAGCAATAATATCTAAATCTAAATTACCTGTAAACTTTAATCCAAATACATCTATGTATTTCTCTACAATACCTTTTAGTTGAGATTTAGCATGACCGCCTCTATATCTAACTAGCTCGTCTTTTAGAAGCTGTAAATCTTTAGCTGTAGAAGTCTGTTGCGAAATTCTTTTTAAAATATCTTTAGCTGTAGTATCACCTAAACTAAACTCGCTTAGTTCTATTCCATAAAGAGGGTGGGTACTTTTATCAGATGTAGTAATTGGAGATAGTTTTACAGTTCCATTTTTAGACGTTAAACCATAAAAATAATCTAGAACAGGAAGTGTTGATAATAACTCACTCATTCTAAGATCTTTTGATGATTTAATTACACCTCCTCAATTAACCTGCCCTCGAACAGAATCACTCTTAATTGCCTGCGGTACTCGAATGTACGGATTCTCTTTTAAATTACTTCTTCTTGCAGAATAAATAACTTCTTTAGTCTTCTTAGAAAGTGATCCTACTGTATATAAAGGCAGACTATTTCCCTCTTGATTCTTTATCACATTAACCGAATCTTGTCCATATTCTAATGTGAAAAATTTAGCAATAGGATTCAAATATTTATTGTATAAATACGTATCCAAGAGTTTAGTTTTCTTATTTAATTTGAAATTAAATGTTCTAACTCTTGAATCTCTGGTACCTTTGGTAGAACCTGCTGCTATAGATAATGCCATTATTTCTCCAAATAACGCCATTATAAAATTATTTTCAGAGATACTATTATCTGCAATTTTTAAAACATCCTTAATAGTACCTTCGTACCCAATCGGAAGTTCTAAACCAAGAACTTGACGCAACAGTTTTATACAATAACTCAAATCTAATTGATTTATTGAATTTTTAGATCCAACCAACTCAATATCATATGTTACAATTCCTTTATTTTCAGTAGATGTCAATTTATAAGTAACTTCGCTTACTCCATCATTAAATTTAATAACATCTACTTCTACACCATTGATTGATTCCTTTGTAACTACAATATTATTTGATTCACAAATGTTTTTGTAAATATCAGGTTTTCTTACCCACATATTTACTTGTGAACGAACTATCTTAGAAACATTTCTAGCCTGTCGTTTTACAAGAAAATCGGTGGTTTCAGATGGCAAAATACCTCCTTCCGATAAATCAAATCCATATTCATCGTATACTTGTGAATAATTATCTTTAACGTGACGTTTAAAAGAACCTATGATTTCTTGAGAGAATCCTCCACCTTTTGTAAATATATATTTTTTAATAGTGTATAGTGTATTTCGAATAATTCTATCATTTGACGTTTCAGCTCTTTTACCATGCTTAAGAAATTTGTCGATAGCTTCTGAAATATCAAATTCTGAAAAATCGGTTAAAAACTTTTCTTTTAGAGAACTATCCACTTTATCACTATATCGAAGCCAGTTCTTTAATTCCGACATAGCCCTATTAAAAGAATCTTCTGTCAAGAATTCTCCATTAATAATTTCTCCATTTTCTTGATGTATTGGAAACATTTCATCTAAAAGAAGTTTAACAATAGATCCTGTATAATCAGACGTTGAAGCAGTTTCTTGTCCATATGAAGAATCTCTTTTCATAGTAGCTCCAACATAGTCGTACATATCTACTCCTAATGATGTACCTTTTCTAAATGCATCTTTAATTTTAATGAAATTTATCTCAGAAGATAGTAAATTATCAAACTGTACAAGCATTACATACGTATCGTAAATTTCCTTATTCCTACTAGTGTCATCGCCACTTTTTAGTCTAGTTTGATAATCTTGAATTGTTTGGGATACAATGTTGGTAAAAGTAACGTCGTTTTCTTTTAATTCACTTGAATAATCTTTACCTGTAACAGTCCATATTTTTTTAAGAAGATCAATTTTAAACTGATATAATAGTTTGCTACCTTTGTTACCAGTAGGAGTCATTACATTTGACTTTATTCCCAATCTATCTTCAAAATTGTATACAAGTCTATTTACAATTTCCCTACGAAATTTTCTTCGAAGGTTTCGTACAGCAGTACTACCTTGTTCAGTACCCATTCCATAAGTACTATAAAAGGAAAGTAATGATTTTTCAGATTCGGTCTTTATTAAAGCAGTTCCATCACCAAGTACCCTATCAAAACTACTACCTCTTTTAGATACAACTTCTGGAGATTCTCATTGTTCATTTCAGTCTCCATTTTCAATTGCAACAATGATGTTGTTTGCATCATCTGCATTAAAAAAATCTTCCAATCACTCTTTAAAATCGGTAGAGGATCTTTGACCCTCTACCAATTCATAAAAATCAGGACTATAACTACCACATCCCATTTAATTCAATTTTAACAATAATTTTTCAATTCTGCTATCAATCTTCCTATTTTAGAATTTTTATAAAATCCATTATTTATAGCAATCGTATTAACCTCATCTCAGGATATCGTAATCGCAGTTTTAATTAAATTCAATAAATCCATATCTATATAAATAGACAATTCGTTTAAAATCTCATCTGTAGATCTTATTTTTTCAATCCCAGATTTAACAACTCATTTACCATTTATCTTTTTAACAAAACCGCTTTCTTGAGATCCATTTGGCAAAGATACAATAAATTTTGCTTCTATGCAAGATTCATCGACCTCCTCGTCAAATTTAATATCATCAGATTTATATTCAGATCATATAGCAAATCCAGCAAGATATTGTTGTTTCATAATTTGCTCTAATTTAAAGCTTCCACTATCAGAAACAGATACTATGTATTTTGTTCCAAAACGATATACGTTTTTGAATACAGAGTTCATTTCCTCAACAATTGATTGTAAGAGAACTTTAACATTATCACCAGAATAATTATTTACCTTTTCTATAATATCTTTAAGCGTAAACGAATGATTTGCTATAGGAAGATTACCTCACTGCTCTCGTAATGTGTTGATAAACTCATTCTTTTTAGATTTATTTCCAAAGACTCTATTGTTTTCAGATAGACCAAAATCGCTCAGTGTTACATTTTTCTTTCATGAGAAAGTTTTTTTATTAATAGTAAATGTTCTATTATTAACATCAATATGTGTAATATACCCACTAATTGCATCACCTTCGTTTGAAGCTAATGCTGCACAACCTCGTTTTTCTAAAAATATAGAACCATCTGTTACAGAAGAATCATCTTCATGTATTTTAATTTCAGAAGTTTTTCTTTGTAATTTCAATCCGTAATTAGAATAATAATCAGATGAACCATCTGGAACCTCATATAATAAACCATTTTTAGTTATTATTGTTCTATCATCATTATAGACTCCTACATTCAGTTGTCCATCTAATGTTTTTATTACAACATTGTCTGATAAATTTTTACCACGATATACTATAAATGGATCTGAACCGTCTTTTCCTGGAGAAATGAACCAAAACGAATGATTTTCTAAACCGCTATTTTGATATTTTTTAAAGTGCTTACTGTATTCTGGACGTATATTTGTTTCAACTACCGTATCTATTACTCGATCATAGAATTTGACAGTATTCCCTCTAACATCAACTATAATCATATCATCTGATCCTGAGAAAATTTCCCCTTTTCCAATACTGTATTGTCTACCATGCTTAGTTTCAATATAAGTATCCGATTCTTTCTTAGATGAATCTAAACCATCAATAGTCCATTTATCATTCAATTGGTATTGAACTCCGTTAATAATCGCTGTTCTATTACCAAGATCTATATTTGTAATAGTAATTTTTCCTGGAATACTAATCGGATCTTTTAAATACTCATGAATCCAAGAATCGTTAACAACACCATTATTAAACGTTATCACATTATCTTCTTGTGAATAAGAAGTGTATTCTAATGATTGTGGTTTAGATGCTCCTGTTTTTTGCTTACTTATATCAGAGAACTCATTCACATCATCACTTTCCAATTTACTTCCGGTTATAGATATTGCATATACCGGTGGTAAAAATTGTTTTATATCACATTCCATCCTTTTAATCGAATTTGGAATTTTAAATTCATCACTATCCATACCTTCATACGAATAATAATTACTACCTTTTATATCAAGATATAAACCGTTTTTAAATTGTCCAGTACTTACAAAATCGTCAAAATTGTCAGTCAGTGTAATGTTTTTTAACAATTTTACTAAATCCTCTTCACTCAATCCATAAACATAATCCGAAGTAGAATCTTTTGGAGAACTTTGCTTTCCAAAAGTTATTTCAACTAAGCCATTGTTTAAAGCTTCGTTTAGATTTAGAGTTCCATTTTTTAATTGTCCACTAACTATAGATCCATCAATAGCGTTTAAAATATTTTCATCAGATAATATTGCAGTAAGACTATCTGTGTCGAAACCAATAATTTTCCCACTATATGATACTATTACAGGATCGTTCCCTTTTTTAATCGGTTGTATCTGACGACCTCGTGTTGAGTTTAAAACAGAATAAACTTTATAATTATGGTTTGTTTTTCCATTTACAATTTCATTACCGACGAATTCTAAGAAAATTCTTTTCGGAGCAATAGTACCATCTGATGATTTAAACTCTAATATTACACCATTTTTAGCAGACTGAGTTCATTCAGACATATTAGTTTCAAATATGTCTTTAAATGTCATTCCATGTTCTGTATTAACATAAGCCATTAAAGCAGATATCATTCGTCTAACTGACTCTTCGGAAATAATAGCAAAACTTGTATAAAAATCTACCCAATCATGAGATGTTCAATTATTAGTAATAGAAGTTTCTTTTAACCTATCGATTAGTTCATCGTCTCATGATAATTCAGTTTTTAATAAGTTAATACACTCCGCTTCAACATCTTTAATTTCACCTCCCAATTCAAATGGAGCAGGACCGTGATTTCTTAAATATGCTTTAGCTTGAATTAGTTTCTGAATAAGATATAACGTGCTTCTCTTTTGAACCCCAATTCTTGTGATATCGTCTTCTCTTTGTCCATCAAAAGACATAAAGAGTTCATTAGAATTTAACCATGGAATATGAGATATAGCTGCTATAGTATTTCCTTTCCTTGTTCATTTATTAAGCTTACTTAATTGAGTAGGGGCGTAAATACCATAACCAACTACCTTCATTCTATGTTTTTCCACCTTTTCAACTTCAGAAAATTCTTCACCTGATGTGGTCATTGCTATTGGTTGAGTTCTCTGTTCAAAAACAATATCGTCATATCGTCCATCTTCTAATTCATGTGTTGTAATAGCAATGGGGAGTGTAACGTTAAAAGATCCGTTTCTATCATTATTATTTATCTCGCAATAAATCGTTTTTCCAGAAACAACATAGTTATAAAAAATTGAATCTCCTACAACAAAATCAACAATCTTATTTAATTTATCATACAGATCGTCGGTATTTTCATTAAATTTATTTACAATCTTTCGCAGATAATTTTCAGCAGCTTCTGTACGATTCTTAGTAATAATTGCTATTGAAATTCCATAAATAAAATCTCGTAAATTTGAAATTTCCTCCTCCGTTAATTTTAAATTAACAAATGGAGATCGTTTATCTGTAGTAATTCATTTTACAAAATGATCGCTATCCAATCATTGTGCAAAATCTTTCAGATCTGATTTATGAGTACCTGTTTCTAAGAAATCCTTTCGTTTTTTTCATTTCTTAGAATCTTTTAATTTTCTATTAGAATCTTGTTCATACGCTTCTTCTACTGAAGAAGGATTGACTTCTGATTTAGGAATTTCTGTTCTAGAAAACTGTACACCTCCAAATGGATTATCGGGTTCATCTTTTTTTGGAGGATTTTGCGATTGTGACTGAGGAGCAGGTGGTTCTGGTGTAGAAGAAGAATTGGTGAATGGTTCTACATCTTTCAGAAACGCCGTTGCTAATTCTTTAAATCGCTCTTTAATTTTAACCTGATTTGGATCATCTCCTTCGTTCATTCTAACACCTCCGGTTGGAAGTGGTTGAGATGTCATCTTTATCGTAGATCCAAATTTATCTTCTGATGAAATAATCACCGTTCCTTCTTCAGAACGAGTCATCATTGTATTTAAATCACGATATGCATCAAACAAATCCTCAGCACTTTGATCTTTAATGACAACTGCATATGCTGCTTCTGCACTTTGAACTTCAAGCGGTTTTCTTACTTTTACAACACCTTCTTCCGCAAAAGCATTTCATCTTTCAGTATTTTCATCAATAATAATGAGAGTTTTACCCGTCACTTTAAATCTACTAATCCATTTCTTAGCCTCCTCTACAGGGTTAGATGATTTGATGAATTTATCGCCAAAAAACCCGTCACCAGATTCATCTTCTTTTTCATCCAAGTAAAATAATGTAACTGCATCTGAAATCAAACCCTGTTTTACGAGTTCTTGCGCAACTTCACCTTCAGCAGACGCTCTATTATATTTATAAGTATGAACTAAATTTATTAATGTTCCATCTATATTAATACAATTTGTATAGTGGGCGTTATTTTTTGCACGCATTGAAATAGTGAGAGAGGGAGTTGTAATTATAATACCATCCTCTATACTACTTGATACCATTTCAACATTATTGTCATTTTTTCTTATAAAAACAGCTTTATTCTGTTTATCATCACCTAAACCAATAATTGTATAACCGTGTTGTCTAGCTGATGCACATAGAGCTTGTAATTCAGGCCCATTAAACAATGAAATCTCGTCCAACATTAAGATTTTAATTCCATCTGATTGAAAACTAGGAGATTTAATATCTGTAGGAGGAATATACTCAACTCAAGACCCATCGTTTGTTTTTTTAATTGATACGTCTGATTCTTTATATCCAATTTCTGATAACAAATCTCTTGCAGCTAATACAGGAAGATTGCCACTAGGATCTACGTTTTTCTTTAAGTTTGCACGCTGTTCATCTTCTTTTGCAGCCATGATAATTTCTCCACCAACAAGTTGAGTCATTATTCTAATGGCTCTACCCATAGCTGAGCTTTTACCAGTACCAGGACCTCCTAGTATACAACACAGATTATATGCAGAAAATCTCGATTTTAAATAACCATCACCACTTTCATCATTTATAGATTTACAATAGTCTACTATTCCATTAAAAATATGATTATTATTAGCTCGAATCCATGCGATTTTAATTCCCATATATTGTGTATAATAAGGAGTAAAATCTTTATATTCTGGACCTTCTACAATTGTTTTTCACATTCCATCATATTTTTGTTGATCATATCCCAATATGGTCGTGAGATATAATAATGACTGCATTGCTGTTGGTTCATATTCTTTGTCATCAGTCATGACACCAGAATCTTCTGTAGCAACATCTGTTCCAAAACATTCTGCTAATTTAAAACCAAGACTTTGTTTGGAATCATTGGTTAGATTTTTAGTAAACTCTATAAATTTATTTGCAACTTCCTGTCTAAACTTTTGTTCAAGTAATGCGAATGCTTCATAATTCTCTTCAGTAATATCATTAATGTCAATTCCTGAAGATGCAACTATTGCTTCCCAAATAGCTTTAAGATCTATATCTAATTTTTTACCATCAATTTCAATCGCCTTAACTTTTTCTGAAATATCAGTATGAATTATTGTTTTCAATAATTTTCCAGACATGTTTAACATACAATTGGTCTGGAAACGGTCAGACATTGTTCTATGTGAATCAGAAATGGCTTTTAATGTTAATAACTTTGCAGTAAGCTGATCCAATTGTTCTTTTAAAATTTGTGCTGAATGATCAGATAATATCGCAAATGGAGTATGGCTTAACGCATCTCTATACTGATTAACTTCTGCATTGTAACCATTTGATGCAGCATCAAAAACAGCTCTAATTATATTAATTAGCTTTAATCCATTTTCAATATCGGTACCAAAGTTTATACTTGGAAACTGATATTCATCTGGATTTGAATAATATTTGGCAATTTCACTTTCAACAGTTTCTAAAATACGAGCCGGTTTTCCTTCAATTTCAATATTAAGCTTTTGTAAAATATCTAGTACTGGATTTCTAGGTTTTTCAGATGTACCATCTTCAATTAATAGATCGATCAGTTCGCCAAATTCAGAATTAATATGTAAAATAGCATCTACATGCTGTTTTGCTTCAATGTAAGATTCCGTTCTAATTGCATTAACATTTGTAGAACTTGAATCAATATTTTTAGACGCAAATATTTTTTTAGATACTTTACTAATTAACGATTCATATAAATTTTTAAAATTAGAAGGATTGTCTTTTAAACTATTTACAAATGAATCGATCATCGATTTTGTTATAAACGGTTTACCTTGAGGTAAAGATTTGCTAATAATGTTTCTATATTCAGAAGCGATCTTTGAAAATATATTTTTATCATTTTCTTGAAGCCTTTCTAAAATTGTAGTAACAATTTCATCAAGTATTTTTGAAGATGTTCTAAATTTAGTTTTAGAATCGTTGATATAATTTCTTAAAATATCTAACAACGGTTTTACTGAAAATACAAGTGAACTTAAATGTTCTGTTTCCGCCTCTATTTCAATCTGTTTTTGATTTGCAAGATTAATATCTCCAGCTGTTTCTGCTATTTGATATTCATTTTGTAATATTAATATTTTTTCTGCAGACTGTTTTCGTTGTTCCTCAATATCTGCTCTATAAACAAGATCGTACTCTGCAAGAGATTTGATAATATTTCTTCCATTTTCAGTTAATGCTGGTTCAATAATCTTATCGTTGATCCAATTCACTTCTCTCTGTAAATATTGTAATTCTAATTCCGCATCTTTATATTCTTGAGATTCTGGATTAGCAGAATAATCGGACATTATTTTTTTTAACTCAGTCTCCCTTTGTGTAATTTCATTAAGTCTTTTTTCCGCCTGAGCATTAATGATTTGATCGAATGTAGGATCGAAATCCACTTCTTCAAGACCCTTGTCTAATTTAGTCAAATCTCCCGCAAAACGTTCATTAACCGCTCTGAAAAGTTTAAATGCTTCTTTTAATTGATCTTGTTCAGACTTTGCAATAAAAGTATCATATTCTTTAATTGCGGCTTTCTTCTCATTTTCATCAGTGATTTCGCTAAATTCTTTGCCATATTTAAATCTATAGAATTGATCTACACTTTGTCTAAATTGAGCTTTTTTATCAAGGAAGTAATGTTTGAATACAGGATCCATTAAAAACAGTCCTTTTTCAATGTAATAATCCGCTTGTTTTCCTGCCATTACATCCGCTAATTCTGCTTTAAGTTCGTCAAATTCTTCTTTAAGTGTTTTAAGTTCTTCGTTGTTTTTAATAGCCTCTTTGATTTTGTCTTCATTAGTTCTAACTGATAAATTGGGATCTAAAACAGCTGCTTTTGCAATTTCGGCTTCTTTTGCAGCAATTGTCACTTGAAGATTGTTTAATCGAGCGACTGCGTTTCCAACTTCATCAGTAACAAAAGCAAAAAATCCATTTTTTACAAGAGAATCTATTTTAGGATTTAATGCATTTTCACTAAAATATTTAGCTATCTCTTCATCTGTTTTTGCTCCTGCTTTAATCGCCTCTCCTCTAATTCTAAGAATGTCTGTTAAAATTTGAGGATCGGATTTTAATAGCTGATTACTACTTAAAAAATGTTTTAAACTTTGAATTGTTGCTTTTAACTCCTGGTATATTAATTCATTTTGATTGTCTTTCTCTGTACCGCTTTCATATAAAACCCTACCTATATTCTTTGCAGATTTTTCAATATCTTCTGATACAACTTTTTTAATAAATGAAAGATTTTCGTTACCCAACAAGCCTCGTTTATATAAGAATTCCAGTTCATCAAGCAATTCTTTTTCATGATCGTTATTAATCAATCACATTAATCTACGTCTTGTATCTAAATCTAGAAATTTTAACATTCCTGGAGAACGATACATTTCATATTGATTCAAACCTTCAAAAATAGCACCTCCAATGGCACCTCCGAAAAACGAAGAAGTGTATCTTGAAATCGCATCTTCGAGATTTCAATTAAAATTTAACGATTCGTAAACATCGTCACTTAATTTTTTGCCACTAACAGATTCTATTGCACTAAAAATACCTTTAATTGTATCAAATACAATTTCTTCTGCAGTTTCCTCTAAACCTTCATTTAAAGATCTATTCGCAAATTGACTTACTGTACCCATTGCTTGTTTAGATACACCAAGATTGGTAGCTCATTTCTCAAGCCCAGATTTAATAGGGTATAGTACTTTCTGATATAATTGTGATGCTTGAAATCTAGTCAATTCTTTTGCACCTTTTAATACATCTCCAGTTGCCCTTCTAGACAATTCTTCTTGCGCTTCTTCTACAGCTTCTCTTAATGTATTTTTAATAGCATCTCGCTCTTCCAACCAAGTACCTTTTGTCAATCATTGTTTGAAATAGTCAACACTAAATAGTCCATACATTGAAGCAAAAGAGGCAAGTGCTCCTCATCCTGCAACTTGATCTGTGGCACCAGCATTTTTAAATTCATCGTAGGCATATTGCGATGTTGTTAAAGCCATATAAGCGGTACTTAAAGCCCTTCCTGTTTTTGCAGCATATTCTTTTGGGAGAATTTTAGCAATTTCTGCAACACCTCTCTGCCGATACAATTGACCAACAGACATTGCTACCTGATTCATTAGATTTTCAAATGTCCAAAAACCTCTTTTACCAGCATCAGATGTTCCCATCTTTAATGTTTGCATTGAATTTGCAAATCGATTCATTTTCTGATCAAATTCATCCTCTGTTTGATCTTCTGAATCAAATAGATTATCAAATGCCTTTAAAAATGAAGGCATTGCTGTTACAAGTTCTTTTGCAGCAGTAACGTACTTTAACGCTGTACCAACATAAGGAATAAAATAAGGAGCTATTTGAAATGCTGTTTTTGCTATAATTCCTGCAGTAGATTTTCGTAAATCATCACTATCAAGAAAATCATACTCATTTAATCATTGGCCCTCAACTGTCAACAAGTCGGTATATTTTAGAAGTTCTCTTCCTGATGCGGATTTAGAACCAAGTTGTTGATAGAAAGGATTGCCATTTGGATCTCGTTGCAATTCCCCCTTTTTATGATAAACCATTATACCATTTTCTTCGTGTACACCATCCTCTTCATAAATAGCCAATGCTGCTGGATTTCTAAATACACCGTTTCATAAACCCGCTTTATCGTTAGGTTTTCAATCTAAGACATTACCATTTTCATCACGCATATAATTAGCTTGGGCCATTTCCGCATCACTAAATCTTGCAACAGGATCTGTAGACATACCTAACGTCGACTTATTAGGCAAATTGGTAATCTTTACTACGGCATTTGTATCATATCGTTGTGCATCGAGTTTTGTTCAATCACGAGGAGACGATTCAATTGCTTCCAACGCTTTGTTCATATAATCCATATTTGCATAATCGTCATACATTTGTGTCGCACTCTTATGAAATATTGTAAATTTATCCTTATCGAATTCACCATTTGTTTGAAACATTGGTGAATTTTTAACTTTATCAATATTTAAATAGTAATCTATATCTTTAATTTCTGTATTACCGGGAAGCACTCCATTTGCAGCAAGTTCATCAAATGAAGTGACTTCCTGATTTATTAAAGTAGCAATTAAATCGTGTTTTCTCGCACCCATATATTAAAAATTAGTATCTCAAGTTGAATTTTCTTCAGCAAATTGCATAGAATTCATTAGCGAAATTCTTGCATCTATTTGTGACAATATTTGTTTATCGATTTTATTTTGATTAGTCAATAATGCGGAAATCCATTCGTCAGGAGCTGTTGTGTAAATATACCCTCTAAACATATCTTCTCTGTCCCAATCTCCTCCTCCAAATCAATCTCATGTATCTTGAACTTTTGGAGAATCCTTTTTGGGATTCGGAATTCCGTATTTTAAAATTGTATTAAATAATTTTAATTTTTCTTTAGCATCAGATTTTGATACAGGATCCATAAAGCGTTTGTTATAATCGTTGATGTCAATCAAGTCATCACTAATATATCCTGCGATTCTGGTAAACAGTTTGGTTTTTACATATCATTCACCATTCTGGTTAATGGATAATTTTGAAGGATCAATTCCCTTAGAACGAATATACTCATTTCTTTGAAGTGATGTTATATCAGGATTATCTTTTAGATACGCGTTGACTTCTTTATATGTATCAACCATCGAAAAATCTGGAACAACTCCGTTCAACGTTTCTCTATAAGGAAGTCATAATACATCTACCATTGGCTGCTCATCGATAACGATCTTTTTAATTTCGTTTTCGGTTAAGATTCTATTTCCAAATGTGACATTTGTATCAGGCCTACCTCTAAATACCTCACCTCTCCTTAATGCATCTGGTAAACTAGTTTGTTCAATAATATTGCCGTTTCTATCAACCAACGGTCCATGTGGAATACCAACAACACTATAACTAACTTGATCTGAACTCGGATTGGTTTCACCAGGAATAAGTGAATAATATTTCTTGATACCTTTTCCCTTTGCAATAACTGAAAGATACGGATCATCTTCAAGTTGTAATTTAGATTTTCCTTTACCGTCCCCATCCGGATCATATTTAGTAGCAGTTTTTTCAAAATTAGGATCTTGTGAATAATCAGTATGAATTGTTAAGGCATCCAATACTATTCCATATACTTCTTTATCGTCATTTGGATTTCCACCACGAGCTGCAACTGTAGCTCTAAGTTTATTTCTACTTTGTGCACCAATAGATTCTAACAAATAATTCACAGCATCATTAACGTGACGTCGTTCTGTTTTCGTAGTTACTTTATAATAACCATCAGGACCTTCTCCAATAAGAATTTGTATACCATCTCATGCAGATTGTGTAATCTTATTACCAGTACGTTTAATGTACTCAGTAATCGATTCGTGTCCGAATTCCTTAACGATATCTCGGATTTCTTTAGTAATAGTACTCAGACCTTTAGTAGAACTAACATTACTAATAAGGTTGGTATTACCTGGAACATATCTTTCTCTAATATCCAACAGTTCGTTGTTTGTTAAGTAATCCGATCCGTCTTCATTATAATCCATATAAACACCCGTACCTCTATTTTTACTATATTCTTCTGGTGTAACGGACGTTACTCCTTCTTTAGTTCACACATAAATGTTACCCCCTGCTGTAGTGGCAACCTCCCCCAAAGCACCTTGGTTATAAGCGTTAGTTTGAGCCTGAGTTCAACTATCTTGCATCCTCTTATTAGCATTAATTTCTTTTTGAATATCAAACATTTGTGATAAAAGATCGTATTGATTATCACCTCCCATTAAATACGAATTACTCATATTTTTTGCATAAGTGTGCCAATGTTTCATTTTATCCATTGTTTGATTAACATCGCTAATAAGTCCATTATGTTGAATCATTTTAACGTATTCTTTATTTAGTCAATCACTGTCCTCATTCTTTTTAGAAGTTGGAGTAGAAGGAGTTTCAACATAATTCTGCGGAATACCTCTATTAGATACAAAGGGGGTATAAACTATACCCCCTCCAGCATATTGTTTTATTTTCATTATGATAAAAGTTTCATTAAAATCTTATGTGTTCTATCACTCATTTTATCTAATGCCTTACGTGCATCTTTTATACTAGCTTCTCAAATTCTATCTTGAGTTCTGCTTTTATTCACCTGAATTTTATTAAATGCTTTCTCTCGGTCTATAGCGATTTGTTCAGAAGCAGGTCTTAAGGAACCACCTTTCTTAGCATATAATAGATCATATCATCTTTGTGAACTTTTAGACAGACCTTTATATTTATTTTGATATCCCATTGTTTGATATAAAGTTTGGAGTCGTTTTTGTTCCAAAGCAATTGCCTTATTATGTTCGACATTAGTTGGATCGTAAGGTTTGTCTTTAGTAAACGTTTTATTATACCAAGTGTTATAATCTCTTAACATACCTTGTTGTAGATCAAAAGCGTTTTTCTGATCAGCATATGCTTTTGCGGCATTAATGTCTGCATCTCGTTGAGCCTGCCATTGATAAATTCATTGATTGAGACTTTCAATGTTTGCTTTAAGACGAGCATCTTCGATTCCAGCCATAGCTGTAATACCACTTGCTGCTGCTTTACGACCCTGATTCATTGCCTCATTTTTAACATACGCATAGTTACGTCTCTCATCTACATTTCTAAGAAGGTTTTCAGAGTGTTGTTGTGATTCCGCATTTATACCTTGAGCTAATGCAGCATTTCCTTTATCGTAAGATGCTTTTTTTCAAGCCTCTCGTTGATTAGGATCTGTTGTTGCAGAAGGTCAAAATTGAAACTCACTTTCAGCAAGATGTCGAAACGCATTTCCAGCATTAATGTAATTGGGAGTATAAGTTTCTTGTGGAGTAGTGGGTTGTGATAAACTAACTGCCTTTTTAATCGCATTTTTCTGAGTTTCGGAACTTTTGTCATTGTAATAATTTCCCAACACAAATCTAGCACCAGAATCTATAGCATTTAGTGTTTCTGGAGAAGAAATTGTTTTCCCTAAATTGTTTCAGAAATTATTAGGCTGCATTCCATATTGACCTTTAAGAATACCTCCCTTCTTAAAAGTATATCCTTTCCCTTTAATCATAGACTCTGCTTTTTCTGCCAACCTTGTCGCATGTTTTCCTGTAACTTTATTTTTTGCTACAAGTTCAGAAACTGCTTTATTAACTATTCGTCTTGCTTCTGTAGGATTGTCCTCCGCAAGAGCTTTAAAATTATCATTTGCCAACATCTCGTTAAAATTGTTAAAGAATTTCTTTTTAGATGGGGTTTTTGGCATAAGTTTACTCTCTGCAGTAGAAGAATCCATAATTGATGGTCTTGTTGGAGTCTCTGGAGTTATTCTCGGAGTTTCTGATCCAGTATTAACGGGTCTCGTTTGTTTAGTTTGTTCTGAATTTTCAACACGAGCTTGTTGTTCTACACCTTGAGAAGATTGATTCGTTGTCTTATTTGTAGAATTCCCCGATTCTCCCCCTGTTCTACCAGTAGATTCTACTTCTACTGGAGACTTAATCAATTGATCTCTTTTTCACCAATGTTTAGATCTTTGATATCCTTCTGGAACACCTATGCCTTTTGTGTATAATCAATTTGATGCAGCAGTTTTCATGTACTTACCTTTAGTAGAACCTACCGCAATTTGTTCAGGAGTTCTATTAGTGAGTGCTTCTCGCCTTTTAGTTTGATTAAAGAAATATCGTCAAGCAGATGGTTTATCTTCAGGTTTTGCTGCAGAAAATCCATTTCCTGTTATACGAGTTTCATGAACTAATCCGAGATCTCTCAATGCTTTTGGATCATCAATAATTCTATTAATCTCTTCATCAGAAATGTTTGGTTTTTTAGCTTTAATAAGTTTTACTAATTTAGCCTTACTCTTTACATCGCCCCTGTTTAAAAATGCAGTTGCTTCTTTAATATCATTAGGATTAAATGTTAATTCATCTTCTGTCCCATCCGCATTCTTAAATTTAGTTTTATAAGGAATTTCTTCAACACCAGGATGTGAATGTTTAGCGAGTCTCGCCTCATTTGCAGCATGCACACCTCTTTTTGTAAGACCTGTCAATGCCATTGTACCATACATTAGTGCTTGAATATCCTCTGTTGTTAAATCCTCTCCGTTTATAAGCTTATTAAGAGAGTCTACACCATTGACAATTCCTGCTCCAGCAAGAGCTGTTTTAACTATCTCAAAACCTCTATTGGAATATTTTAATCATGCACCAAGTTTTTTAACTCAATTTGCAGCATTTGCAGCATCACCTACTACTGGAACAATACCAGCTACATCAAGTAAAGTATTGTTAACAATATTTCCCACAGTAGTTCCAGGTGCTACAGCTCCTGCTTTTTCCATTCTACTATCAGCAATACCATATGCTATATTAGCACCAATTGTTGACAATGCGGTATTTATAACATCTCCATATACAGGAGCAACAGTACCTGCAAGAAATCCCGCTGCATCTAAGCCCAATCCTCATAACATTGCTCGATCGGTTTTATCCAATCCTTTCCATAATTGATTCTCTCCATCTTTTCTAATATATTGAGCGGCGTATGGATTATTAAATATGGCATTTATATCATCAGCTCTTTGTGATAACATAGACGTCTCTTCTGGTTTATACCCAAGATTTACTACACGACCATTTTGCGCTTTTAAAACGCCACCTTTTTTATTAGAAGAAATTGGTGCATCTGTAAAGTGTTTGTTTTTAAAATAACGTATAATAAATTCAGGAACTTTAGTACTCAGATATTTGTCGTCCTTACCGTCGACCATTAATCTAACAAGCAATCTTCCTAATTTTGGATCATTATTTATGAGATTTTTAAACTCCTCATTATTAAAATATTCAAGCACTTCTGGATCCATGTCCTTATATGTTTTTCCTCCTAAAGCAGATGGCATTGTAACATATAATTTATCCTTTGGATTAACACTTTTATATACGGTAAAACCGTAAGGAGTTGTCTCCGAATATCTATTGTAATAAACGCTATTTTTATCCGAAGAAATTCGTTTTTTAGGAGATGGTAATGCCTGCTTTTTAATTGCAGTAGACCCATCATATAAACCCATAAAATCATCTTGTGTGAAATCATTTCCAATCTGATATCCTCCTAATTCAGATATTGGATTACCATATGCATCTGTGAGTCTTCACGACCAATTTCTTCTACCAGTACCATCATTTAAAAAATCTGATTCAGAAAGATCCACACCCTTTCATACTATATGATCATCTCCTATAGGAATGTATTTGTATTTAATTGTTCCATCCTCATTTTGTCCATCACTAACTCGTAGAGTAGTTTTACCAGTATTGTAATTTTTAGACTCATATAAAAATGGAGATTGATATATAGATCCAATATAGTTTGAAGTTTCGTCACTTTGCGCAGGAATAAGATTTTCCTGACCATTCCACGAAGTCATAAGAATATTATTAGCGTTAGCATATTCACCTCGTTTATTCATGTTAAAATAATCTTTTGCCGCTAACATTTTATAAAGATCAGATCCTGTGTTCTTTAAATCGTCCCCATTATACCACTTACCATTATAATAAACTTTGTTGCGAAGTCAGTCATATCCAACTGGATTGTTTTCAATAAATTCATCATTGAAGTAGTAATTCTTTGAAGCATCAAAACCGGAATGTAATTTAGATGGATCTAAAGTAAAAGACCCGTCCGTCCCATAAACAAAATAATTATCGCGATCCGAATCAGTTCAAAGTTTTTCGGTATTATATTTTTTTCAGTCAGTAGTTTTCTTAGTAGCAGCTTCTTGTTCCGCCAATTGCGCAGCAACTTCCTTGTTCGGAGTACGATTATATCCTAAACCAATCATTGTGAGATAGTCGAGCTGATCCTGATCCAATTCTGATCCATTTTGAATTTTTTGTCACAATGTATCTAACCATGCTTTTCCAATAGACGCACCTTCTGCATCTTTCATGTTATCGAATCAAGAAGTAAGATTGTCTAGATTAGTAAATCCCGAAGTATCAAATGTATTTCTAGATGCGGTATCTGTTAAATACTTATATCAATTGTTCCAGTGTCTTTGCTCATCTGTGTTTAATAAACTTCTATAAGAATAAGTTTTATCTGGGTTAGACTTATATTGAAAAGCGGATCCAGATGAAGCAAGTCCTAATGTAGGTTTTTTAGATTCTTCCTTAACATTATTACTTATAGTAGAAGGATTTCATTTACCAAGTCAAGCTGTCGTTGTGTTATATTTATGAGTAGGAGTATTAAACATTGAAGCAAAAATACTCTCCTTCGCTCTATCCTTTTTCAAATTTTCAATTTGCTCCGACGTATAATGTGTTGGTTCTACATTACTTTCGTTTAACAGTGTGTTCAGATTAACATCTTCTCCACGTCGTATTTTATCAAGGTATTGATTTGCAATCACTTGTTGAAAATCTTTACCTTGTCTAACGTATTCTAAAAAATCAGCAATGGATTCATCAGTCATTTCTGTCTCAACACCATCTCTTATCCATTTACCATACTTTTTTGCACCAGCTGACTTTGTGGCAGTTTCATCTATTACAGGTCCAGCTGGATTTTTAAACTTTTTTACTTGTGCCATGATATATTAAATTAAAAACGAGAGACCAGTATTCCCAATCTCTCGTTACATCTAATTCTCAACTGAGAAATTACTATTTAACACTTTTTAGTGCTCTTTCTCTTCATCTTTCCACCCTTACGGAAGATAGGGCTTTGAACTGGCTCACCTACTGGCGCCTGTCCTGGAGCAGCTCCTACAAGCTCGAGAAGCATCATACAAACTTCCATGGCCATATTAGGATCCTGATTTTGTACTGCAGTCATTGCAGCCTCTACAAGCATCTGCATTGGATCACCACCCTGCTGTGGTGCTTCAGCTGGCATTGGAGCAGCCTCTGCTGGCATAGGCTCGCCCATTGGACCTCCCTGCTGATAGCGTCTAACTGCTGTTTTATCAATAAATTTCATATTAATTTAAATTTAAAATGTTATTAATATCTTCTCTTATTCTATCATAATTCACATCATCGTATTTTATAATGTAAAGCAAACAATTATTATCCTTACACAATTGCGCTTTTAATGAATCCAATTTTACACGATTCTCAAACTCTTCTTCTCCACCAAACATATCTATAGGAAAATAATGTTGTTCTCCATTATATTCTATTGCTAATTTAATTCTATCGCAATAAATGTCAAAACGTTGTTTTCCTAATCAGATAGGCGTTGCCTCTCAATCTCAAATTTCTTCAGGAAAGGTTTTCCGTATAAAATTATAAATTTCAGTTTGTGTTTTCATTAAACATTTTGTACATCCACCTCCACTTAAATGTTCATGAGGTGTTTGTCAAAATTCTCCGTGTTTGGGACAAATTATACAAACAGGTTGTCTATTATTTTTACCATAAACAGTTTTAGAATAGTCATATTTATCTCCGTGAAGATTCTTTGCTTTCAGTATAAAGGATTCTGTATTATGAGGTTTACAATTAGAACAAGCCGGACAACCGTGCCCCTTTAAATGAACTCTAATGATTTGTTCAAATCAACCGTGCTCTTTACAGTAAATTCTAATCTTGTCATCTTGACATTGGCTATAACTATCCCCATCATATTCATATTTATCTCCATGTATACGTCTCGCATTTTCTAAAAACCATTCAAAAGTTTTATATGCAGTTTTCTGTTTAACTTTATCTTTCACACACTCTGAGCATGGTAATCTTCCTTCTAAATGTTTTCTCGCGCGTTGTTTAAATTCATCATGAATAGGACAACACACGGTTATTATTGAGTTTACTGTTTCAAACTCCTCATCTAAATAAGGATAGGTATAAAAATTATTATATTTAGTAGAAGCTTTTTCTAAGAAACTCGTTTTTCGTTTATTTAATTTTTCTTTCGAAGCAATCATTCTTATCTACATATTCTTCGCAAATATACGAAAAACATTTTAAATAAACAATAGTTTTATTTATTGTAGATTAAATATTTTTACTTTATCTTTGTATCTGTAATCAGATATATAGAGTGTGAACGAACCCAAGGGTTACTACATTAAACAATTTTTAAGATTACTGCCCACCTAGGTATTAGGTGGGCTTTTTTGTTTTTTATTTTGTTCTCAATCACGTATTAAAAATTGGAATTCTTTTATACACAGTGGCATTATCCATATCAATTGGATTAGATGTAACCATTTCATGTTTTGTTACAAAACCACTCTTACCGTTTCATTGCCCAATTGGGTAGTTTTGTTCTCTAACTCTTAAAATTCCGGGAATATCTTTCTGATCAAAAATAATAGTTCTAGAAAAGGGTGGTTTACCATGAACAGCGGTAGCATACGGTTTGGACTCATTAAATCAAATATAATCTAATTGTCCATCCAAGTCCGTTTTCCCCGGATAAAGATATCCATTTTTAATATAAGATCCTGATTTAAAAGCCCCTTTTGCGTCTCCGTAGTCCAAATGATACAAGCCGTCTCCTATTCCATTTTTCATCTCTTTGACGAAAATTGGTTTACCATTAAAGTATCTAAGTCCTTTAAAAACACCATGTCCAATTAAATCTCCAGTTACATTTTTAACAAGATTCTTACCAAAATTATCAACGTAACCATCTATAAAAGTATCTGCTGCTGTAGTAGCTCCGGTAACCATTAAATCGCCAAGTAAACCGGTACTTGCAGCACCCCCTGCCAATGCTATTCCAGTAGTATTGGCTTTAGCATACTGTTTTGCTAAATCTTGAGCTTCTTGATTTTTTCCTTCGAAATATAAATCTCTAACTTGTTGAGCACCAACTGCTCCAATTTTAGCATCTCTAGCGGCCATTCCACCTTCTTTTATTGCATTTCAAAGTTTAGATCAGAAGCCATTTCCAGTTCCTTCTTGTGCTTTTAGAATTCCACCATTCTCGTGTTTTTTAACTGAATTAAAAATCTTAATAAGATTTTCATCATTATACATGTGGAGCAAATCTCTAAAGTTGTTACCATATACATTTTCATTTAGTCTTGCATTTTTAAGAAAATCTAAAGTCACATCCTTTACTCCCATTCTATTCAACATTTCAGATGCCGATGTTATTCTTGCTCCCAATTCTTCTGGAGAATAAAAATGTCCAGGATCATTATTAAATCTTTTTACAAAAGATAAGTCGGCACCCATTTGTTTTAAAACATTATCATTTAAATTATGATAATAAGGTTTTAACGATTCTAACAATTGCGTGTTTGGTCTTGCATGAAACATCTCGTGATGATAAAATTCTCCTAACGAATCTGGAGCAAATACAGTATCTGTTTCTGGATCATAATAAGCTTCTTTAGATTCTTTAAAATTAGGTCTTCCAAGTGGACCACCAGTTGTATGTTTCCACGTCCTAGCATTCGCAGCAAACGTTGCTTTCTTTCTTATCGCAGGATTAGGGCTGTTTTTACCTCTTCTAATGCATTCTTCCGTAACCTTTCCATTACATCAACGTGTAAAAGATCCACGATTCTTTTTCTTAATGTGGATACGACCACCTTTTTTATATGCTGTAACTACCGATGGAACAATAAAAGGATTACCTCTTGATTCTTCTGGAATATCGTAATAATCGTCGAGATATACTCTTCCATAAACAGGAACACTTTTATTGAAAAAATCCATTAAATGTTTAGTATTGGGTTTAAAATTTCCAATATCTCAATTGTCATAATAAGATACATATTCACCTTTTTTATCGTGACCAATTCCAACCGTAGCGTGTCCAATTCCAGGTAACATTGCAACAGCATTATTGTTGGGAGTAATATGAGATATTTCTCCATAGTTCATATCTTCTAATCTATCTGTAGGAACAACTTCCCTTTTCTTTAAATTATCTCCTGCTTTTACTACAATTCCGGCACCAAGTGTATCTAATATTTTAGAATTAAAGTAATATGGTTGTGTTCCATTTTTTGGACGATATTTAGAAATACCAAAAGAACCAAATGTCTGTGGAGTTTTTAAATAAATGTTTTTTAAATCTTGTAGCATTGGTACTTCTAAAGCTTCTGCATACGGAGGATATCAATATATATCATTTTTAATTCTATTTAAATAATCTGCATCCAATTGAGTTTCAACATATTCTTTGGCTACAGTCTCTCCTTTATTTTCTTTTGAGACAAGATCTTTAAGTACTCCGAAATACGGATTTCTATATAAAGATGGTATTGGAACAATCTTTTTATTCAAATATTCATTAAATTTTCCCATATTCTACTCCTCTACATATTCAGGTTCACGTGACGACTGTCTATCCAATTCACCAAATACATATCTACCCAAATCCTTATAATCTACATCTGATTTAGATTCATCGGCTTTCTTGGCTTTCTTAATCATTATACTGCTAGATCGTCTTGAGAATATTCTCACGCCGGGCTCACACTGACCTTGTATGCTACCGTCCTCTGCAAGAATGTATAACATGTCTGGTTCCATTTCTAATTCCTCACCAAGATTAAAAATGACTTTGTCACCAGGTTGTATTTCTTCTGTGTAATTAACCTCTAAAACGTATTTCGCATTATCTGCAGATATGAAATCTTCTGTATTTGGTAGTCCTTTCTGATTACTAATAACTGTCTTATTCTCATCAATGAAAATAATAGAAAGAGTAAGATCACAATCTTTCATCCAGAAATCAAGATGTTGAGGTTCTTCATAAATAAAAAGCATACCCTCATTATCTTCCATAGATTCAGTGTTGGATAAGCCAATTTCTTTCTCTTCATCTGATTCTGCAATCAAACAATTATAAGTCCTTTTGCCAATTCTAACTACAGCAATATCATCATCTTCTTCAAGAGTACCGCCTTCCTTCATTTTCTTTTTGGGGAAAACAAGACGCAAAATAGCTTCATATATTCCAAGCAAATCTCCATTTTGTAGAGCAGCTAAACCAGCTTCATCTCCTGCTTCTTTAAATGCTTTTGCCAATTCCTCACCATGTAAAGAAAGAAAATTTTGTATTTTCAACATTCTTCCTTCCTGAGAGTTCATATCAAAAGATTGGTTTAATGTAAGACGGGCAAGATCTTCATTATCAAACCCGTCTTCATTAACGTCCGCCATTAGTTGAGAGCCAGTAGAAGTAATACTTTGAATCTTCTGTTGTTCACTATTCGGATTCATCGCTGCTTCAATATCCTGGAGAAAAGCTGCTCATCTAAGTTTATCGTATTTATTCATCTAAAATTCCTCCTTCATCCTTTGTCTGTCGTAAAAGATGCTCACAGACCAATTTACCGCATTCTATCATCGCTTCTTCACTTCCGTCTTTTCAGAGAGCTTCAATCTCATCTGTAAGAGATTTTGAAGTCGTCCATTCCATACATTCTATCTCAGCTATTTGAACCATATCACCAGACTCATCTACAGTTACAACAGGTATACCTTTCCTTGTTAAATCTTCAAACTGCTCACCTAGCTCATCCATATGATGAAGAGTCTTATGCCTCTGTCCAACTGGAAGGATACTACCACCCTCAGCAAATTTCTGTACATCTAACTCTTCAATAACTCTATTTTTTATTAAATCTCGAACCTCTTCCAGACTTTGAACCTTCATACCTTTTCTGCCCATGCGCATATCCATGTAGTTGGTACCAGCATAACGGTTCATGTTCTGCTGCGCTAAATCTCTACCATAATCAGACTGTTTACGCATAGTATTGGTCATATTCATTTCTGTGAGAAGTTCGTTTCTTCTATTCGCTTCTTTCACAGCGGCTGCTATTTTTTTCTGCCCAAATAGATATTTACCTCCTCCCATCATAGTAGCTTGATCAATATCTGAGACAGTGTCTGCATATGCGTTAGACATCTCGTCTATTAAATGGGATTTTTTCCCTTCTTCTACACTATTATGAAGAGCCATTGCAGGCATTAATGTTCCAAGAACATTGTTTCCAGCGCGTTCCCACCAATTAACCCCTATGTTATCCGCTTGTTCTTTAGAAATAGTACTGAAATTAGTTCCAGTAGCTTCTCCGAGCATTGAAATTCCTTTATATGCTAAACCCGCTGCTTGTACTATTGGGATAGGTACTTTTGTAAGAGCATCACCAATCTGCTGCTGAGTTTCATATCCGGTAGGATTTTTACCCTTAGATTCTTGGGTAGGTATAAATCCTTTTGCTATATTAAGCGCAGATCCTACTCCTCCCATTGTTGCAGATCCTGTATTAGATCCTAATCAAGAATTTGCTTTTTGACCAAAAAAATTTTTTGGTGCGGATCCAAATCTACTTGAGTCATTTAGATTGAATTTCAAGGATGAATTGCCGGCTATTGGCATTCCTTTTTCATAGTATCTTTTATCTGCCATATTAACTACTACTTAAACTATATAATGTTTTGAGTGCGGTAATTATAACAAGATCTTCTCCAGAATATTTTACTCTAATTTTAGCAAACTTATCTCTAATCCTTGTACTATTCCATTTTTCAGGTTTAGTTTCAATTGGATTTTCAGAATCGTATTTAAAATCAGGATCAAATTTAATTGGATCTATAGTCAAATATCAAGAATCCTCTTTATAATGTATATTGCCTAATCTACGTCCATATTTAGGATTTTCAATATTCTTACATTCTTGTTCTGTAACAAGTATGTATTGATTTAGGATAGGATCATAATCAACTTTTGTATTTTTAAATCCTTTTCCTGTCTTAAATAATCCCGCTTTTTTGAAATTATAAACATCACCTATAACTTCAAATTCAATAGATTTAGGTTCTACCTTATTTGATATAATTACCAAATTATCAAATATCTTATGTAAACCAACGGGCTCATTAACAACAAATTCAAACTCAAACGGTTCTTGCTTGTTATACCACTTAGTTGGTTTTATTTGATTATCTAAATCATCATCCTCATAGTCAATTTCATCAAATATTCCTGCTCTACCATGAACATAGAAACCGTTTCCAATTAATTCAGAATAAGACTTTTCGTCATATTCATGATTAACTACAAAACATAATGTTTCATTAAAGGATGTGAGAGTTGTTCCATCTGTTAATTTTGGAACAACCTCGATTTCAAATTTATAGTAGAGAGGGATTCTAACATCTCACTTGTATTCTATATCCGATTTATTTCAGGATATAATGTTGTTGCTAATATTAAAGAATTCGGTCCCAGATTCGCCATTAAAAAGAATTAGATCAACCTCCTCTCCATTTTTAATGTATGACGACGTTACTTTTTTAACGCGTATTTCAAAATCATTTGCTATTTGACTTCCAACAAACGAGAGTTCAGTTTCAAATGTATCCATTAAATCACCATCCTTTATTCCCCATTCATTGTTAGATGTTCTAATACCATAAGACGTGTTCCTGTTATCATAAATATATGATAATATTTCAGCACGTTTTTTATCTAACGAATAGAAAACATTGTTTACATTTTCTGAATATAATGGTGTTCAAGAATATCTAGTAATCCACTTATTTTGACGTTCATTAAAACAGAAATTTCATTCACTACCTTCTGTAAAATTATAAAAAGTAAACATTACATCACCTTTATAATTATTATAATGAGTCTTAACGTTTCTTAAACCAATAGTAGGATATTTATCTTCCTCGTTTAGTTTAATGTTATCGTTTAGAAATTTCTGAATTTTCATATCCGAAATAGTCTCAAATCCGTTTGTAGATGTATATCTCCAAATTTTCTTAGCGTATGTATCAACACCATAAACTCCAATCGGAGTTCTAATAATTGATTCTGATCAAATACTACCAAAATCCGGAGTAATTACAGAAACTTTACTTTGAAGCACTCCAGAGCCATATAAATGAATGGATTGGCCAGCTGTTGTTGATAGTAACGCCTCTTGATTAACTGGAACTATTCCAATACCATGTTCAAACACACATAGTATATTTGCTTCGCCACCGTTGCTTCACGGAAGAATTTTTACTATTCCGCCATACTGACGATCAATATCTTTATAAGACAGACCCTGGAAAATTCTATATGCGTTCTTAAAGTCATCATCTACTTGAACATTCGAGAACATAATTCTGTTATCAAATTGATCTTTAATATATGGAACATCAGTCGCTACCACATTATTCTTCTGACCAACTGTAGCGCTATATCCATCATTTAAAACCCAACTATCCTCAATCTTGTTAGATGATTTTACAGATATGTCTGTAATAGGATAGAAACCTCTTGGATTGCCCAAAAGAGCCTGTTCATCTACGTAACTCCTATCAAATGATCTAAGTCCGAGATTATAAGAAGACAAACATTTATACGTAACTCAAGTACCCATAGGTACAGTGTTTAAATCTGCCTTATTCATTTTCAACCAATCATCAGCTGGAGTGTTTAGAAATCCTTTATAGTGAGATTTTCATGTAGTAGAGTCAATAATAATATCATTTATAGGTACAGAACTATCTACAAAATTACGATTCATTCTGAATGTAACTGTATTAGTGTAACAGTCTCCCCTATAAACGTCAAGGTTTTTGTCTTGTAAATCATCTAAACTAAACCTATCACTAATTGCATAGAAAGATGCTTGATCATTTCCACGCACCTTAAAGTATTCCTTTAAGTAACTTGTAGAATAACCCTTTTGTCTAATGTTAAATATTGCATTATCTGCTAACACTGAATTGGTTCCAATAAATGGGCAGTAAACACCTCTAACATAGTTTCTGGCCTTTGTTGCATAATCTCTTTTCCCAAAGAAACCGAACTGTTTAACATCTTCTTCTGTACCTGCTCTAGTACTAAAACATAAATCATTAACAACTTTTGCGGGTATATCTGAATTTACAAATATAGCTTGAGATTTACTATATTTATTTTCAGCGACATCATTTCCAAATGTAATACTAAAGTGGCGGTCATTCTTTTTGACAACCCCATCCTTCTGAACCATTTGTAAAACAAAATCGGTACCATCTAACATAGATTGCAGTACGGGAGAAACACACGCATCCAAACATAATAAACCAGAGGATTGTTTCTTTTCAGTACTTATTTCTCTACTATTATATGAATCTAACAATAATCTATTACTACTTAAAAATCCTTCAGTAATATACTTTTGACCATCATATAGCATTGGAATATATGAGGTAGAATCAACACCAATAGACAAACCTTGCCCAATAATTGTTGGAATTCTTTTCTGCCTAACTATGAATGCGCCTTTTATTTTGTGTTTCTTTAACTCATTTATAACCTCTATAGGAAAATTAATCTTATAATACCATGGTTTTACAGTTTTATCGTTATAATTATGTACTAACTGCGATTGAGTTACAGAAGGATTTTTAAATACACCAAGTGTATTATCTAAATATTGACCATTAAAAATGAATTCATCTTTTTCGATATATGATTTCTTTCCATTAATGAAAAGATTAGGATACGGATCATGAATATTAGAATCTCCTAAATGATCAAATGCACAACCTCTTAAATTATATACAGGGCTAAGAGAATCATCATTCATTATATAAACCACACCTAATCTATAAATTTCATCTGGTCAATATCCGACTTTATAATATATATTTTGTGGATTATAATATTCAGATTGAGATATATTATCTTCTAAATTACTAATTTTATATTTTGTATCAACCCATCCTATAGAATCTTTGGATTGTTCAAGGGTAACTTTTATAAAATAGGATAGGTTTTGTAATTCTTTAGTATCAGCAATTGCCGTATCCACATTTCCAAAGAAAAGCATATTCTGAACTTGGGCTTGTGTTTTGACATTATTTACATAATTATAAACAACGTTTAACTCAGACGAATCTATAGGAATTGAATCTTCAAATCCAGTAATTGTCAGAATAACATTACCTTCTTTTATAGGATAAGGTTTTATAATAGAAACCGATTCAGACATTCTAAATCCATTAGTATCACTGTACTCTCTTGTATAATATAAATATACACTTGAAAAAGATGTATCAAGATTAGTAAGATTTAAAATAATCGATTTATTAGTTCTCTCGTCTTGCAGTGTTCCTGAAACAGAAGAAATTTTATTTCAATCACCATGAAATATAGAAATCTGTCCAGATTCGGCAACTATATCTGTTTTATTATAATCATTATCAGCAAATTTAACATAGAAAGTGTAATTACCTCCCTTTAGTTGTCCAAATTCAGAAACATTTATTAATTCAAATCTCGGAATATTATTAATGTTTCTGAATAATCTTGTTTGACTATCAATCTTACCTTCTCTATACAGATTAGTTTGCTGTTTTTGATTTCGATTTATAATACGATATCTTCCATCTTCTATCTTTGTAAATCTAGAATTAATAATCCTGGGAGGATTTTTATCATCATTTATAATTAGATTTACAGTACCATCATAAGAAGGTTGACACTCTATATTTAGTGGATTATTTAAATCAATAGATAATTCCCCTGTATTAAAATCTACAAGGGAATTATCTTTGTTTATCATATTCTTAAGAGCGGAATAAGTGTTATTCAAATCTCCTTCTTGACGATATTTTTTTATATTAATGTTTATTTTAGACATTATTCAATTGATGCATCTAATGTGGAATCTGTATATGCGATATAAATCTTATCCTCTTCATTGCGTTTAATCACCCTAACTTCTGCATTATGACCTAACGTTAAATGAGTACCTTCTGATTGACTAAATTTAGAATCTAATTTTGAAATTAAATCTGGATCTTCACCATTATTTAACCAATACACGCCCTTTGTATAAGATTGGCTTTGCATCTTATTAATCAGTTTATTTGGATATTCAGGCGCTTTAATAAGGCTATTAATATATGCAACGTTTTTATCTATATCTGCAAATAATGAAGTGCTATCTGTATCTACATAAATCGGTTCATTATAAAAAGATCGCTTTGTAAATTCTGAAATGCTTCCGCTTAACAGTTTGCCACAACTTTCTTTATGTCTTTCTATAATAAGATTTCTGGAAGCCCAATTCAATAAATCGAATTCAGAATTATTTTTAGTTTTATATTTTCAACTGCGGAATCCATCAGAATACACATTTAAACTACATACTGGGAGTTTTACTGGTTCTAAACTATTAATTTCCAATAAATCATTAAGTGATAAGGCATCATTAATTGTACATAATTTTAGTTTTTCAAAATAAGGCTTGACTACAGTTTTCAGTGTATTTAAATACCCTTCATTCTTTAGATGAAATCAACCCTGATTGTTTGCGACTTTAATTTTTCACAATCCTGAATTTTTCATAGGAATCAAAACAGCAGCCTTACTATCATTTTCTTTTTGTCTAACAACTAAATATGTAAAGAGGTAAGAATTTTTATCTCCATCTTCCGCCCTTAGAACATCCGTGTTTCCGTGTTGTAAAGAGGTTTTAAATCCATCTGGTCTAAAATGAAGACCTAAGATTCCCAATTGATAATCTCCTAAAACATTAAGTATTCCATCAGATATACTATTTCTAATAAAAGCACCAGCATCATTTGTTTCAAGATAACCTTTAAAAGTATTTTCATGGAAAACATAATCTATTTCCCGATCATTATATTTTAATATTCCGTTATCATAAACCCATCCTTTAAGGTGTTCGTTTCAAAGACCGCTTCATATCGCTTCCACGGTTATTCATATCAAAGGTATTTTCTCAATATTCTCAAGCCCAATAACAGTTTGAATATCCTCAGTTTTTATAGAATGTGTATAAATTTTCTTATTTCCCAATACAACATCGATAGATTCATCAGTTAAAAGTCGTTTAGATTGATTTATCTCACCTCTTCCTTTTACCAATGTCTCATCGGTTTGCCCTATTTCTGATTGAATTTCTATATTTACTTTAGGCGTATTATCCCAAAGAGGCCCATTTAAAGCACGCATATCATGTTCTACAGTCAGAACAACATTTCCTTTCTTTCCTGAAATAAATTCAACAGACTGTTGTGTTATTTTTTTTAATTCAGATTTTGACACCAATCCTTTATTTATCTCTGTCTTAGAACTTCACAGTTTACTAAGAATTTCAGATTCAAATACAGGTTTATGTGTGTCAGAATGTACTAATTCTCCATTCTCTCAAATATAATTCTGATAAACCTTATCGGTAATATTTGCAGATTTAGTGACACTCCATTTGTCTGATGTGAGACTGTCCTGATATTTAATAATTCACTTATCAAATTCAATATCGCTGAAATTATTATATTCGCCTATAAAATCTGAAAAGATTTGACTCGCTATAACTAATTTTTTAATTACCTTTTCGGGAGTAAATTTACTTAAATCAGCATTACTTTCACCAAAAGCAAATTCAATAAAATAAATAGCCTCAGCTGGAACATCTTTATCAAAACCTATTCTACCATAACCTTGATTAGTAATTCCGTTGTAATCACTCATCTCAGTTCAATCTCTAAGAACTTCGCCATCTAAATCAAGTATTTTGTAGTATAAAGAGACTGTGTTTGTAGTTACATTTGGTCCGGTAACATCATATTCAAGATAGAGTTCTTCTGGTGAATCTTCATCCACGTAAAATTTTCATATTTCATTTCCGATATTAAAATCAGAATAAGATCCAATAGAATTTAAATTAATAGAAATATAATCAGTAAAACTGTCGTATTCAATAGTTCTAACAACATCTTCTACATGTATTTCTATCAAAGGCGTTGCCTCTACAGTAATTATTTCTCCATGCTTTACATCTTTCAAGGTATCTTTATAATCTATCCATAAAATCTTTGCATCCGAATATCAATCTATAAATTTACCTTTAGATAAATCTACTATTTTTGAATGTATAATTTTATCATTAGTCTTAAAACTAACTTTTATTTTGAGGTCGGATTGGATGTTACTATTATAAATAGGTAAAAATAAATAGTCAGAAATACGTAACTGAAAGTTAAGATTGATTTTACAATCAAACTCTCCTTCTCCTAAAGAAGGAGCTTCTATAGATCTAATAGATGTTATAAAATCATCAAATGTACCTAATCTATACTGAGCAGCAATTCAACCAGGAATTTGCCAGGCTACAGGATGATATTTACCATCTAACTTAACTAAATCATTTATATTATATTTATTCCGATTTTCATCGATTATATAAAACTCTACAGCTTCATATTTATATGGCGACTTTTCAATAGGATTAATCATATATTCGTCTCCGGGATACAGTTTAGAGTCTTCTTCATTATCAGAAGTTCACACATGTAATTTAGACTTTTCTACTAATTCCGAATATTTTTTAGAATCCCCATTCTGTATTTGTTCTATAATAGAATTCAATTCAAATTCTGAGTTAGAATCTGTAGAACTTTCAATATCCATTGGTGACGGATAGGTTCCGATTTCTACATGATTATTAAGTGGATTATATGAAACTATATACAATATATCTCCGTATTCTTTTAATCCTACTGGAATATAATTTGGTTTTAATCTACAATTTTCGAGTGGATAATTACCTCTATCATTCTGTAGACTAAACTCATTTCCATCGTATGTAATAACTGTGGCATTTAACGCATCTGTTAATACCGTGTTTGGTGTACTTATAGGGTTTAAATCACAAACCAAACCTTCTGTAAATTGATTACTTGTTTCCTTTCTCATAATCTACAGGTATAAATTTTTTATCAACTCTTTTACCAATATAATTGAATTTAGAAGTTTCAAGATTTTGAACGTATTCTTTAAACCCCTTTTCTTCAGGAATCTCTATTCTAAAGAATCTTGTAAAAGCTGTATTATCAAATAGTTCACTAAATAATTTATATAAATAAAGTTTTTCAAATCGTACTTTTTCATGACGATGTGTTTGTTTATACTCTTCGTATTTTTTATAAACCTCTTCTGTCATTCCAAAATAATAATAACCGTCGTACTTCTTCTTTCTTACATATTGAATTCTATTCTTAATCATCATTTTAGTTTTTCTATATTTACCAAAATCATAAGCTCTATCTGGATGAAAGAACTTACCGGTATACGCTGTAAAATATGGAGATTTCAATAATACATCTCCACCCATAGAATTCACTCTGAAATAAGCTTTTAGTCCAAAATCAATTACTTTCTTAATAACATCTTTTGGAATCTTGTCATACTTTTCAGCAACTTTATCTATATAATCCTCTACTCTTCTAATTTCCATTAATAATATACTTTACCTTTGTTTATATTATCGTAAAATTTTTGCTTTAGCGAATCATTAATATAAATAGATTTTTCACGAATATCACCTTTTGCTTCATACTGAAACATTAGTCGATATCCTTTAAAATTAGATGCAAGAAAATCTATCCCATTAAAACAACCTTTACGATACATATTCTGAAACGCCTCACCTTCGTAACATTTAACAGATAACCTACCCATCTTATTAGATGTCACAGGTATTACAAAGGTAACATTATTTTCGATAATATCCAAAATTACTAAATAGAAAAAGTATGTAAATATTTGTGAGCAAAGCTCTTTTATCATGTCCTGCTTATAGGCTCTAACATGCTTCATATTAACGCCGAGTTTCTTTTTGTACCTTGAGTCAAAAAGATCCATACTCGTAAAACAATAATCTGTTCTATATCCCATTATTTTATCGGTTTATAACTAACACCATAGTGTTTACGATCATAACTATATTTAGCATCTAAAATGGCATCCATATCATTCTGAGTTAAATGATCGGAAATTCGCGCTGCATTACAAGCACGTAATCAGTCCGCTTTCATTGTATTAGCGAGATTGATAATATTACCATCCTTTTTCATTAACCCTTCTTTATATGTTGCAGCGTACGCCACGTATGCCGCAATAGCAAATACTTCTTTATTATTAACCAACGGTAAATCATTATCGTCCTTTAAAACACCATGATACTTTACTAATATATTAGTATAATCTCTATCGAACTGAAGTCTGTTTCCAGAATATTTATATTTTAAAAGTTTCTCTTCTGTATATCTAACATCATTAATTTTAGGTTTATGTTCAATATACATCTCTGTAGCTACAGATGTTCCGTCTAAACCATCAATTAGAGTTCCTGTTGTATTAGAATCAATGATCGGAAGAGAGACTGTCTCAATGTCAACACAATCGCAAGGGAGTTCAAGAATTCCATTATACGAATCTCCGATATATTCTTTAATCTCTGTATGTTTATTACCAATTAATTCCCAAGCCTTTAATGCAATTTCCTCAAAATCAGACTCTTTCATATCAATTCCATAAAAAGTCTTTAAATCAGAAAATGCGGTTTTAATGTTCATTAGTTCCATTATCTATATGTTGTATTAGTTGGATAAGGTTGTGAAAGATTCTGTCTATAAAATGCGAATTTATCTTGTTTTACGCGATTCTTTACTTCATCCGAAATAATTCCAAAATCCATGTATTCAAAATCTCTACAACAAGAGAATTCTTCTAATTGACGCAAATCCTTGAAAACACCTGATACTTTAATTTGCTTTACAAACGGTGCGTTGAAAATTCAACAATCATGCATTTGATTAGCGTTTGGTGTAGGATCTACATAAATATAAGGTTCTTTATTACCTCTTCTTCTGTATTGGTTTGATTTAGTTGATTCAAGTGAGTAATAAACTCTATAAGGATGTTGCCCATCCGCACTTCCAATATAACTAATGGCAGATTCTCCAAGAGCTAACATGAGTTGTGGAATCTCAAAATGTGATTGATTTTTTACAGCAAGTGGTTCGTTACAAGAATCACATTTCACCATATTTTCACAATCTACTTCAACACAGTTCAATGATACTGCTAAATCTTCTACCTTTAAAAGGTTCTTTGCGAATAAGTCAAGAATAACTCCCTGACGTTTCTCCGTACATTCATCTGATATCTGATCATATGAAATTGTGGGGTTGGCGTTCATACCAGCAAGCCCACTGTACAGATCATTAATGATACTTGAGACGATTTTATCGAGAGTCATATTATTAAAAAGAAAAAGGCAGGCGAGATTACTCTCACCCGCCTATATTATTAGTTATTTAAATTACTCTGCGTCAACAGTAACAAACTGCTTCTCAACGCCTTCAACTGCAACAAACTTCTTCTTAGCAGCAGTAACAAACTGAGCCTCGAAGTCAGCTACAGCCTCTGGAGCTACAAAGAAAGAATGAGTTGTGATTGCAGTAATACCCTGACCAACACCCGAATGACCACCAAGACCTGGACGATCTGAAACGTAGTCAAAAGTATACTGAGTATAAACAAGGCCTGCGATAGGCATCTCATCATTGAAACCAAAATAACGGAAGTTATTTGAGTTAGGGAGACGCTGGTTCTCAAGAAGCCAAGCACCAGTAGCGAAAGGCTGCTTACCTGGATTTACCTCAACTGAGATCTTCTTAGGAATGTACTCACCAAGGCAAGTATCACAACCTACAACCTCATACTTCTCGAACTTAACGTTCTCTGGTTTGAAGATCATATACTCATCAGTTGCGTCAATAACAACTTTGTCGCCCTTAGCTTCAACTTTGATAAACTTGTTATTCTCAGCAAGTGCAAGATTGATCTGCTCTGCGATATACTTAGCTACATCAGCACCTTTCTCAGCATTAGCGTCTGTAAACTCAAGACCGATTACGAATGGCTTGTAGAAACCATTGTATTCAGGAGATGCCCAGTCGCCAAGGAACTTACCATCCATCTCAACCTTAAATGTGAGCTGATAAAAACCAAGATCGTAAACCTTCTCACCCTCAACTTCCTCAAAAGGAATGAGGTTTGTGCAGTCAAGTACCATCTGAGCCTTCTCGCCCTTATAGCCTTCAGCCTTAGTAATCTTAGCAATCTTAGCAAGATCATACTGACCGTTTCTCCAAACGTTTACAGCAGGTGCATCAACCTTTCCAGTCTCTGGGTTAAACACAGTTGTTGCTGAAAACATTTTGTTTCCATCCTCTGCCTCTGCAGAGTTAATAACTACGGTTTTATAATAATTCCACATAGTATTTACAAATTTTTAAAATTAAACTTATTCTGCTGAAATTTCTCCGATAATAGATTGATTAATAGGAATATTAGTAGAGAGTCTAGGATCTGCTGTATTCTCAAGCAGAAGCTTAACAAACTCATTAATAATCTCATAACAAACATAATCAGGAAATTCCATGTCTTTTGTCCTATCTATACCATCCAAGTCATCATCTCAAAGTTCTACTATTTCTGGAGTTTTAAGGTAATTTACAAACACTGTAACAGGTTCATATTTAACTTTTCCCACCATTAGATTTAGTTTCACCTTTCTCTCTTTTTCAATTTTATCATCACAAGGATCGATAATTTCATCTAAAATATCATTCTCAACTACACGAGAGTTAATAGAATAATAAGGGTTTTTATAACTTGGTTTGAAATAGGCATTGTTTATAATAGTTGGTGCAATGTCGGATGTCATCTTTCTTGCAACTGTAGATATAGTAGAGTCTGTTTTACTACCACATTTATCTGAACCTGCTGGTTTCTCAAAACTAACTACACAACTAAGCATGTGCCAATAGTTGCTTGGCAGAGTTGCAAAATAACTAACCTCTTCACCTGGAAACGAAGGGACATCATCGTTCTCCAAGGTCAGCGTTATTGATACCTTTAATGCACCGAGATCATCAGTAGCTTGCTGATTGATCTCATACCTATTATAAGCTTTATTTATATATTGTTGAATAGCTTTATTAATAAAATAATTGTAATCTTCCAACAACATGCTTGGAGCTTCCAATTTATTTATCTCAATAAGAGCTGCATCATATAAGTCTCTAACTGTCATTACTCTTCAGTAGTTTTCTTAGTTTTCTTAGCTGGAGCCTCAAGACCTACAATAAACTCAGGATAAGTCTCTCTCTTAATAAGATCGAGAACACCTTTATTTGCCGCAGTCTTAAAGAAGAGAATCATTGCTTCATCAGTTGCTCCAAGGACAGATTCACCATAAGTGTAAAGTCCGCCAACCTTCTTAACAACGCCTTTCTCCTTGGCATCAACACAAAGAAGTTTAAGAGCTGTATCACCATTAGTATACAAATCAATAATCTTCTCTGGGTTCTTTTCAGCTTCTGTATAAAGATAATCCTGTACATCTGAAGATGGAGCATGTTTAAGGTTCTTACCGAGGAGCTTACACTTAGTAAGACGACCGTCAACAGAATCCTGCTCAATATACATCCATGCCTTAGTAACAAGCATACGCTTCTTAACACTTCTTTCAGACTGTTCACCTGGAATATCTACATATAACTCAGCTCTACCGTAACGATATCTATTACCATCAATGATCAAATCACCGTTAGCGTCTCTACTGTCACGAGTAGGCGCAATAAGTTCTGAATCCTTAATCGCTTCCCAAAGATTTGCTTCATATGGATTATCAAGATCGAATGTAGTTCCCTCTGTAACTACGATATCCATATCTTCTGGAATAAAATATACTGACTTAGGATCATTTCTTTCTGCTTCGCTGAGAATCATTTCTGAGTTACCATTGTGGTCATAATGTACTTTCTTCACAAATGGGAGGTTCATTCCGTTTGCACCCTTAAGTGGCTGGAAATGATATTCTTTTACCTTATATGGGCTTCTTAATGTTATTTTCATATTATTTCTTATTAATAAATCTATTCAAAAACTTTTCTACTTAAAGAAAGTCCTCCGAAGAGGACTTTCGTATATCTATCTTCTATTTTCTTAATTTATTAGCGAGTCTTGCCGCCAATCATGATGACACTGCGGTATGGACAATAGACTGCTACTCCACTATAACCCCAGTTAACAATCTTAGTTGCAGCAACTCTAGAGCTAACTTCTCCTGAAGCGAGTCCCGATTTGCCTCCAACACCAGTGATATAGTTATGAATAAGTTGTCCATTCTTGAAAGTAAGCATCTCAATAGCTGAACGACCTGAAGTGCCATCAGCAGTCATGTCGATCATAGCACCGAACTTTCTATCTGGGTACTCGATGTCAAATGAACGATCAAGCTTGAAAATAATAGTATTTCCGAGCCATGAATAACCATCATAGTGCGCACCAAGTCTTACCTTGTCGCCAACCTTGTTATAAAGGAATGGTGCGTCGATCTTGTAGTCCTTGAGAGTTGAATCAAGAACTCTCTGAACCTCTGCATACATTGGCGAATTACAAACCATAGTAAATGTGTTTCCAGAAGGATTTTCACACTTAGAAATCATTGTCATAATTACCTTCTTAAAATACTCTACGTTAAGCTGCTCAAATACAAACTTAGTGGCGAAACGCTCAATCTGACTAATTATCATTTTTGTTAACGTATGCGAGTTTACCACATACTTCTTATACTTCCTTTTTGTATAAGATCAGACTATATCTTCATCCTTTCGGATGACCCCTGTTCGTGGAAATTAATTATTCACCCTCTTTCATTATTTTATATTCCATCCCTGGAATAATATAAGGACGAATAAGGTTTGATAGTTTTCTACCCTCACGCGTTCTACATTTTAAATACGCCTTTGTAGAACCGTCTTTCATTTTTCTCCATACAGGATAGAATTTTATATCATATTTTTCTTTAAAAAAATCAATTATATTCTGAGTGTCTTCTTCATTAGTATAAGTGTACAGATGAAAACTATGAGATCTAATTCTAGATTTATCTCAAGGATAGTAATCTTTCCCATGAGTCCCATCATCCATAAATCATATAGCAATTGCTTCCGGAGTAAGATGTTTCAAAACATGCTTAGGAAATCTTTTTTCACGATTATTATAAAGTCATTTTCGTAGAATTCTAAAATATCTATGTCCTTTACAGATTTTATATGTATCGCTACCTTTTCTATAATAAACGTTCGGTTCCTTACAATTTAACAACTCACTAATTAGTTTACGTTTATAATCTAAATAAAATTTTTGATTGCTTCCATGAACTATTTCTAATGATACACCCGAATTTGGGTTTAAGTGACCGTCACCTAAAACAAGTGCGATCAATAACGATTTTTTTCTTTTATCCATACAAGATGTTATTCCTAATATTAATTAATTTCTAGTCGTTACACGTTCCTAATTTCTTAGGCTTCGCTCGGTATTCCCATCTCAGGGTTCACCGAATTAAAGGGTTGTTTCATAAAACATTTCTGTTTTAAGCGGCATAATATCTACCGTCAGAACTTACAATTGGCCTGCCTGATTCATTGTCAAACGCAGTTGGTTTAAGGTTTTTGTCGAGGTTTGACTTACCCCAAAGGAGTGCATTGTTACGTGCCTCCATGAATGAATCCAAGCAATCCTTCTCAGCTGAATTCATCTGATATGTTACTTCCTTGTCACCCTTAGCGATGCTAATGAATACATCCTCCATTGCACGATACTGAGCAGACATGTCTACGTCAGCACGGTGTGTTGCGATAGATGTTCTGTGGGATTCAAGGTTTGACTGGTATCTTACATACAAATTGTGTTAACTTTATGTTACCATAAAGATCAGACTATATCTTAATCTAAATATTTAAATACATAACCTTTACAATGTTCTCTTGCGCCAGTGGCAACCAGTTTTGCATTTTTGTATCCTGCCTTGACACAATCTGTCATTGTTTCATATATCTCTAAGAGATTTCCATCATCGTCGTATCTTCCCACTTTTTTACCTACATAAGGCATATCTACATTGCCCATGTTTCTACCTTTTAACTTTTTCATACATGGCACTTTTTCGTAAGAAAACTGATGCCCTAAAAACTGATGTCCCAAACGAATCGCTCTGGTCATATGCCCCGTGTTTTTTGCTCCAAGAAACATACTTGCTGCTTTCAGACTTTCAAACTCGCGTTCAAAGTTGCCATTTAAATCATACATATAGATTTCAATTCTCCGATGTGTCCAGCCTAAACCTCCATGTCTTCCGCCAAGTGCTATATTATAAGTATCCTCTCTTCGAATAAAATCTTCATTAACAAGAAGTTCTTCCAAAGCATATGCCTCATCTTCATCATCAAAAGATTTTAAAACTACTCGGACGAAACTTTTTACACCATATTTTGTTACAGCCCTCTGAAACGGGGTTTCACACTTTTTATAAGACGTGGGTTTTTGAATTCAGCAACCACAGCCCAGGTAACCATCCCAGACCTCTGGATCTTCTGTTTTATGTACGCCGATATAAATTTTTCGGTTAATTTTATTAGTAGTCAAATAAACGATATATTTCATAATATTTAAATTTTAGATTTATTCCATTTCGGAGTTTTTCTCTCCTACTCCCTTCCGGGATAGTCGTTGAACGTTACTTGGTACTTCTCTATGAGTTTGTAATATCCAAGTCTTCGCTGCTGATTGTCCTACGAATTTCAGGAAAATAGGATGTTCCAGCAATTAGAAATATTTAACGAGGGCTATGTTGTCCACCCTCTTCGTGTAACTCCATTTGTGTTAACTACATGTCACCATGTAGATCAGACCATATCATCATCTTAATTTCTGTTACCGTCATTAAGATGCTCCCCATTTCGGATTTCTCCTACTCTACTCATTTACTCATGTAGATTTTTCTTCCACATTACATTTTCGATGGCCGTTGAACGTTCCCTTTTGGGCTTCGCTGCTGATTGTCTTAATAAGATTTCCCAGCAATTAAGGGAGTTTGCTTAAATCATTACTGATTTAAGGCCCTAGTTTTAAGGCATGTAATTAGTAACAAAGCGTGTATTGTAACCTGCAAGATTGTGTGCGCTATCGCCACCAGCAACCTTTGACTCATAAAGACCATCGTGGATCTGTGCAATTACCAACCATGAGTTATCAGCCACTCTCTGAGGGCGATTAACTACGCGGAACTGCTGACGAGTCTCCTCTACAATAAACACATCAAACTTGTTGTAATAGTTCTCTGGCATATAGAACATTACATCAGACTTGTTAAGACCATTACCAGTTGAAGAAGTGATCTTAACCTTATGTATACGGTTGACCTTAATGTCCCACTCGATAGTAAAAGAGTCAATACTCTTATAACCCTTTCTCTTCTCACCATCTACAGTCCACACGTTCATAAGTGCCTCGGTCATGTGTGAAGCTGTATACTGTGGATAGAGGTTTGCTACGATACCCATTCTCTGTGGCTTTTCGCCCAAGAACTTCATAAACAATACGTTAACTATATGTCACCATATAGATCAGACCATATCATAATCTTAATCTTTAATCTCTCTAAATCAGAAACCTTTACTTTTTTTATTTTGTTTAACTGCTTTATCTACGTTTTTAAACCCCGCTCTTTGACAAGCTCTTTTACTTTCATAAACTTCTAAAAGATTTCCATTATCATCATATCTTCCAATTTTAATATTAGAATTATGTGATCCGGGTTTAATTTTGAATTTTTTCATATATGGAAGTTTTTCTCTTGAGAATTGATAACCATGTAAAGATTGTCCCAATCGAATTGCTTTTAAAATAGCGCTTCCATTTTTAGCGTTAATATCAAAATATCTGTTGCAATCAAATGCGGATTCGAATTCCTGAACAAAATTACCATCTAAATCGTACATATAAACTTTTACATATCTGGATTGAGCACATCCTCCTGTACCTCCTAATTGAATATTGTACGTTTCTGGTCTTCGAATGAATTCTTCAGTAACAATTGATGCTTCCAAAGCATAAGCATCTTCTTTAGAATCAAACACCCTAAGTGTTACTCTTCTAAATTTATCAATTCCGTACTTATTAACAGCGTATTGGAAAGGCGTTTTACTCTTTTTATAGGATGAAGGTTTGTTTATATCAACCCCATTTCCAATATAACCATCAAAAACATCCGGATCAATAGTTTGATGTACTCCAATATATATTTTATTATTAGCTGTACAAATTGTGAGATAAACAATATATTTCATATTTTTTATTTATTAAGATTTCCCCCATTTCGGAATTTCTTCCTACGCTCTTCCGAGCTGGCCGTTGAACCTTATCTGGGACTTCATATTTGCTTGTCTTATCCAGATCTTGGCTGCTGATTGTCTCGCAGGTTTTAAACGAGAGTTTCCAGCAATTAAAGGGATTTTTTATTTCACGTTACCGTGAAAGAGGACTTTATGTTAATCCTCAGCCAAACGAGTGCTTGAACCATTAGGTCTAGTTGTTGTAAAACCTGAAATTCTCATAATTCTTTACTTAATTTTAAATTATTTTAATATTACTTAAACTAAGTCGTCCCAACCATCTCCAAGTGAAAATCCCTTGTTGGTGAGGCTATTGGACTTTTTTCCAGGAGTTGGTGTTACAACTGTATTATTGCCTTTCTTATATTTTTCTATCTGTTTAGAGAGTTTTGCATTCTCCTGACGAGCTTCCTTAAGTAGACCTTTCCAGTAACCTGTTATATGTTTGAATGTCTCATCACCATACAACTTATACCACGAAAGCTTAATGAGCTCATTAGGATCCTCAATATCTCTAACAAGTCGGCTCTTTCCTTCTTGATCTTGATCGAGGAGATATGATAGAATATTCTGTCTATCTCCGTCTTCTATCTCCAAGCCTCTCCAATCTTCACTTTCAGGATCAGGGTCAATGCTAATTTCCTTAAAATTAAGTACTGCATTTACAATGTTCTGCTGCAAATCCTCATATCTCTGCTGTTCTGCAGCTTCTGCTTCCTGTTGAGCTCTATCTTCTTGCTCCTTATACTGTTGACGAATAACGTCGCTCTTCTTATTGAAAAGCTCTTCATTTAGTTTTGCAGCATCAAGTTCGGCAAGCAACTCTTCGTCTGTAAAATCAGGATACTTGTTCTTCAAATCAGCCAAGTATAGCTCGTCGTTTGTATACTCATCTATACTATAGACTTTCTGATGTACCTGGTCTGGATTCTCTGCTAAATATTGCTGTAGTCTCTGTTCAGCAAAATAGTTAATCACATCATCAAAAGATGCGTTGTTCTGTCGAAGATAATTTACTACCTGAATTTCATGCTCACTCAAACCTGGATCAGTAAGCTCTCTAAGCATAGTAAGCTGTGTTTCCCGATCAAGAGTGTCGAAATCTACCGTTTCAATTTCTCCATCTTCGTTCTCGAACTGAATTGCTTTAGAATCAGAAACTCCCAAATCTTTAAGATACTGATGCCAAACATCAAGTTCCGGTTCTGTAGATTCTGGATCATTAGATGGTTCCTCAGAAGTTTCTTCTGAATCATCAGAAGATTCTTCGACAACACCATAATCATCCATATCATCAGGAAGCTCAAAAGCTTTCTCCTGTGATTCTTCTACGGAATTTTCTACAGTAGTGGCAGACGATTCATCGAAAAGATCGTCAAAGTCACTACCAATGTTGTTAAAATTTTCATTCATCTTATTAATTCATATTTAAATTAAACGGTGCAAATATAATAACTTAATTTTTAATTTCCAAATTATTTATAATAAAATTAACAAAATTATTGTAATTATTCCAGCGCCACTTATAATTTCGAAAGAAATCTTCTTTGTTTTTTCTTTCTTTAATTCTTTTGAATAGTGTCGTATATCGCTTTCTATTTTTGTTTCGAGCTCTTTTATAACGATATCTTTATTCTTAATAATTAATTTTTGATTTTCTATGATATTAGATTTAACACGGTTTTGTGTTTCAAGATAATCTACCATTTGTTCACTTACATTGAGTAAACTATCCAGTACATTTTTTTCATTAAAAATTCTATTAATAATGTCTACATCTTTTTTACTAATAAGAGCCATAGAATCTGCAGGTTCTGAAATGTACTCAATATGAGTTTGGGCATAACTAATGAACCCTATAAACAAACATATAAATATTAGTATGTTTCGCATTTTAAATTCTCTTTTAATTTACCCACACCCTCTGTCAAATCTTTAGAAACAACATATTTATACTTTACGATCACTTTCTGTTTTACTTTCTTTAGAGAGTCTATTTTATGTTCGTACTTAATCAAACTATCCTCTAAAAATAATATATTTGTTTCTAATGTTTTATTTTCTAATTTGATTGAGTTTATAACATCGTTATATTCAATCTTTAGTTTGATGTTTTCTTCCTCTAATTTAGAACATCTAACAGATAATATTATTCCAAACGCTATTAGGATTACAATCAATCCTATAATTATATAATTTTTAATCATCTTGCCAATCTAAATTAAATTCTGGAAAATCAATGGATCCAATTTTAGCATCCACTTCGGATTTAGTATAGTAATCACTTAAATCAATTTCGGGATCTTCAACTGAAATTTTACCAATTTCCTTTCAAGAGTCGGAATACTTATAAAAAGTACCAGTATAAACATCTAAATAGATATCATTAACAAAACCTTGGCTAGTAGGTTTTACAGCTCCTACTTCGAAATTACCATTACCACTATCTCCTTTTTCGCCCTTTTCTCCTTTATCTCCTTTTTCGCCATTAGAAATGAATTTAGTTCAATCTCCAGATGTCCCAGGTTTAGATGTAGTAGTATTAATGCAGATTCAAATAGAACCGCCGTATTTTACCAGATCTTGATAAAAATCATCATTGATAAATGTTCTTGACTTATTTGTTTCTCAATCTCAAAATCTAAAGGATTTACCTTGATGAAAAGTTCTCGACTCATCAACATCTAAACAAGATGGTATAAACTGTACTTCTTTTTTGGACTCAATTTTTTCAAGGGCTGTATTACTATCCACAAAGAAAAAATTATTCATAATACGATAGTATTTCTAAACGTTTCTCACTATTATCCTTATCAAAACCTACAAAATGCATGATATGGATTAAATGCATAAGTTCGGAAACTTTCTGTTTATCAATTGGATAACCAATCAATAAATCAGAAAGTACCGAATTATATTTATCTGTTAAAAGTTTAAATATTTCCTCCATTACATCCGCAATTAGAAGGTTTATCGTCAGAACATAATGTGCAAGAATTAATGTTTTTAAGAATTCTTGACGCATCTACTGTTTGTCCAGAACAGATCAAATGTTCTAAAACAAAAATCGTAGATAAAAGAAAATTCCTCATGACATCAGATTCACTGGAGCAATGGCTTTTAGTATTACATCCGTGTAAAAATTCAGTAATATAATCTTTTTCCATTTTTAATAAACAGTTTCTCAATTTACAAATTGAAAAAATCTGATGTTCTTTTTGAGGGATTATTCCTTTGTCTTGTATATATTCTAACAAATCTTCAGGTTCCTCTTCAAACTCAAGCACAAAATACTGAAACAAACCATCTTCTGGCATATCAAAATAGAATGTATTTGTGTTATTCTCGCGCTCTACAATTGTATATTTATCATTATAAACAATTACTTCCAATCCTATTTCAGGTCTCGGACCATCTAAGATTAGTTGACATTTAGAATTAGTTGAAAGTTTCATTAATCGTGTATTTTATCATTATATGGATTTCCATCAACCATTTGCGCAACTTCAACCTGTAACTGCTTCTCTTTAACTTCAATTTGCTTATTATTATAATCGCGTTTATCATTAGCTTCTTGCTCTTCAATTCTGATCCTCTTCTTTTCGATCTCGAGCTTTTCAGCATTATTATTTTGTAATTGAGAAGTAAGTTGCTTAATTTGGTTTTGGAATTCTCCAATTTGAGATTCATAAGATTTGGCCTGTTGAGTAAGCTGTTCAACTTGTTGTTGTAGTTGAGCATTCATGTCGTTTTCAGCTTTTTTCATTTTAAGCGCTTTAGACATGTATTGCTTAAGATCAGTAAGATTCTTAGCGGTGATGACATTAATAGCCATATCAGGTTCAATCATTCCTGCTTTAATAAACTCAACATTAATTGCTTTAATCTCTTCCCTTGTTTTATAAGATTCTGTACTATCTTCAATATGGATATCAAAATCTGTAGTAGTGTAGTATTTAGGAATGGCGGTAAATATTTTGTTGAGTCTTGGTCCTAAAATAATAGTACCACTAAACCCATCCTTATAAACAATCTTAGCAAGATTAAGAAGATCATAATTAACCTCTTTATACATTAAATCCATAGCTGAGAAATACTGCTTAGTGAGAAGTGTAGAATATCTCAACCCAACCTTTACATTACTAACCGCATCCCTTTCTTGAATACCTCCTAACTTTTCTGGAAATACACCCGTGATTGAAGAAACTTGTTGTTCAATGGCATCAATTGCTAATTGAATAGCCTGTACAGCTTGTACCTTTACTGTATCGTCAAATCCATTAAAAGTGGTATTAATAACATTGGCCCCCTCTTGTGAAGAGTCATATAAAGCTATACCCTGCTTTTTATATGCTATCCATTTAAGAAGTCTTTCGGGTGTTTCCTGTCCCAGGAACTCTGGTAGACTGGCTACATCTATCCAATCTCCTACTGTACCACTCGAAGCAAGAAGTGAGTCCATGTGGTATCTTAGTACATCCACTTGATCTTGGAGTGATGCTGTAGATAAAACTAGACTAAAAGGATTGCCGTTACGATCTGAAAAGAACAAACCATTGACAGAAATAGTGCAATCGGCAGGATCTGAAGCACTACGTGTAATATACTCCGATTCACCTCTACAAATGTAGATTTCTGGCCCAATCTTAACACCCTCGTGTCTAGTAAGTCTTTCGTTTTCTTTATCTCATTCCAATCATTCAACTTCATATACGGTATAAGTAGACATATTATGATCAACCTCTACTCCACCATTTCTCAACGGATGAACCTCTCATCCACCAAGTAAGCCTTTAGTTTCTGGGAAACTAACAAGATTATCAAACCTGCCCGTTTTTACATATACAAACTTTCCACCATTATCTCGGCCAGTAGGTTCTGATTTCTTTAATTTAGATTTAGCTTCTGAAGATAGTTCTGATCCAAACTCTGCAAGAATTTGTTCTCGAGTCATGAATTTACGAATTACAGCACGAGGAGATCTATTAAGATAAAATTCATTAGGATTTCTCTCAATAAACGTATCAAGTGGATTAAGTACTTCAAAAGCGAGATTATTTTTACTACCAGATGGTTTTGTTCTATAATAACAACAACCTGCAATTAGAATGTCTGTAAATAATTCACGCATTTTGTTTTTGAGGTCGATGTCACGTGAATGCTTGATATAATTTAAAATGTTTTGTGCAGCAATTTCGTATTGGGATACAAAATCATTTTCTACATTTGTTTTAATCTTCTGTAATTCCTTTTCAATAAAAGGATCGTTTACAGGCTCTTTACCCTCTAAAAGAATCTGAATTATAGAATTTTGTAGATATTTCTGTAAGAATGAATACAACTCCTGGTCAATTTTTAATTGCTTCTCTCTCATAATATTAGAGATAGTGTTACTATCTTTACATGTAATCTGTAGATCAGGGTCTAATTCAAGATACTCCCCTACAAGCACATCTATGTGCTTTTTAACCAATGGAGAAAAGCCTACAGTGGTTGGAGCACCAATACCATAATTCTGTTCTAAATGGGCAAATTGATCTTTATCTCTAACACAGTGGTAATAATTATATGCTTTCTTTAATTGAGTTTTATCATATACTAATTCACCAATGTGTTTATTAATTTTTTCTATCTCTTTTTCTTTATTCATTACAATTTAGACTAGGTAGTTCCAAACTAATTTTGTAATAATCAACTTGTTGTAACATTCTGTTTTTAAATTCTTCTTTTACAAATTCTTTAAATGTAGAAAGTGCTTGTTTTTTGTATTTATCTAAAGGTTCTCAACCGTCAGTTTTTTCTCATTTCTTATAATTATACTGACGAGTGGGAGCCATATAAGACATTACAATGGGTTCGTAATCGGAATTTAAATACAGTTCAAGAGAATATTCAATATTGACAATTACACCTTTTTTACATGGATTTTGATCACATGGATAGTTTCGTCAATACTCTTCTTCTCTTACTTTTAATCTTCCAATATATTTACCTTCAATTTCGCAGTTGATTATTTCTAATATTTCTTTCTCTAATTCAGACATATAATCAATATTATGGAATTATTCCAAATCTTTTAACTCCGTCTACATCAATATAATATCCAATATCTTTTCATTCTTTGGATGCTTTACTGACATTAGTTGGAGTAACTCCCGAAAGTTCTTCATCTGCAATTTCTGCACAAGAAAGTGCAGCGATAATATCGAACTTTCGTTTTGCTTCATATGAATAATTCAGCATTTGTTCCAACATATCCTCGCTATCTATCTCATATCAATAGTCTTCAATATACATGGAAATTAATTCAAGACCGTGTTTAATCACTGCTTCTGTAGCAGGTAGGCCAATAAGTTTCTTTTTATTTCTACTCAATCTGGTTTTTGCGGTAATTGCAAAATCAGGCCTTTCCATTAAAAGATGTGATTTTTTATTATTTATAAAATACTGTTGGATAGATATTTTAGTGTACTCAAGCAGCGCTTTAGCGTTATATCAAACTAAAAGTCGCATTGCAGTTTCAAATGCTGTTTTAATTTCTCTTGGTCTGGCTTTATACATGGCAACATATTTTGGACTTTCCATACCAAAAGCTCGCCTTTTAATTACTATACAAAAGTCAGACACATCATTATCTGTTGCAGAATCTCCAGTGCCCATGTCAATGGCGTCTATTCCAGCTACATATAGATTTTTATAAACCTCTCCATTATTATCTTTACGAGGTTCCTCAAAAACTATCAAATCACCGGATTTCACTTCCCTACCATTTACTCTGGACTTCTTTTCACCATCTGTCCATTCAAGGACGTAACGTTTAGGTTTAATTCCCTGTTTATGTACTCGGATATCTGTTAATCGTTCAGATACTAATTCAGAGTTGAAAATATTATCACCCTGTCTTAGTAGTGCTTCATCAGGAGTAAAACAGTGCTCTGCGCAGTAAGTAAGAAGATCATTACCCGACATTAGAGAACGTTGTTTTTCATAATGTTCTCTGAAGCGGATTTTATCAGTAACCCCTCTACTATCAAGAAATTCTGGAATTAATGCAAATTCGTGTGCGGGAATAAAGAAACCTGTATACTGTATTTTACCATCTCTTGTATATGCATTTTTATAAGGAAGGACACCATAGGCCAGTGGATCATTGAATATCTTCGCTAAGCCAGCGAGGGCTTCTCCATGATCACCACCTGTCCCTCCCGTTATTTTTACGCCGATCTTGTTACCTCCAATCTCTACAAGCGCTGTACCTTGGATTCAAGACTTAATTAGGTGTTTATTACTTCCACCTTCCTCCAGAATGAGTCTCTCAACACGATCTCCTCTGACCTTAGAGGGATCGTCTGCAACAATGCCTACGATACTTGACATTCTACCATATTCGATATTATCAGACGTCAATAATGACGCTCGTTTCTCTTTGGCATTGTTAATCTTCATTCTGGATCTTTTCATTCCTCCATTAGTGTTCATGTTGAGTCAGTCCATTTGTGTTCAACATTTATTTAGTACAGGACTTAACTGGTGATCTGCAGCAGCTGTATACATCGATCTGAACTCTCTAGTTGTAATAAATGGTCTAACACCAAGACAGGCTAAAATTTCTGAAAATCCTCAATTTGTTATCCTATCGGCTTTTTATCCGATAGCTCTTATAGTTTCCTATAAGTTCAGCGCACATTTTCACCCTCTAATCAGTAGGGTGTTCCACACTCGTGGGAGAATTATTACTGTTACTAACGTTCATCTCCTGCGCGTTACGGAGCTCAGCAATCAACTGAGTTTCCTCGGTATTAACATAATGATTAAATTTGTCAAATTTTCTACTTAAATAAAAATATGAGTCTTTATAAAACAAATCATACACTTTTCTTAACTGACTTTTTGGAATAGTAAGAATTCACATTTCGTCACGTTTTGCAAAACACATAGAAGCTTTTATAGAGTGCTTTTTTAAGAAATCTTGTATTTCACTAAGAATCGTTATTGTTTTACTACAAATAGACGCATATGCTCTAATTCGTTCATTTTTGTGCCACTTTGGGTCCGGTTTACAATAATAATAGGATATTGTACCGTCTCCATCAAAATATCCTCTAATAAAATGTCTTATTAACTTTTCATCTATTTTTGGAAGATTTAATTCGGCATAAGACTTGTTATATCCAAATCCCAAATTAACTAAATCATTGCATAATTTTGAAGAATTAATATCTACACCAACCGATTCGTGTGCTCTAACTATTTGTCCATTTCTACCCTTAACATCCCTCTCTTGCATAGTAAATAGTCTTGCATCTGGACTAATTAAATCTTTGTATAAATAAACTAATTCTGCGTCAGATTTTTGCAAATGTACTCGAAAAGTTTTTCTCTTTTCATTAATACTTCCATCGGCAGCATAAAATCCCAAAAGATACGCTTGCGCTTCTATTTCAATCTTTTCGAAAAAGTTTTGTCTAACTCTTTTATTACTATGTATTCCGGAACTAAACATGTAGTTCGTTTCAATAAATTCAATTTGTTCTATTTTATTCATAATTTTATTTTTCGTGATTAATCACATTAGTCTTCACCGATTTTGCGGAATTTTTAACTATATATTACTATATAGTGCGCCAGTATTCTAGCGCTCTTGCTTTTAACATGCACACATCTTTACCAACGTATTCACACAGCTCAAGATAATGAAAGAATTCGTATTGTTTAGACAAGAAACTTGGAAAACCTTGTCCTCGTCCTGTTGTTTTTTTATTAGATTCCAAATTGACGGTTTGCATTCGGTAAAAGTTCAAAAAGAAATAATGATCACCTGTAACCCTATACTTTCCAATACTATATCCTTCTGTACATCTCCTCATTTGCTCTCGTCAATATTCTTTATATGGTTTAGATCCAGCTAAATAACTTGTGTAATAACCGTTTTCTTCAAATGTTAAGGCCGCCTCCCTAAAAGGTGTTGGATCAAAATCCAATCCTTCTGTCATAGTAATCGGCCTATAACCAGTTATTTCATAAGATAATTCTGGATCAAAATAGAATATTTCTTCATCAACTAAAACATCTCATTCGCCATCTCTTTTTTGATGTTTAATGTTTCTAATTTCTTCATAATATTCTGCTTCTTCATCATCATCTGTCTCCTTTACCATTCCTTCTAAAAGTTGTTTACGGAGACTTTCCTCATATCGTTCCTCAAATGTTGGCATTTTCTTGGATTGCTCCAACGGATTTACCAACGGTTCCAATTTTTTTCTACCCATATCTATACCTCGTCAAATCCTAACTCTACACCACCCCGGACATTAGATGTTTGCCCAAGACTAGCTTTATACTGCTCTTCTAAAGCTTGTAACTCAAGTCGCATCTTTGCAATAGATGCAATATCTGCAATTACATCCTTTGGTTTATATAGTGGTCTACCTGTTTCGTCTACATCTTCATTAAAATCAATATTGTCCAAGAAAACTCGAGTCTTATATAGCGTTCTTTGTCCAGTCTTGATTAAAAGCAAAATAGGATCCGCTTCCTGAATATCATTATATTTCTGATATGCAGCTATGAATAGCGGATCCTTTAAATCGTTTTCAGTCAATTCTGAATCTGCCAGTGCAGCTTCGTGTTTGTCTTGTTCTGTGTATTGAAAATACGGAGACTTGAAATCTAACATTAAATAAATATAGGTAAGTTCTTTAAAAGCGAGTAGTGCTTTTGTGCCTGTTTTATCCTCTTTACATTTATTACGTTTAGGATCTAACAGTGTTTTAAATTCTTTAACTAAAAAGATAGAACCTTCATCGATACGAAGAATATTATTAGTTTCGTCTCAATAAAAAAAGTTCATTTATTTTATATTAGAATATTTAGCTAAACGTGCCATTCTCCTTCCTTGTGGAGAATTTGGATTAACTCCCGTTGCAGCAACTTGAGATTCTATAGAATTTGTTGGTGCAACATAACCTGTTTGACGTCTACCCATTTGACCTGTAGGATCTAAATAAGCGTCTGTACCTACTCCAGGAACGGAAGCTGCAAATGGATATAATCCTGCACCCCCAGATGCAAGAACATCTCTCCAAGGCTCAACAACTGTAGTCTCTTGTGGTTTAGAGTTATTAACCACATTTTGAGTTGTAGGTTTAGTAGCAGTATTTTGAGTAGTTGTCTCAGGAGAATCTGATTTCAATTTAACAGCAATTCTCTTACCTTTCCAATCAAACTCTTTCAAACCAGCTTTTCTTGCCAATCCAAAAGCCTGTGAAAAATTCTTTGCGTTTGTGATCTGAGTATTAATGTCCGGCTCTGTAGGCATAGGCTTGACACTCTTTATAAAGTCATCTATTTTTTTAGCACTAGCTCGTCTACTGTTCATTTCTTCGTCAGACATTAGTTCTTGAGGACCTGCATTTAAAACATCTACTGGATTTGTAACAGGACCTACTTTATTACTTCCTGGATTATAATCTTTTCTCCATTTATTTCCTAAATCTTTAGCCAACGATGTTCCTGACATAGGATTATCTGAAGTTATTTTTGGAGTTCAATATTTGTTTAAAAAACTGGCACCCGATGGTCTAACAAACTGAGTATTTACATCAAAATTGCTTCCCATTCCGACAAATGGAGTGTTAACAGAATGTGAACGATACGGATTTCTAAGATCTACAGTTTGCCCCCATCTTGGAGTTCCCCCAAGATCATAAAGACCATTCTGTCCTTTTTGGATCTTACCTCCCATTTCTTTTTTAGATTTTTTCTGAGTAGCCTTAACTTCTTTTTCATTAAATTGGATTGGCTCAAACCCTTCAAGATTCTCATCAACGGTCTTTATATACTCATTAGAATGAGTTTTATTAAAAAGTTCGTCTATAATCGAAGGGTGTTTAGAAGCCCACAATCCTCTTGCATCCCTATATAGAGTATCTGCATCCATAGGAAACATGTAATCAGTAATTTCTCGAATAGATCTTCTTGGAATCCCGTTTTCGTCATATGTAACTAGGTTCTGCTCAAGAGTGTTTCCAGAAAATACGTTTTTCATATATCCGTCTTTTGTGCGTACTCAAGTTGAATCAGATGGATCAAATTTAGGCTGAGAGCCTAAATAGGCAGGAGTTGTACCTCTTTGTCTGAGTCCTGGAATTCCTTCGTCCCCCTTTACAATTTTATCACAACCACACTTACATTTAGAGATTGAGCCGCCATTTCTTAAACAGTCGATGAATCCTCCGTTTTTAAATTTCTTTGTCATAGAATTAATTAGTTTATTAATCTCAGACTCATTCATAGAATTTAATCTATCTACCGCTTCTTCAGGACTAACCTCTCAGCGAGTAGATAGATCAAGTATGAGTTTTTCAATTTTTGTTTCTTTCATAATTATATTACTCGAAAAGCTCCTTCAACGGACCCATAATTTCTATAGCAATTTTATAAGCATCATCGAATTCTTCATCTGAACATGTGTAACCTTCGGCAGCAAGATCCTCACGAATCTTTTCTTTCTGAGCTTCAAGAATCTCATCAGCAGTCTTTGGTGTTTCTACTACTGGTTCTTCGGCATCCATGGCATCTGGAACAATTACTGATTCATCCTCCTCTTCTTCACAGTCACATTCTTCCTCATTATATTCCATATAAGGAAAAAGAATACCTGTTGCTACAAACTCTGCAAGCTCCTCTGGAGTACCTTCATAACTAAGAATTTCGTTATAACCATTTACATTAATTTTCATAATACTTTACTTTTAAAATTACTTTACGTGAACTAGATCTTTTGTTGAAAAGATAGCTTCTCTTAAAACTTGATTCTTATCAAAGTATCTACATCTAACTCCGATAAAAGTATTGTCCGCTCCATCTTTGGAAACAATACTGCGAGATACTTTCTCTACCATGTACATTACCGGGCGATTCTCAAGTGCTTCATGTCGCACCATTACAAGATCTCCCGGATTAAAATAAACCTTTTCGTCAATCATTTCCATTATTAATCTTTAATCTCTTTAGGAACAATTCTGCAAAGGATATTTGACTCTGAGATTACATAGAATCCCTGTTTTCTAATAGGTACAGGATTAGCGATATGTTTAATTACGAAAACGTCCTCACCAACTTTTACATTCTCGCATTTAGGACCAACCGCTATAACCTCTGCACATGCAACAAATTCGTCATTCTCCTCCATTTCCCCAGTTTCATTACTCTTGTATCTCTGTGTACTCTGAGCTCCAATAATCAATCCAGATTTAGTAGTACTGAGCATGGCTCTATATGGATTATCTTCATAGAACTTAATTAGTACACCCATGTTACAAGGGATTATTGAAACTTCTTCTGTCTTAATATTTTCTGTATAGTGTTTTGTAAGATTTTCTGCTATTTTATTCATAAGTTTATCATTTACATTACCATAATCCGTTAGGACATCTTTCATCTTCTACAGAGCACTTAGCCTTATTTTCACATCAGCACACTGAGCAAATGGATACATTCTTAGTTAAATGCACAATTTCATTACATTTTTTACACTGTTCCATTCTCTGTTCCATTAATTCCAGATTAATACCCCTTAACCTGTAATACCAACCCTTTATTATATGTTTGATTTTCTTTATCATAAATCTATAATACAATGACTTTTTGGATTTAAAATTTTTCTTTTAATAGAACACGAGCACCCTCTCACATAACCATCCTTTCTAAACCAACTCCATTTAGTACCATCTGGACTAATATATTTATTGCTATCACAAACCGGACCTCTAATCTTATCCACTTTGTATAAGGGGCACTTTTCACAGATAGCAACCCTTTCATTATATAAACTTTGATTTAACATATCTGCACTGGTTTAATTCTTTCTAATTCTTCGTGGATTTTGAGTTGCTTTTTATAGTGCTTAAACATTCTCTCGACGTCATCTTTTAGATATTCACATGGAATTATAGTTTCATTTCCATCATGATCTATATGATAAAGAAGAAGTTTCTTCACATTATACTGCGGATTAATTTGTTGGAGTAAATAAGCGTATGCACTAAGCTGAAGAGAATACACATTTAGATTACAGTCCTGCAGATTATTTAGAGGGAACTTCATCATTTCGTGAGATTTTTTAGCCTTATTATAATAAGAAGTCTTCTTGATCTCTCTATTGGTCTTAAAATCGACGATTATTATATCATTATCATCAATTATAAGTAAATCAATTTGCCCTGAAATGCGCAATACTCCATCTCGTGATTTCAAACTAATTAAAAACTCGGGATATACGCCCTGTTTCAAATCTAACTTATAATAATCCTTTTTGCACTCAAAATTACCTTTTAACTCGCCACAACCAAATCTTTTAAAGTCTATATTCTTATTACCGTAGAAGCTGTTTTCAAATTGACTATGAATGGCAACTCCTCTCTCACAGGCTTCATCTCTTTTCCTTGCATACTCTGCGATAATTTCTTGTCTTTTTGCTTCATATGCACTTTCATCCAGAGTTACCAATTTGAAAAGATTTTTTGGTATCTTTTTACTGCTGAGCAATTGTGGTTTAATTTGCGATCACTCTGATTCATCCAAAAGAGCTTCCAGAGCTTTATAGGACGACCAAAAAGATTCACTGAACTCCTGTGAGTAATTGTGAATAAGCGTGGTCACCGATGTGTATTTTTCCATTGTTTCCTTATCATAATATGCGTGAGTTGCATCATTAAAGAAAACAGTGTCGTTAAACTTATCCACCTTAATTCCATTAATTTCTTTGTACTCAATATCCTTTAACGCCGGCATAAAACATTAACATTAAACATTAAACTTACGATCTATTTTTATAATCTCTATAATCTAATCTCTGACCTATAGTAAAAGCAGCATTATTAATACCTTCGATTGTATGCTCAATCTCTTCCTCTGAAAGAGCTTTCTGTGAAAAATAGCACAACATACCAATCTCGGTAGTAGTCTTAAGTAATTTAATAGCCATCCACTCACATACATAGTTGGAAACTATCATATAGAGTTTAGGATCTGCTTCTTTTAAGGCCTCTTTATCTCCGCACCACAAATTATCTTTTGTATTTCTTAAAAGATGAGGGATTTGGAGAACTCCCAGTGGTAATTTTTGATGTGGGTCTTGGATTGCTGTGTGCTGTACTATTCCGAACTCTTCGGCAGTCATTTCTGCAAACTGGAAACCTAAACCAGCAGGATTAGAGTGTCCATTGTGAAACTCATATACGGCAGAGTGACCAGTATTTTCAGGACCATTAATGTAACTAAGAGACCTTAACTGTTCCTGGATAATAGGCATCGTTTCCATTCTTCTATCTCTATTTGAGATCTCTTCATCGATTTCGTTTTGCTTCATCTTACGATACCATCTGTCAAACTTACATTCATCACTTTCTCTATTAGAAAGGATAAATATAACACCAGCAACAAGGACGATTCCTAACGATGCTAAAACTCAAATCCAAGAAATAAACCCAATATATGCAAGATAGACTCCTAAACCCATTAAAACAAGAAAAGAAATCACTACAATGCTTTTTACAATTCCCGTCCAACTACTCTCACCAGATCATTTAAATAATCCACTGAGGGATCCGATCAATTTGTCCATTCCTTATTCTTACTTAGTTTTTAATATTAAAACTATATTAACTTATATACATTATTTCAACAGGCAAATATAATAAATAAAATTTGATTTGCCAAATAAAATTTGTATATTTGTGCAATAAATATAATCATATGAAATTGAATGAGTTTTGAATCCAATTATTTACCGGAAA
>JBGVHB010000129.1:0-2589 GCA_045121975.1 Roseburia sp.
CAGTAAAATACGGTAAAGACCATAAAAAACTTGATGATGGTTGTTATCCCGTATATGGCTCTGGCGGCATAATGCGATATGTAGAGAAGCCACTTTATAATGGCGAATCTGTCCTTATCCCCCGTAAAGGTACACTTAACAATGTTATGTATGTTAACGGTGCATTTTGGTCGGTGGATACAATGTTCTACACCGAAATGCTTCGTCCTAATATTGCAAAATTTGTGTATCACTTTGTAAAAGGCAAAGACCTTGCTTCATTGAATGCTGGCTCTGCTGTGCCAAGTATGACAACCAACATTCTAAATGCAATGCAGTTATATATTCCCGATGATGAAACACTGTGCATTTTTGAAGAAACGGTTACACCAATGTATTCTCAAATGCAGGAAAATGAAAAGCAATCGGTAAATCTTGCGAAGCTTCGAGATACATTACTTCCTCGTCTTATGTCTGGTGAACTTGATGTCTCCAACATCGAACTCTAAGCCACTAAATTATTGTTTATAAGATTGAAGTGTTTAGGCTTGCAGTGCAAGGGTTGGTTGCACCAATAGCTATTTCATCGCTCGTAGCCCTAATTATTGTTTCTGTTGTTAAAGCAATGAAAAAGGTGAAAGGAGATGACGCCATGGAAAATAGAAAGAAAGAATTTGTAAATACAGGTTTGGATGTTTTAGCTACTATGAGCGCTAATTTAGCAGGAGGTGCACTGCTAGCCTAAACACTTCAATTACAGAATAGATAAAAGCTCCTACCAACGGCAGGAGTTGATTAAAAGAACTGCCGTTGCGAGTCGTTCTCTAAATTAAAAGGAGGAACGACTATGAAACAAAACCTAATTAACGATGTTGTCAGGGATATGTTGCCATACCTAAATAACGCACAAATTGAAAGATTACAGGCGGTGATGCAGCACGCACTTTTTAGTTATGAAGTTATTGAGAATGAAAATAAGGATTCTTCTGTGGAACAGGATTTCGTGGAGCTGTTCCTATCAGCAAAGCGGATTGAGGGATGTTCTGAGAAATCTCTTAAATATTACAAGGCAACCATTGAAGCAATGCTCAATGAACTGCACAAAGATGTTAAGCACATTGTAACGGACGATATTCGAGTATACCTGACCGAGTATCAGGAAAAGAAGAAGTCGAGCAAAGTAACAATTGACAATATTCGCCGTATTTTGTCTAGTTTCTTTTCATGGTTAGAGGATGAGGATTACATACTGAAAAGTCCTGTAAGACGAATACATAAGGTTAAGACAGGGACAAACATTAAGGAAACATATTCTGATGAAGCGTTGGAACTTATGAGGGATAATTGTACAGAACTGAGAGATTTGGCAATTATAGATTTGCTTGCTTCAACGGGTATGCGTGTTGGAGAAATGGTACTGCTAAATCGAAATGATATTGATTTCAATGAGCGAGAGTGTATTGTGTTCGGTAAAGGTAGCAAGGAGCGAGTGGTCTATTTTGACGCTCGAACAAAGATACATTTGCAGAATTACTTAGAAAGTAGAACGGACGATAATCCGGCGTTGTTCGTTTCCTTGAAATCGCCACATGAAAGGCTGAAAATCGGTGGAGTTGAGGTTCGCTTGCGAGAATTTGGAAAACAGTTAGGATTGCAAAAGGTACACCCGCATAAGTTCAGGCGTACACTTGCGACTATGGCAATAGATAAGGGAATGCCCATCGAGCAATTACAACAGCTCTTGGGGCATAGGAAGATAGATACGACTTTGCAATACGCAATGGTCAAACAAAGCAATGTTAAGATTGCTCATCGAAAATATATAGGATAGAGAGGATTATTATATGGCTGAATGGATTGAATGTAAAATTTCTGATATTGGAACTGTTGTAAGTGGTGCTACTCCTTCAACGAAAAAAACTGAATATTATGAAGGTGGGAATATCGCTTGGATAACCCCGAAAGATTTAGCTACATTCAGTGGTCGTTATATTCAGCGTGGTGAAAGAAATATTACCGAAATCGGTTTGAAAAGCTGTTCCACCCAGCTTTTACCTCCAAACACAGTTCTGTTTTCTTCAAGAGCGCCAATAGGATATGTAGCTATTGCGGCAAATGAAGTATGTACTAATCAGGGATTTAAGAGTGTTATTCCGAATGAAGTTACTGACCCACTTTTCCTGTTTTATTTACTCAAATACAATAAAGATAGGATAGAAGGTATGGGGAGCGGTACGACTTTCAAAGAAGTGTCTGGCAATACTATGAAGAACATAGTAGTAAATGTACCTGCTGATAAAGAGATTCAGACAAAGATTGCTTCGTTATTGGGGGCTATTGATGACAAAATTGAAGAAAATGAGAGGATAAACAATAATTTAGAGCAGCAAGCTCAGGCAATTTATCAGCAAATGTTCATCGAAAACAGAAATTCCAAATGGAAAGAAGGAAAACTTTCTGATTTAGTTGCAGTAAAATACGGTAAAGACCATAAAAAACTTGATGATGGTTGTTATCCCGTATATGGCTCTGGCGGCATAATGCGATATGTAGAGAAGCCACTTTATAATGGCGAATCTGTCCTTATCCCCCGTAAAGGTACACTTAACA